>DATHVP010000115.1:0-70618 GCA_035461245.1 Longimicrobiales bacterium | reverse complement strand
GCCCCCGCGTCTCGTTTGGAGACATGATGGGACCTCGCATATACCACGACTTCGACCCGTTCATCATCCACTTCTGGGGCAACTTCGGCATCCGGTGGTATGCCCTGGCGTATATCCTCGGGTTCCTGCTGGTGCGCTGGTACCTGATCCGCGCCGCGCGTAACGGAGAGATCCGGAACCTGACGCCGGAGCGTGTGGACGATTACGTGCAGTGGGCGTTCCTCGGCGCACTGCTGGGCGCCCGCTTCTTTCACGTCTTCGTGTTCGAGTTCCGACACTACGGCTTCGATCCGCTGGCGTGGGTCGCCGTGTGGCGCGGGGGGCTCTCGTTCCATGGCGGACTCACCGGTGTCGCCGTCGTCACGTTCCTGTTCTGCCGGCGCTACCAGGTCAGCTTCCACGCCATTGCCGACCGCACCGTGATCCCCATTGCACTGGCCCTCGGATATGGTCGCATCGCGAACCTGATCAACGGCGAGATGTACGGTACGCTCTACGACGGCCCGTTCTGCATTGACTATTCGCAAAGCCGGTTCCTGGCGCGTCCGCCGGAAGGCTGTCGCCATCCCACTCAGCTCTACCAGCTTGCAAAGAACTGGCTGCTGGCTCTCACCCTGTGGCTGATGCTGCGACGGTGGCGACCGCCGGAGGGCGTCGTCTTCTGGAGCTTCGTGGGCCTGTACGGATTCGTGCGCTTCTGGCTCATGTTCATCCGCGAGGAGGAACGCGTGTGGCTGGGGCTGACCCAGTCCCAGATCTTCTCCGGCCTCATGGCCATCGTGGGCACCTCGGTCGTGGTCTGGCTGCTTGCCCGCGCTCGTGGCCGAGACCGTGGCAGGAAGGCCGCGTGAAGGACGAACTCGGTGCCCACGTCTCCGTCGCCGGCGGCGTGGGCAACGCGCCCGACCGGGCGGCCGCCATCGGATCGGTCGTACTCCAGCTCTTCACGAAGCAGCCCAGCCGGTGGGCGGAGCCGACCATCGCCGACGAGCAGCGGGACGCGTACGTCGAAGGCGTTCGCCGGCACGGCATCCAGGCCGCGTCGGCGCACGACTCCTACCTCATCAACCTGGCCTCGCCTGACCCGACGCTGCACGCCCGTTCGCTGGACTGCTTTCGCGGTGAACTGGCGCGGTGCCGGACGCTGGACGTGCCCCTCGTCGTGACACACCCCGGCAACGCGACGGACGGGGATTACGCAAGTGGGATCGCGCGCAATGCCGAGGCCGTGGAGGCGGCACTGGACGCGGTGCCCGATGTGGCCGTCCTCTTCGAGACGACCGCCGGCGCCGGACGCGTGCTGGGCGCAACGTTCGAACAGCTCGCGGATATCGTCGGTCGCATCGACGGCCGGCTGCAGCATCGCGTCGGCATCTGCTTCGATACGTGTCACGTCTGGGCCGCCGGCTACGATCTGCGTACCGGGTACGACGATGTCATGACACGATTCGACGATGTCCTCGGCCTCGAGCGCATCCGCATGTTCCACCTCAATGACTCGCTGGGCGCCCTCGGCAGTCGCAGGGATCGGCATGTCGATATCGGGGAGGGTGCCCTCGGCGATGAACCGTTCCGCCGGCTCCTGCTCGATGATCGGCTCACCTCGGTGCCGAAGGTACTCGAAACGCCCAAGGGTGAGGACCACGTCGCAGCCGACAGACGCAACCTGGAGCGGCTGCGCAGCTACAGGATGTAGCAACAGACTGCCTGGCGGGCTGGCGGGGATGGGACGTTCAGGGGGATGGTTCACGAGGGAGAACGGATTGACCGACAGGGTGGATTCGGCTAGATTGGGTCAGTCGGAAAGTGGCGTACTGAAGGCCTCATTTTTGGGCCTACAGCACTACTCTTTGGGGCCGACTCCTGAGCTGGACGCCATGCCTCCGCGGAGGACGGCGGAACGTGAGGGGAGGTCGCCAGTCGATATCGACTGGGCTCCAAAAACACCTTCGGTACGTCAGCCAGACCGGCCCTCCGGTGAGCAATCATCCGGGGGGTCGGTTTTTTTCGGGGGGTCGGTTTTTTCGGGGGCACGTGGACGGCCTGCGTCTGAACTCGTGGCGAGGCCGGCAACCCCGTGAGGCTGGCAACCCCGTATGGAGACGGGCAGCCGGCATGGGGGTCTGGCGCGGCCGGGGGGGAAAAGACGAGGCGGCCGCTGCCTGAGCAACGACCGCCCGCCTTGTCCACGGCGCTCTCCCCGGAGTTCCCGCTCGCCGCGAACGACCATGTTGTGCCGCACTAATAGGGCAGGATCGTTGCCAGAACGGTCCGTTTCGCCGAAGTGGTTTTACCGCAACGATTTCCGGCGTCGGGCTGAATTCCGGGGAGCCGCCGGATCAGGAAGTATTTGCGGGATTCACCAACATTTCTTCCATTCCAGGGACGTGAGAGCCGCCCCGGGACTCGCCGTGCGCCCGCTTCCCGGCCTTCGTACCTTCCTGCAGCGTAGATTGGGCAGCTGGCGATCATGGAGAACGGCATGGCGGAAGTGAGAGTGACGCGGCGCGTCCACTTCAGTGCGGCTCATCGTCTGGGCCGGGCCGACTGGAGCGATGCGGAGAACCTGCGGGTCTTCGGCGATTGTGCGAACCCGAACTGGCATGGCCATAATTACGAGATGGACGTGACGGTCAGCGGCCCCATCGATCCGGAGACGGGCTTCGTCCACGACCTGAAATCGCTCCGGGAGCTGGTGGAGGAGACGGTGCTGGCGGACCTGGACCACCGCAACCTGAACCTGGACGTGCCGTGGCTGGAGGGCCGGAACCCGACCACGGAGAACCTGGTTGTCGCCATCTGGGACCGGTTGAAGGACGAATTGCCGACGGGCGTCAGGCTGGTGCGGCTGGTCCTGTGGGAGACCCCGCGCAACTATGTGGAGTACACGGGAGACTGAGGGGCGGGGTGGACATGGACATGACTGACAGGAACGGGCCGGACCTGAGCGGCGTGCCGCTGCGGGAGCTGGTGGCGGAGATGCTGGAGCGGCTGGGTGAGGATCCAGCACGGGACGGGTTGCGACGAACGCCGGAGCGGGTGGAGTCGAGCCTGACGTGGCTGACGCGTGGCTACGGGATGACGGCGGAAGAAGCCGTGGGCGATGCCCTGTTCGAAGAGGACCACAACAACATGGTCATCGTCAAGGACATCGAGATGTACTCCCTGTGCGAGCACCACATGCTGCCGTTCTTCGGCAAGGTGCACGTGGCGTACATCCCGGACGGGCGGATTGTCGGGCTGTCGAAGATCCCGCGCATCGTGGACGTGTTCGCCCGGCGGCTGCAGGTGCAGGAGCGGATGACGGAGCAGATCGCCACGGCGCTGCAGCGTGTGCTGAAGCCGCAGGGTGTAGGCGTCATAATAGAGGCGTACCACCTGTGCATGATGATGAGGGGCGTGCAGAAGCAGAATTCGAAGACGTTGAGCAGTGCCATGAAGGGCGTGTTCCTGGAGGACCTGAAGACGCGGGAGGAATTCCTCCGGCTGTGTTCGATGAATGGCATTGTCGGCTGAGCTGGGCGGCCGCCAGGCCGTGGTCACCGGTGCCAGCAGCGGCATCGGTCGGGCAGTAGCGGCAGCCCTCGCCCGCGCTGATGCCGACGTCCTGCTCGTGGCGCGCTCGCCGGAGGGGCTCCATGCCGTCGCGACGGACCTGGCCGGCGCGGGCGGTGTCCTGAAGGTGTGTCCGGCGGACGTGGCCACAGAAGAGGGCGTGGCGCGGGTGGTGGATGCTGCCGGGGGCCCCGCGGACATCGTCGTCCACGCCGCGGGTGCCTTTGACCTGGCGCCCCTGTGGGAGACGGAAGTGTCTGCGTTTGACGCCATGCTGGCGGTGAACCTGCGCGCGTCGTTTCTGCTGGTGCGGGCGTTCGTGCCGGGAATGCTGGGGCGCGGCCGTGGTGACGTGGTGACCATCGGGTCCATCGCCGGTCGCCAGGCGTTCCCGTCGAACGGCGCGTACAGCGCGTCAAAGTTCGGCGTGCGGGGCATGCACGCGGTGCTGGCGGCGGAGTTGCGAGGCACGGGTGTGCGAGCGACCTTCGTCGAGCCGTCGGCCACGGACACCCCCCTGTGGGAGACGATAGACCGGGATCGCAACCCGGGGCTGCCGGAAGCGGCGGCGATGCTGGGGCCGGAGGCAGTCGCCGACGCCGTCGTCTTCGCGGTAACGAGACCGCGGGACGTTGTCGTGCCAAACCTGATTCTGGAACGGGCTTAGACCATGTTTGTCGTGACTGTGCAGGCGCACTACGACAGTGCGCACTACCTGCGGAACTACAAGGGCAAGTGCGAGCGGATGCACGGCCATCGCTACGTGGTGGAGCTGGCGCTGGCCACCGAGGAACTGGACCGGGCGGGCATCGCCTTTGACTTCGTCGACATCAAGCGCGAACTGCGCGCCCTGGCGGACCACCTGGACCACGAGAACCTGAACGAGCTGCCGCCCTTCGACGAGATCGAGCCGTCGGCTGAGAATCAGGCAAAACATTTCTACGAAGAAATGAAGCGGCGCCTGCCCGGGAAAATGGGGGAGGCCATCATTTACGCGAAGGTCTGGGAGACGCCGACGCAATGGGCAATGTATTCGGAGCGCACGCTTTTCATCTGATGCGGCGCCACGCAAGAATCCCGGGCGCCCTGGCGCTCACGGCGCTGGTGCTGGCCGCCGGCTGCGGCACTGCGCCCCCGGACACACGGCCGGGTATGCCGCAGCCGGTAACGCCACCGCCGGCGCTGCCGGACGATGATGGCTGGGGCGTGCACGTCCTGGCGTTCGTGGAGACACCGCGCCGCGCGGCGTGGGTGGGCACCTGGGACGGCTCACTGTATACCGTGCCACCCCGTGGCGGGCAGTGGCGCCGGGTGCCAGTGGCGGACGAGGCCACGGGCCCCGTAAACAGCATCGCTTTCGAGCGGGACACGGCAGTGGTCTGGTATGGCACGGCGGGGGCGGGCTTTGCCCGGTCGGCGGATGGCGGCGCAACGTGGCGCGCGTGGCCCCGGTCGCCGGACGCAGCGTGGAACCATGTCGTGCCCAGGGGCATCGTCGTCGTCCGGGACACGGTGTTCGTGGCCACCACGGACGGTCTGCGCTATACCGGTGATGGCGGGCTGACGTGGCGCTGCGTCCAGGGCCCGTCAGGCCCGACGGATTCGTCCGTTGCGGATGGCTGTGACGAGCGATGGGAGACCCTCCCGACCAGCCACCTTCTGTCGCTGGAGGTGATGTCCGACGGCACCATCTACATCGGTCACCTGCAGGGTCTCAGCCGCTCGGCGGACCGGGGCCGGACCTGGTCGCATGAGACAGAGAGCGGCCTGGCAGGCAAGCGGGTCCGATCCGTCCGGGTGGGCCGGCATTCCGGCGTATGGGCGCTGACGGAGACCACGATTTACGCCGATTCGCCCAGGGTGGAAGGATTCCACGAGATCCCGCTGAGGGTGCCGGGGTTTGCCACCCTGCCCGGTGGACCGAGGGCGCTCATTACGCGACCCGGCGTCATTGACGCCACCCTGCCCGGCGAGCTCACCAGCCTCATGCCGGTGCTGGTGGCCACTTCGTACGGCATGCTGGGCGAGACGGCGGCCGGCGACTTCCGCCTGTACTTCCTGAGCGCCGCCGACCGCTATCGTCCGGCGGGCGACATCTGGACTGGGGCGTGGTGGGGTCCACCCTTCATCCCCGTGGGCGGCTCCGCAGCCGGCCTGAGCCGGGTACTGGCCGGGGAGGCGCCCGTTCCCATGTTCCTCGACGCACCGGACCGGGTGCAGCCGACCGCAGGCCGGTCCCTCGGGCTGGCGCGGCCGGTGCGCGACGACGAGGGAAACCCGTTCGCCGATGGCACTGTGCTGTTCGGCGCGCCGCCCACGATACGGCCCGATGCCGATGTGGTGCATGCGGTCCGCTACCACAACCCGCCGGGCACGCCGGTAAGGGCGGCGGCGACGGGCACCGTGATCCGCGCTGGCGCTGGCGGCGTGCTGCTCCGTCATGACGGTCTGGTGGAAGGCCACGTGGTCCACACGTCCTATGTCGCAGGGGGCGCGACCACGGTCAGCGTCGGACAGCGGGTGGCCGCCGGCGATGAGCTGGCACGGGTCGGCCGCGGGGCCGGCCCTACGGGCGTGGCGTTCGGGGTGCACGCAGTGCTGCCGGCAGACACGGCGACGTTCGCGGCGACGACGTCGCTCTCCACCAGCGCGGTGAATCCACAGCTCTGGGTGACACCGCGGGAAGGCACCGGTGTCGTCGCCGGGCGGGTCTTCAACAGCGCGGGCCAGCCGGTGCCAGGCGCAGTAGTGCGCGGGCTCGTTGTCACGTATCCAACGGAGGCTCCGTTCTCCTACGTGCGCACGTACGAAGCGGGTGTGTCCAACTCCCCCGGCTTCGATGAGCACTTCGCCGTCGGCGATGTGCCGGCCGGCGATTACACGCTGGGCGTGGTCATTGATGGGGTCCGGACGTGGCGCCGGGTACGGGTCGCGCCAGGCCAGGTCAGCATGGTCGAGTTCAGGCCGTAGCGTCGTGCACATCCTGCTGACGGACATACTGACCTGTCCCCGGTGCGGGCCTGCCTTCGGACTCATCCTCCTCGCCGACCAGGTGGTTGACCGCCGGGTGCTGGAGGGACGCCTGGGTTGTGCCAACTGCAGGGAACAGTACCCGGTGCACGAGGGCATCGCCCGCTTCGGCGGCACGGCAGGCAAGCCAGTCGCCGACGGGCCAGGCACGCCCGGCACCGACACAGGTGCAGGGGCGAACACCGGCTCCGGGTCCACGGCGGCCCGTTCGCCCGAGGATCCGGACACGGCCATGCGTCTAGCCGGCCTCATGGGTGTGACGGAAGGACCCGGCCACATGGTGTTGCTGGGCGATGCGGCCGCGCACGCTACTGCAGTGGCCGACATGATTCCCGGCGTGCAGGTGGTGGCCGCAGGCAGTGACCTGGCTGCATGGCCGCCGCTACCGGCGGAGTACGCGAGTGGCGACGGTGGCGTGAGCCGGGTGGAGGTCTCTGGCCGGCTGCCGTTCGCCAGTGGGCGGCTGCTGGGCATCGCCGTGACGGGGAGCTGCGCGGATGCCTGGCTGGAGGAAGCGGCCCGCATGGTGGCGCCAGCCCGGCGCCTGGTCCTGGACCCCGCCCCGGCCGACGCGGAGGCGCGGCTCGTCCCGTCGGGCCTCCAGGTCGTGGCCCACGAGGGCAGCACGCTGGTTGCCGCGCGGACGGGCGCACCGGCCTGACGCACTGACGCCCGCGGGCAGCCGGCCCGGGGTGCGCGCGCAGAGCTGGCGCGCACCGTCGGCAGCGGCGTGGCGCGATTGCCCGCCCCTGTGTATCTGCCTATCTTGCAGCCTCATACCGTCCGCGCTGGCCCGGCCGTGCCGTGCCTGCAAATGATCCCCGCGCACCGACTTGCCGATGGGCATCTGGAAAAGACTGTTCGGGTCGGACGAAGATGGCGTCGACTACTACAATGAGGGCGTCGAACTGCTCAGGGCCGGCAAGTACCACGAGGCACTGACGTCGTTCCGGCTGGCACAGCGGGAGACGCCCGAGGACGAGGCTGTCCTGCAACAGATTGCCATCACGTACACGCGCATCGGCATGACCGATGAAGCGATCAGGACGTACCGCACGGTCCTGTCCAGTCATCCGCAGACGGCAAGCGCGCACTACGGGCTGGCGTTCCTGCTGTTGCGCCAGGGCCAGCAGGCGGAGGCGGAGCGTCATCTGGAGACGTTCCTGTCCACGCCGCCGGACAGCCCGGAGGCGCAGCGCCACGTGGAGCATGCCCGCGAGACGCTTCAGGAGCTGCGCGGAGCGGAAGGCATCGCCCCGGAACAGGAGAGCTGAAGCGCATGGCGGATGTGGCAGTGACAATGAAGTGGACGGGCGAGGGCCTGCGGTTCCGGGGCGGGCGCAAGGCGGGCCCGGAAATGGAGGTTGATGGCGACAACGCGACGGGGCCGTCGCCAGTGGTGGCCATGGTCCTGGGCATCGGCGGCTGCATGGCCGCGGACGTGGTTGACATCGGTACCAAGATGCGGCTGCCCATCACGGGCGTGGAGGTCCAGCTCGAGGCGGACCGCCGGCCGGATCCGCCGCGGCGCCTGACGGCGGTGCGCATGAAGTTCCTGGTGGACGGCGTGGATGTGACAGACGAGGCGAAGGTGCGCCGTGCCGTGGACATGTCCCGGGACACGTACTGCAGCGTGCTGCACTCGCTCCGCGACGACATCGCCATCGACATTGACGTCGAGCTACGCTAGAGGGAGGTCGCCCATGGCCACACACCAGGCGGACACAGTGGACGCCGGCGCCGGTCCCGAGACGGCACAGACCTACGTCTCCAACCGTGCCGACCTGCCGGAGGGAACGCTCGTCGAGCTGTTCCTCGCGGCGGTGGCCAAGGGGTCACCTCGCGCCCAGCTGCGGCGCACGGAGGGCGGCTGGCAGCCCATCAGCCATGCCGACATCCTGCGCAACGTCCGCCTCATCAGCGCCGCGCTCCGCGGCATGGGCCTGCAGCGCGGCGACCGCGTGGGCCTGCTCTCGGAGAACCGGCCGGAGTGGGCGTGGGCGGACTACGCCATGCTGTGCACCGGCATGCAGAACGTGCCCGTGTACCCGACGCTGCCGCCGTCGCAGATGGCGTTCGTGCTGAAGCACGCCGGCGCCCGCGTCCTGTTTGTCTCGACGCAGGAGCAGCTGGACAAGGCGCTGGAGGCCCGGCGGGAACTGCCGGGGCTGGAACGCATCGTCGTGTTCGACGAGATCGACACCGAAGACCCCGCCATCATGACGCTGTCGGCGTTCCTCAGGGAGGGCGAGGCGCAGGGCTGGGACGAGGCCGAGTTCCGTGCGGAAGCGCTGAAGGCGCAGCCGTCCGATGTCGCCACGCTCATCTACACGTCGGGCACCACGGGGGAGCCGAAGGGCGTCATGCTGACGCACAACAACATCCACTCGAACGTCGTGGCGTGCACGCAGTTCGTGCTGCAGACGGACGAGACGGACGTTGCGCTGAGCTTCCTGCCGCTGTCCCACATATTCCAGCGGATGGTGGACTACCTGATCTTCCGCAACGGCACCACCATCGCCTACGTCTCGGTCATCGACCAGGTCGTCCAGGCGCTGGGCGAGGTGAAGCCGACCATCGCGGTGGCGGTGCCCCGCGTCTACGAGAAGGTCTATGCCAAGATCCTCTCGGCGGAGGGCCCGAAGCGGGCGCTCGTGCTGTGGGCCCGCCAGCAGGCACTCGATTACGCGGAGGCCAGGCTTGCCGGCCGGGAGCCCGGTGCCGGGCTGAAGCTGAAGCACGCCATTGCCGACCGCCTGGTGTTCAGGAAGGTGCGCGGCGTGCTGGGCGGCCGGATCCGTTTCTTCGTGTCCGGCGGCGCGCCGCTGCCTAAGCAGATTGCCCTGTTCTTCTACGGCGCGGGCGTTACGATCCTCGAAGGATACGGCCTGACGGAGACGTCGCCAGTGACGAACGTGAATACGCCGGAGGCCCTACGCTTCGGCACGGTGGGTCGGGTCATACCGGGTACCGAACAGAAGATCGCCGATGACGGTGAGATCCTGATCCGCGGCCCGCAGATCATGAAGGGTTATTTCCGCAACGAAGCCGCCACCCGGGAAATGATTGACGCTGACGGCTGGTTCCACACGGGCGACATCGGCGCCATCGATGAGGACGGCTTCCTGCGCATCACGGACCGGAAGAAGGACATCCTGGTGACGGCGGGGGGCAAGAACATCGCGCCGCAGCCCATCCAGAACGCGGCCAAGCTCAGTCGCTTCGTTGCGGAGGCCGTGCTCATCGCGGACAAGCGGCCGTACCCGATCCTGATGGTCGTACCCAATTTCGATACGCTGGAGGCATGGGCGCAGCACAAGCAACTGCGCTACGGCAGCCGTGAAGAACTCGCGCGCATGCCCGAGGTGAGGGACAAGCTGGAGCGGGAAGTAGCCCAGCGACTCGCCGGCTTCGCCCGCTACGAGTTGCCGAAGAAGGTGCTGCCGTTGTCCCGCGACTTCAGCCTGGACAAGGGCGAGATCACGCCGAAGCTGAGCATCCGCCGCCGCATCGTGGAGGACGTGTTCCGCGCCGAAATCGAGGCCCTGTACGCGGAGGGCGGGCCCCCGCCCGAGGCATGAGGGAGCAGGGGCCGATCAGCGTAGTGCTGGTGACGGCGCCATCGGCTGAAGTGGCCGCCGCGCTGGTCACGACGGTGGTGGAGGAGCGGCTGGCGGCGTGTGGCAACATCGTGCCGGGCGTCGTCTCCATCTACCGCTGGCAGGACGCCGTACAGCAGGACGATGAGGTGCTCATCGTGCTGAAGACGGCGCCGGCGGTGACGGACCGGCTCATGGACCGGGTGCGCGTGCTGCACCCGTATGACGTGCCGGAGATAGTCGTGTTGCCGGTGTCGGACGTGCTGCCGGCATACGCACAATGGGTGCTGGACAGCGGTCCGGCGCCATCAGGCAGGTAACGAGCAGAGTGGTGAATATGCGCAGGAAACTGACCCGGTCCCGGCAGACAGCCGATCAGACCGCAGCCGTCACTTCAGTGTCGGCATCGGAAATTGCAGATCCGGAACCGGAGGAGGCCATGGAAACGCCGGTGGAGCTGCCGGAGCCGCCCGATGGGGCGAGCCCGGCGGAGGTCGTCGAGCACTGGCGCAACCTCGTGCTGCGAGACCCTACGGACGTGCCGGCCAAGCGGCGCCTGGCCCGTGAACTCGAGGCGCAGGGCGAGACGGCGCTGGCGGTGGAACAACTTGAATCGGCCCGTGCCTACCAGCCCGAGGATGTGGGACTGGTCGTTGAGCTGGCTACCGCGCTGACGGCGCTGCGCCGGTTCGATGCCGCGGAGCGGGAACTCAGGCGGGTGCTGAAGTTCCAGCCGGACAATGCGGACGTGCACCTGGGGCTGGGCGTCATCAGCCTGCGGCGCGGCCTGTACGTGCAGGCGGATCAGGAGCTGCGGCGTGCCACGGAACTGGATGCCGAGTCGGGCACGGCGTTCTACTACCGCGCCGACGCCCTGAACCAGCTCAGCCGGGTGGACGAGGCGCTGGAGCTGCTGGCGCGAGCGGCGCAGCTGCAGCCGGACCAGCCGCGCTCGTTCTACCTGATGGGCATCCTGTATGACAAGAAGGGGCGGTCAGCCGAGGCCGCCGCCATGTACCGCAAGGCGCGGGAGGTCGGCGGCGCGTGATCCGCATCCTCCGCGAGGAGCTGGCCGCCGCCGGTCAGGAAGCAGTGCTGCGGCCGGTCTCCGCCGAGTGGACGGCCGTCACGCCTGCCATGCGCCGTCTGGAGCTTGCCGCCGGTCCCACGGTCGAATCCCAGTGTCAGGCCATGGGCGAGCTGCCCGTAGGCTCGGCCATCATAACCGGGGCCGGCGACCTGGCCGCCCGCTTCATGGTCCATGTGGTGGTCCGTTCCGTGGACGAGCAGGTCTCGGCGCCGGGCGTTCAGCGCGGCTTGCAGAACGGCGTGCGCCGGCTGGCCGAGTGGGGCATCCGCGGCGTGGCCCTGCCGCCCCTGGGCACGGGCGCCGGCAACCTGGACCCCGATGACGCGGCTGCAGTCATGGTGCCCGTCCTGCAGCGAGCCGTGGATGAGGGCGCGCTCGACGCCGTGGACATCCACGTCGAATCCGACTACGAGCTGGACGTGTTCCGCCGTCATGCGGAGCGCAGCCCGTGACGAGGCGCGGCCTCGGCCTGGCGGTGCTCGGCGTATGGCTCGCCGTGGTCGGCTGGCACGTGAAGCGGGAGTACTTCGTGCCGGAAGCCACCCGCCTGGCCATGGGCGCACGGTCGCTGGCGCCCGGTGCCCACTGGTTCGTCATCCGTCTGGATGGCGCGACCATCGGCGTCGCCCAGTCCGCGCTGGACACACTGCCTGACGGGTTCCGGTTCCGCGACGAGATTACCCTGGACGTGCCGGCCATGGGCCGCCTGCACCGCTCGTACGCCCGCACGGACATCGAGCTGGGCGCCGTGCTGGAGCTGCGTACATTCCGCTTCGCGCTGGACTCGGAGATCGGCCGCTTCGCGGTGGAAGGCGTGGCGTACGGTGACACGGCAGTCAGCGTCGTCATGGATGCAGGCGGCGGGGCGCAGCCCTCGTTCCTGCGGACGGATCAGGGGCTGCTGCTGGATGCGGTGCTGCCGCTGCGCATGGCCGCGTCGGGTGCATTGCGCGTGGGTAACGAGTTCACAACGCGCGTGTTCGACCCGTCCTCCATGGCGGAGAGGGAGGTGTCCGTCCACGTCGTCGCGCGGGAGACGCTGGTTGTGCCCGACAGCGCGGCGCTGGTGGACGGGCGGTGGGTGGCCACCGTGCTGGACACGGTGCCGGTGTGGCGGGTGGACCAGAAGTTCGGCGGCGTGAGCGTCAGCAGCTGGGTGGACGACGACGGCCAGATCGTCCGTGCCGAGAGTCCGCTGGGCTTCACCATCGAGCGGCTGTACTACGACCTGGCCCAGCAGGAGTGGCGGACTGGACGGGACCGGCGGGACCTGGCCGCAGGGTACGGCGCGCTCATCGAGGGCACGGCCATCGCCAGCAACGTGGACCTGGGCGATGTGCTGCTGCGCGACTCGCTGGCGGTCCGGCTCAGGGGCGTCGAACTGGACGGCTTCGACCTGGCCGGCGACCGGCAGGCGCTGCGCGGCGACGTGCTCACCGTCATGCGCCAGCGCAGCCCCGCGGATGCCGGCTACACCCTGCCCTACCGCGGTGGCGGCGCGCCCGGGGAGGAACTCGAGGCCACGGCCCTCGTCCAGTCCACCGATCCGCGCATCATCGACACGGCGCGCCGGATCGTGGGCGATGAAACGGACCCCGTCGTGGTCGCGCGCCTGCTGAACGCCTGGGTCTACCGTGAGCTGGCCAAGGAGATCACCCTCAGCGTGCCCAGTGCGGTGCAGGTCCTGGAGGCCGGGCAGGGCGACTGCAACGAGCACACGGTGCTGTATCTCGCACTGGCCCGGGCCGTGGGGCTGCCGGCACGGACGGCCGTGGGCCTCGTGCACATCCGGGGCAGCTTCTACTACCACGCCTGGCCGGAGGTCTGGCTGGGCGAATGGGTGGCGGTGGACCCGACACTGGGCCAGTACCCTGCGGACGCATCCCACCTGCGTTTCCTGACGGGCGGCCTGGCCCGGCAGGTGGAGCTGGTCCGACTCATCGGCAGGCTGCAACTCGAGGTCCTGTGATCCAGCTGGAAGGCGTGACCAAGAAGTACGGCCGGTTCACCGCCGTGCACCCCCTGGACCTGGAAGTCCGGCCCGGCGAACTGTTCGGCTTCCTCGGTCCCAACGGGGCCGGCAAGACGACGACGATCCGCATGGTCACCGGCATCCTGCGACCGACGGCCGGCCGGATCCGCATCGCGGGCCGTGACCTGCTGCGGGACCCGGTCGCGGCCAAGCGCCACATCGGTTACATCCCCGACCGGCCGGTGCTCTATGACAAGCTCACGGGCGGGGAGTTCCTGCGCTTCGTCAGCGGGCTGTGGGGGCATGACGACGCGGCAGCGGACCGACGGGCCAGCGAACTGCTGGAGCTGTTCGACCTGACGGCGTGGCAGGACACGCTGGTGGAGAGCTACAGCCACGGCATGCGGCAGAAGCTGCTCATCAGTTCCGCCCTCGTGCATTCGCCCGACGTCATCATCGTGGACGAGCCCATGGTCGGCCTGGACCCTCGCGCGGCGCGCCTGATCAAGGACCTGCTGCGGGCGTTCACCGACGGCGGCGGCACCGTCTTCCTCACGACGCACACGCTGGAAGTCGCCGAGGCGCTGTGCGACCGCATTGCCATCATGCACGCCGGCCGGGTCCAGGCCATGGGCAGCATGCCTGAGCTGCGGGCCCAGGCGGCGGCGGGTTCCGCGGACCTCGAGGAGATCTTCCTGAAGCTGACCGGCAGTGAGGCCGTGGACGAGGTCATGGCCTCGCTCCGCCCCACCGGCGGGGGCTGAGCGGCATGCCCGCCGGCCCCGAGCCAATGACCGTCCGGCAGCCGTCCGTGTCACGGCTGCTGGGGCCGAAATGGCGCAGCGCCCGGCGGCGCTTCGGCGCGGAGGGCACCGTCATCCGTGTCCTCGTCATGGGCACTGTGGCACTGGTCTTCTTCAGCATTGTCTTCGCCATCATATACCGTGTGCTCGGCCACTTCCGGGCGACACCGGGGGTGGGCGACCTGCTGGCGGCGAAGATGCTGGGCCTGCTGCTGCTGGCCTTCCTGTCCATCCTGCTGCTGTCCAACATCATCACTGCGCTGTCATCCTTCTTCCTGGCCCGCGACCTGGAACTGCTGGCCGCCGCGCCCGTGGATGAGCTGCGCATCTATACCGCCCGCTTTGTCGAGACCATCATCAACTCGTCGTGGATGGTGGTGCTCATCCTGATCCCGATCCTGCTGGCGTTCGCGGTGTCCTACGGCTTCAGCCTGCTGTTCCTGGCGGTGACGACGGTGGCACTGTCGGCGTTCCTGATGCTGCCTGCAGTGGTCGGGACAGCCCTGACCCTCGTGCTCGTCAACGTGTTCCCCGCCCGCCGCGCCCGGGACCTGCTGGCGCTCATCGCGCTGTTCGGGGCCGCCGGGCTCGTGGCACTGTTCCGCCTCATGCGGCCGGAGCAGCTGGCGCGGCCGGAGGGGTTCCGGAACCTGGTGGACTTCATCGCAACGTTGCAGACGCCACAGTCGCCGTGGCTGCCCAGTGAATGGGCGGCGCAGGCGATCCTCGCTCCGCTGAGCAGCGCCGGCGGCTTCGACCTGTTTCCGCTGCTGTTGCTGGTCACCACGGCCGCTGCGTTCTTCGTCATGGGCGCGTGGCTGCACGGCCGCCTCTACCGCGAGGGCCTGAGCAAGTCGCAGGAGGGCGCGGAACGGCAGGACGGCGCGGGCGCCCGGCAGCGGCGCCGGCTGGAGCGCAGCCTCACGGCACTGCCCGTCACGCCACGGGCGCTGGTGGCAAAGGACATCCGCAGCTTCTTCCGGGACACGACGCAATGGTCGCAGCTCATCCTGCTGGCCGTGCTGGTGGCGGTCTACGTCTACAACATCAAGGTGCTGCCTCTGTTCAGCGGAGAGGAAGTCGGGTTCTTCCTGGTCAATGTGGTGTCCTTCCTGAACCTGGGCCTGGCGGGGTTCGTCCTTGCCGCCATCGCCGCCCGGTTCCTGTTCCCGGCCATCAGCCTGGAGGGCCGGACCCTGTGGCTGCTGCGCTCCTCGCCGCTGGACCTGCGGGCCCTGCTCTGGAGCAAGTACTGGGTGGGGATCACGCCGCTGCTGGTACTGGCCCTCACGCTCACCGTGGCGACGAACATGATCCTGCGGGTGAGCGGCTTCATGATGGCGCTGTCCATCGTGACCATCACGGTCATGACCTTCGCCATTGGCGCCATGGCGCTGGGCTTTGGCGCGCTGTTCCCCCGCTTTGATGCGGAGAACCCGGCGGAAATTCCCACGAGCTTCGGCGGGCTCGTCTTCATGATGACGGCTGTGGCCTACCTGGGCGTCATCATCGCCCTGCAGGCGTGGCCGGTCTATGCCATCCTCCGCAGCCGCGGCACCGACGCCATCACCGCTGACCAGCTCGCCTGGCTGGGGCTGGGGCTCGGCGCCGCACTGCTCATCTCCGTGGCTGCCATCTTCGTCCCGCTGCGTGTGGCCGCCCGCCGCATCGAGGTGCTCGAGCCGTGACCGACCCAGGTGCCCCGCATGACCTCTCCGCCGACCTCGAGCTCGCGGTGGCCGCAGCGCGGGACGCCGGGGACGTCGTCATGCAGTGGTTCCGCCAGCCGCTGGACGTCCGCTACAAGGAGCCCGGCCAGCCGCTGACGGAAGCCGACCTGGCGGCGGACCGCACGCTGCGGCAGCGGCTGATCGGTGACCGCCCTGATTATGGCTGGCTGTCCGAGGAGTCAGTGGACACGGCGGACCGACTCGCCCGGCCGCGGGTATGGATTGTGGACCCCATCGACGGGACCCGCTCGTTCATTGCGGGCCGGCCGGAGTTCACAATATCCATCGGCCTCGCCGTGGACGGGATGGTCGCAGTCGGTGTCGTGTACAACCCGGCCACGGGTGAGTTGTTCAGCGCGCTGCGCGACGGCGGTGCCCGGCTGCACCAGGGCGATGACAGTCTGGTGCTCGAGTTGCCTGCAACGGCGGCACGGGAGGCCGGGGGCTCCACAGTGAGACTCCTGGCGTCACGAACGGAGATCGATGCCGGTGAGTTCAGCGGGTTCGGCGCCGGCTGGCAGGTTGCGCCGGTGGGCAGTACGGCCTACAAGCTGGCCAGGATCGCGGCAGGCCTGGGCGACGGCTTTCTCAGCCGCGGCCCGAAAAGCGAGTGGGACATCTGCGCGGGCGTGCTGCTGGTCCGCGAGGCCGGCGGCAGGGTAACAGACCTGCGCGGCGCAGAGCCACTGTTCAATGGACCGGACCCGTACGTGCACGGTATCCTGGCGGCGCGGGCAGACATGCACGAAGCCGTGATGCGGCATATGGCGCGGTTGCCGGCGACGGACCGCCTGCGGCGCTGAAAGGAAGGATGGGAGTAATGCTCATACTCGGAATGCTCGTGGCACTCGGCCTTGGGGTCTACGTCGGCCTCGGGGCGCCCGGTTGGAAGGGCAGGGAGGACCGCGTGGTGCACGAAGGCCGCGCCCGCCGGCTGGAGCGCCGGCACATCCACTGGCTCCGGCCGCCCAACCGACGCTGAGCATGACGTCCACCGTGATCTACGCCGCTATCGTCGTCACCGGCATCGGCATGATGCTCGTCGTGGCCGGCGTAGTGGCGACGGGCTTCTTCCTGCCCGGCGTGATTCTCATCGGCGTCGGCGTCCTGGGCTTCGCCGCCGGGGCCATACTGCATGCCGTGCGTCCGACCCGGCCCGGCGTGCCCCCGGAACATGCAGGTTCCTGACGACGGCTGGTACCGGTTCCCGGTCCCCGTCCGGTTCCGGGACCTGGACCCCATGGGGCACGCCCATCACACACTGCCGCTGATCTACCTGGAGGAGGCCCGCGCGGCGTTCTGGCGCGAGCTGAAGGGCTCTGCCGCGCTGGACGCCATCGACTACGTCATGGCCGAGGTCACGCTCCGCTTCCATGCCCGGATCCTGTTCCCGTCCACGGTGGAAGTGCTGCTGGGCGTGAGCGACGTCGGCAACCGCAGCTTCAGCATGATCTTCGAGATCCGGGACCCGTCGGGTGCCCTCCTGTCCGGCGGCTCCGCCGTGCAGGTCTGCTATGACTACGACCGTGGTGCCTCGCGGCCCCTGGCGGACGGCGACCGTGCGGTGCTCCAGTCGTGGCAGGCGGCGCGGCCGGATCCGGAACTCTCAGGCGTCCGGCGGCAGGCCGTAGCCGGACGTCGCCCTGCCTCAGAAAAGCATGGCGATGGTGGCTGACACCATGCCGATCATGGCGCCGAGGACGTAGCCCAGCCGGATGATGAGCTGGAGTTCCCGCTCGGTGACACCGCGCACCAGCGCCTCCAGCTGGGGCGTGGGGAAGTCCATGATCTTGGCCTCGACGCGCTGCGCGATGTCCAGCTTCTGGACCACGGTGGGCACCTGCTCCTGGATCCAGCGCCAGAGGGGCTCCGCCAGGGCGCGTTCCGCCCGGTCGGCGGCATCGTCGCCGACCTTGTCGGCGAGGCGGCCGATGGGGCGATGGATGAGCCAGTCCACGCCCTTCACCATGCCATCGCGGTAGAGTTCGCCGGCGCGTTCACTGCGCGCCGCGGTGATGACGGCCTCGGCCACGCGTTCCGGCGGCAGGTGTCTCAGCACCTCGCCCCAGGTACGGCCCTGCGCGCTGTCCAGCAGGCCGTGCAGTTTCTCCACCACGAAGCTGCGGGTCTGCGGGTCCCGCGCCATGCCGGTGATCCACCGGACGACGGTCTCCTTCGCGTTCTCCACCGACTCGTCGCCGGGCTCGCCGAGCACCGCGACAACCGGCTTCTTGAGGAAGTCCACGATGGCGTTGTTCACGCCCCGGGCCATGGCCTCGCGCACCGCCGGGTCCTGCAGCAGCTCGGCGACCTTGGCCGCGCCCTCCTTCTCCACGGCCTTCAGCACCCGGTCCACGGTGTCGGGCGTGATGAGCAGGGCCGCGACGAGACGCTGGTGGAACTTGAGGTCGCGCATGAACCGGTCGAGCAGCTCGTGCAGGATCTGCTCGACCCTGGCCCGGGCCGCCGGATCGTCGAGCATGCCGCCCAGCCGCTCGATGGCGATGGGCAGGTAACCGGCGATGGCGCGCTCGAGGGCGGCGACGAGGCCCTGCGGCAGCAGGTCCTCGAACGTACGGTCCGGCTGCAGCAGGCGAATGGTGCCACCGTCAACGTACTCGCTTACAGCGTCCGCGAAGGCACTGCCCTCGACGACTTCGCTGAGCCAGCGGTCGGCGGCGCCGGCGAGGGCCTGCTGTCGCTCCTCCGTGAGTACATCGGACACGGGGCGATCCTGCAGCTCGTCGCGCAGCAGCTGGATCCATCGCTCGACGGCAGCACGGAACGAATCGCTCGCCAGGTACGTATCCAGGCGGACCAGCCCCGTGTCACCGGCCTGCTCCATCAGGCTGCGGACCTCGGCCATGGCCGGCGCCGGCAGCAGCTCGTTCAGGGAGCCGCGCTTCTCCTCGAAGACACTGCTGACGAAGGCGCGGAGCCGCTCGTCAAACGCAGTGCGGAAGGCGGGCTCGGAGAGGGTGCGGGCCAGGTCCTCGGGCGTCAGCAGCTTGGTGCCCACGGTGCGGCCCATGGCGACAGCCAGCCGCTGCTTGTTCTTGGGGATGGCGCCCTGCAGCCGGTTCAGCCGCCGGCCGAGGACGTGCGGCGGCTCATACGGATGGAACAGCATCCACACGGCAATGGCGTTGGTCGTGCCGCCGGCAAGGGCACCGAAGCCGACGGTGAGGAGTACACGTATCAGCTCATCGCTCAACGAGATACCCGCCTTCTTGGTTGCGGCTGGCCCGATCGGGTCCTAAGTTCGCCATGACCTTGCACCTGACGCTGGAGGCAATGCGTGCAGCTCTACACGAAGATCCTCATCGGCCTGATCGCCGGCATAGTCACCGGCGGCGTGGCCAATTTCGCCGACATCGTGTGGATGCAGGAGCTGCTCCAGCGCCTCGAGCCCATCGGCACGGTCTTCATACGCCTCATCATGATGATCGTCATCCCGCTCATTGTCGCCAGCCTGATCCTGGGCACGGCGTCGCTGGGTGACATCAAGAAGCTCGGCCGGCTCGGCGGCAAGACCATCGCCTTCTATCTCTGCACCACCGCCGTCGCCGTAACCATCGGCCTGCTCATCTCCAACATAGTGCGTCCCGGCGCCGGTATCGATCCGGCCACGCGCGACGCCATCGCGGCAGACTTCGAGGGCGACGCGGCCAGCAGGCTGCAGCTGGCGGCGGACCGGCCGTCCGTCGGTGAGACCCTGCTGAACATGATCCCGACGAACCCGTTCCGCTCCGCGGCGGAGGGCGAGCTGCTGCCGCTCATCATCTTCAGCGTGATCTTCGGTGCGGCCATCAGCCTGGTCGCCCGGGACCGGCGCGAGTCCGTGCTGCTCTTCTTCAACGGCGTGAACGACGCGGTCATGGTCATCATCGACTGGATCATGAAGCTCGCGCCGTACGCCGTGTTCGCCCTCGTTGGCGCCGTTGTGTCCCGCTTCGGCCTGGACCTGTTGCGGTCGCTGGCGCTCTACACCGTCGTCGTGGCCACCGGCCTGCTGTTGCATGTACTCATTACGTACATGACCCTCGTCAAGGTTCTCGGCGGGATCAGCCCCCTGACCTTCGTCAAGCGCATCGCTGAGGTCCCGCTGGTCGCGTTCTCCACGTCCAGCTCCAGCGCCACGCTGCCGGTCACCATGGAAGTGGCCCAGGAGAAGCTGGGCGTGTCCAGGGAGACATCCAGCTTCGTGCTGCCGCTGGGCGCAACCGTGAACATGGATGGCACCGCCCTGTACCAGGCCGTGGCCGTGATGTTCATTGCGCAGATCTACGGCATCCCGCTGGGCATCGGCGAGCAGCTCACCATCGTGCTCACGGCGACACTGGCGAGCATCGGCGCTGCCGGTGTGCCCAGTGCCGGCATCATCACGCTGATCCTGGTGCTGCAGTCGGTGGGGCTCGGCACGCAGGCGCAGGCGGGAATTGCGCTGATCCTGGGTGTGGACCGGTTGCTGGACATGGTCCGGACGGCCGTGAACGTGACGGGCGACCTCACCGCCGCCACGGTCATTGCCCGGAGCGAGGGCGAGGAGCTGGTGCCGCATCCAGTGGATCATCCCATCGCCATCGGCGGGCGCACCGCATAGCCCGCCGTCAGTCCTCCTTGCGGCGGGCCGCACGGGCGTCCCGCTGCCGTGCCGCCGGTGCGGGCGCCCTGCGCGGCGCCGATTG
This sequence comes from Longimicrobiales bacterium, assembly GCA_035461245.1. Classification (GTDB taxonomy): domain Bacteria; phylum Gemmatimonadota; class Gemmatimonadetes; order Longimicrobiales; family RSA9; genus SH-MAG3. Next base: position 50,151 of record DATHVP010000115.1, on the reverse strand, counting down.
CCCGCCGTGCAGGGCCAGCTGCATGACCTCGTCCATCCGCTCGACGAAGTGGAACGTGGTCGCGTCCCGCACGTCGGCCGGCACGTCCCGCAGGTCCCGTTCATTGCCCCGGGGCAGAATTACGTCGCGGATGCCGGCGCGGTGGGCAGCCAGCACCTTTTCCTTCACGCCACCTATTTCAAGTACCTTCCCGCGCAATGTGACCTCGCCGGTCATGGCGATGTCGTGCCGGACCGGCCGGTTCGCCAGCGTGGACGCGATGGCCAGCGTCACGGCGATGCCGGCGGACGGGCCGTCCTTCGGGATGGCGCCGACAGGGAAGTGCACGTGCAGGTCGCTCTCCCTGAAGTCCTCCTCGGTGATGCCCAGCGCCTCGCCCCGGCTCCGCACGTAGGAGTAGGCTGCGTTCACCGACTCGCGCATGACCTCGCCCAGCATGCCGGTGATGATGAGGCGGCCGGACCCGGGCATGCGCAACGCTTCAATGAACATGAGTTCGCCGCCGGCGGCGGTCCACGCCAGGCCGGTGACGACGCCGACCTCCGGCGCGCTCTCTGCGGGGGTCGGCGTGTAGCGTGGCAGCCCGAGGATCTCCTCGATGCGCGCCGGGTCCATGATCCAGGTCTTGCGGTCGCCTGAGGTGTGGGCGCGGGCGCGCGTGCGCAGCAGCGTCTCCAGCGCCCGGCGCATCATGCCGACGCCGGCGTCGCGGGCGTAGCCGTAGGCCAGGAAGGAGAGCCCTTCCTCAGTGAACTCGATGCCCTCCTTCAGGCCGTGGTCACTGATGAGGCGTGGCAGCAGCCGGTGCCGGGCAATCTCGACCTTGTCTTCCGGCGTGTACCCGGCGATGCGGATCTCCACCATCAGTTCGCGCAGGTCACGGGGGATCCGGAAGAAGTCCTGGGCGGTGGCAATGAAGATGACGTCGGTGATGTCCACCGGCAGGTCAATGTAGCGGTCCACGAAGCCGACGCGGTTGTCCCAGTCGAGGACCTCCTCCATGGCCTCGATGGGATCGCCCTCCACCTTGCCCAGGCCGATCTCGTCCATCTCCGACAGCATGATCACCGGGTCGCGGACGCCCGTGTCCCGGAGCAGGCCGGCGATCTTGCCGGGCTCGGCGCCGGCACGGGTCCGCCGCGTGCCCACCAGCTGCGATTCGCCCCTGCCGCCCAGCTCCATGCGGGCGAATGGCCGGCCGAGTCCCTCCGCCAGCGCCGTGACCAGCGCCGTCTTGCCTACGTGGGGAGGCCCGACCAGGCACGGGATGGGACCCCGGAAGTCGCCCCGCAGACGGGCCACGGCCAGGTGGTCCAGCAGCCGGTCCTTCTGCTCGTCCAGTCCGAGCAGGGCAGCGTCCATGGCTTCCCGTACGGCACCCAGATCAATATCAGTCGGCCCGGCGGTGGCGGCCTTGCGCCACGGCATATGGATGAGCCAGTCCACATAGCTGCGGATCTCGCCCGCCTCGGGCCCGACGCCGCCGACGGTGCGCAGGCGCTCCACGTCGGTACGGGCCGCGGCGGCCACGCGGGCCGGCAGGTCCGCCACCTCGATGCGCCGCATGGTCTCGATAACCTCGCGCTCCAGCGGGTCCACGTCGCCGAGCTGCGACTGCAGCATCTTGATACGCTGCCGCAGTTCCGCCGCCCGCTCCGCCGCGGTGGTCGGGGGCGGCTCCGGTTCCTCCTGCTTGAGGGCGTCAGCGGCATGTTCGTCCGTGGAGATCTGACGGACGCGGGCAAGCTGGTGCTCCAGTTCGTGCAGCGCGTAGGCCAGGCGGTCCCGGACATCGACGCGCTGGATGATCGCGTCCTTGTCCACGACACTGAAGTTCGCCAGGGAAGCGACAAGGTCCGCGAACCGTCCGGGATCAGCCAGGTTCATGCGCAGGATCCGCGGGATCTCACGGGGCACGCGCTCCACCTCCACCGACAGGATCTCCAGGGCGTTCAGGATCCGGGCAATGAGCTCCTGGGCGTCCTTCTCGTCCGCGGGCTCCTCCGGCGCTGGCTCCACCCGTCCACTGAAGTAGCCATCCTGTTCCTGCACGTCGGACAGCCGCACTCGCTCGATGCCCTGCAGCGTGAGCTGCACCGTGCCGCCGGGCATGTTGAGGCGATCAGAGACGCGCGCCCGGACCGCCACCTTCTCCAGGCCCCGCGGGTCCACGGGGTCATCGGGCCCGCCGGTCGCCACGGCGACGGCCACCGTCAGGCCGGGCTGGGGGTGCGCCGCCAGCAGCTCCAGGGTGCTCGGGATGCCGATCTGCACGCCGATGACGCCCATCGGGTAGACCGCCGTGCTGCGCAGGGGGACAATGGGCAGGGTTTCTTCCCGGGTGTTGCGTCGTGCTCGTGGGTTCATGTCGTCAGGCTCAGGCGCGCGTGGAGCTGGCGGGCTGCTGCGTGCAACTGCCGCCAGAGTGCTCGCGCATCGGTCATCAGCAGGCGACGGCGCCGGACACGCCAGCGGCCGTTCACCATCACGTCCGTCACATCACTGCCGGTGGCAGCATACACGAGGTTGGGCGCGAGGTTCGAGTGTTCCGCCGTCGTTACCAGTGGCTGCATCCGAGGGTTCATCACGTCCACCAGGATCAGGTCGGCGGCCAGTCCCTCCGCGAGCTGGCCGAACCGCCGACTGCCACCCAGCGCCGCGGCGCCGGCGCGCGTGGCCATGCGCAAGATCTGCTCCGCCGGCATGACGCCCGCGCCATACCGCAACTTCTGGGACAGGCCGAGCATGCGCATCTCCAGGAACATGTCCGTGCCGTTGTTGCAGACGGCGGCGTCCGTGCCCAGGGCCACATTGATGCCGCGCCGCACCATCCCGGTGACGGGTGGCAGGCCATCACCCAGCTTCATTTCTGCCGCAGGCGATACGACGACGCTGACCCCGCGCCGCTGCAGGATGTCGAGTTCGTCGTCGTCCACGAAGACTGCGTGGGACAGCAGTGTCCGCGGCGACAGCAGGCCACGCTGCTCCAGCAGGCGCACGGTAGTGGTGCCGAACGCCGCGCGTACCAGTTGCATCCGCGTCTGCGTCTCGGCGGCATGCATGACGATGTGCTCACCGCGCCGGTGCGCGGCGGCTGCGGCGGCCAGCTCCGCCTCGTCCAGCCGCTCCTCCGCATGGAGCCGGTACATGGCGGGGGTGCTGCGGTCCCACGCGGGGCCGTCGTGGGCAGGTGCGAACGCCGCATCCCGGATGGTGATCGTGCCGCGCATCCCCAGTGAGGCCAGGGCCGCCTCACATTCCGTCTCCGAATTGCCGGTGACGCCGTACGTCGCCACGCACGTGGTCCCGTTCAGCAGCGCCTCGGCCAGTGACGCACGGATGGAGATGCGCTGGATGGGCACGCCGGCTGGCGTGCCGAGCCATGCAACGGCGTCATTGTAGCGTCCTGCGCCGTGCCAGTCGTGCAGGTCCCTGTCCTCGAGTATGCCCTTGAGGACCTGGAGGTCGGGGTGCAGGTGTGCGTTCACCAGGCCGGGCATGACAACGCGCCCGGCGCACCGCATGCGCTCGGCGCCGGGGAACCGACGTCGCAGGGCCGCCCGGTCGCCGATCCCGGCGATTGTACCGTCGGCGACCGCGACCGTCAGGCGGCCGCGGGTGTCAGCATCGTCGAGGCAGAGGACGTAGCCGTCCTCGAGGAGGAGGGTACTGTCGCCGGTGGCCACTTACGCGTCGCGCCCGGCCAGCCCCGGCCGGGGCATCCGTGCGACTGCCCGGTCCAGCGCCTTCAGGAAGCGGCGGAGCCGTCGTCGGGCCCGGCCCAGGTCGGTGCCGGCGGCCCGCGCCGAGATCACGGCGCGGGCGTAGGTCTGGCCGTCAGCGTCCAGGCCGATCTCGATGCGGACATCGTGGACCCAGCTGCCGAGCCCCTGGACAGTGGCCTCGATGAAACCTTCATGATCGTCGGCACTGGCGATCTTCCAGCCGCGCAGCCCGCCATTGGCCAGTCGGTACGCGGCCTGCCATACGCTGTCGAACGGAATCGCCCAGAGCCGGTCCCGAAGTACGGGGTCCGCGGCCTCGGGGTCCGTTGCGGCGCGGGCGTGACGGGGCTCCGTCATCAGTCCGGCAGTCGGTACACGACGTTGACGTGGGCCGTGACCGTCAGGGTGCCACCCTCCACGGGTGTGGCAACGTCCATGGCCGCCATCTCGGCCCGGCCATACGGCATGGGCGGCGGAGCCGGCGAATAGCCGCCCGTGTTGATGGACATGGGCGGGCCCAGGCGCTCGCCCGCGGCGGCGGCGATGGCTTCCGCCTGGCGCCGCGCGTTACGCATGGCAACGGCCAGAGCCTCCACGTGTGCCGCCTGCGGGTCACGCAGCTGGAAGTGGATGTTCGCCACGCGGTTCGCGCCGCTGGAGATGGCGCGGTCTATGATGCCGCCCATGCGGGCCACCGTATCCACCGTGACCTGCACCATGTTGATGGCGCGGTAACTGGTGATGCGCGGCGGCTCCTGGCCGCGCGGCTCCCGGGAATACTCGGGGCGCAACTCATAGGACGTGGTCCGCACCTGGCGGTCGGCCACGCCGGCCTGGCGCAGCGCCGCCATGAGCTGGGCCATGCGCTGGGCGTTGGCAGCCGCTGCCTCCTGCGCCGTGGTCGCCTCGCTTTCCACCGCCAGCAGCACGACGCCCTGCTCGGGCTCCATCTCCACGGTGCCCACGGCACTGACCGACAGCGTCCGTGGCTGCTCCTGCGGCGGGGCAACCTGTGCGCCGGCGGCCGCCGGGACCAGCATCAATGCAGCAGCAATGAGAGTACGCATCTGACCTCCTCGTCAGTCAAGCTATGCAGGCGGGCGGCCCGCCGCGAGGGTTGCTCGCACAGGCACGGGCCGTACCGCCCGTGTTGCTCCGGGCTCGGGATTTGCTATCTTCGCGCCACCATCGCCACAGGAGGTGACACGGGAGCCGCTGGAAGGCTGCTCCTTGTATGGCACTGTTACGCTGGTGGGCGGCGCGCCGTTCCCTCACCTCCCTGAACCGAGCACGGGAAGCCACGTGAAAGTCATTATCCCCCTGGCCGGCAAGGGCACGCGCCTCCGGCCGCATACACACACGACGCCAAAGCCGTTGCTCCGCGTGGGCGGCCGACCGGTCATGAGCTACATCCTCGACGACCTCCTCGAGCTGGGCGTGGACGAGGCCGTCTTCATCACCGGCTACCTCAAGGACAAGATCGAGAATTACGTACGGACGGAGTACCCGCAGTTCACTGCGCAATTCGTGGAGCAGCCCGAGCAGAACGGCACTGCGGGCGCCGTGCAGCTGGCGGAGCCATACATCGACAGCGACGTCCTCATCATATTCGTGGACACGCTGTTCGACGCCGACCTCTCCCTGGTGAAGCGCCTGCCGGAGGACCTGGCGGGTGTCATCTGGGCGAAGGAGGTGGAGGATTACCAGCGCTTCGGCGTCATCATCACGGATGATGATGGCAACATGAAGCGCATTGTCGAGAAGCCGACGGACCCCATCTCGAAGCTGGCGAACATCGGGCTCTACTACATTCGCGACTGGAAGCTGCTGTTCAAGGGCATCAGCGAGACGATGAGCGGGCCGAAGGGCAAGTCGGGCGAGTACTACCTGACGGATGCGTTCCAGTACATGATCGACCATGGCGCGAAGATCCGCGTCGAGGAGGTGGACGGCTGGTACGACTGCGGCCAGCTCGAGACGCTGCTGGACACGAACAGGCATCTGCTTGAGACGGGCCGGGACCGGCAGCCGGACGGCTGTCGCAATACGCGCATCGTGCCGCCCGTCCGCATCGCCGAAGGCGTGACCATCGAGGACTCGGAGATCGGCCCGAACGTGACTGTGGAAGGCGGCAGTCGGATTCGCGGCGCGAAGCTGCGGAACACCATCGTCGGCCGGAACACGGAGCTGGACGGCGCCGAGCTGCACGACTCGATGGTGGGTGATGACGTTGTGCTCCGCGGCGTGCGCGGCGTCGTCTCCATCGGCGATAACGCCCAGGTGGAGGCCGACAGCTGACAGCCGGGCGGATGCTCAGTTCGCCAGCCCGGCAGCACACAGGATGATGAGGAGGGCGCGCTCGATGCCGAGGGCGCCCTCCTCGTTGTCATACCATTCCGAGGTGGTGTGCATGCCGCCGGCCTCGCCGCCGGCGCCAATGGCCACGGCCGGGATACCCGCGGCCAGGGCGACATTGGCGTCCGTGCTGGAGCTGGTCAGTTCCGGCGTGCGGCCGATGGCGCGTGTGGCGGCCTGGCAGAGGCGGATCAGCGGATGCCGGGCCGGCGTCAGGCCTGCAGGTCGGTCACCGAACACCGCGATCTCGCATTCAACCTGTTCGCTGTCCGTGGACTCCGCCGCGGCCGCCCGCTGCAGGACGTCCCGTGCCCTGGTTTCCAGGTCCCGCAGTGGTTCGTGCTGCTCGCTGCGGAGGTCGATTTCAAGCCAGGCGTCTGCGGGAATGGCATTGATGCTGATGCCGCCGCCCATTCGGGCGACGGTCAGCGTTGTACGCGGCTCCGCGGGCAGGTCCAGGTCGCACAGTTCGGCAATGGCGCGGCCTGCGGCGTGAATGGCGTTGGGTGTGCCCCAGTCGGACCAGGAGTGGCCGCCCCGGGCCGCGTATGTGACACGCAGCCGGCGCGAACCCACGCCGGTGCTGATGATACGATCTGCGCCGGCGCCGTCGAGGGCGATGAACGCGCCCAGCCGATCGCCCCACTCCCCGACGAAGTGCTTGGCGCCCCGCAGGTCGCCGGCGCCTTCTTCCGCCACGGTGCCCACCAGCAGCAGCGGCGCCCGGACGGGCCAGTCGGCCGCGCGAAGGGCTCGCGCCACCGCAAGCATGCCCGCCAGGCCTCGGCCATTGTCGGAAATGCCGGGGGCCTGCAGGCGGTTGCCGTCCTCGCGCAACGTCAGATCGGTTTCGGCAGAAAATACCGTATCCAGGTGGGCCACGATGGCGATGGGCGCGGCGTCGGGATCGGCGGCGGGCGTGAGCGCCAGCACGTTGCCCGCGGCGTCCTGCGCAGGCGCCAGGCCCAGTTCGCGCAGGCGCTCTGCCAGCCAGCGGGCGCGTTCACCCTCGGCACCGGTGGGCGCCGCAATGGCGGTGACCGCCCGCATGTCGGCGACCGTGTCGGCATCGGTCCCGTGAATATTCGCGCGGGCCGTGACGAACGCGGGCGACGCCGCGACCTCCGTCACGTCGCTGTATACCAGTTCTTCCCTCATCCTGCGGCCCCCTGTGCCAGCGCTGCCAGTGCGGTCGTTGCCATGTTTGACAAGGTCGCCGAAAGGTGTCCATAATGCGACAGACTGCCTTCCCGTGCGAGGTTTGATGCCCCACCAGGACCTGATCCACGACTGGAATTCGGCTGGCGACGCTGTGGACTACCGCACGCTGCCACCTGTCGAGCTCGATGACGAGACGCTGCGGGACGGCCTCCAGTGCCCGTCCGTGACGGACCCGTCCGTCGCCGACAAGATCCGTATTCTCAACCTGATGTGCGAGCTGGGCATCCATACCGCGGACATCGGCCTGCCCGGCGCCGGGCCCCGGGCCGAGGCGGACGTCCTGGCCCTGGCCCGGGAGATTGCGGATAACCGGCTGCCCATCACGGCCAACTGTGCCGCTCGCACGGTCCGGGCGGACATCGAGCCCATCGCCCGTGTCACGCACCAGACCGGCGTGCCCATCGAGGCGTGCACGTTCATCGGGTCCTCGCCCATCCGCCAGTACGCCGAGGACTGGACGCTGGACCGGATGCTGAAGGCCACGGAGGACGCCGTACGCTTTGCCACCGGCGAGGGTCTGCGGGTGATGTACGTGACGGAGGACACGACCCGGGCCAGGCCCGAGACGCTGAAGGCCCTCTACACCCTCGCCATCGAGTGCGGCGCAACCCGGATATGCCTGGCCGATACCGTGGGCCACGCAACGCCCGCAGGCGTGCGTCAGCTCGTGCGCTTCATCCGCCAGGAGGTCATTGCGCCCACTGGCCGGGACATCGCCGTGGACTGGCATGGGCACCGGGACCGGGGCCTCGGGCTCGCCAATACGCTGGCGGCCATTGAGGCGGGCGTGAACCGGGTGCACGGCACCGCGCTGGGTATCGGCGAACGTGTGGGCAACACGGAGATGGACCTGCTGCTCGTGAACCTCAAGCTGCTGGGGATGCACGAGGTAGATCTGTCGAAGCTGCCGGATTACGTGCACGCCGTCTCCAGGGCGACGGGCGTCCCCATTGCCCCCAGTTACCCGTGCTTCGGCGAGGACGCGTTCCGGACGGGGACGGGAGTGCACGCCGCGGCCATCATCAAGGCCAAGCAGAAGGGCGATGACTGGCTGGTGGACCGTGTCTATTCGGGCGTGCCCGCCGACATGTTCGGCCTGGAGCAGCGCATCGACATCAGCCACGTCAGCGGCATGTCCAACGTGAAGCACTGGCTGGCCGAGCACGGGTACGACGCCTCGGACGAGGGCCTGGCCGAGCACGTGTTCGCGTTGGCGAAGAGGACGTCGCAGGTCCTGACCGAGGACGAGATCCGCGCCGCGTGCGCGGAACACGCCGCGGCATCAGCCGACGCGTGAGAGCCCCGGGCGGCATTGCGTTCGCCCGGTCATCATCACCGCCCATTCATCACCCGCCCCGCAACGGTGAAGAGCGCAGCGCTGCTCAGCCGCCGCCCATGCCTCGCAGGATCTCCCGCAGCATGACGCCGGCCGTAACGAAATAGATAATGAGTCCGCTCACGTCCACGAGTGTCGCGACGAGTGGCGCGGAGGCGCTGGCCGGGTCGAGCCCGGCCTTGCGCAGGACGAACGGGAGCATGGACCCGACCAGGGTGCCGAAGAGCACGACGCCCAGCAGGCTGACGGCGATGGTGACGCCGAACAGCGGTACCGCGTTGGGGCCGTAGGCCGCCGTTTCGCCGGGGAAGAGCACGACGCGGAAAAAGCCGATGGCGCCGAGTACGGTGCCCAGCGCCAGGCCGGTGGCCAGCTCGCGCCGGGCGACGCGCCACCAGTCCCTGAGGCGTACCTCGTCCATGGCCATGGCGCGAATGACGAGGGTCGAGGCCTGGGACCCTGAGTTGCCGCCGCTGGCGATGATCAGCGGTATGAACAGGGTGAGGAACGGCAGCAGCGCGATGCTGTCCTCGAACTGGGCCAGTGCGTTGGCGGTGAGCATGCCCCCGAGGAACAGCAGGATGAGCCAGCCGGCGCGCTTCTTCACGATGGCAAGGAAGTCGGTGCGCAGGTACGGCAGGTCGAGGGCGGCCAGGCCGCCGAACTTGTGGGCGTCCTCAGTGGCTTCTTCCTCGACGACATCGACGATGTCGTCCACGGTGACGATACCCTTCATCCGTCCGTCATCGTCCACAACGGGTAGGGCCAGCACGTCGTACTCGGCGAAGATGCGGGCGACTTCCTCCTGGTCCATGGCCTCGGGCACGGCGACGAACTCGGTGAGCATGACGTCGCGCACGAGGCGGGCGCCGGGCGAGGCAAAGAGTTCGCGGAACGAGACGATGCCCACCAGCCGGTGGTCCGGCTCCAGGACATAGCTGTAGTAGATGGTCTCCAGTTCGACGCCGCCGACGGCCTGCTTGCGGAGGTAGCTGACGGCCTGGTCCACGGTCATGTCAGGACGGACTCGGGCGAACCGGGAGGACATGAGGCCACCGGCCTCATCCTCCTCGTAGGCCATGAGAACGGAGACCTCGCGCCGGGTCGCGTTGTCCAGCAGCTCCAGCATGGCGCGCCGCTCATCGTCGTCCAGTTCCTGGAGCAGGTCCACGGCGTCGTCGGGGGCGAGGGCGCGCAACAGGATCCGCCGCTCACGGGGCTGCACTGCCAGCAGCAGTTCGGCCTGGTCCCTGGGCGTAAGGTCGGAGAAGAACTCCTCCGCCTCCTCGCCGTCCAGCAGACGGAAGCCCTCCAGCCGCTCCTCCACGGCGAGGACCCACCAGACCTCGCGGAGCTCGTCGATGTCGATGCTGGTTCGTTCTGCCATATGCCCCCTGGGGTTCCGCGCCCGAGTCTACGCGCGGGACGGCATCGGCGCCAGTCGGTGGTGTGACGGGTTCGTTACAGGCCCGTGGGATGGCCGATAACGAGCCGCCGCAGATTGAACGTGCTCGCGCCACCGTGCAGGGCGCGGCGGGGAAGGTCTCCAACACTGGCAAGGCAAATGACAATCAACTGGATGGGAACCTGGCTGCGCGCGATCTCGCTGGCGGGCGTGGCGGCCATCGCAGCGACGGTGGCGTCGCCGACGGCGGCGCAGGATACAGGACGCATTGTGGGCCGGGTCGTTGACGCCCAGACGGGCGCGGGCCTGACCAATGTCATGGTGGAGGTGGCGGGCGCCGGCATCGGCACATTAACCGGTATTGACGGAAGGTTCACGCTGGGCAGCGTGCCAACTGGCGAGGTCGCCATTGTGGCGCAGACCATCGGCTACGCCGCCAAGACGGTGACCGGGGTGGTCGTGAACGCAGGGGCGGCGACGCAGCAGGATGTGTCACTGGACGCCGCGGCCCTGGAACTCATGGCCATCGAAGTGACGGCGTCCGCCGAGCGGGGGAGCGTCAATCGTGCGCTGGATGCGCAGCGCAATGCCGCGGGTATCCTGAGCGCCATCTCGTCGGAGCAGATCTCGCGCAGCCCCGACGGCGACGCGGCGGCGGCGGTGCAGCGGGTGAGTGGTGTCACGGTGCAGGATGGCAAGTACGTGTTCGTGCGGGGGCTCGGCGAGCGCTACACGACGACGTCTCTGAACGGGGCCCGCATCCCGAGCCCCGAGCCGGAACGGAAGATGGTCCCGCTGGACCTGTTCCCGGCGGGACTGCTGCAGCAGATCACGACGTCGAAGACCTTTACCCCGAACCTGCCCGGCGATTTCAGCGGCGCGCAGGTGGACATCCGGACGCGGGAATACCCGGGCACGCGTCAATTGACGGTCTCCGTCTCACAGAGTGTGAACAGCGCGGCAACGGGACGGCTGCTGCCCATGGCGCCGCGTACGGGTGGCGAGTGGTACGCCGGTGCCACGGGCCCGCGGGCGCTGCCCGACGTGGTCCGGGACACGCGCCGGCCCCAGCCGGGGCCGCAGACAAACGCAATGGTGGACGCCATGCGTAACGCGTGGTCGGCGGAGGACCGGCGGGGCCTGCCGGGCTCTTCGGTGGGCGCCTCGCTGGGCGGCACGGACGCCGTGCTGGGCCATGATGTCGGCTACCTGCTGTCAGCGACGTACTCGCTGGCTGATGAGGCGAATCTGGACGGTGTGCGGGAGAATGTGGAAGGGGATCGGTACCAGGGGGTGACGGGGCGGCAGAGTGCACTCGCCGGCGGGCTGCTCAACCTGAGCGCGCTGCTGGGTACTCACAGCCGGATCTCGCTGAACAACAGCTACAACCGAACCATGGACAACGAGGCTCGGCTGGAGACGGGCTTCTACGAGAATCACGGCACCAACATCCGCATCGAGAGGCTCCGCTATGTGGAGCGCTCCGTGCGCTCGCACCAGCTCCAGATGCAGCACCAGCTCAGCCGCGGCCACCGTCTCGAATGGGGCGTCACGACCTCGGCGGTGTCACGGCAGGAGCCCGACCGCTCGGAGTTCGTGACCTGGCTGGACCCGGACCAGCCGACGTGGTACAACCAGGAGGGCGCGTTCCGGGCCTACGGCGGCCTGACGGAGAGCGCACTGGAAGGTTCGGCCGAGTACCGCATGGACCTGGGCAGTGGCCGTTCGGCACTACGGTTCGGCGGGCTGTACCGTGCTGTTGACCGCGATGCGTATGACACGGGCTTCGCCATTCGCAGCCGGGAGTGGGCGGCGGACGATCCGCGCTGGCAGCTGTCGCCGGAGCAGATCTTCGATGGCCGCTACACCGCCGACGACGATCGCCTGTTCGAGCTCGGCATCTTCAACGCCGGTGGAAACTACGGCGCGGCCGATCGCCTGGCTGCCGGCTTCGGCATGGTGGAGCTGGCCCTGACACCGCGCATCGGGTTCGTGGGTGGTGCACGGGTCGAGCGATCGGAACTGGAGGTCGCCTACCAGGACGTGCTCGGCAGTGAAGGCACGGCCACCCCGTCGTTCACCGACGTGCTGCCCTCCGCCGCGCTGAACATCGACCTGACGGAAACACAGAAGCTCCGCATCTCGGCGTCCCGGACCCTCGCCCGTCCCGAATACCGGGAGATCGCACCCATCTGCTACCGGGCCGGGCTGGGTGAGGAGCAGCGCTGCGGCAACCCGGACCTGAGGCGCACGCTGATCCAGAATTACGACGTGCGGTGGGAACACTATCCGCGCTCCGGCGAGATGCTGGCGGTGGCAGTGTTCGCGAAGCGGTTCCAGGATCCCATCGAGCCGCGTTACCAGGGCCGGTCCGGTACGAACTCGCTGTGGTTCCAGAACGCGGAAAGCGCGGTGAACTACGGCCTCGAGGTGGAGGCCATGCGCAACCTGTCCTTCATCGCGCAACGGCTGGATGTGCTGTCAGTGTTCGCCAACGCGACACTCATGAAGAGCGAGGTGACCACGGGCACGGAGGGCGATCCGAAGCGACGCATGACGGGGCAGGCGCCGTACGTGGTGAACACGGGGGTGACGTGGGCCGCGCCGGGTGGCGGGACCAGCGCCACGGTCCTGTTCAACGTGGTCGGCGAGCGGATCATCAATGCCCGGCCCTCAGGGCAGACTGTCCTGGACATGGTCGAACAGCCTCGCCCGACACTGGACGTGTCGCTCCGGTTCCCGGTACCGGGTGGCATGAACGGCAAGCTGGACCTGAAGAACCTGCTCGACTCGCCATACGAGGTGAAGCAGGGCGAACTGCAGCGGACGTACTACCGTTCCGGCCGGAGCATGTCACTGGGCCTGTCCTGGCAGCCGTAGGTGACCGGGCGCCGGCGGCGCGGCGAGCCGTGACGTCGCGCGCCGCGAGGCCACGAGGCAATCGAGACGGGTCTGCATTGTTACGAGCCTGTGATGCGTCACAGGCTCGTTTCGTTATCCAGCGGCGTTTTCTTGCGGTGTCGGACTGACGTTCCTCTTTCCTACAGACATCGGGTGCAGAAGAAGCCATGATCATCGATCGCAAGTTCCGCACACTGGTCCTGCTCGGCGCACTGACTGCCGCGGCATGTGACGATTCCACCACCGCCCCGGAGCCCCAGCAGCTGGCCAGCCCGACGAACGTGGAGGCGCGGGCGCTCTCGAGGACGGCGCTGCGGGTCACCTGGGACGAGGTCCAGGGCGCGACCTCGTACGACGTGGAGGTGGCACAGGGGCAGGGCTCGTTCAGCGCTCACGGCAGTTCCAACACCGGGTCATATGACGCGGCCGGACTCACCACGGGCGAGCAGTACCGGTTCCGGATCACCGCGGTGAATGGCGATCGGCGGAGCCCGCCCAGCAACCCATCGGCGCTGGCGACCGTGCCGGACGAGATCTTCAGTGTCGTTACGCAGGACATCACCAGCAACCGGACGTTCCACGCGGATACGACATACGTCCTGTCCGGCTTCATCAAGGTGGCGAATGGTGCGACACTCACCATCCAGCCGGGCACGAAGATCGTCGGCGACTTCGAGGTGCCGGGTTCGTCACTGTTCATACTGCGTGGCGCACGGATCATGGCTGAGGGCACCCGGGAACAGCCCATCGTGTTCACCTCCGAGCGGCCGGCAGGCATGAGGCAGCCGGGCGACTGGGGCGGCGTCATCATCATCGGCAACGGCATCATCAACCGCAGCGGCGCCACGCAGATCGAGGGCACCGGCACGCCGGCCAGCATCAACCCACCCCAGTTCTACAACGGCGGGACCGACAACAACGACAACAGCGGCGTACTGCGATTCGTCCGCATCGAGTTTGCCGGCTATCCCACGGCGCCGAACGAGGAATTGAACAGCCTGACCATGGCGGCGGTGGGCGCTGGCACGACCATCGAGTACGTGCAGGTGCTCCAGGGCCTGGACGATTCCTTCGAATGGTTCGGCGGCGCCGTCAACAGCAAGTACCTGGTCTCCTATGAGTCGGCTGACGACCATTTCGACGCGTCGGAAGGCTACATCGGGCGCAACCAGTTCCTCATCGCGTTCCAGTCCATCCGTCCCGAGGCCCGGCCGGGCCTGGCCGGCGGCGTGGCGTCGGACCCGCAGATGATCGAGAACGACGGCTGCTGGGCGGAGAACTGTGCAGCCGGTGATGCCAACCGCAGCGCGTCGCAGCCCTACACGGTGCCGGTATTCGCCAACTTCACGCTGGTCGGCGCGCCGCAGGGCGCGTGGGAGACCACCGGCGGCAACTATGGCATGATGCTCCGCCGCGGCACGGGCGGCCTGTACGTGAACGGGGTCATCACGCGCGTGTCCCGCGAGGGCATCAGCCTGCGAGGTGCCCAGACCATGGCCCGTCATGACGAGGGGAACCTCCGGATCCGCAACATCTATTTCTCGCAGGTGGGCGGCAACGGCGTGTTCCAGGCGCCGACCACGGCGGGGTCGAATCCCGAAAGCCACCAGTTCGCGCTGGACCTGGCGGCCAATGGCCTGGAGCTGGGCGGCGTGGCTGCGGGCAACCTGTTCGCGGCGCTGCCGGCGAGCACACTGGGCGCGACCGGTTCGAGTTTCGACTGGCGTCCGGCGGCGGGCTCGCCCATCGCCGCGGGTGGCCTGGACGATTTCAGCGGGCTGCCGCAGCAGCTCCGCAACGCCACCACGGGCAACGGCGCACCCAACAGTGCCGTGACGCCCACCAGCTATCGCGGCGCGGCAGCGCCGGGGGGCGAGCAGTGGTGGACGGGCTGGACGAGCTACGCCCGCAACTAGGACAGGATTCCGCCAGCCGCAGGGCAGTCGCATTGCGGCTGGCGGTGCCGGGCAGCGGCCGGCGCGCACGTGCGCGCCGGCCTCCACGTTGAATCGACGAGGATGCGGAATGTCGCTTACAGGAAGATTGCTCACCACCGTGTCGGCGATACTTGCGGGCGTGGTTGCAGGTACTGCATGCACGCGGGCGGACACAGACACAGACGGCACGGCGCTGGCCGCGGCGGAGCACACGCCGGCCCACGTGGACAGCGTGTTCCCCATAGCCGAGGAAATCCAGCGCTTCCGCGCGGAGCTGCCGGCCCGGGCCACCGAACTCAGTGGTGGCTCCGGCGACATGGCCGGTCTGGTGCAGCGGTTCATGGCCGCCCTCGAGTCCCGGGACGGCAGGGAGCTGGATGCGATGATGATCACCCCCGCCGAGTTCATAGACCTGTACTATCCCCACAGCCGGTTCACGGAGCGACCGTATGAGATGGCGCCGCAGCTGGTGTGGTTCCAGCTTGAGAACTACGGGTCCCGGGGCCTGAACCGGGCGCTGGAGCGTTTTGGTGGCAGGGATCTGGGCTGGCACGCGTGGTCGTGCGACAACGTGACGGTGGAGGGGCCCAACCGGATCCATGGGAACTGCGTCGTCAGTATCCGGGATGCGGAGCGGGGGACTGGCGACGTGTCACTGTTCGGCCAGGTCCTGGAACGCGACGGCCTCTTCAAGTTCATCAACTACGCCAACGGGCTGTAGCGCCAGCCACCGCGCAACGGTGTGCCCGGCGGTCCCGTAACGCCTGCGTAACAGGAATGCCTCGCGTCCCGTGCCTGTATCGTTACATTTCAGTGACCGGAGGTTGACCGGAGCCGGCTAATCCTTACTCGAGGAGACGCATGCGTGGATTTCCGGTCAACAAAGCGTAAGGAATGAGCACAGCTTCGACGAAGACGGCACCGGCTCGGATCCTGGTGGTGGAGGACGAACGCGACATCGCGGCCCTCGTCGCGTACCACCTGACCCGGGAGGGGTACAGGGTTCGGACGGCGGAGGGCGGCCAGGAGGCGCTGGAGGCCGTGAAGGCCGAGAAGCCGGACCTCATGCTGCTGGACCTCATGCTACCGGGATTTTCCGGCTACGAAGTGCTGCAGGAACTGCGTCGTCGCCCCGAACTCGCCGATGTGCCGGTGGTGGTACTGACGGCGCGACGTGATGAGGAAGACCGGGTCAGGGGCCTGGAACTGGGCGCCGACGACTACGTGACCAAGCCGTTCAGCCCACGGGAACTCGTGCTCCGGGTCAGCGCCGTGCTGCGGCGCGCCCAGTCTCCGGCAGTGTCCGGCGGCGGGCGCACGCTCAGGGCCGGTCCCATCGTGGTGGACCTGAACGCCCTGCGCGTTGCCATTGATGGCCGGGACGTGGACCTGACGCCCACGGAGTACCGGCTGCTGGTCACGCTCCTGGAACGGCGTGGCCGGGTCCAGTCCCGGCAGCAGCTGCTGGAGCAGGCCTGGGACATCCATGCCCGCATCGAGACGCGGACGGTGGACATGCACGTGCAGCGACTCCGGTCCAAGCTGGGCGACTACGGCGACCACATCGAAACGGTGCGCGGCTTCGGCTACAGGTTTCGCGACCGTGGGGAGGCATGACGCGCACCCGGTACCGGATCACATGGACGGCAACGTCACTGGCAGCCGGCGCGATCCTGCTCGCCGGGCTCTTCACGTATCGCGCAGTGGTGCGGGCGCTGGCGGAAGCGAACGTGAGCGGGTCCGCGGCGGCGCACGTGCAGTCGGAGGTAGGCGTTGCGCTGGTCGTGCTGGGTATCCTGGCGGTTATCGGCGTCGGACTGCTGGCGCAGTTCCTGGCCGTCCGGCTCACGGCGCTGCGAGTCAGTGTGCTGGCCCGCGCCCGCGGTGACAGTTCCGCCTTTGCCAGCCACCTGACGGAACTGGCCGCCATTGATCAGGCCGTGGAACGGCTGGCCATGCGCATCGTTGCCAATGAGGCTGCCGCGGAGCGCGGTGGGGCGGAGCTGGGCACACTGCTGGACGCCATATCCGAGGCCATCCTGCAGGTTGACGGGGACGGCCGCATCGTGCGGGCGAATCCCGAGGCGCGCAGGCTGCTCCGGCTGGATCGTGGCACCATCGGCCAGCCGGTGACTACACGGCTGCGCCATGCCGAACTGAGGCTGCTACTGGGCCAGGCCATCCGCGGCGAGGTCGTGGACTCCCGGGAGATCACGCTGGATGACCGCCGCCTGCTGGTATCGGCACGGCCGCTGCCGGCGCCACACGGAACGAGGCCGGGGGCCGTCGTCGCGTTCGTGGACCTGACGCAGATCCGCCGGTTGGAGAGTGTGCGGCGGGACTTCGTCGCCAATGTCAGCCACGAACTGAAGACGCCGCTCACTTCCATCCGCGGCTACGCGGAAACGCTGCTGAACGATGACCTGCCGCCGGAACTGCAACGGCAGTTCCTGGAGGTCGTTCACCGGAACGCAGACCGGCTGCATCATATTGTCGAGGACCTGCTGGACCTGTCCCGCCTGGAGTCCGGCGGCTGGCGGCCGGAACTGCAGCGAGTGGATGCCGTCGCCCTGGTGCAGGACGTCTGGTCCGGCTGCGCCGACCGGGCAGCGGCCCGGCGGATAAGCTTTGGCGCGCCCGCGGGCGCCACGTTCGTTCGCGCCGACCCGGGCGGGCTGCGCCAGATCCTGGTGAACCTGCTGGAGAATGCCCTCCGCTACACGCCGGACGACGGCCGCATAGAGGTCCGGATGCTGCCTCCCCCCGACAACGGCAGGCCGACCGGCGACCCTGCGTCTGCGGGCGTGACGGGCCACGCGGATGACCTGGTGCTCATCGAGGTCCGTGACAACGGGGCGGGCATCCCCTCCGACGCATTGCCACGCATCTTCGAGCGCTTCTATCGCGTCGATCCCGCACGTTCCCGGGCGGAGGGCGGGACCGGCCTCGGCCTGTCCATTGTCCGGCACCTGGCGGAGAGTATGGGTGGCGACGTCGCAGCCGAGAGCGACCTGGGCCGGGGCACCACCATCCGGGTCCGGCTGCCCGCCGCGGGCCCCGCCGACTCGTAACCCACGGCCGATACCCTTTCGTTACGTCGTCCGGCGTCCGCCGTGACACGGCCCCCCTATTGTCAGTCGAGTGCCAGGCGGACGGTCACGCGGGCGTAACGTCGTTACACGACCGTTACACGACCGTCACGGCAGTATGTCCGGAGCGTCCCAGATTCCGCGCGTCGCAACGGAATGACGAACCATCGCGGAGGCGGAATGAGCTTCGGTAACAGGGCTGTCGCAATGCTGGCCATGATGTGCCTGACGGCGACGCCGGCCTGGTCCCAGGCGGGACCGGTGCGGGCCACTCTGGGAGGACGGCTGCACTACCAGTGGAACAGCACGAGTGTGGACCAGGCGGAGACAGGCGGTGGCGCTCCCATCGCGACGAGCACGTTCGAGCAGCGGCGGGTGCGCATGACGGTTGACGTGGCAGTCGGCGACTGGATGAGTGGCCGGATCGAACCGGAGTTCACCATGGGCAGGCTGGGGGTACGCCAGGCGTGGGTGGCCTTCGAGCTGGACTCGTTGCTGGTGCTGCGGGCGGGGCAGGTGAAGAAGCCGTTCGGCCTGGTGTTCCTCACGTCGTCTGGCGCGCTGCCCGTAATCGAACGCGGCGTCCGGATCCGGGGGCTTGACGACGCGCTGCGCCTGGCGGGTCCAGCTGTCCACAGCGAGGTGCGCGGTGCGCTGCTGGCCGGAGAGCACTTCACCCTGCTGGATGCCCAGCGTTATGCCGGCTACGACATGGGCCTCACCGTGGAGGGCCGGCGCGGCAGCGTGGCGTGGACAGCCGGCGTCTACAACGGCACCGGCGCTGACCAGCGGGCGGAGGGCGACGACGTGTCGTCCGCCGCGCGCGTGAGCTGGCAACCGCCGGTGGGGGCGGCGCTGACCCTGGGCGGTGCCTGGAGCCGTCGCTCCATGAACTGGCCGGCAGCCGGTTCCACGGAGACGCGGACGGGCAATGCGTTCGCCGTGGACGCGGAACTGGGCGGCTTCCGGCGCGGGCTCTGGATGATCGGCGAGGTGGCGAGGGGTGAAAACCTGGCGACGGGCGAATCCTTCACTGCGGCCCAGGCCATCGCGGCGTACTTCCGGCCCACTGGCGGGACGCGTGTGGAAGGGTGGGAACCGGCGGCGCGGGTGAGTTGGGGTGATCCCGATGGCGCCGTCACCGGCGATGACGGCCTCCTGCTGACACCGGGCTTCAACGTGTACTTCGCCGGCCGGAACCGGCTGATGCTGAACTGGGATGTGTACCTGCCGGCGGGCGACGGGGTTGCCACGCAGCACGGGGCGCGGGCGCAGGTCAACCTGCATTTCTGAACGGTCAGGATCGTAAACGCAAACGTTCAACGTAGACGGGACGACTTCGCATATGCGGAATACAGTAGTAGTGCTGTTGGGTGTTGCAGTCCTGGCTGCCTGTGGCAACAGCGGGCAGGCGGGGGAAGGGCGGCTGGCAGGCAGCATCGAGATTGACGGGTCGAGCACCGTGTATCCCATCACGGAGGCGGTGGCCGAGGAGTTTGGCGCGGCGACCGGCGGTGACGTCCGCGTGATGGTGGGCTTCTCCGGCACCGGCGGCGGGTTCCGTCGCTTCTGCAATGGCGAGACCGTGATCAGCAATGCGTCCCGCCACATCTCGGAGACGGAAGCGGAGCTCTGTGCGGCGAACGGTGTGGAGTACGTGGAGATGCAGGTTGCCATCGACGGCCTGGCCGTGGTGGTGAATCCGCAGAACGATTTCGTCCAGTGCCTCGCGGTGGAGGAGCTGCGGCGCATGTGGGAGCCGGGCAGCCAGGTGACGAACTGGTCCCAGGTCCGGGACGGTTTCCCGAACCAGCCGGTCCGGCTGTACGGCCCGGGCACGAACTCGGGCACGTTCGATTACTTCACCCACGCGATTGTGGGGGAGGAACGGGCCAGCCGCACGGATTTCACGGCCAGCGAGGATGACAACGTGCTGGTGCAGGGCGTCGAGGGCGATCGCAACGCGCTCGGCTACTTCGGCTACGCCTACTACCATGAGAATCAGGGTCGCCTGAGGGCGGTCGCCATCGACAACGGGCAGGGCTGCGTCGAGGCGACACCGGCGACGGTGGCGTCCGGCGAGTACGCGCCGCTGGCCCGGCCCATCTTCATCTACGTGCGCCGGGACGCGCTGGAACGGCCGGAGGTGGCGGAGTTCGTCCGATTCTACAACGAGCACGCCGCTGAACTGGCGCGGGAGGTCGGCTACGTGGCGGCGCCGCAGGCGGCGTATGACGCGAACATGAGGGAGATCGGGCAGGGTGGCACACGCTGACAGTGCGGCCCGCCGGGAGCGGGCCGCGCGCATGCACGTGAACCTGGGACGGCGGCACCGGAACGAGCGCTTCATCGGTGCAGCGCTGTTCCTGTGCAGCGCCGTCTCCATCCTGACGACGGCGGGTATCGTCGCGGTGCTGCTGTACGAGTCGTCCAGCTTCTTCCGGCGCGTCTCCGTGGTGGAGTTCCTGACGGGCCGGCAGTGGACGCCCATGTTCACGGACCAGGCGTTCGGCGTACTGCCGCTGCTCACCGGCTCGGTGCTGATCGCCATCGGCGCGGCCCTGGTGGCCCTGCCCATCGGGCTGGCGGCCGCAATTTACCTGAGTGAGTATGCGCAGGACCCGGTGCGGAAGGTGCTGAAGCCGCTGCTGGAGATCCTGGCGGGCATCCCCACAGTTGTATACGGCTTCTTCGCCCTCACGTTTGTGACGCCGATCATCCGCTCCATCTGGCCGGGTGCGGAGGTGTACAATGCCCTCAGTGCCAGCATCGTGGTAGGCATCATGATCATCCCCATGGTCTCGTCGCTGTCGGAGGACGCCATGAGCGCGGTGCCCCGGTCGCTGCGCGAGGGCGCCTACGCGCTGGGCGCCACGAAGTACGAAGTGGCGACGCGCACGGTCGTGCCCGCGGCGCTGTCGGGCATCGTCGCCAGTTTCATCCTGGCGGTGTCCCGCGCCATCGGCGAGACCATGATCGTGACCATCGCGGCGGGCGGGCAGGCGAACCTCACGCTGAACCCGCTGCGCAGCGTGCAGACGATGACGGCGTACATCGCGCAGACGGCCACCGGCGAACTGGCCCACGGCACGGTCGAGTACCAGACCATCTTCGCGGTGGGACTGGCGCTGTTCGCCATTACCCTCGGCATGAACATCATCTCGATCTTTGTGTTGAAGCGGTTCCGGGAGGTCTACGAATGACGAACGGTCGCTCACCCTCCGCCGCGCCCATCCTGCAGGGGGTGCCCCCGCTGCAGCCGGCTCCGGAAGGGGACGGCCGGCACCAGGCCGTGCAGCGCGACGCGTCGCGCTTCGACTCGCGGCTGGGGCCGCGCGCCCGCATGGGCACGGTCTTCCACCTGGTCTGCCTGCTGGCGACCCTGGTGGGCATCGTGGCCCTGGGCGCCCTGCTGTATGACGTGATCGCCACCGGCTCAGGCCGCCTGACCTGGGCGTTCCTGAACGGGTTCCCGTCCCGCTTCGCTGCCCGCGCCGGGATGAAGCCGGCGCTGATCGGCTCATTGTGGACGCTCGGGCTGACGGCCGTCATCGCGTTCCCGCTGGGCGTCGGCACGGCCATCTGGCTGGAGGAGTATGCGCCGGCCAGCCGCCTGAGGACCATTGTCGAGGCGAACATCGCGAACCTGGCGGGCGTGCCCTCCATCGTCTACGGCATGCTCGGCCTCGCCGTGTTCGTCCGCTACTTCGCCATGGGCCGGAGCATCCTGGCCGGTGCCCTGACACTGGCGTTGCTGATCCTGCCCGTGATCATCATCGCATCGCAGGAAGCCATCAAGGCCGTGCCGAACTCCATCCGCCTCGGCGCATATGCACTGGGCTCCACGCGGTGGGAGGCCGTCCGCCACCACGTGCTGCCGCTGGCGCTGCCGGGCATCCTGACGGGCACCATCCTGGCCCTGTCCCGGGCCATCGGCGAGGCGGCGCCGCTGATCGTGGTGGGCGCGCTGGCGTTCGTGCCGTTCGTGCCCGGCAGTCCCATGGACCCGTTCACGGTGGTTCCCATCCAGGTCTTCAACTGGGTCTCCCGTCCGCAGGCGGAGTTCCGGGAACTCGCCGCGGCGGCAAGCATCGTTCTGCTGGTGCTGCTGCTCAGCATGAACGCCGTGGCCATCGTGCTGCGCAACCGCTTCTCCCGTCGGAACCAGCAATGACTGAATCCATATTCGAGCCCACCACGGCAGTAGAACTCGAGGCCCGCGACCTGTCGGTCCTGTATGGCGAGACGCGGGCGGTGAAGGGTGTGAGCATCCGGATCCCGGACCGGCAGGTGGTAGCCTTCATCGGGCCCTCGGGCTGCGGCAAGAGTACGCTGCTGCGCTGCTTCAACCGGATGAACGACCTGGTGCCCGGCGCGAGGGTCGAGGGTGAGGCCCTGTTCCAGGGCACCAACCTGTACGGTCCGGGCGTGGATCCGGTGGACATCCGCCGCCGCATCGGCATGGTGTTCCAGAAGCCGAACCCGTTCCCGAAGTCGATCCACGACAACATCGCGTTCGGCGCGCGCATCAACGGCTACCGAGGCAACATGGACGAACTGGTGGAGCGGTCGCTGCGCCAGGCAGCTCTGTGGGACGAGGTCAAGGACCGGCTGAACGAAAGCGCGCTTGCCCTTTCGGGCGGCCAGCAGCAACGTCTGTGCATAGCGCGGGCGCTGGCCGTGGAGCCGGAGGTCCTGCTCATGGACGAGCCGGCCTCGGCGCTGGACCCCATTGCCACGCAGAAGATCGAGGAACTGATCTACCAGCTGAAGCAGGACTACACCGTCGTCATTGTCACGCACAACATGCAGCAGGCCGCGCGCGTATCAGACTACACGGCGTTCCTGTACATGGGCGAGCTGGTGGAGTACGGCGCGACGGACCGCCTCTTCACCAACCCCCGGGAGGAGCGCACGGAAGCTTACATCACGGGAAGGTTCGGATGAGGCATTTCCAGGATGACATGGACCGGCTCAAGGCCTCCCTGGTGGGCATGGCCGGGCTGGCGGAACAGCAGGTTCGCAAGGCGGTGCAGGCGCTACTGGACCGGGACATGGAGAAGGCGCAGGACGTCATCGATGCTGACGAGGAGCTGGACGAACTCGAGCTTGGCATCGATGACGCTGCCCTGCACCTGCTGGCGTTGCAGCAGCCCATGGCCCGTGACCTCCGCTTTATCACGACGGCCATGAAGATCGGCAGTGACCTGGAACGCGTGGGTGATCACGCCGTCAACATCGCCGAGGCCGTCCAGTACATGGTAGAGGCCCCACCCTTCCCGGTCATGCCTGAGATTGAGGAGATGGTGCGGGTCGCCACGGGCATGCTCGCCGACTCCCTCAATGCGTTCGTCCAGGCGGACGCCGACGCGGCCCGCCGCATCCCTCAGAGGGATGACCGCGTCGATGAACTGCATGACAACAACTTCCGGATCCTGCTCACGCACATGATGGAGGACCCCAGGCGGATCACCGCCGGCATGGACCTGCTCCTGATCTCGGGTAACCTGGAGCGGATCGCGGACCTGGCCACGAATATCTGCGAGGAGGTCGTCTTTCTGGTGGAGGGTCGCACGGTGAAACACGGCGCGGAGCAGCGGCGCGAAGCTTGACAGTGGCCCGGCGCGAGGGGCATTCTCCGGGATTCCATTCCGGAGGAGATCCTTGGAGGCACGCCGCCCGGGCTCGCCAGACGAGTACAACGGACACCAGACAGGACCGCAGGTCGCCGACGAGGCGGTGGAGCAGTTCCTCGCGGAAGTCGTCGAGGAGACGCAGCCGCAGCCGGAGCGACTCTATGACGAGTTGCGGGGCACCGGCGCCATCGTCACCGGTGGCGCCACGGGCATCGGCCGCGCCATTGCGCTGGAACTCGCCCGCCACGGCGTCCACATCGCCTTCAACTACCTGGATAACGGCGACGGCCGCATCGCGGCCGATGCCGAGCGCACCGCCAACGAGTTGCGCACCATGGTCACGGTGGTCTGCCGGCCCTGTGACGTGCGGGACCCGGAGGCCGTGAATGCGTTCGTCGCGGAGGCCGACAACGCGCTGGCGGGGTTGCATATCCTGGTCAACAACGCCGGCATCGCCAGGGACCGCGCGCTGTGGCGCATGGAAGACGAGGAGTGGGGCGACGTCATTGACGTCAACCTGACCGGCACCTTCAACATGATCCGCGCCGTGACGCCGATCCTGAGGGCACAGCAGCACGGCAAGATCGTCAATGTGGCGTCCGTCCACGGCCTGCGCAGCGAGTTCGGGCTGTCCAACTACGCCGCGTCCAAGGCCGGCATCATCGGGTTGACCCGGTCCGCCGCCGTCGAGCTCGGCCCGTCCAACATCAACGTCAACGCCGTGGCGCCGGGCTACATCCGGACGACGCGCCTCACTGATGGTGTAGCACCCGAGATCCTGGACCGGGCCCGGGATCGTACCGTGCTGGGGCGGCTGGGTGACCCGCAGGACGTTGCCGGCGTCGTCGTGTTCCTCTGTTCCGAACGCGCCCGCCATATCACCGGCTGCGTCATCCCCGTAGATGGCGGACACATGCTTTGAACGGGATCGGGATCGGGATCGTAAACGTAAACGTAAACGGCGGACTGCGGGAACTGCGGGAACTGCGGGGACTGCGGGGACTGCGGGTCCTCGGGGTGGCGCTGGCGCTGCTGGTGCTGGTGGCGGCTTGCTCGCGCACGACGATGCCGGGCGCGGGAGACGTGCAGCGGCCGGTGCCGGACCTGGCGGGCCGGACCATCATGGTCATGCCGGTGCAGCAGGCGGTGCCCACCATTGCCCTTCCTGCCACGGCTGACCCGGCCGTGCCGCCTGCGTTGCTGAGCCCGTCCATGCTGCAGGCCCTGGAGGGCGAACTTGGCTACTGGCTCCAGGAGCGGGCACCGCGGACGCGGTGGATCGAGGCATCCGCAGTGGAGGCGGCGGTGGCCCGGACGCCGATGCTGGAAGTGAATCCGCGGGGCCTGACAGTCCGGGATTTCCAGCGGGCGCGCCTGGAGAGTATCGGTGACCCGCTGTACGGGGAGCTGCGTCGGATCGGCACGCTCATGGACGCTCGCGTAGCGCTCGTGCCCATTGGCGCGCTCTGGGTGATGGAACAGACGGGCGCCGGGCGTGTTCACTTAGCAGTAGCATTGATTGACACCGTGGGTGGCGACGTCGTGTGGTACGGCGTTGTTGCCGGTGCGCCGGGAGACCGTCCGGACGCGGCAGCCATCGCGTCCACGGCCCAGGCGCTGGCCCAACTGGTACCCAGATGAAGAAGCAGTTGTCACGAGGCATCGTCCTCGCCGTGCTCCTGACCGGGAGCCTCACGACGGCGTGTGACCGCCTCATACAGCCCAGGCCGGACACGACGCTGCCGGACACGACCGCGGTGCGCGACGCCTATGCGAACCAGGGCGTGAACGCGGAGTTCCGTTTCAGCGGCAACGTGCTGGAGATGGTAGTGCAGCAGCCCCCGGACCAGCTGCGCCGGGGCGGTCCGTTGTGGGCGCGGGTCGGCCCCTACATCTACCTCTTCTCGCCGGGCACCCGCGAGCTGTTCGAGAATTACCAGGGCATTGCCGGCGTGCGCGTCATCACCATGTCCGGCGACGAGGAAGTGGCCCGTGCGCTGCTCGTGCGGGATGCCCTGAACGAGTACAGCTGGCCGCGCGCGCGGTCGCTGCTGGCGGAGGCGCTGGACCAGGGCACGCAGCGTCCCAGCACCATGGACCGGCTGCGCCAGTTCGGCGAACAGAACACCACATACAGGTACAACCCACGTTACGTTCCGGAGCGGTAGCCGACATGAGCCAGGCAGTAACTCTCATTCCGGGCGACGGCATCGGACCGTCCATCACCAAGGCAACAGTCAGGATCCTGGAGGCAGCCGGCGCCGCGGTGCAGTGGGACGAGCGCCTGGCGGGCGTCGCGGCGGTGGACACGCACCACACGCCCATCCCGGAGGAGACGCTGGAGAGCATCCGCCGGACCGGCGTTTCCCTGAAGGGCCCATTGACTACGCCCGTGGGCACGGGGTTCCGCTCCATCAACGTGGCGCTGCGTAAGGAGTTCGACCTCTACGCGAACGTGAGGCCGGCGCTGACGCTCATGTCCGGCGGCCGGTACGAGGACATTGACCTGGTCCTGATCCGGGAGAACACGGAGGGCCTGTATGTCGGTGTCGAGCATTACATCGGCGTCGGCGAGGACCCGAAGGCGGCGGCCGAGTCGGTGATGATCATCACGCGCTACGGCGCCGAGCGGATTGTCCGGTATGCCTTCGAGTATGCCGTGTCGCACAACCGCAGGAAGGTCACGCTGGCCCACAAGGCGAACATCCTGAAGTACACACAGGGTCTCTTCCTGGACGTGGGACGGGAGATCGCGAAGGAATACGAGGGCCGCGTCGAGTTCGAGGACCGGATCATTGACGCCACCGCCATGCTGCTGGTGCTGAACCCCTACCAGTTCGACGTGCTGGTCATGGAGAACATGTTCGGCGATATCCTCAGCGACCAGATGGCCGGTCTCGTAGGCGGGCTGGGCATGGCGCCGGGCGGCAACATCGGGAAGAGCGCGGCCATCTTCGAGCCGGTGCACGGTTCTGCGCCGGACATCGCGGGTCTGGGCATCGCGAACCCGACGGCCATGGTGCTGGCGGGCGCCATGATGCTGGAGCACCTGGGCCAGCACGACGTGGCGCAACGCGTGAGGGAGGCCGTCCGGCAGACGCTGGAGGCCCGGGAGACGGTGACACCGGATGCGGGCGGGCGTGCCCGCACGGAAGAGTACGCTGACGCCGTGATCCGCAGCCTGAAGTAAGCTGGTCATGCGCATTCCTGCCTGGACACTGTTCGTCCTGCTGGCCGCCGCACCGGTGGCGGCGCAGCCGGCGGCCATGGCGCCTGGAGACGCAGTAGAGGCGCAGATATCCAGCAGCGCGGAGGCGATTCCTGACGGACGGCCCGGCGCCAGCTACCGCCTCAGGCTGCCCGTGGGTACGGCGGTGGAGGTGCGGCTCACCGCCCAGGCGTTCGACACCTTCCTCCTCCTCATCGCCGAGGACGGCACAACCCTCGAAAACGACGACTACGACTTCAGCCTGTCCGAGTCCCGGGTGCTCGTCGAGGCCGACGGGCCGCGTGAGTGGGTCATCTACGTGACCTCGTACGGCGGCAGCGGCGAGGGGGCGTTTCTGCTGGAGGTCGGCGAGCCGGGTTCGTTCCCGGCAGAGTCGGAGCGACTGACATCATCCGCCGAGGCGGACGAGTCGGACGAGGCACTCGCGGCATCGGCAGAAGCGCCACTGTTACACCGGGCATACGCCCTCATGCGGCTGGAGCGCAGGGGCGAGATGCTGGCGCTGCTGCAGCACGAACTGCCGCGGCTCGCAGGGTCAGCCGCCGCCGATGACCCGAACCTGATCGAGGCCGAACGGCTGCTGGCGCGGGAACTGGCCAGTGGCGGCGACAGCACGGGCGCGCGCAGCGTGCTGGAATCCCGGCTCCAGCGGCAGGAACGGGAACTGGGGACGGATCATCCGGCCCTGGCGGACACGTGGGAGCTGCTTGCCGAGTTCGCCGCCGATCAGGAATCGAAGCGGGTCGCGCGGGAACACGCGCTGGTGGTGTTGGAAGCGGCGGACGGTCCGGACCACATCAGCGTTGGTCGTGCGCTGCGGCGGCTGGCGGAGGCGCTGCCCTCTGATGACCACGCGGGGCGCCGCGCACTGCTCGAGCGCGCCCTGCCCATCCTGCGGGATCACGAGGAGAGCGAGCCGGGTGAGGAAACGTGGACGCTGTCCGACCTGGCATTCGCAACTGAGGCATTGGGGGACGTTCCCGCGGCGCGCTCCTACCTGGAGCAGGTGATCGGGGCGCATGAGCAGTACCGACCGGACAGCCCATCCCTGGCGGCGG
The DNA here is from genome assembly GCA_035461245.1 of Longimicrobiales bacterium. GTDB lineage: Bacteria > Gemmatimonadota > Gemmatimonadetes > Longimicrobiales > RSA9 > SH-MAG3. The sequence goes on along the minus strand of DATHVP010000115.1, from coordinate 22,259 downwards.
CGCTGACCGACTACGCGCGCCACCTGCGCCGGCACGGCGGGGGTGGCGCCGCGGTCCCGCTCCTGCGCCGCGCCGTGCAGATATTCGAGGGCGTGCAGGCTGCCACGGCGCCCGACGACTGGACCGCTCGCCGCGCCCGGGATGACCTGCTGGGCGGACTGGATCTCCTGGGCTGGGCGCTGCTGGCGGAGGCGGAATATGCCCAGGCCGCGGACGTACTTGGACGGGCCCTGCGGATGCGGGACGATGTGGCCGATACCGCAGCCGACGAGTCGTTGCGACAGGCCCTGAGGGACAACCTGTTCCAGTTGTCGGTGGCGCTGGAACTCGGCGGTATGCGGGAGGAAGCCGACGCGGTGCATGACCGGGCGGGGGCGCTGCCGCCATTGAACGATTGGGAGGCGGTGGACGGCCGCTACGTGGCCCAGCGGATGCGCGCCGACGGACTGGAGGCGGCAGCAGCCGTGCTGTGGGCGCGCATCGGCGGCCGGGAGGCGGTGGTTGACCTGGGCGATTTCACGGATGATGAGTTGCAGCCCGGCCGCCTGCTGACAGATGGGCCCCGCCGGGAGGCGGCGCTGGCCGCGCTGGAGCGCCTGGAGCAGGAGGAGTACCGCCTGCGCCAGGATGGCCGCTACGGTGAGGCGTTGCGTGCGGGCGCACGGGCCCTCGCGCTGGCGCGCGCCACCACTGCTCCTGGCGAGGATGCGCTGTATCGGCAGCTGGGCAATGTAGCGGGGCTGCACGCCATCCGTGGTGACTACCGGAGCGCGCGGCCGCTGTACGAGGAGGCGCTGGCGCTGGCGCAGGCAAACTTTGCCCCCGATGCGGTGGGCATCGCCTGGGCGCTGCGCGACCTGGCGGACGCGCTGTCGGCGCTGGGCGACCACGAGGCGGCACTGCGCCATTACGAGAACGCGCTGACCATCGAGGAAGACGACGCCTATCGCAGGGGCGTGGCCCGTTCGCTGACGGCACTGGGGCAGTATGGCGCGGCGCACGAGCAGTACCAGGCGCTGCTGCGGCAGGCCCGGGCGGAGCGCGGGGCCGGCACCTTCGAGGAATCGGTTGCGCTGAACAACCTGGGCATGTTCCTGCTGGGCATTGGCCGCGCCGCGGATGCCATCGAGCCGCTGCAGCAGGCGCTGGAGGTCGTTGAATCGCTGTACTCGTTCGATCCCGGGCGGATCGTGCAGGGCTCCAGCATCATGGGCAGGGGGCCCTCGGCCATCGCCACGGTGGGGCACAACCTGGCGGGCGCGTACGTGGAGGCGGGCCGCCTGCCGGAGGCGCGGCCGCTGTACGACCAGGCGCTGCGCATCTACGAGGCGGTCAACGGCGGCAACCATCCCGACGTGGGGCGCGTACTGGGCCTGCAGGGTCGCCTGCTGCACCGGCTCAGTGACCTGCCGGCAGCCGTCGCGGCGTATGAGCGGGCCATCGCCATTGCGGAACTCTCATACGGCGCGGACCACCCGGAGGTGGCGGGCTACCTGAACGGCCTGGCCGATGTGCTTCAGGACCGGGGCGACACGCGCGGCGCCCGCGCGGCCGCACTGCGCGCTATCCACATCTACGACGACCATGCGGCCGCGGTGTTGCCGGCTCTCGCGCCGGCGGAGCAGCGCGCGTTCGTTGCGGACGCGCTGACGGGCCTGACCACTCGCATGCTTTCCGGCACCGCGCCCCTGTCCGTGGCGGAGTCGTACGCCATGGTGGGCGGCTGGAAGGGTATCCTGCTGGAAGGCCTGCGGCGGCAGGCGGCGGTGTCGCGGCTCGCGGACCATCCCCGGTTCGGCGACGACGTCGCGGCCCTGAACGCGCTGCGTTCGGAGATCGCCTGGCACACCAGCCTCGCCGGTGAGATGCCCGCAGCACGATGGCGCGCCATCGCCGACTCGCTGACGGCGGACAAGGAACGCCTGGAACGGGCGCTGGCTGCGGCGCTGCCGGCGGGCGCCCTCCAGGATCCGTGGCGGACGCCGGACAACGATGCGCTTGGTGGGCGGCTGCCCAGGGGCGCGGCGCTGCTGGATGTCTACCGCCATGAACTGCTGGATGGCGACAGCGACGGCACGTTCCGCTACACGGCGGTGCTGACCGCCGCGGGAGCGGCCCCGGTGCTGGTGCCCATCGGCGCGGCGGACGCGGTGGAGCAGGCGATTGCGGCATGGCGTGACGCCGTCGTGCGGGGTCAGGATGCGGCGGCGGAGACGCAGGCGCTGGTGGACGCGGTGTGGGGTCCCGTGGCCGCGGCGCTGCCGGCAGCGGTGCAGCGGCTGTGGATCAGCCCTGACGCCCAGCTCGCCCGCGTACCGTGGAGCCTGCTGGCGGCCGCAGGCGGCAGCGACGCGATACTCGTCTCGGAAGTGGCGAGCCCGCGGGCATTGCTGGCGGCGCTGCACACGGGCCGTGACTACGCGGCGGAACCGGGAAGCGTACTGCTGGTGGGCGGCGTAGACTTCGATGCCGGAGTGGCCGGTGACAGCGCTGGCGCCCGGTGGGCGGACCTCCCCGGCACACGGGCCGAGGTGGACTCCATCAGCGCGCTGGCGGTGAGCGCGGAGCAACCGCATCGGGTGCTGACCGGTGCGGAACCGACACCCGCAGTAGTGGCGGCGGCGCTGGCGGAGTCGCGGTACGCCCACCTGTCCACGCACGGCTTCTTCTATCGTGCATCCGAAGCGGAGTACCGCGCCGGTGAGTCGCGCAGTGTGATTGTCGGGCGGGCTGCCGGCGGACGGCCGCCGTCACGCAATCCACTGGCGGAGAGCGGGCTGGCACTGGCCGGCGCCAACGCCGCAGCCGCCGGCAACCTCACCGCAGAGGAACTCCTCAGCATCGACCTCTCGGGCCTCGAACTGCTCGTCCTCGCCGCCTGTGACACCGGGCTCGGCACGGAGATCACCGGCCAGGGAGTGATGGGGCTGCGGGCGAGTGTGCAGGCCGCGGGTGCGCACGGCTTGTTGATGTCGTTGTGGAAGGTGCCCGATGCCAGCACGGCGCTGCTGATGCAGCACTTCTACGATGGCCTGTGGACGAAAGGCCTGTCACCGGCAGAGGCGCTGCGGGACGCCCAGGTCGCCGTCCGCGCAGACGATCGCTATGCCGCGCCCATCCACTGGGCGGCCTGGGTGCTGAGCGGCGGACCGTAGTCCGTCAGCCGCGGGCCTCAGGCCGCCGCCTGTCGGTCCAGCAGCGCACCGGTCTCCAGGTTATAGTTCGCCAGCCGGTCGGCGCCATCCCCCGCATGCCGGTCAAGCTCTGCATCCACCCGGTCCAGCGCCCTGGCCGTCTCGCTCAGCAGTGACGCTGACGGCTGCAGGGGATTCATGTAGGCGTCCACGAGTGACTCGCGCCCGCCCACACTCGACAGCAGGCGCCAGGCGACGGCTGACACGAACGGCGGCGACGCATCGTCTGACTCCTCGCCCCAGCACACGGCGGGTGCCACGCGCGTGGCGAAGTGAATGGCGAGACGTGTAAAGTTGAGCATGCCCGCCTGCATGCGCAGCAGCGCCCCGGTGCTCGGTCGGTAGCCGGTGACGTCACCGAACGAGCTGGTGATGAAGGCGACGTCGTCGCGAGCCAGTGCCCGCTGAAGCCGCAGTGACCCCAGCGACGGGGCAGCGCCCGCGGCGCGTATGTCCAGCCCCACCTCCACCCGGACATGGTCCGCCAGGCCGTAGCCGCCATCCGGGCGTCGGGTCACGCTCGCCGCTGCCCGGTTCACCAGCGGATGGATGGCGATGTCGGCCAGCACATGCGCCAGCCAGCCCAGCGCGAACGCGCGCTGGACAGGGGTGCGGGCGGACTGGAGCAACGCCCGGCTCAGAGCGCCCGTCGGCCCTGTGTGGGCCAGCCGGGAGAAGATCGCCGCGCCACCGGGGAACAGGCCCATGTCGGGACCGAGGCTGCCCATGAGGAATGCGTTCGCCTGCGCGGCGTCGGTGACGTCCAGGGGCGCGTCCGTCCGGTCCCGCCACCGGTCCAGGGTACGGGTTGCGTGAATGATGTGGAGTACCGGTTGCGGCATGCAGTTCCGTGGCAAAAGGTCCGCAGGCAGTCACAGGCAGGAAACTGGCAGGTCCCGGACCAGCACGCCACGGGTGGCGGCGGAAGGAGCGTGGGGCAGCCTAGCGGGGCAGCCTCGCGGGGCAGCCTCGCGGCGACACACGCCGGCGGCTAGTTTGGCCGGGAACAGGCAAGAACCCGCATTCCGGAAGAGACATGGCCACGTTCCAGGGAATTGACTACTACGAACTCGACTCCCTCCTCAGCGAGGAGGAGCGCATGGTACGGGACACCGTGCGCGAGTGGGTTGACGATGTCCTGCTGCCCATCATCGGCGATGCCTACATCGAGCGCCGCTTCCCGAAGGAGATCATCCCCCAGCTCGGCGAGCTGGGCGTGCTGGGTGCGAACCTGCCGGAGGAGTATGGCTGCGCCGGGCTGAACAACGTCGCGTACGGCCTCATCATGCAGGAGCTGGAGCGGGGCGACTCCGGCATCCGTTCCTTTGCCTCGGTGCAGGGCGCGCTGTGCATGTATCCCATCCACGCGTTCGGCAGCGAGGAGCAGAAGCAGAAGTACCTGCCCAGGATGGCCACGGGCGAGATCATCGGCTGCTTCGGCCTCACGGAGCCGGACTTCGGCTCGAACCCCGGCGGCATGATCACCACTGCCCGCGAGGACGGCGACGGCTGGGTGCTGAACGGTGCGAAGATGTGGATCACGAACGGGTCCATGTCGGACATCGCCATCATCTGGGCGAAGACCGGCGACCTGGATGACGCGAAGTCCGTCCGCGGCTTCATCGTGCCCACGGACACGCCCGGCTTCTCGGCGAAGGACCAGAAGGGCAAGCTGTCGCTGCTGGCGTCGGACACGAGTGAGCTGGTGCTGCAGGACGTGCGCGTCGGGCAGGAGGCGTTGCTGCCGGAGAGCGGCGGCCTGAAGAGCCCGCTCATGTGCCTGACCCAGGCGCGCTACGGCATCGCCTTCGGCGTCGTCGGCGCCGCCATGGCCTGCCTCGACGAGGCAGTGCGCTACGCGAAGGAGCGCGTCATGTTCGACACCGTCATCGGCGCCAAGCAGATCCAGCAGGTGCGGCTGGCGGACATGCTGACGAAGATCACCCAGGGCCAGCTCCTCTGCCTGCAGCTCGGCCGCCTGAAGGACGACGGCCGCATGCGGCCCCAGCAGGTCTCGCTGGCGAAGCGGGCCAACTGCGACATGGCGGCGGACATTGCCCGGGAAGCCCGCCGGCTGCTGGGCGCCAACGGCATCCTGGTGGAGTACTCGGCCATGCGGCACATGGCGAACCTGGAGTCCGTCTACACGTACGAGGGCACGCACGACATCCATGGACTGATCCTCGGGCAGGACCTGACGGGGCACGCGGCGTACTGAACGGATCCGGGGCGCCCGAGGGAGCGCAGCGACCGAGGAAGCGTTTCCCGGGATCGTAGACGTAAACGTTTGACGAACGGCGGGGCAGTGCGGCTGCCGTGCAGCTTGGCGCCGCGGCACCGGCCGTTGCACGCCAGCCGCGGCGCGGGCGGGTGTGGCGGCGAATTAGCGCGGCTGCTGTGCAACTGGTGCACCCCGGCACCGGTCGTTGCACGCCAGCCGCGGCGCGGGCGGGTGTGGCGGCGAATTAACGCGGCTGCTGTGCAACTGGTGCACCGCGGCACCGGCAGGTGCACGCCAGCCGCGACCCGGGCTTTTAAGCGGCGGGCAAAGCGGCGTGGGGCAGTATTCTTCCGGGCCGCGCTTCGTTGGGGGGCGTGGCGGCTTACCTCCGGGCGAGGGGTGCTGGTCATGGGCAGGGTGCATCTGGCGGAATCGGCTGCGGTGGCGGCGCCAGGGGGCCGGGTCTACGGGATCCTGGCGGACTACGTGGCGGGGCACCCGCGCATCCTGCCGCCTCGCTACTTCACGCGGCTGGACGTGGAGCGCGGCGGCTACGGCGCGGGCACGGTGTTCAGCTGCGACATGCGGCTGCTCGGCACCAGCAGCACCTTCCGGGCGGAAGTCTCGGAGCCCGAGCCGGGCCGGGTGCTGGTGGAACGGATCCTCGACGAGCGCAACATGGTCACCACCTTCACCGTGGACGAGCAGGGGCCGGGTAGCTGTCAGGTCACCATCGCCACGGAATGGCCGGCGTCGGGGCTGCAGGCGCTGTTCGGACGCTACGTCGCCGTGCCGGCGCTGCGACGGGTGTACCGCGCGGAACTGGCATGCATTGGCGAGTACGCGGCCAGGGCCGCCGCAGGGTCATGAGCGGCCGCCGGTGGATGAGCGGCTGTGTGGTGGTCCTGGCGGTGCTGACGGCGTGCGGCACTGACGGGACGGACCGGCCGGCGGGCAGCGCCGGGGGTAACGCTGGCGTCGGGGCCGATGCCGGTGCCGCAGGCCCGGACACACTGCAGGACGCCGGCGGGTGGCAGGAGTGCCGGCACGCTGCGGGCTACGTCGCCCGGTACCCGGCGGACTGGGTTACGAATGACGGCAGCGTGATGCCGCCGTGCGCGCTGTTCGACCCCGAGCCGTTCACTGTGCCGCCGGCGTCGGAAGTCCCCGAAGATATCGCCGTCACCATTCACGTGGACGAGGTGTCATACGACGACGTCGCCGGCAGCGACTTCGCCATCGACATCCTCGAGTCCGATGACGTCACCGTTGCCGGTATGCCCGGCGTGCGCCGCCTGGTGGAGCATACCGGCGCGGCACTGTACGAGGCCGGCATGCAGTCGTACGAGTACATCGTGGACTGGGGCGACGGCAGGACGCTCATTGCCGTCAGCCACGACGTCGGCCAGCCCGACTTCAGCGAGAAACGCCGCGTGCTGGACGCCATGATGGAGCGGCTGCGCAGGCCATAGTCGCGGCGCGGCACTTGCACCTCCGGATGCACGAGTCAACCAGTAGCACCCGAGGAGGTAGACCATGAAAGCTCGCGAACTGATGTCGTCCGACCTGGAATGCGTCACCCGCCAGGACAGCCTGTCCCGTGCCGCGCAGATCATGAAGCAGGCGGACATTGGCGCCGTGCCGGTGGTGGAGGACCAGAACTCCATGCGCCTGGTGGGCGTGATCACCGACCGCGACATCGCGGTGCGTCACGTGGCCGGTGACAACGCCGACGATTGCACCGTTGGCGACCACATGACCGATGGCCGACTCTTCACCTGCTCACCTGACGACGAGGTGGACCAGGTCCTGCGCACCATGAAGTCTCAGCAGGTCCGTCGCGTACCGGTGGTTGAGGGTGAGCGGCTGGTGGGCATCATCGCCCAGGCCGACATCGCCACCGACCTGTCCGATGACAGCCGGACAGGCGAGGTGGTGGAGCGGATCTCCGAGCCCGGCCGGGGCCGCTAGTCCCGAACCGGGCAGGCGCGGCGCCAGGCTGGAAACAGATCTGGCGCTGCGCCGGAGTCAGGTACACGGCTCGGTGCCGGCGGCGGCGTTGGAGCGGGCGCGTTGCCCCATGCCGTCATGCGTGTGGCCCCACTCCGGGAGGCAGGTGGAGTGGTTGACGAGGGCGCGAAAAACGGCTATTCTTCTAGTCTGCGAACGCCCCGATTGAACGACAGCCGGACCGTCGATCCTCGGGGCCGCTCTGTCGGACGGCGCGGTGCCCCCGGGGCTCGGCCGGAAACAGGGACGCCGCGCCCGTAGCTCAATTGGATAGAGCACCTGACTACGGATCAGGAGGTTTCAGGTTCGAGTCCTGACGGGCGCATGCAGGTTCGCCGCATGGCTGATGTTGGAGTATGCTGATTGACAATACGGGAAGCGAGTGCGGATCGCGGCGTTCACTGCCATACCAGGCAGGCGGGCGCCGAGGAAAGTCCGAGCTCCGCAGGGCAGGGTGCCGGCTAACGGCCGGGCGTCGCGAGGCGACGTAAAGTGCAACAGAGAACAGACCGCCGATGGCCGTCCTCTACGGAGGGCTGGCACAGGCAAGGGTGAAACGGTGGAGTAAGAGCCCACCGCGCTCCTGGCAACAGCGAGCGGCACGGTAAACCCCACCTGGAGCAAGGCCAAATAAGGGACGAGGTGCTGCCCGCACCGTCCGAGTCCCGGGTAGGCTGCTTGAGGCCGTCAGCAATGTCGGTCCCAGAGAAATGATCCGCCTCCCGCGAGGGAGACAGAACTCGGCTTATTCGCTTCCCGACACCGGTTGCCCCGGCAACCGTACGCGCCCGTAGCTCAGCTGGATAGAGCGCATCCCTCCGGAGGATGAGGCCAGTGGTTCGAATCCACTCGGGCGCACTCATTCGGAAAGCCAACCCGCACCGTCACTTACGGTGCGGGTTTTCCATTTTGTTCGGCGCCGGGCTCGGTGCGTGCGACGGCCAATGTCGGGGATACACTCATGTTGCACTCGCACTGCAGTCCGATGGCGACGGCTTGACGCTGCACGAGCTCATTGCCGACATTCCGCACGATGTCGCGTCCCTCGTCGCGTCTACATCATGGTGGCCGTGCTCCTGTTCCTGATCTGGTACGGCAGTCGCGCGGGCGACATGACCGATGCTTGCCCGCCGGCGGTTCATAACGGCCCGTCGCCGAAGCAGCGACGGGCGGCCCGCTGATGCCACTGGCGCCGAGCCGCACGTGACGGCGAGCGCGCTGATCCTGTTGCCTGCAGGGCTCGTCCTGCTCGTGACCGGCGCCGAATTGCTCGTGCGCGGTGCGTCGCGCCTGGCGGCGGCCCTCGGCATCCCGCAGCTTGTCATTGGCCTGACGGTAGTGGCGTACGGCACGAGCGCGCCCGAGTTCGCGGTGAGCGTGCGCTCGGCGCTGGCCGGGCAGGCCGACCTTGCTCTCGGCAACGTCGTGGGCAGCAATATCTTCAACGTGCTTGTCATCCTGGGCATCTCGGCTCTGGCGACACCGCTCGTGGTGTCCCGACGCGTTGTGCGCCTGGACGTGCCCATCATGGTCGCTGCGTCCTTGCTGCTCCTGCTGCTGGCCATGGACGGCGGCATCGGCCGGGGCGAGGGCACGCTCCTCCTGGCGGGCATTGCCGGCTACACGCTGTTCCTACTGCGCTGGCAGGGCAACGACGAGACGGATACGGCCGGCCCGGCAGAACGGCCGGTGCCGGCGCGTACGCCCGCCGTGCTGCGCCAGGGCACCATTGCGGCGGTCGGCCTGGTGCTACTGGTCATCGGGTCCCGCTGGCTCGTTGCAGGAGCCACAGCAATCGCCGACGCGTGGGGCATCAGCGACCTGGTCATCGGCCTCACCGTCGTGGCGGCTGGTACGTCGCTGCCGGAGCTTGCGACGTCAGTTGTGGCAACCATCCGTGGCCAGCGCGACATCGCGGTGGGCAACGTAGTCGGCAGCAACATCTTCAACATCCTTGCCGTGCTCGGTGCGTCGGCGCTTGTCGCCCCCGCGGCGCTGAGGGTGGCACCGGCCGCGCTGGCCTTCGACGTTCCCGTGATGATCGGCGTGGCCGTGGCGTGCATGCCGATCCTGTTCCGGACCCACAGGATCGGACGATGGCAGGGCGCCCTCTTCCTGGGCTGGTTCGCGGCCTATACCATCCACCTGGTCATGCACGCAGCCAACCCCCCGGTCCTGCCGGCATTCCGCACCGTGATGGCTGTTTTGGTGCTGCCGCTCACAGCGGTGACGCTCCTCGCGGAGGTATCGCGACGGCGGTCGCCTGGCTGAACAGCGTGCGACGGAGCCCCGACACTCGCTTCAGAAGCATGCCGGAGATCGTCGCAGGAGTCGCCCAGCGCCTTGCGTCCGAGGTCGGTCGAGAGCAGCGCCGTCGACTCCGACGCCACTGTGATCGGAGCAGAGCCGGATTCTCGAAGCGGCGGATGATCACGAGTCCAACATTGACTCAAACAGCGAGGTAACCGACGCCTCCGTCCGTCGCCTCACCCGCCTCCGCCAATCCATCCTCAAGTGGGCCTTCGACGGCCGCCTCGTGGACCAGGATCCGACCGATGAGCCGGCATCGGTGCTCCTCGAACGCATACGCGCAAGGAACGCTTCTTCAGATCGGCCGGATTCAGCGCTGGAAGGTGCTGGCTCGCGCACTCCGTGAGCACGCGCGGACCCATGTAAGACAAAAACTGCTATCCTAGCCGTCAATACAACTGTATTGACGCACTCGAGTTCCATGCCTAGTTTTCAGTCATGGCGATCAAATCGCATCAGCTTCAGATCCGCGTCACGGCGGACGAGAAATCCGCGATCCGGCGCTTAGCCCGTGCGGCGGGTCAAGACGTATCGAGTTACGTGCTGGCGCGTGCCCTCCCTGTGACACAGGGCAGGTTCGAGGGTCTGCTCCGGGCGCTTGCGGAGCCCCATGGTCGTTCCTACGTCCTGGCCGAACTCAACGACTTCCTGAGCGCCCTCTCGGGGCCGGAACTGGCGGAGGCGGTCGGGCTCGTCGAGGGAGCCGTGCTCGAGGCGCTGCCCGAGTACGAGCGCAACTACGTCGCGGCCATGGTCGAGTTGGCGTGCGCACGGAGGGATCGCCCGCCGCCTGCGTGGACGAAGGACGTCCGGCCGTTGGCGAGACCGCGGTTCGGCACGGAGCTGAAGAGTGTGCGACCCCACCTGTTGCGAGCGTCGCCCGTACCGTTCAAGCGACGGAACATATTCATCGACGCGTCGATTGGAGATCGCGTGTGAACGCCTCGTTCACGGCGCACGACATCCGCCGCCTGCTCGAGCTGCTGAGTGAGGAGCTCGCGACGGCCGAGGTTGAGGGCGAACTCTACCTGGTGGGCGGGGCCGTCATGTGCCTTGCTTTCGACGCCCGTCGCGCCACGCGTGAGGTCGATGCGCTGTTCCGTCCGACGCGCGAGATCCGCGAGGCCGCCGCCCGCGTGGCCGATCGCGCCGGTGTTCCCCGCGGTTGGCTGAACAATGCGGTGAAGGGTTACCTCGACGAACGCGGCGCCTTCGACCCCTTCCTCGAGCTGCCGAACCTTCGCGTATTCATCGCGCGCCCGGAGTATCTGCTGGCGATGAAGTGCGCGTCGATGCGCCTCGCCGAGGAGTTCCGCGACGTCGACGATATCCGCTACCTTCTGCGCTACCTGAACATCACCAGCGTCGATCAGGCGCTCGAGGTCGTCGTGCAGTATGTCGACGAGGACCGCCTGATGCCAAAGACCCGGCTCGCTCTCGAGGAGCTTCTCAGCGGCTGAGCCCGGCGCCCAGTGCGTTGAAGAAGTACCTCCGGAGGATGAGGCCAGTGGGTCGAATCCACTCGGGCGCAGCTCCATGTGCGGACCGAAGTTCTGCTCCATGCGGATCTCGCAGGAGATCCGGGCCGACGCGGAGCGCGGAATGCAGGACAAGGCGAGGGAGTTTCGGGAGTCGGGCGGCGAGTTGCACGTTCTGGATACGCCGGCAACCTGAAGGAGTTGTGCGTTTGCGGGATTCGCGTCCCGGCGAGTGAAGGCCCCGCCCGTGCCGCTGCGCGGGCGGGGCCGTTATTGCCTTGAGAACCTCGACATGTTGCCGGCGGGGATCCGACAGTAGCGGGTCTCAGTTCACCCGGGTGACCCGGACCTCATGGACGTAGTAACCCGACCCGTCCGCACGGGTCAGCTGTACAGAGACCCAACCCGCCGTAGCCGCCTGAATTCCGACCATGAGGTGCTGCTGGCCGTTGGAGTTGGGAAAGGTCTGGACGTTGTCACCCGAGGTGACGCGATATGTGCCGCTCCCCCATGCGTCAACCGCGAAGCTCACAAGGTACGATGCCCCCTCCACCGCGTTCAGGCGAACCGTCGTGAAATTGAGGTAGTTCGTGCTGAACTGGACGACGCCGGTGGCATTGTTCACGCTCACGGGCATCGTATAGTCGACATAGGCGTGGTTGTGCCACGGGCGCCTCGAGGTCAGGATGACATCCTGAAGTTCCGTCGGCGCTGGCGCCTGGACCGCGCCAGTTCGGCCTGGCCGGGCAGCGGGCCTTGAACTGAGGACCGTCATCGCCGCACTGCGGGCAGCATCCGCGGCCGGCACGGCCCGGGCGGGACGTATCCCGGGCTCGGCCACCCCGCCGGCGGGTCGAATCGACTGCAGGTCGGGTGCCGGCGCTGGCGTCCTCGCGCCGGAAACCGTAAACACCTCCAGCGGGACGGCTCGCGTGGCGGTCCTGTCCTGCGCTTCGACCCCCGAATCCGGGAGAAGAAGCGCGCCGCCGATCAGGATTGTGGCCACATGACGCGGTAGAGACATGGGCAAGCTCCGTTATTGTGGGGATCAACGAAGGTGGACACGGCTGGTGGACGGCGAAGGTAGCCACAGCCCCTGGCCAGGGGCAAGCCTCCGGCAGTGCTGCGGATAACAGCGCTCGCGCGTCGAAGTAGTTTCCTGTCAATGCGCCGGCACCACGCGATACCGGATCCATGTCATGTCAGCCGTGCGGACCTCGACGTTTTCCAGCCGCAGGCGATGAGCCCTCGTTGAGCGTGTTTCCAGGTCGAATGGCGCTGGTGTGCCCATGGTTCCGTCAGCCACGGGCGCGACGAGCAGGCTCAGCTCGGCGATCAGGCGAGGAGGGCCAAGAGGGCCAGGAGGGCGGCGACCGGCCGAGGATGAAGGCTGCCACCTGCTGCGCGGCCGGCGGGTCGAGGTTCGACAGAACGACGATGTCCGTGATCGAGATCCTGCCTCCAGGTAGCACGCGGCAGACCTCCTCGATGACGCGTCGCTTCAGGATCGCGCGATCATCGGCGAGCGATCGTGTACCCTACAGCCGTGGCGGCGACGTCCTCGGCCACAGCGACGAACGGGTCCGGGACATCGAGGCGACGCCCCGCCGCCCGGCGCGCATGAAGCAGCAGGTAGGCGCCGCCGATGGCGCCGATAGCTCCGACGAGAGCGGCGGGCGCCATCGGCTCGCGGCGCGACGACGCATATGCGGCGGCGCTGAACGCACCCGAGAACGCCCGCGCGGCGAGGGAAGCCGCCCGGGTGCGGTCGGGGGTGATGGGCAGCTTGTCGCCGACAAGCTCGCCCGCCGCGACCAGCCACAGTGCCGTGCCCGCCGCGGGCGACGCCAGCAGCCGCGCCGGCCCCTTCTCGGACGACGCGCCCCGCTCCGTTCGCAGCGACCGGCTCAGCAGCGCGGGCATCAGGAACGTACGCGCAGCGGCGACCATGCCGATGCCCACCGCGGCGGCAAGGACGGCCCCCGATCCTGGCACCCGAGCTTCGCTCATCGAAACGCCGCGATGTCGTCGAGTGGCTTGCGACGCAGCGGTGGCACGCGTGCATCCTCCGCCGGGAACCCGGCCACGATGAGCATGACCGGCTTCTCGTTCGGCGGCCGCTCGAGCACGCGGCTGAGGAACGACATCGGGTTTGGCGTGTGCGTGAGCGTGGCAAGACCTGCGTGGTGCAACGCGGCGATGAGGAACCCGGTCGCGATGCCGACGGACTCGTTCACGTAGTAATGCTTCCGCGTCCCGCCCGGGTCCGTCGTGCCGTACCGCTGCGCGAACACGGCGATCAGCCACGGCGCCGCCTCGAGGTACGGCTTGGGCGCGTCGGTGCCGAGCGGCGCGAGGGCCTCGAGCCATGCCGCCGGCACACTCGCATAGAACTCGCGCTCCGCGTCCTCAGCCGCCACTCGCAGCCGCCGCTTCAGGTCCCCGTCGCCGATCGCGACGAAATGCCACGGCTGCTGGTGCGCCCCGCTCGGCGCCGTGCCCGCCGCAAAAAGGCAGTGCTCGATGATCTCGAGCGGAACCGCACGGTCGCTGAAGTGCCGGGTCGTGCGACGTCGCGCCATTTCGCGTGCGAACGTCTCAGCCCGCTCCTGCATCTCCGCCTGCGGGTACTCGCGGTACGAGGCCAGCGGCTCGAAGTCGGGGTCCCGTGCCATGTCCGAACTCCGTTCGACCAGGGTGACGTATGCACCGACGGGGTCCTGGATTGTCGCGTATACATTTCCGTCATCCGCGTTTGTCATCCTGACGACCTTGCCGCCTCCTCCTCCACGCGATGAAGGTTCCCGGCGACGTCGCCTACGGGCTCCTGACGCGAATTGCTCCTCTTGCACTGCGCGCAGGCGCGCGAGGCGTGCCCGGTGCGGCGCACTGGGAGAAAGCGACGACGTCGCTCATCCGACTGAATGTACGCGGGCGCCGCGGACCCTGCTACGCCCCTGCCATGCCCGGGCAGATCAGCCGGCGGTCGCGCGCGCCCTCGAGCACGTCGACGATCTCCCGGGGTATCTCGCGACCGGTATCCGCGCCATACCTGAGGCGTTGAACGCAGCTGCCCGTTCCCGCCGGTGCCGGTCCGCGCACACGCAGGTCGGGGTCGAGAGCGATTGCAGGCAGCGAGCGTGTCGGCTCCCACGCTCGTGCTTGTCGGCGGCAACACGCCACCGCCGTACATAGCCACCGCTGAAGCCGTGGTTGCGGCGGCCCCGGGGGCTTCGATCGTCATCGTGGACGGACAGAATCACGGTGCCGAGATGTTCGCCCCCGCAGTCGTTGCGCAGCCAGAACTGGCCCTCCTCGGCGATCTGCGGTCCGCGACGAGGATGCGGCGGCAGGCGGGGCAAAGGAATGGTCGGATCGGTCACAACGAGCCGTCCGCTCAGGGCTCGGCGTTAGCTGGGTGGGGTTGCGCCGCGTTCGGCCGCGAGTAACAGATCGAGTAACACACCGACCCCACGCAGGGCTCGCCGGTCCGGCGCCAGGACGCAAGAACCGCGAAGTCGCGGATGTCGGTGCGCGCGGACATCGGTCATTATCCGCGCGTCGGCCCGGGCTGGATCGTCGTCCACCATGCATGCGGGGTCCCCAACCCAGGTAGCACGACGGGTTGAGCCGCGGCTGGAATGAAGCCGGTCCCGCCGGCCAGTCCTGGCCGGTCGGTTCCCCGGCATTGAGGCCGGGCTTGCCTGGTTCGTTCTGCTGAACCGCGCCGGCACTCAGTCAGCCCGTCAGGTCGACGCATATTCGGTGCGTCTTACCCAGCGCGACTGCCTCGATCACGGGAACGCGAGGACACCTGAGGAGTCATTAATACTGCCGCGTGCTATGGTACCCCGGTCCAGCCGCCGACTTCTACGGGCAGGGCGCTGTCCATCGTGGTGCCGTCGCCCAGCTGGCCATAGGTGTTGCCGCCCCAGCAGTACGCGGCTCCCGAAACATCCATGGCGCATGAGTGACCGCCCTCCACGCCCAAGGCGATGAGGGAGTGGCCCCCGGTGACCAGCGCAGGGGTCGTAATATAGGAAGGCGTCGTATTGCCGGTGCCGACCTGGCCCGTGGAGTTGCGCCCCCAGCAGTAGACGTTGTCGTCCGTGGCAATGCCGCAGGTGTGGAAGTTCCCGGCGCTGAGCTGGCTGAAACGCAGGGTGGTCGCGACGGCACCGGGCGACGTCGACACGCCGCCCTGCGTGCCATTGCCGAGCTGAGCGAGTGCATTCTGGCCCCAGCAATACGCCTCGCCGGCGGCGACGAGCCCGCACGCGTGGGTATAGCCGACGGTCAGGGAGGTGAAAATCAGGCCGCCGACCACGGCGGTCGGCGTGGTCACGGGGTCGTCAGACGTGCCGACGTTCAGGGCGCCTGTGCTGTTAAGGCCCCAGCAGTAGGCCGCGCCGGCGGTCGTAAGGCCGCAGGCCTGGCCGTTGCCGAGTCCGAGCGTTCCGAAGGTGAGGCCCCCGGAGACGAGTACCGGCGACGAGCGGTTAGTCGTGGTTCCGTCGCCCAGCTGACCATGCTCGTTGTTACCCCAGCAGTACGCATCGCCCACCGGTGTGAGGCCGCAGCTGGTCCTGCCATCGGTCGTCAGCGTGGCGAAGGTGAGGCCGCCGGTCACGAGCACCGGCGTGTCGCGCACGTCGGTCGTGCCGTCCCCCACCTGTCCGTCGGTGCCAGTACCCCAGCAATACGCCTGTCCCTCCGGAGTCAGCGCACAGGTGTGCTGAAACGCCGGGTGGACGCTGACGAACTTCAGGCCTCCCGAAACCCGGGCGGGAGTCGACTCGGAGTCCGGCGTGCCGGTGCCGAGCTGACCATAGATGTTCCAGCCCCAGCAATACGCCGTTCCGCTCGTGCTGATGCCACAGGAGTGTGTCCATCCGCTCACGACGCTGGCCTCGGCGACGAGCGGCGTGGCTCCGATGATGTCGTTGACGTCGTCGATCAGCGGCGCACCCTCCGACTCCGACAGAACGCCTGCTTCGATGAACGCGCCGACCTGAGCGCGAAAGGCCCGGAGTTGAGCGAGGGCGGGGCAGTTGCGTCCGGCATCAAGCTGCCGGATCGCGTTGTCGAGGTGGTTGCGGAGCGCGGTGGCCTGCCCGGCGTTGAGGCTGCCGGATGCTTCCAGCAGATCAACTTCGGCGCGCAGCCTCGCGATCTCCGCGTAGGCGCCGGCCAGCGGTAAACCCAGCTCGCACGTACTGCTCGACAGTAGTACCAGGTCCTGTGGCGCGATCAACCGGTCCGCTGGCTCGTCCGAGCAACTGGCCAGCAGCAGGACGAGGGGAATGAACCGGGCCACGGTATGACACCTCATTGTTCACCTCGGCGAGTGGAGAGTCAGAAGTCCGTCCAGTATGCGCCAGGCGGTTGGTCGGCGCAGTCGCATGTTCATGCTAGGCGGATGCGGTCGACGAAAGGACGAGTTGGTGCGCAGGGGGGTCGGCGGGCCTGGGGCGGTGGCTACAGGAGCCGCTCTCGCAGTGGGTCCGGCGCGATACGCGCCGTTCCGCGGGGAACGTATCAGGAGTGAGGCAGCGTTCGTGAAGCTCTGTGGCGTCTGCCCGTTTCCAGCTTCCTCCCGACGGACGACGGGCCGGGCATTGGCCGCTACGATAAACGGCCTCAGACAAGGGCCGTGGCCGCCTGCATCAGGTAGTCGAATTGCGACGCTGGGGCGATTCACCCTCCGCTCCCAAGACGAAGGGGGGCGGCCTTGCGACCGCCCCCTGAACGCGCTGCCGGTCCCTGTCTACCTGATCGGCACGAGGGCCATCAGTGTGCCGTCCCTGATTCCTTCGCCCCATGCAAAGACGCTAAAGGATGGATCGCTGTTGCTTGCGACCGCTGAGTAGGTCCGAGGTTCAGCATTAACCGAGTGCGACACTGTGAACCAGAACTCCACCGCGGTGAACGAAAGGTCATTCGCGACAATGGCGCTGTACTCGACTTTAACAGCCTGGCCGGTAGTGCTGAGGCCGGCGTGGGCGTAGTTGCCCTGGGGTGCGGGTCCCTCAAGGTTCTCAAAAGCGACACTCAGCGGGGCGGACACATAGTATTCATTGGGGACCGATATGCCGGTGTGCCAGTAAACGTTCGAATGGAACCGCTGGGTTGGTGCCGTGCGATGCCGGGTGACCTGAAAGCGGTATCCGCTCGGCGCCTGGATGCGCACGACGACCATCTCGCCGGTGCCGATAGACGCTGTGAACCCGTCACTCAGGTAGCTGCCGGCCGCCCAGGGGTGGGAATGAAAAGCAACGGCGTCGCCGATATACCTCGTCGTATCCCAATCGTCCCACTCGTTACCCTCCCGGAAGCTATGGCTAAGGGACGTGACGGTTACAGCGGGCACCCTGTGCACCGTTACTCCCACACCGTAGACGCTGAAACTGCTGAGCGTGGCCGTCACGGTGTTGTCGGCGGTGTTGACCGTGCTACCCTCGACCGGTACCCAATCACCGCCCACCAGTTTCTGGATCCGCAGCGCAGTCGGATCGAGCGTCCCGAGGGTTGCAGGGTCGTACTGTACCGTGAGCGTAACGGGGGCTCCGAACTGGGTCCCGCTGGGCAGGAATCTGAATACGAGCCCCGGCACCATGCCGGGGCTGCTCAACGGGTCGCTCACCGCCTGGACGATGATGTCGAGATCCTCATTCAGAGCATTCACCGGGAAATCGAATTCGACGGCGCCATCAGCGGCCACGACGGTGCCTCCGCCAGACCCGATGGGTGTCGATGGCAGTTCGACCATCCTGCATTCGGCATCAAACACGTGCCCGGGCCGTCCGGGAACATCCTCTCCGGGGCTCTGGTCACCGTGATCTACATGTGATGAGTAGGCGGCATCGGCCACCGTGATCCTGCTGTACGTACCATCGCCATTGACGTGGCAGACATCGACCCGGCTCTGAGACTGGCTGTGCAATGGATTGCCCGCGTAGACGGGCTGGGTCGGGAGGTCGTGGTCCGAGCAGCCAGCCACGAACAGGAGGGCTACGGGAATGAGATGGCGTCGTCGGAACTGTCGCATGATGATCTCCAGTTGCTATCCCGCGTCGGACCGCGAGATAAGGGGCGATGACCCTGCTTCATGACTGGCAGGTACGGGAGCGGGCCCAGCAGTCGCAGGTCGAGCTGCATGTCGCAGTCGACTCAGTTGAAAGGCCAGTCTGGTGCCGGCCGGCGGCTTGGGGCGTATGTGCCGTCACTACAGCGACTTGCATCGCCGCACTCCGGCGCCGGGAGTCCCATGGAGTTACGAAACGTTCCGGCTGCCGGAAGAATCGTTACCGCGTACGCGACTGCAGCGACCGCATACCGGCTCAACGCGCAGAGGCCGCGTTTGCCTGCAGCATCTCCACCCGCCAGACGAACTCCTTGTCGAGGTCCGGGTCCATGACGTTGAGGGTCAGGAATACGACATCGGGATCGTCCCGGCACTCACCGCGATGTCGCGCTGGCCACGGATGGTTGCCACAACCGACGTCGCAAGCTCCGGCAGCGACGTACCAGCCGCCACGACGGTGAGGCCGATGACCAGGTCGCTGATGCCCCACGCGTCGGCGATTGCTGTGGCTCCTGCAACGAGCCAGCGGGAACGACGTCCAGTCCATCCGCGCCGCTGCGGACCGCGGTCCGGCCATTTGTCAGCGCCGCCCCGGTTGCCCGGGTGGCGGGTCCCGTCCCATGAGCGCGTTCATCCTGCCGCGGTAGCTGCGGCTCGAGGTCAGCCTGGTGCCGTCGTGAAGCACCACCAGGTATTCGCCACGGAACAGGGATTCGACAGCCTGAATGCTGTCGATGTTGACGATGGTGGAGCGGTGGATCCGGCAGAACCTAGCCGGGTCCAGCGCGCTCTCCATCCGGCTCAGGTTCTCGCGCAGCGAGTAGGAACGATCGCCCGTGTGCACCCGCACGTAGTTGCGCTCCGCTTCAATCCAGTCGATCTGCTCCGTGCGGATGAAGACGCTGCGGTGGCCGGACGGCACCACCAGCCGCTGCAGGTAGCCACTCGCGCCGTCCGTGCCACCCTGGCCGCCCGTGCCGCGCACCTCCTGCAGCAACGCGCGCAGCCGACGGTCCAGGTCGCCCCCCTGTTGCTCGCGGATTCGCTCCCGGGCGCGCTGGAGCGTCGCCTCGAAGCGCTCATCGTCGAACGGCTTCAGCAGGTAGTCCAGAGCATGTGCCTCGAAGGCGCGGAGTGCGAACTGGTCATAGGCAGTGACAAAGATCACCACGGGCACCTGGCCAACGCCGACGGCCTGCAACACGTCGAAGCCGTCCAGTTCGGGCATCTGGATGTCCAGGAAGAGTAGATCCGGCGTGGACGCCTCGATGGCCTCGATGGCTTCCCTGCCGTTCGCGCATTCGGCGGTGAGCTCCACGTCTGACGCTTCCGCCAGCAGGCTGCGTATCCGCCGTCGCGCCAGCGGCTCGTCATCCACGATCATGGCTCGGATCGTCATCGGACGGAGCTCTCCGCAAGACCTTCCGCCAATCCACCTCCGCGGAACGGAAGAACAATCCTCACGATCAGCCCGCCCTCGGGGTGGGTGTCGAGTTCGAAGCGGTGTGCGCCGTCGTAGAGCTGCTCCAGCCGGGACCGGATGTTGGACAGCCCGACTCCCTTCCGGCCGCTGGCTCCTCCATCCGGTACAATGCCCGGCCCGTCGTCACGGACTTCCAGGTGCAGGGAGCCGCCGTCTGCTCCGAGTGCCGAGGCAATCGTGACCGTCCCCGCCTCGATGCGCGGCGCAATGCCGTGGCGGATGGCGTTCTCGACGAGCGGCTGCAGCATCAGGTGGGGGACGAGTGCATCCAGCGTATCGGGAGCGATCTCCAGCACGACCACCAACCGGTCCCCCAGCCGCGCCTGTTCGATCTCCAGGTACGGTTCGAGGAAAGCCAGCTCCTCACGCAATGTGACCTCCTGTGTCTCCTCGTGCTCGAGGGAAATGCGCAGCAGGTCGCCGAGCCGTGCGATCATTCGCCTGGCCGGCTTCGCGTCGGCGGGTATGAGGGCCGAGATGGCGTTCAGCGTGTTGAACAGGAAGTGCGGCTGCAACTGCATCTTCAGCGCCTGGAGCCGCGCCTCGGTCAGGCCTGCGGCCAGCCGCTCGGCCGCCCGCTCCCGCTCCCGGTAGCGGGCGTAGTAAACCACGGCGTGGGCAATGCCGATCAGGAGCACGCAGAAGAGCACATAGTTGTGGTACCACGAGTAGTACTGGCGATTGAAGTCCCGCGTGCCGAGCCAGTCAACATGCCGGCTCGCCTCCACCATAGCAACCACCCTCGCCATGGCCAGAACCAGGGCTCCGGCGAGGTGCATCGGGATACGCCGGATCAGGCGGCCGCGCTCCAGGGGGAAGCGACGGGCGAGCCAGAAGATGGCCAGAGTGACGAAAGCCCACTGGTACGCCTCAAACAGCCCCTGCTTCAGCCCGGGGCCCCATGGGACAGGGGCCCCGCGCAGGGCGCTCCCCTGCATGTAGAACTGGTTCGCCATGAACAGCCCGAAGACCGTCCAGGCGGCGAAGATGAGCGCCGTCTCCAGCCAGAACTGCCGATGCCGTTCCTGGTTCATGGCGACATCGTAGTTCCGTTCCGGTACGTCGTCCATACGACGTCGGAACGTTACGACGCGGGCAGCGCATCGATGTGGGCGATCATCCGCCGCCGCATCGCCTCGTCCGGCAGCCGGCCCATCGCGGCGCCCAGGTTGTCGGCCATGTTCGCGGCGCGGCTGGTGGCGGGCGTGATCACAGTGACCCTCGGGTCAGCAGCCACGAACTTGAGGAAGAACTGGCCCCAGGTGTGAGCGTCGAACTCGTGCGCCCACGCCGGCACGTCCCGGCCCGCCACGCGGTTCCACAGCCGGGTGCGGCCGAACGGCATGTAGATCATGGTGGCGATGCCCCGGTCCGCTGCCAGCGGCAGGATGCGCCCCTCGATACTGCGGTTGTCAATGGCGTAATCAATGCCGATGAAATCGAGGGGCTGGCTGCGCATTATGCGCTCCAGCTCCTCGTATTGCGGCTTGTTCGTGGTGGTCACGCCGATGTAGCGAATACGGCCGGCAGCCTTCATCTCCTTCAGGATGCCGAGCTGCGTCGGCACATCGCCCAGGTTGTGGACCTGGATCAGGTCGACGGGCCGCTTGCGCAGCCGG
The DNA here is from genome assembly GCA_035461245.1 of Longimicrobiales bacterium. Taxonomy (GTDB): domain Bacteria; phylum Gemmatimonadota; class Gemmatimonadetes; order Longimicrobiales; family RSA9; genus SH-MAG3. The sequence continues at coordinate 860 of DATHVP010000115.1, read as the reverse complement.
TTGAAGGACATCTCGATCTGCTGCCGCGCTCGCGCCGGGTCCGCCGCGGCCCCCGGGCCCTGGGCCACGTTCACCTTCGTTGCCCAGAAGATCCGGTCGCTCAGGCCCAGTGCCGCCGCAATCTCGCCCGCAACCTGCTCCGACGCGCCGTACCCTGGCGCCGTGTCGAAGACCGTACCGCCTCGCTCCACCATGGTGCCCAGGACTTCACGCAGGGCGGAGTAGTCCTCGCTGCGCGCCACCTGCGCGAAGGTGGCTGAACTGCCCAGGCCGACCACCGGCAGCAGTTCGCCGCTGGACGGCACCGCCCGGGTGATGAGTTGCCGGGTCTGAAGCGCCGATACCAGGCGCGGGTTGAGGGCCAGCGCCGCGCCTGCGCCAGCAGTGAGGCCGAGCCATTGACGTCGGTTCATGGTTGCATCTCCGTTCTGTAAGGTGACCTTCCATGTCCCAACATGACGATTGCGGCCGGCAGCCGGAGAGGAGGTTGGCGCGGATCGTGAATTCACGAGGACGAACCGCGTCCGGGGAGGTACGAACTGCGCCGCCGGTCACCTGCGCGGTACCACCAGAACATCCTGGCCATCCCGGCGGCCAGCTCACCGGCGCCCGGCGCGTGCGCCTGTGCCGACCAGCGCTCCTGGCGCGGTGGGCAGCGGGCATGCGGGGCGCGGACGGGTCGGGGCCACGTGCCCGCCAGGCCAACGGGCGGGGACCCGGATTCGCGCCGGCCAGGAACGGTACCGCAGCGCTCCCCTCCAGGTCCGCGATCCCCAGCAGCGTGGTGAGCACCGGGTCGGGGGTTCAGGGATCTGCTGTCGATGCCCTGCTCGACCAGGAAGCCGTTCGGGACAGTCGCT
>DATHVP010000114.1:0-5700 GCA_035461245.1 Longimicrobiales bacterium | reverse complement strand
CGCCTTCACGTTGTACAGCGGCCGGTTCACGCGTTCGTCCAGGATCCGGGCAATCTCGTGGGCGGCGTCGCCAGCGGCGCGGCGGGCCTGCTCCAGTTCCGCGGCGAGGAGTCGTCGCGCTTCCGTGACGAACTCGTCCGCCGGCCGCAGCAGCAGCACCCGCTCCAGCTTGCCCCCCACAATGCGTGCGACGACGGGCACCCGATACCGCGTGCCGTTGATCCGGACCTCCTCGTCCCCACGCAGGCTGAACCGGATCGTCCCGCGCAGATCGTCCACCCGAATCTCCGGCGCCAGTTCCGCCACCTCTGCCAGCCGCTCCCGGCTCAGCCCGCGGATGGCCGCCTGCCGCGCCTTCTTCTCCAGCTTCCGCAGCGACGCGTTGGGCAGCGGGATCCGCTCCAGCGCCTCCCGCACCAGCCACGCCCGCTCCGGCTCCGGCACCGCGTCCAGCAGCTCGGCAATGCGCGTGACCGCCGCCTCCACCTGGTCCGGCGTCTCGCCCCCCGCCAGTGGCCGCTCCACCGCCACGGCAAGCAGCGCCCCCCGAAGATCCACCAAAGCACACTCCCACGTTGGCGTTTCAGTCCATCACAGCAGCTACCATTCCACGCCGGCGCACGCGTCACGGAGGCCCCGCCTCGCTGGCTGGCGCCGGACAGGCCGTCCCGCGCGACGTTTCCAATCCGCAGCCGCCGCGCTAAACTTCCCGCCATGCGCTACTGGCTCATGAAATCCGAACCCGACGCCTACTCCATTCACGACCTGGAGCGGGACGGCACCACGTTCTGGAACAGCATCCGGAACTACCAGGCCCGCAACTTCATGCGCGACGACATGAAGGTGGGGGATCGCGTGCTGTTCTACCACAGCAACGCGAATCCGCCCGGTGTGGCCGGCATCGCCGAGGTCGTGCGCGAGGGGTATCCCGACCACACGGCCCAGGACCCGAAGGACGACTACCACGACCCGAAGGCGACGCCGGAGGACCCCCGGTGGTACATGGTGGACGTCGCGTTCGTGGAGAAGTTCGACGTCGTGCTCCCCCTCGAGGAACTCAAGGCACGACGCACGTTCGACGACATGGTCGTCACCGGGAAGAGCCGGCTCTCCATCCAGCCGGTGGCGAAGAAGCACTTCGACGCCGTGGTGAAGCTGGCCCGGCGATACGCCGAACAGAACGGAGGCTAGGCATGCCGCGCACCGAGTTCATCAGCACGGGCCACTACGTCCCTGAGCGCGTCCTCACCAATGACGACCTGAAGCAGTGGTGGGACACCAGCGACGAGTGGATCCGCGAGCGCACCGGCATCGAGAAGCGGCACTGGGTGGACTTCGACAACGTGCAGGGCGGCTCCGACCTGGCGTACGAGGCCAGCCGCATCGCCCTCGACCGCGCCGGCATGAAGGCGTCGGAGATCGACTGCATCGTCTATGCGACGCTCTCGCCTGACGTCTTCTTCCCTGGCGGCGGCGTCTACCTCCAGCGCAAGCTCGGCATCCCCGGCGTGCCCGCCATCGACATCCGCAACCAGTGCACCGGATTCCTGTACGGCCTGTCCGTCGCCGACGGCTGGATCCGCATGGGCCAGTACCGGCGCGTGCTCCTCGTCGGCGCCGAGGTCCACTCCACCGGCATGGACTTCGGGCTCAACGGCCGGGACCTGGGCGTGCTGTTCGGCGACGGCGCCGGCGCCGCCATCCTCGGCCCCACCGACCATCCCGATCGCGGCGTGCTATCGTCGCACCTGTACGCCGATGGCGAAGGCGCAGAACTGCTGTGGTGCGAGAGCGACTCGTCGGCCCGCTTCCCACGTATCTCCCACGAGGACCTGGACGCCGGCCGGCAGTACCCCGTCATGAACGGGCGGCAGGTCTTCAAGAACGCCGTCACGCGCATGCCCGAGAGCGTGCGCACCGCGCTGGACGCCAACGGCCTCACCACCGACGACATCGACCTGCTGGTGGCACACCAGGCCAACCTGCGCATCAACCAGATGGTCGGCGCCGAGCTGGGACTGGGCGAGGACAAGGTGTACAACAACATCCAGCGGTTCGGCAACACCACCGCCGCCACCATCCCCATCGCCCTCGACGAGTGCGTTCAGCAGGGCCGCCTGAACCGCGGCGACCTGCTCATGATGACCGCCTTCGGCAGCGGCTTCACCTGGGGCAGCTGCGCGGTGAGATGGTAGCCTTCACTACACTTACCTGAACGCACGGATCGAGCACTTGACGCTTCATTACTGGCACGACCTGCCCGTCGGCAGGCAGCCGCCCGAGGCCGTCTCCGCCGTCATCGAGATCCCCTCCGGCAGCCGCAACAAGTATGAGCTGGACAAGGAGACCGGCCTCTTCAAGCTGGACCGCGTCCTGTACTCCGCCGTCCATTACCCGGGCGACTACGGCTTCATCCCCCGCACCCTCGCCGAGGACAACGACCCGTGCGATGTCCTAGTCCTCATCAAGGAGCCCACGTTCACCGGCTGCCGCATCGACGTGCGCCCCATCGGCATGATGCGCATGGTGGACCGCGGCGAGCCCGACAACAAGATCCTCGCCGTCCCCAGCGGCGACCCGCACCAGCTCGAGTACTTCGACATCGCCGACCTGCCCGGTCACCTCATGAAGGAGATCGAGCACTTCTTCCGCATCTACAAGGACCTGGAAGGCGCCCGCGTCGAGATCGACGGCTGGGGCAAGAGCGAGGTCGCCGTGCAGGAGATCGCCGACTCCATGAAGCGGTACGAGGCGCGGTTCGGCGGCGGGAAGCAGGACTGACGAAAGGAGGCCCGTCGGCGGCCCACCGACGCAGTGGCGGACAATCGGCAGCACACAACGCGGCCTGCCGTGCACCAATGTGGCGCCCGGCCGAGTCACGCCGCATATTACCAGACGCGCCGCCCGTACCGGCTGCGCTCGCAGGGCCGATACACCGAACCATCAGGCGGCGCGCCCCTACTCCCCCGGGCGAGCGCTCCGCCATGCGCCCGCGCAGCGGCGCAGGCATCACCCAACGCTGGACGATACAAGCAGCGGAGCCATCTCCGTCTGCCGGGCACCCCGATTACCGGGCCCGGCCACGCCCGCCGCACTCCGGTGCGACGTCGTCACGGAGACTCCACTGTCGCAGGCTGTTTACACGGCAGACCACCGCTGCAGGCGTAGTCCGCGCCTGTAACTGACGGGCGCGAAGCGCGCCCGGATGGCGCGTCACCAGCACGTCGCCAGCCGCGGCAACCTCGGGCGTCAGCGCCTCAGCCCCCGGCGCCTCAGCCCGGCCCCGTCGGCAGGTCCAGCGGGCTCCGGATCTGAGCGACGTCGCGAGTCGCCACATGCGTGTAGATCTGCGTCGTCGTGAGACTGACGTGCCCGAGCAGTTCCTGGATGTGGCGCACGTCGATGCCGTGCTCCAGCAGGTGCGTGGCGAACGAATGTCGCAGCGTGTGCGGCGTGACGCGCTTCCCGATGCCCGCCCGCCGTGCCGCCGCCGTGATCACCTTCTGCACGGTCCGCGTGCTGATGGGCCGGTCCGGACGCGGCCCCGGGAACAGGTAGTGGCGCGGCTCCTGGAGGGCCCGGTACCGAGCGACGGCGTCCGCGGCGACCTCCGAGTACAGCGTGTACCGGTCCTTGGCACCCTTGCCGCGTCGCACGCGCACCAGCCGGCGCTCGGTGTCCAGGTCCTCCGCCCGCAGGCCGACCAGTTCGCTCACGCGCAGCCCCGACGAGTACAGCAGCAGCGCCATGAGCTCGTGCTTCGGGTTCTCCAGCGCACTGAACAGGCGACGCGTCTCCTGCATGCTCAGCACGCTCGGCAACGCCCGCGGCCGCCGCGGCGACGGAAGTTCCTCGCCCAGGCGACGGTCCCGCAGCACGTGCACGCAGAAGAACCGGATCGCCGCCACGAGCTGCCCCTGGTAGCCCACGGACAGGCCGCGGTCCACGAACCCGACGACGTACCCCCGGATGCCGTCCGCCGTGAACTCATCGCCCGCCGGCATCTCGTGCAGGAACCGACGCAGCAGCTTCAGGTACGCCCGCCGCGTGCGAGGCGAGTACCGCCGCAGCTTCAGCTCCCGCTCCACCGCCTCGAGCTGGGCCTGCCGCCGCGGCGTCAGTGGTGCGAGCCTGGCACCGCCCCCGCTGGAGGAACGGCCGGTGCCGCGGTCGGTGCCGCGGTCGGTGCCTGCTATTATTCCGGCCAGCGCCGAGGAATCAATGCGGTGCCCCAGGCCCTCAAGCTCGCGACGGAGGCCGGGAACCGCCCGCGCAGGCACGATCCAGCGTCGCCGCTTTCCGTTCCAGCGACGCTCCGGAAGGGCCCGGACCACAGCAACCACCTCCCGGTCATATTGGAAGGCCAGTTCAACGCAGCCCGGCGCCGATGATGGCAGCAGTCTCACAATCATGCGCGATGATCGGCCCGGATCCGGGGCGCCGGAATGGCGGGATGGGACCAAATAACAAGCGGCAGGGCCAGAACGACGGATGGGACGAACGCGTTCTGTGTCGTCCTTGAACTTCCCCCGTGCCCATTATCGGGGGAAGTCCACCTCGGGAAGAAGGAGTTGTGAGAGTGAGCTATGACAGGTACGACGATCCGGCCAAGGGTACACGTCACGCCATAACCGGGAGCCTCATCGTCGGCGGCGCGATCGCTGGTGCGTTGGTCGGTCTCGCAGTAACGCCCTTGGGTAAGATCGTTGCAGGGGCATCGCCGGCTGACACAGCTGAATACGTCTGGAATGCGACGGCGTTCGGGCTGATTGGCACATGCCTGGCCCCGATGACTGTGTGGATCGCAATGCGCAGCGTTCCACTGTGGCGAACACTGACAGAGCCGCTCGCAGGTGCAGTCGTAGGTGCCGGAGTAGGTGTTGCCCTTGGATCTGCCGCCGCATTCCTGGCCCTGATGCCGATTGGTGCAGCGGCAGCGGTCGCGAGGCTCGCGGTGTCCCACCGCCGCCCCCGGCTCAGCGGCGCTGGCCGCCTGATCGGACGGTAGGGAGGCGAGCCTCACAATGACGTAGAGCGGCATGAAGGAGCAGGTCGCGCGGCGGGAGAAATCGACATACCTGAGTAGTGCCGCTGCGGCTGCTTCGCAGCCCCACCCTCTGGGGCATGCCTGCGCTCAGGCGCCGGATCGCTGCGCGTACCGCCTCGGTCGCTCCGCCATGTCGGCATTCGTATTCGTCAGCGGCTCCGATTGCGACCCGTTGCGCCCGACGACGAGGCGGCAAGGGCATCACCGCGTCCCGGCCGCGGCCCCGGACAGATCCGCACGGAGGAGGGCGGCGTCGAGCGGTGACCGCCCGGGTCGCCATGTGGGACGCGACGATGCCGCTGGCCTCGTAGAGAGGCGCGGGCAGGGTGCTTACGCGCTCGATGTCGACGCAGGGCGCCGTGTCGCCGGCGGCGCACGGACTGGCATGCAGCCAGGGCGATGGCTGTAAGGATGGAGAGCCGAGCAGTGGCTCAAGGAACGTGCAAAGAACATTTCCCGAAGCGCTGACGACAAGAAATCGTACTTCGGTAATGCTTTACCGACATAGGTCGGGAAAATCACGTTAGGCGAAATGAGTTTACGGCATGGAGTTAGCAGATCCGTAAGCGCAGCCTGAAGCTGGGCGGCATGAAGGTGGCCGGCAAACGGCCGTGGCGGAAAGGGGAGCCTCGCGCCTGTACTCACTGATGGCT
>DATHVP010000113.1:0-17916 GCA_035461245.1 Longimicrobiales bacterium | reverse complement strand
GGCTGCGAGCACATCGGCACGGCCACTGTGTCCGGGATCCTCTACGACATGGACGGTCGCTTCCCCGCCCTGGTGCTCTACGGCACCGAGCCGGTGGAGGGGGAGGTCTGGCGCTGCCCGCCGGACGTGCTGTGGCGCCTGGATGAATACGAGGGCACGGCCTCGGGCCTGTTCCGCAGGGTGGCGGTGGAGGTAACCACGCGGGACGGTGACCTGCCGTGCTGGGTTTACACGGCCGGCCCGGCGCTCAGTCGGAAGCTCGTGCCCGGGCGGCAGCTTCGAGGGGGGCGGTGGCCCATGGATGAGCCATCGAACGGGATCGTTCACCGGTAACCGGGACCAGTCTGGTGTTACGTGATGATGCGCCGGCCATCGAGCTGCGTGGGGTCTCAAAGACCTACGACACGGTGATGGCGGTAGCGCCGCTGGATCTGGTGGTGCCCCGGGGCTCGACATACGGGCTGCTCGGTCCCAACGGCGCCGGCAAGACGACGACGATCCGGATGATCCTGCGCATCCTCGAACCGGACACGGGCGAAGTCAGGATTCTGGGCAGTCCGCAGTCGCAGGCAGGCCTGGATCGCGTCGGCTACCTGCCGGAGGAGCGTGGCGTCTACAAGCGGATGAAGGTGCGTGCGCTGCTCACGTTCTTCGGGGAGCTGAAGGGGGTACGGCCGCGGGACTCGAAGCCACGCATGGAGAAGTGGCTGGAGCGCATGGACCTGGCCGACCGGGCGGACGCGAAGCTGCAGGAACTGTCGAAGGGCAACCAGCAGAAGGTCCAGTTCATCGGCTCCATCCTGCACGACCCGGAGATCATGATCCTGGACGAGCCGTTCAGCGGCCTCGACCCCATCAACCAGCGGGTGCTGCGCGAGATCATCACCGAGCTGCGCACGGCGGGGCGGACCATCATCTTCAGCACGCACATCATCGAGCACGCCGAGCGCATCTGCGACCACGTTGCCATCATGGCCCGCGGCACGAAGGTCGCCGACGGCACGGTGGCAGGCGTGAAGGGCGAGCATGGCGAGGAGTACATCGCCATCCGGCTGGCGGAGTGGTCGGCGGACGCGGTGGAGCGGGTGCGGCGCAGCCGGGGCGTGCAGCAGGTCCGGGAGCACGGCACCGAGCTGGAGGTGGCGCTTCGCGATGGCGCCGACCCGCAGCAGCTGCTGCACGAGCTGGTATCGGCCGGCGTGCGGCTGCGCCGTTTCGAGGTAACGGAGCCGTCGCTGGAGCAGATCTTCATTGAGCGGGTAGGCGCAGGCGCCGGGGCAGGCGAGGGGGCGCACGCGCATGTCTAGGATGCTGCCCGTGCTGAAGCGGGAGTTCACGCAGGCGGTGATGACGCGGGGCTTCATCATCGGCACGCTGCTGGGCCCGCTGCTCATGGCGGGGCTGTTTGGCGCCCAGTTCCTGATCGTGTCGCAGAGCGGCGGTGGCGAGCACCGGATCGCCATCCTCGATGCCAGTGGCCGGGCGCTGGCGCCGCATGTGGTGGAGACGGTGGCGGAACGGACGTCAGGCGCGCCGTCGTTCGTGGCGCAGGCGTCGTACGAGTTCGAGTTGCGCGAAGTCGCCGCAGAAGAGCGCGACGCGCTGCAGCGGGAATATGCGCAACGGGTGCTGGCAAAGGAGCTCGACGGGTTCCTCTGGCTGCCGCCGGAGGCACTGGCAGGCGCGGGCATCCGTTACGAGGGCAGCAATGCGACCAATTCCCGGGTCACGGCAGATCTGCGCCAGGGCGTCCAGCGGGTGGTGCAGTCGGAGCGGCTGCGGCGCGAGGGCATCGACGAGGATCGGCTGGGCGACGCCCTCGAGCCCGTCAGCATGGAGGTGGCCCGGACCGGCGATGACGGCCAGGCCGGCGACGTGAACTCAGCCCGCCTGCTGGCATTCTTCATGGCGTTCGCCATCTACGTCATGGTAATCATGTGGGGTCAGGCCATCCTCATGAGCGTTCAGGAGGAGAAGCGTGACCGTATCGTGGAACTCATCGTCAGTTCCATCCGTGCCCGGGACCTGCTGCTCGGCAAGGTGCTGGGCATTGGCGCCGCTGGTGTGCTCCAACTGACCATCTGGGTTCTCGCCGCGGTGCTGGTGCTGACCTACGGCGCCGTGGCCGCCGCCCTGTTCGGGGCGGGCGAAGGTATGCTACAGGCGCTGGCCGAGGGCTCCATGATGCCCCGGGTGCCCCTCAGCCTTGGCGTCATCTTCGTGCTGTTCTTCGCCGGCGGCTTCTTCCTCTTCGCCACCCTCTTCGCGGTGGTCGGCGCCGTGGTGACGAGCACGCAGGAGGCGCAGCAGTTCGTGTTCCCCGTGCTCATGCCGTTCCTGCTCGGCTTCTTCATGGCGATGCCGGCGGCGGACAACCCCGCCAGTGGCGTGGCCATCATGGGCTCCCTGATCCCGTTCACATCACCCATCGTGATGCCGGTCCGCGCCAGCGTCGGGGGCGTCGAGTGGATCCAGGTGCTCGTCTCGCTGGCGCTCCTGTTCGCCACGGCGGCGGTCATCGTCTGGTTCGCTGCGAAGGTCTATCGCGTGGCAATTTTTGCCACCGGCCAGAAGCCGACGCTGAGCGAGATCGTACGCTGGATGCGAGCGGCTTGAGGCGTTGACTGACGAGCCAGCACCCCCTTCCCGCGTCCTCATATCACTGCCTCGCTCCTCGCGACATGCGGAATTGCCCACCCGGCGTGTTCCATAATGGAACAGTAGCGTCGAGCCAGAACGCCACAGCGCGCTAGTGCCAGCCCCGGCCTCGCCGGCCACATCCATTGTCGCACAACGCATTCGCTCATCCGGCAGGGCCGGTATGGCCGTTGCCCCTGAGACGGGTGAGTGCGGCCAGCCAGCGAAGGCCGCCTGAGGGACCCAGGACTCCGTGATGCGGGGGAGGAGCGACGAGTGGACCGTCTGCTCGTATTGACAGGACTATCCGAGGCCAGCCCGGCCCTGCTGGCGGTGGTGATCTCCACTGCCATCATGTTCGCGGCGGCCCTGACCTTTCTGGTGGCGGCCGCCCGGTTGCGCCGGTCCAACAGCCGCAAGGCGGCGTTGTGGGCTCGCCTCGAGATGAACTGGGGGGCCACCATCGACTGTATCTCGCGGGGCTCCGCAGGCGAGGAGGAGCTGCACCGCCGGGTCCGCGGCGCCGACCGCGCCGTCCTGGTGGACTACCTCTACAAGTCGAGCCTGAGGGAGGAGCGGCCGGCGCGGCGGGCCATGTACCATCGCCTGGCGGAGCCGTACCTGGGCGTGCTCGAGGAGCGGGCCCGAACGGGCGACATCTGGCAGCGGGCGCGGGCGGTGCGGACCCTGGGCGAGCTGGCGGGCGACGAGGCGGCGCCCATCATCCTGGCGGCACTGGAAGACGACGCGCCGCACGTGGCCATGACGGCGGCCCGCGAGTACACGCGGCTGCGGCTTGGCGGCGTTGAGGCGCTGCTCGACCGGCTGGACCGGTACCGCACGTGGGACCGGCGCCTGCTGCGCTCCATGCTGGCATCGTTCGGGGCGGCCGCCGCGCCGCAGCTGCGAGTCCGTCTGGAGAACGAGGCGCAACCGGCGTACGCGCGGGCGGTGTGCGCTGACGCGCTGGCGGATCTGCTCCGGGACGGCGTCGCGACGGCGGCCAGCGTCGCGACGGCGGACCTGGCGGCGACGGTGCTGCAGCGGGAAGAGGATGTGGACCTGCTGGCGGCGTCGTTGCGCCTGCTGCAGGCGACGCCGGGCCCGACGCCCCGGCCGGCGTCGCAGCGGGAGGCGGTGCGCCGGCTGTGCCACGCGGAGAACGACGTGGTGCGCGGCCAGGCGGTGGCGTGCCTGGCGCGGATTGGCGATGAGGACGACCTGACGCTCGTGGACCGGTCGCTGGCGGACCTGTCGCCGTGGGTTGCGCGCAGTGCGAGTCTCGGCCTGGCGATGCGCAATGACCTGATGGATACGTCGATCCGGGGCGTGCCGGTGCTGGCGCCGGACCCCCTGGTGATCGCGGGCATGGGGGCGGAGGCCGAGGACGGAAGCGACGCCGACGACGGCGTCTTCCCGGGCGGGAGGAAATGACATGCTGATAGACGTTGCGTGGACGGCGCTGGTCGTCTTCCACATGGTGGTTCTGCTCTACTTCGTGGTGCTCAACGGTTACTACTTCGCGACGAGCATCATGAGCTTCCGTGCGCTGCGACAGTACTCGCGCAGCCTGCAGGCGGTGGACACGGAGGACCTGATCCGTTTCGGTGGTGCGCCGCCGGTGAGCATCCTGGTGCCGGCGTACAACGAGGCCAACACCTGCCTGGACGCGCTCAGCTCGCTGCTGGACCTGGAGTATCCGGAATACGAGATCCTGTTCGTCAACGACGGCTCCACTGACGACACCTTCGAGATGCTGCGCCGGGAGTACCAGCTGCAGCCGGGCTACCGGGGGCGGACCTCGGACCTGAGCCGGACGCAGGTGCGGGGCATCTACCAGAGCGCAACGCACCCGCGGCTCTGGGTGATAGACAAGGAGAACGGCGGCAAGTCGGACGCGCTGAACGTGGCGCTGGACTACTGCCAGACGCCGCTGTTCTGCTCGCTGGACGCGGACACGGCACTGGAGCGGGACGCGCTGCTTCGCCTGTGTCGGTCCTTCCTGGAGAATGGCGACACCATCGCCGCCGGCGGCATCGTGCGGGTGGCCAACGGCTCGACGTTCAAGGATGGCCACATCCGCAACGTCCGGCTGCCGAGGAGCCTGCTGGCCCAGTTCCAGGTGGTGGAGTACCTGCGGGCGTTCCTGGCGGGCCGGATGGGCTGGTCGGCGGCGGGCGTGCTGCTCATCGTCTCGGGCGCGTTCGGGATGTACCGCCGTGAGGTGGTAGTGGCCGCGGGCGGCTACTCGACGCGGAGCGTCGGGGAGGACATGGAACTCATCGTCCGGCTGCACCGGTACATGCGGGAGCGGAAGCGGCCCTACCACGTGGGCTTCGTGCCGGACCCGGTGGCGTGGACTGAGGTGCCGGAGAGCCTGCGCGTGCTGGCGCGGCAGCGGGACCGCTGGCAGCGGGGCCTGCTGCAGAGCCTGGCCGCGCACCGGTCCATGCTGTTCAACCCGAAGTACGGGCGCATCGGCATGGTGGCCTACCCGTACTTCTGGATCATGGAAGGGTTCGGCCCGGTCATCGAGTTCCTGGGCTACGTGGCGTTTGCGGTGGCCATCATCTTCGGCTGGGCGGCCCCCGAGTTCATCGTGGCGTTCATGCTGCTGGCCATCTTCAGCGGCATCGCGCTGTCGCTGGCGGCGGTGGGGCTGGAGGAACTGAGCTTCCGGCGCTACACCTCGCGCAGTGACTTCGCGCGGCTGCTGCTGCTGTCCGTCTTCGAGAACTTCGGCTACCGGCAGTACCTGGCGTTTGCCCGGTTCCGGGGCGTGATCCTGGCCATGCGCGGCCGGCGGACGTGGGGCGCGCAGGAGCGACGCGGTGTCATGAGCCGGCCTGCAGAGCAGCCGGCACGGGCGGCCTGATGCGTACCATCATCGTACTCGGCAGCATGGTGCTGGCCGCGTCGTTCGTGACGGTGCCGGCGGCGCGCCAGTGCCCGGAGCCGGCGGACGCGTTCACGGCCACGGGCTGGCAGGACTACCGGGCGGGCCGCATGGACGCCGCCGGCCGGGCCTTCGCCGCGGCCCAGGCCCGCTGCCCGGAGCACATGGAGAGCCGGGTGGGGCTCGGCTACGTGGAACTGCAGCGCAACGCTCTGGACGAGGCCGGCCGGCTGTTCCGCTCGGTGCTGGCCATGGAGGGGGAGCACGTGGACGCGCTGGTGGGGCTGGGCCTGGTGGAGTGGCGGGCGGGCCGGGGGGAGGAGGCGCGGGCCCGGTTCGAGCACGTCCTGCGGCTGGACAGTGGTCGCGACGATGTGCGCCGGCACCTGGCCGCACTGCCCGAGACCATGGGACCGCCGCCGGAGCGGGCGCCGCTGGTGCGGCCGGATACGCTGGAGTACCCGGCCCGGACCAGCGGGGACCGCTTCGAGATCCGCACCCCCGCCGGGTGGCAGACGTTCCACATCAACGGCGTGAACATCGGCGCGGCGCTGCCGGGCCGGTTCCCCAGCCAGTTCCCCGGCGCGACCACGTACCGGGAATGGATCGAGGGCATAGCAGAGATGGGCGCGAACACCATCCGCGTCTATACCGTGCACCCGCCGGCGTTCTACGACGCGCTGGCGGCGCACAACCGCGCGCATCCTGACCGTCCGCTCTGGCTGCTGCACGGCGTGTGGGCGGAACTGCCCCCTGGCGACGACTACCATGACGCGGTGTGGAAGGGCGAGTTCTTCGCCGCCATGGAGCAGGTCATCGACCTGCTTCACGGCCGGGCGGACATCATGCCGCGGCCCGGCCACGCCGCCGGCTACTACACCGCCGACGTGTCCCGGTGGACGCTGGGCCTCATCCTCGGCCGGGAGTGGGAGCCGTACTCGGTGGCGGAGTTCAACGAGGCCAACCCCACGCTCACCGGCTGGCAGGGCCGCTTCTTCCGCGTGTCCGATACGACGCCCATGGACGCGTGGCTGGCGGAGGCGATGGACCACGCCGTCGCGTACGAGACGGACACGTACGGCACGCAGCGGCCCGTGGCCTACACCAACTGGCCGACACTGGACCCCATGCGGCACCCGGTGGAGATCGACGCAGTCGAGGAACTCGCCATCCGCGGCATCCCGTTCGAAGGCCGCGAGCGGGCGCACAACGAGGACGAGGTGGCGCTGGGCGAGGTGCCGGTGACGACGACGGCGGCATTCCCCGCGGGCTACTTCGCCGCGTTCCACGTGTACCCGTACTTCCCGGACTTCCTGTTGCACGATCCGGCCTACGGCGCGGCGGAGAGCCCGTGGGGCCGGTCGTCCTACTTCGGCTACCTGCAGGACCTGAAGCGCCATTTCCCGGACGTGCCGCTGGTCATCGCCGAGTTCGGCCTGCCGGTGAGCTGGGGTGTGGCGCATTTCAACCCGCAGGGCTGGCACCACGGCGGACACACGGAGGCGGCACAGGCGGAGATCAACGCGCGCATGGCCCGTGAGATCGCGGCGGCGGGCATGGCCGGCGCCATCGTCTTCGCCTGGATCGACGAGTGGTTCAAGCACACGTGGCTGGACCAGCTCCAGGAACTGCCCGCCGAGCGGAACCGCATGTGGTGGAACCGGATGAACCCGGAGCAGCACTACGGCGTCAACGCGGTGGAGCCGGTGCGGCGGCTGGGCGAGACGCTGGCGGCGCGGCAGGCGGCCTGGGACACGGTTGCACCCCTGTACGCAGGTGATGACGGCTCCCGCATCCGCGCCCACGCCGACGAGGCGTTCCTGTGGCTGCACGTGAGCGGGCCCGCCGCCCGCGCGGACCGGCTGGTGGTGGGTTTCGACATCCTCGACCCGGCCACCGGCGGCATGCGCCTGCCCGGTGACGGGCCGCGCCTGCCGGTGGGGGTGGAGTACATCCTGGAAGTGGACGCAACGCAGGCGCGGGTCAGGGCGGCGCCGGGGATCTATCCCGTCGTTACCCTGAACGTCCCCGCCGGCGCCACGAAGCGGGACGTGGTCTCGCCGGTGGCGGACCGGCCGGCGGGCTTCTTTGCCGGCCTGCACGCCCACGACCTCCGGCCGCCGACCCGACCCACGGCCATCCCGGACGGCCGCTACGAGGCCCTGCTGACGGTGGTCAACCGGGCCCGCGTGGGCGCCGATTCCACCAGCTACCTGGGCATGGGCTACGACCGTGGCGTGCTGCGGCCGGGCCCGCTGCCTGACGGCGCGTGGGAACGCGTGCCCGGCACCGGCGCGCTGGAGGTGCGGCTGCCGTGGACGCTCATCGGCGTCACTGACCCCAGCAGCCGCCACGTCGCGTCCAGTGGGACCGCCGGGGCCACGCAGGTGGACGCCATCCGCATCGTGGCGGGCACGCAGGACGCCCGCGGCGCCTGGCGGCTCTGGCCGGCCAGCGGCCGCCCCGCCGACGTGGCGGCCTTCACGTGGGCGACATGGGACGAACCCCGCTTCCAGGCCCGGCGGCGCCCGGTCTTCGACGCCATGCGCCGCGTCTTTGCCGAACTCGAACAGACCAGCGGCCCCAGGCAGGCCGCCAATCGGGCGGAGAACCGCTGATGCGCACCATCACCATGATCCTGACCGCCGTGGCGCTGGCCGCGGCACAGCCGTCCCCTGCTGCCGGGCAGCAGCCCGAAGATGCCGCCGCCGCGGCCTGGGCCGCCGGCGAACTGGACCGCGCCCGCGAACTGTACGCCGCCCGTGTCGCGGCGGACTCCGGCGATGTCCAGGCGCTGCACCGGCTGGGCCTGCTCCATGCCTGGGACCGGGATTTCGCCACGGCGCTGCCGCTGCTGCGGCGGCTGGTGGCGCTGGCGCCGTCCCGGCCCGCGCGCACGGACCTGGCCCGTGTCCTCTCGTGGTCCGGCCGGCACGGGGAGGCGGCGACGATGTACCGGGCGCTGCTGGCGGATGATGACGGTGACGCGGAAGCCCTGCGCGGCCTGGCGCGGGTCACCACCTGGAGCGGGGACCTGCCCGCCGGCGAGGGGCTGTGGCGGCAGCTCGTGGCCGCCGACGGCGACGACGCCGAGGCCCGCATCGGGCTGAGCCAGGTCCTGCGCTGGACGGGGCGGCCGTGGGAGGCACTGGAGCACGCCCGCGTCGCCATTCGCCTGCGGCCCGGGGATCGGGACGCCATGGAGCAGCTGGCCTGGGCCGAGTCCGCCGTGGCCCCGCGCATGGCGCCCACGTTCTCGGCGGAGGTGGACTCCGACGACAATCGTCTCTACACCACGGCGCTCGCGGCGACCGGCCACGTCGCCCCGTGGCTCGGCCTGTCCCTGGACGCGTACCTGCGTCGGGCGGAGGGGCCCACGCCCATGGCCGCCGGCGAGGTGTCCCGGGACACGCGGGCGGTATCGGCGGCCGTGCGGCTGTTCCCCGGCGGGGGCTGGATGCTGTCGGCGGGCGCCGGCGTGGTGGACCGGCCGGCGGCCGGCGGCGGCGGGACCACCGGCACGTGGCGCGGCGGCGTCGCCAGCCCGGCAAGGCTGCCGGTGACGGCGGCCGTGAACTACGCCCGTGCCGCGCTGGACGCGACGGCGGACCTCATGGGCCGGGGCGTCACCACCGATGACGTGACGGGCACGGTTACCGCCCGGCTGTCCGGCGACCTCAGCGTGGAGGCGGCTGGCGGTGTCACCCGCTTCCACGGGGAGACGGAGAACCGGCGCACGCTGGGGCGGCTGGGCCTGGAGGCCCGGCCCGTGTCCTGGCTGCGGGTGCGCCCCCGGGTCACGGCGTTCCGGTTCCGGACGGAGACACGGGAAGGGTACTTCGCCCCCGACGAGTACGTCATGGGCGAGGTGGGCGTGGGCGTGGAGCGCCACGGCACGCGCTGGTCGGTGACGGGCGAGGTGGCGCCGGGCGCGCAGCGCATTGGCAGTGATGGCGATGTGGGCGGCGCCGTGAGCGCCCGGACCCGCGTGGCCCGCATCCTGGCGCCGGGCCGCGAGGTGGCGCTGGGGCTGTCGTTCTCCAACCTGGGCATGGACAGCTTTGCAACCGGTGCGGCGGACTACCGGTACCAGGCGGTTGTGCTGTCGGCGAGCTGGGGCTTCTGAGGCAACGCATGTCGGTTCCCGGTCGGCAAATAGGAGTGTGGTGCGCCGTGACCGGAAGTGCTAGATTGGTACTCCCTTGGGCGCCCGACGTCCACCCCACGACAATCCTGTGACGCGCGCTGGTGCGCAACCCCGCCAGGGACCCGTTGCAGGGGGAGAGACCCGTCAACGCATGACGCTGCACCGCAAGATCGTCGGCTGGTTCGCCGCCTTCGCCTGTCTGGTCGTTGCCGTACTGGCCGTGGCGGAGTACGTCCAGTCCACGCAGGCCGTGCGTTATGCGGTGGAGCAGCGCGCGGCGAGTCTTGCCCTGCAGGTGTCAGGCAACGTGGAGCGCCGCTGGGAGGAGGCTGCCTCGGAGCTGCGCATGCTCGGCCTGGCCGCCGTCACCGGCACCACAGCCGCGGTCCCGGCGCCGGACGGGCCCTATACGGACGTGCGTGTGTTGACGGGTGACGTGGTGCTGCATGCCACCGATGCATGGGGCGCCGGCGCGCCGGCGACGGCCGGCTGCACCAGCGGCGATGTCTACTTCGATGTGCCGTTCCAGGATGCGGCCGGCACCGGGTACCGCGTCACCGCGCGCATGGCGCCCGCCCACTTCCTCGCCGGTGTCGGCGCCAGCGTCAGTGCACGGCTGGGCCGGAACGGCGTCACGTCCCTGATCCGCATCGCCGATGGCTCCATCCTGTACGACCCGGCCTGCGCGCTGGGCGCGGCTGCCGGGGACCGTGAGGGCGCCGCACTGGCGGCCGAACTGGCCGGGCGGGTGGCGGAGCACGCGGCACTGGCCCGGGGCGCCGTTGCGCAGGCGGTGCTGGGGCAGGGCCGCGGCGACCATCGGGCGGTGAGCCTGACACGCATTGACGGGCCGGCGTGGATGGCCGCGGTCACGCTGGACCACGCCGAGTTTGCAGCACCGTTCGTGGCATTGCGCTGGAAGTACATCGGCGTCATGGCCGCGGTGCTGTCTGGCGCCTTCGCGCTGGTGCTGACGGGCATCCGCCGGGACATGCGGCGGCTGGCGGGCATCTCCCACGCCGCGGACGCCATCGGTCGCGGTCGCTTCGACGTATGGTTGCCGCCGCCCACGGGCGACGAGATCGGCAGGGTCTCGCTGGCGCTGGGTCGCATGACGAACCGGCTGGGCAGCACGCTGAGGCAGATCGAGGTGAGCCGGTCCATGGCTGCCGTCGGCGAACTGGCCACGTACCTGTCCCACGAGATCCGCAACCCGCTGTCCTCCATCCGGCTGAACCTCCAGATGCTGAAGCGGGACCTGGCCGGTGGCCGGGCGCCGGATGACGGCGAGGAGCTGGTTGTCATGTGCCTGACGGAGCTGCAGCGCCTGGAGGACGTGGTGCGTACGGTGCTGGACGTGGGCCGTTCCGGTCGCGGCGCGCTGGGCGAGTGCGATGCCCACGACATCATCCGCGAGACGCTGGGCATCATGCGCAACAAGTTCCGGGACCAGGGCGTGGAGGTGGTGCTGCGCCTGCACGCGGAAGATGCCCGGGTGGGCATGGCGTCCGCCGCACTGCGCGGCGCCGTCATGAACCTGGCGCTGAACAGCGTGGACGCGCTGGCGGGCCAGCCCGGTGCGAAGGTCACGGTGACCACGGCGCTGGTGGACGGGAACGGAAGCGGCGACGACGCGTGGTTCGAGATCCGCGTCGCAGACAACGGGCCGGGCATCCCCGAGCATATCAGGGACCGCATCTTCGACCCGTTCTTCACCACCAAGCCCAGCGGCAACGGCGTCGGGTTGCCGACGGTGCTGCGGGCGGCGCAGGAGTGCGGCGGCATGCTCCGCTGCGAGACCCGGGACCCCGGGACCGGCGCCGAGTTCGTGCTGGAACTGCCGCCGGCGTGGCGCCCCGTGGCGGCCGCTGATGATGGCGCCGCTGACGATGACGCCGCTGACGATGACGTATCGGACAACCACCGGATGGCAGGGGCGGCACGGGGATGAGCAGCAGCGCGATGGAAGGCCGCAGGATCATGGTCGTGGAGGACGACGACGCGCATCGCGCTGCGCTGGCCCGCCACCTGGGTCGCAGCGGGTTCGAGGTCATGGCGTGCGAGTCGGCGGAACAGGCGCTGAGCCGGTTCGTCTCCTTCGCGCCGGAAATGGTCATCTCGGACATCCGCATGGGCGGCATGACGGGCATGGAACTGCTGGGCATGCTGACGGACCGCGCGCCGGGCATCCGCGTCGTGCTGATCACCGCCCAGGACGACATGCAGCTGGCCGTGGACGCCATGAGCAACGGCGCCACCGATTTCCTCATGAAGCCGCTGGACCTGGACCAGCTCGACGAGGTCATTGCCCAGGTGCTGTCGGCGGGGGACGTGCCCCGGGACGAGCCGGAAGTGCAGCTTCCCGCGGGGACCGGCCACCTCATTGGCCGGGACCCGCAGATGGTGGCCATCTACAAGATGGTGGGGCGCGTGGCCGGGACCAACGCGCCGGTGCTGATCCGGGGCGAGACGGGCACCGGCAAGGAGCTCGTGGCCCGGACCATCCACGAGAACTCGCCCCGTCGCAAGGCGGCGTTCATCACCGTCAACTGCGCGGCCCTGCCGGAGCAGCTCCTGGAGTCCGAGCTGTTCGGCCACCTGAAGGGCTCGTTCACCGGCGCCAGCGCCGACCGGCGCGGCCGCTTCGAGCTGGCCAGTGACGGCACCATCCTGCTGGACGAGATCGGTGACACCAGCGCCGCCTTCCAGGCCAAGCTGCTGCGCGTGCTCCAGGAAAAGGAGTTCTACCCGGTGGGCGGCGAGGCGCCGCGGAAGACGAACGCCCGGGTCATCGCGGCGACACACCGGGACCTGGAGGCCATGTCCCGGAGCGGCACGTTCCGCCAGGACCTGTACTTCCGACTCCGCGTGGTGGAACTGAACGTGCCCGCCCTCCGGGACCGGCGCAGCGATATCCCGCGTCTGGCCCGGCACCTGGCGGCCAAGGCCGCCAACGCCGTGGGCAAGCCCGCGCCCACCCTCACCGACGCCGCCATGGCAGTGCTGCTCGGGCACCCCTGGCCCGGCAACGTACGCCAGCTCGAGAACGCCGTCATGCGCGCCGTGGTCCTGTCCCAGGACGGTGTGCTGGGGCCCGACTCCTTCGAGCTGGATGAGGGCCCCGCCATGCCCGAGCTGCCCATGGTCGGCGGCCTGGAGAACGGGCTCGTCCCCCTGGCCGAGATGGAGCGCATGTACGTCCAGTACGTGCTGGCCCGGACCGGCGGCCACAAGTCACGGACGGCGGAGATACTCCGCGTCTCCAGGGGGCGGCTCGATCGCATCATTGACCGGCATGATCTGGCGGTTGAGCTGGACTGAGAGGCCGTCTCTGGCTGAGGCCGCCTTCGGCTGAGGGCGCCTTTGGCTCTCATTAGCCGGCGCCATTCGCCGTGAAGTAACCACTCGGCTGCCGGCGCGCGCGACCGGTCATTAGCCGGCGCCATCCGCCGTGAAGTGACCACTCGGCGGCCGGCGCGGCGCGACCGGTCATTTGCCGGCGCCATCCGCCGTGAAGTGACCACTCGGCTGCCGGCGCGCCGCGACTGGTCATTTGCCGGCGCCATCCGCCGTGAAGTGACCACTCGCCCGCCGGCGCGCCTGGATGAGCGGCCCGGAAGCGGGAGTACGCCGGGCTGGGAGAGATGCTCGTTCGATAGTCGGATTGGTCCAGGGATTCCCTCACGGGACCTTCATCTCGGTCCTCTGAGGTTGGGCCCCTTCGACTCTCCGTGGATGCCGGCTCCTCAGCGTCGAGTTCCCGCGCGATATCCCGTCATTCTGGCACATTACAGCATTGTAATGATCCGGGACAAACCCCTGTCCCGCCCCGTGACAGGGCCACCGGATCACGTACCCGGAACCACCCCGGAATGTGTTGGGGCGCCCCGAGTTTCCGGCTCCAACCCGCCCGCAGGCAACAGGCCCGGCTCTTGTATACACCAGCAGTGCGCGGCGTGACGAGTCGCGGGGGGTGCCGGCAGGACATGCCCGGCCGGTCCCTGTAAAGTCCAGGTGGACGACATGAGCTTCGTACAGGTGGTGAACGAGTCGCGTAAGCGGCTGCTGGGTGGAAAGATCCGGGTGGCCCATTCGCTGGTGGCCCGGATGCGGGGCTTCATGTTCACGCGGCCGCCGGCACAGGGCGAGGGCCTGTTCCTGACCTCATGCCGCGGCGTGCACACCTACTGGATGCGCGTCCCGCTGGACGTGCTGCTGGTGAACGATGCGGGCGAGGTCGTGGCGACGTATCCCGCCCTGCCGCCAGGCACCCGCACCGCCATCCACCGCGCCGCCCGCTACGCGCTGGAATTGCCCAGCGGCGCCATCACCAGGACCGGCACCGCCATCGGCGACCGGCTGAGCTGGAAGCCGGTGCCGTCGGCGTAGGCCGGAGGGCGCCGGGACGGTTTCACGGCGGAGTCGGTCTCACGGCGGAGTCGGTTTCACGGCGGAGTCGGTGTCACGCAGAGACGCTTACGCAAGGACGCTTACGCGGAGACGCTTACCCGGAGACGCTTACCCGGATGAACTCGGCGGTGTTGTTGGTGACCAACACCAGGTCGAGGCTGCGAGCGTGGGCCGCGATCAGGAGTTCTTTGGCGCCAATGAACTCGCCGCGGCGCTGCCGCGGCGCTTGAGATTGGCCATGAATTCAGCGGACGCAGCCGGCCCGTCCGAAAGAAATGGTTCCCATGCCGCGGGTCGGGGCGACAGGATCACGTTGTCTCCTTCCCTGCGGATGAACACCTCCTTCGTGTCGAACTGAAACTCCTTCGGCAACCGCACAGCCTGGCTGCGGTTGCTCAAGGAAGCGACGAGGTTGCCCGGTAGCCTTGCGCACCCCCGACCAACCGCGTTCTCTTCCCCCCTCGCAGCACCCCCCTACACGGACACCTGAATGATCGAGTTCGACGCCCTGACGAAGGCGTACGGCGAGTTGCGCGCGGTGGACGGCCTGACGCTGACGGTGCGGCCGGGCGAGGTCTATGCGCTGCTGGGCGCGAACGGCGCGGGCAAGACCACGGCGCTGCGGTGCCTGGCCACGCTGCTGAAGCCCACGTCGGGCACGGCCCGGGTGGCGGGCCATGACGTGCAGGCGGCGCCGCTGCAGGCGCGGGCGGCGCTGGGGTTCCTGTCGGCGTCCATGGGGCTGTACCAGCGGCTGACGCCACGGGAGCTGCTGGAGTATTTCGGGCGGCTGCACGGCATGGCGGAGGACACGTTGCGGGCGCGGGTGGAAGAGCTCATCGAACTGTTCGAGATCGACCGGTTCGACGGCCGCCTGTGCGGCACGCTGTCCACGGGTCAGCGGCAGCGGGTCTCCATCGCGCGGACGGTGCTGCACGACCCGCCGGCGCTGATCCTGGACGAGCCCACGCTGGGCCTCGACATCCTGAGCGGCCGGGCCATCTTCACGTTCATTGACGGCGCGCGCAAACGCCAGCGGGCGGTGCTGTTCTCCACCCACCAGATGGACGAGGTGGAGCTGCTGGCGGACCGGGTGGGCGTGCTGGCGGGGGGGCGGCTGGTGGCGGAGGGCACCATCGAGGAGGTGGTCCGGGGCACCGGCCAGAAGAACCTCGCCCGGGCGTTCCTGCACATCCTGGAGTCCGGCCGCGCGGGCAGGCCCATGACGGAGGCCGGCCGCGGAGGTGGGGCTGGTAGTCCGGGCCCCGAGCCAGGCGGCCACCCCATGCGGGAGGCCGGCCGATGAGGGGGCGCGCGGTGTGGGCGGTGCTGCGGAAGGAGCTGCGGGAGACGCTCCGGGACCGGCGCACGCTCCTGGTCATGATCGTGGTGCCGGTGCTGCTGTACCCGGCCATGATGGTGATGATGGAGCAGATGGCGGTCTTCGGGCAGCGCTCGCTGGAGGCGGCAGCGGTGCGGGTGGCGGTGGTGAACGGTCCTCCGGGGGACGAGTGGCTGGCCGCGGACGACGTCGCCATCCGCACGAGCCGGGCGGAGACGCCGCCGCTGGGTGCGCTGCGGGCGGCGGAGGTGGATGCCGTCGTCGTGTTCCCGGAGGGTGCGTGGCGGGAGGACGACACCAACGTCGTGCGGATCCATTACGACGGCACCCGGGAGCGTTCGTCGTACGCCCACGGGCTGGTGCAGCGGCGGCTGGCGGAGTGGGGGGACACGGTGGCGGCGCAGCGGTTCCGGGCCCGGGGGCTGCCGCCGGCGCTGGCGCGGCCGGTGCGGGTGGAGGCGGAGTCGGTGGCCAGCGCCGAGGAGGTGGGCGGCTACATGCTGGGCCGGTTCCTGCCGCTGCTCCTCATCCTGATGACGGTGCTGGGCGCGTTCTACCCGAGCATCGACCTGGCCGCCGGCGAGAAGGAGCGGGGCACGCTGGAGGCGCTGCTCACGGTGCCCGTCCCGGCGGACCACCTGGTGGCGGGCAAGTTCATCGCGGCGGCGCTCATGGGGCTGACCGCCGCGGCGCTGAACCTGGGCAGCATGCTGCTCACGTTCCAGGCGGGCGTCATCCAGTTCGGCGACGCCGTGGACATCCAGTTCCAGGTGCCCCTGCGTTCCGTGCTGGTCATCCTCGCCGTGCTGGCGCTGCTGGCGGTGCTGTTCTCGTCGCTGTTCCTGGGCATCGCCGTGCGCTCCCACTCCTTCAAGGAGGCGCAGAACGCGCTGACGCCCGTCTACATCCTGAGCCTGGTGCCCGCCATGCTGCCCATGATGCCGGGGCTGGAGTTCAGCACGGGCTTCGCCCTGGTGCCCGTGGCCGGCGTCGGCTTCCTGTTCCGGGACCTCATGAGCGGCAGTGTGGCCATGGGCCCGGCCGTGGTGGCGGTGGCGGCGACGGCGGGCTATGCCGGACTGGCGCTGGTCTACGCCGCCCGGGCCTTCGGCCGGGAGGACGTCCTCTTCGGCACCGGCGGCGGCGCTGCCGCGCCTGTGCGACGCCGCTGGTTCGGGCCCCGGGCCGACGGCGCGCCCGCAGTGCCGTCGGCGACGGTGGCGCTGGGGCTCGCCGGCGTGTGCGCGCTGCTCTTCTTCTACGGCGCCCGGCCGCTGGGCATGCGCTTCGGCGAGGCGGGCATACTGATCTCGCAGTGGGCGTTCCTGGCGCTGCCGGCGCTGCTGCTGGTGGGGGCGGGCAGGTATTCGGCCCGGCAGACGCTGGCGCTGCGGGCGCCGGGGGGCAGGGCGCTGGCGGGGGCCGTGCTGGTGGCGGCGGGGGGCATGCCCATCGGCTGGCTGATTGCGTGGCTCCAGGGCTTCGTGCTGGAGATCCCGTGGGAGTTCCTGGAGGCCATGCAGCGCATGCTGGCGGCCGATTCCGCCGGGCGGCTGTTCTGGCTGCTGCTGGTGGTGGCGGTGACGCCCGCCATCTGCGAGGAGCTGGTCTTCCGGGGCGTGCTGCTCCAGGGGCTGCGCACGCGCCTGTCGCCGTGGGGCGCCATTGCGGCGTCTGCCCTGGTCTTCGGCGCGTTCCACCTCTCCTTCGAGACGGCCATCCGCTTGCTGCCCACCGCCTGGCTGGGGCTGCTGCTGGCGTACGTGGTCTGGCGCACGGGCTCCATCTTCACCGGCATGCTCATGCACCTGGTGAACAACGGCACCATCGTGCTGCTCCTCTTCGCCCCCGGCCTCATGGCCCGCCTGGGCGAGCCCGGCGCGCCGCCGCCCTGGCTGGCGGTCCTGCTGGCGCCCGTACTGCTGTGGGCGGGCCTCCGCCTGCTGCCGTCCACCCCTGCCTCCGAGCCCCCGTCAACGCAGATGTGACAATCCGTGTTCCGGGGCGGGGAGTAACCTGAACTGGAACAGGGCGGCTGTCGCATAGTGGAACAGAACGGGGGTGTCCGGCCCGTCATCCGGACGGCTCAATAAACGCCAGATTGTTGTCATTGCGCAGGTTGCGCGGAAGTGGCACAGGGGGCATGGGCCGTGCCTCAGCAGGACGGCACACGGCAGACAATTGCCCGGACCGGCGCTGAGGCCGGTCCAACCCCCGGGGAGGCGGACAATGAACCGCCGACCTGCCACCACAACTGGCCGCGAGGCCGGAGGACACAATGGTTGCAGCAATGAAGCGGTTCATGAGCGACGAGTCGGGCGCGACGGCAGTGGAGTACGGCCTCATGGTCGCACTGATCGCGGTGGTCATCATTCTCGCCGTTACGACGCTGGGAGAGAACCTCCGGGACAAGTTCGACGACGTTAACGCCGCGATGTAAGCCACCGAAGACGGGGGCCGTCTTCGGGCGGCCCCTTCTTCGCT
>DATHVP010000112.1:0-6067 GCA_035461245.1 Longimicrobiales bacterium | reverse complement strand
GGCGACGGTGGACAACCAGATGATCACGCGTGCGGCGGAGCCGAACATCGTCACGGCGCTGGCGGCGAAGTCGCCAAACGTGCACACGACGCAGACGAGCGGTGACGCCGGTGCGGGTACGGCCATCCGGATCCGCGGCGTGACGGGCTTCGGTGGCGGCCAGCCGCAGATCATCGTGGACGGCATGCCCATCAACAACACGTCGCGCGTGACGGGCCCCAGCGTCCTGCAGGGCGGCCCGGCGACGAACCGTGCGTTCGACATCAACCCCGAGGACATCGAGTCCATCGAGATCCTGAAGGGTCCGGCGGCGACGTCGATCTTCGGTGCCAGTGCCGGCGCCGGCGGCGCCATCCTCATCACGACGCGCCGCGGCCAGGCGGGCCAGACGCGGTTCTCGCTCCGCTCCACGGCGCAGTTCGACCGTGCGGCCAACTACGTGCCGCTGCAGCAGCGCTTCGGGTCGGGCACGCTGACGGACGGTGTCCCGGCGAGCACGCCGTGCCTGCGCTACCTGGTGGACGGCTCCGCCCCGGTTGCGGGTTGCACGCACAACAACCCGACCTGGGGCCCCGCGCTCCCGGCCGGCGTGCAGACCTACGACCACGCCCGCGAGCTGTTCGAGACGGGCACCATGTTCGACAACACGCTGTCCATCTCGGGCGGCAGCGAGCAGACCCGCTTCTTCCTGTCGGCGGGCATGCTCAACCACAACGGCTTCATCGCCGGAGACAACGACCAGTTCAAGCGGTACACGGTGCGGCTCAACGCCGACCACCAGGCCCGCTCGAACCTGCGCGTCGGCGGCAACATCGCCTACGCCCAGACGGACGGCCGGTTCGTGGGCCGGGGCAACTCGGTGAACGGCCTTCTCCTCGGCGCGCTCCGCACGCCGCCGGAGTTCGACAACACCCGCTACCTCGACGACACGTACGGGCTGCACCGGAGCTACCGGTTCCCGAACCCGCGGATCCAGGACCTGATCAACGGAAACCGCGGCTTCGACAACCCGTTCTTCGTCATCAACGAGCACCCGAACCTGGGCGAGGTAGGCCGGGTCTACGGGAACATCAACTGGAACTGGACGCCGCTGCCGTGGCTGTCGGTGAACCACACCCTGGGCGCCGACTACGCCAGCGACGACCGCACCGAGGCCTTCCACGTGTCGTCGTCCGGCGCGGCCTCCGGCGGCACGCTCAGCCGCTGGCAGTTCTATGACCGCCTGCTGGACCACAACCTGCTCGCCACGGCCAGCTTCATGGTTCGTCCGGGCATCAGCGGCTCCTTCAGCGCGGGCCAGAACCTGAACGAGCGGTACTTCCGTCAGATCGAGGTGAACGCGCAGCGCTTCGTCGCTCCGTTCCCCTACAAGCTGACGAACACGGTGGACCGCAGCCCGCCCACCGACGCGGAGTCGAAGCGGCGGCTGGAGGGCTACTTCGCGCAGGCGGAGCTGGACGTCAGCGACCAGCTCTTCCTCACGGCGCGCATCCGCAACGACGGCGCCTCGACGTTCGGCACGTCCCAGCAGCGCGCATGGTACCCGGGCGGCCAGGCGGCGTGGACGTTTACCCGCGCCTTCAATCCGCTCCCCGACAACATCCTGACGCTCGGCAAGGTGCGCATCGCGTACGGGCAGAGCGGCCAGGAGCCGGGCGTGTACCAGCTCCAGACCACGATGAGCGCCGGCGCCATCTCCGACTTCAACCCGGGCTCGAGCATCGTACCGACGCTCAACGGGTTCGGCGGCCTGTGGACCAGCACGGTCATGGGCAACCCCGACCTGAAGCCCGAGCGCGTAGCCGAGCTGGACATGGGCATCGACCTCGTCATGCTGAACGGCAGGATGGACCTGGCCCTGACGCACTACCGCCAGGACTCCGAGGACGTGATCTTCTCCGTGGGCGTGCCGCCTTCCACGGGCACGGGCTCCGTCACGCTGAACGCGGGCGAGCTGCAGAACCGCGGCTGGGAGACGGTCCTGAACGTCCGTCCCATCCAGACGCCGACCGTCGGCCTGAACATCGGTGTGAACTGGGCCCGGAACCGCAACATGGTGAAGAGCCTGGGCGAGATCACGGCGGGCGTGCCCCGGACCGTGACGGGCTACAGCACGTCGTTCACGGGCAGCACGACCCACGCACAGGTGGGCGAGCCGCTGGGCATCTTCCGCGGCTTCGGCTACGTGCGCTGCGGGATCTCGCCGAGCACCATCAACATCACGACCGGCGGCCAGACGTACAACGTCGGTGACGTCTGCGCGGGCCAGCCGAACGGCGCGCTCTTCCTGAACGCTGCGGGCCTGCCCGTGAGCGACCCGAACGAGCGCATCATCGGCGACCCGAACCCCGACTGGACGGCCGGCCTCAACGCCGAGCTGAGCATCCGCGGCGTGCGCCTCAGCGCCTTCGTGGACCACCGTCAGGGCGGCCAGACGTTCAACATGACCCGCGGCTCCCTGCAGTCGCTGGGCGTGCACGCATTCACCGACGTGCGCGACCAGACCGGCCGCTTCGAGCAGCTCTACCCCTGGGGCCACGACGGCGTCGTAGTCGGCCCCGGCGCGGGCATGGACATCCAGATCGGCCAGGCCTTCTTCGGCAACCTCGGCGGCCTGGGCGCGCGCGAACACCTCATGGAGGACGCCACACACACCCGCCTCCGCGAGGTCTCCGTGGCCTACACCTTCACGCAGCCGTGGGTGTCCCGCATGGTGGGAATGAGCAGCATTGACGTCCGCCTGTCGGGCCGCAACCTGCACACCTGGACCGACTACTCCGGCTTCGACCCCGAAGTGCACACGGGTGGTGCAGCGGTGGCCAACCGCGGCATCGACTGGTTCCAGAACCCCCTCAGCCGCGCCTGGGTTCTGTCCGTCGGACTCAACCGCTAGCCAAGGATAAGGAATTGACCATGCATAGATATCGGCATTCCCGGCTCGCGGCTCTGATGGCGGTCGTGCTCGGGCTCACCGCCTGTGACGACCTGCTCCAGGGCCCCGGCCTGACGGAGAATCCGAACAGCCCGCTGGACATAGCGGCCACGCCGGAGCAGCTGATCATCGCGATCCAGGCGCGGCAGTTCACCATGGAGCAGGGCCAGCTGGCGCGCAGCGCCGCCATCTGGACGCAGCAGCTGTCCGGCATCTTCAACCAGCAGAAGGAGTGGGGCAGCGCCTACAACTTCACGGAGAACGACATCTCCGGTCACTACAACGGGACGTACCTGGCCGGCGGCCTTCTGGACATCCGCAAGGTCCAGGAGCTGTCGTCCGACAACCGGCTGCGCGGCATCGCCATGGTGTGGGAGGGACTGGCCATGGGCCGGGCCGCCTCGCTCTGGGGCGATGTGGTGTACAGCCAGGCGCTGGACCCGACGACGTACCCGCAGCCGGTGCTGGACCCGCAGCAGCAGGTGTACACGCAGGTCCAGGCCAAGCTGGACGAGGCCATTGCGGCGCTGACGGGTGCGTCGAATGATGCGTACCCCCTCGACCTGGTGTTCAACGGCAACTCGGACCGGTGGCGTCGTGCGGCGAATACGTTGAAGGCCCGGTACCACCTGCACACGGCCCCGCGGCTGGGTGCGGCTGCGTACCAGGCGGCCATCACGGCGGCGAACAGCGGCATCAACGAGGCGCCGACGTCGGTGGTGATGGCGATGGACCACCAGGCGCCGGGCAACATGCGCTCCTGGCATGGCAACACGCTGGACGACGGCAACATCTGGTCGCAGTTCAACGAGGCCCGCACGGACCTCGCGGCCAATGAGCGGTTCGTCAACGTGCTGAAGGCGAGGAACGATCCCCGTCTGGAGCAGTGGTTCCAGCCGGAGGCGGCGGACGGCGAGATTTACGGTGCCAACCGCTTCGGCAATCTCACTGCGGCGGGTGCGGCGGGAACGCTGAACCGTCTCACGCGGGTTCCGCGGGTCTTCCGTCAGCCCATTGCGACCTGGGCGGAAAACCAGCTGATCCTGGCGGAGGCCCACTTCCAGACTGGAGCCCCGGGTACTGCTCTTACACACGTGAACAACGTGCGGACGGCGGTTGGGCTGGACCCGCTGGCGGGTCCCGTCACCCTCGAGCAGATCATGGTCGAGAAGTGGATCGCCCAGTTCCAGAACATCGATGTGTACAGCGACTGGCGCCGCACGTGCTATCCGCGGCTCCAGCCCGGCGGCGCGAACGAGGCGGCTCCGGCGGCGGCGATTCCCGGACGCTATCCGTACGGCTCCGGCGAGCGTCTCCAGAACACGAACGTGCCGATTCCGTCCCAGGCACCGGCGAAGAACTGGAACCACGCCGAGATCACGTGTCCAACGACGCTGGCGGATGCGACGATCTGACCTGAGCGGACTGGTAGGACAGCAGTTTCACGAGTAGGTTGTATCTCGGCCCGGCGACCCTGGTGGTTGCCGGGCCGAGACGCGACCAGTTCCGAAGAAGGGGATCATGCAAGCGATTTCGCGGCGGGCCGGATTCACCATGGGCAGGCGCGGCCCGTTCCGGCGGTCCGTTGCCGGCCTGATGGCGGTGGTACTGACGCTGTCCTCGTGCTACCACGCTGCGCCCCTGACCTCGGCGCCTCAGCCGGGAATGCGGGTTGCGCTCACGCTGACGCAGGAGGGCAGTGCGGGGATGCAGAACACGCTGGGGCAGGCGCCAGTGCGGGTGGAGGGGGAAGTCGCAGGCGTGGCGCCGGACCGCTGGGACCTCCACGTGTTCACGGTGGGTCACTACAATGGTCAGGAAGTGGCGTGGAACCGCGAGCGGGTGACCATACCGACGTCGTACATGGCCATGACGGAGCAGCGGCAGCTGGACCAGCGGAAGACCTGGATCGCAGTGGGGATCGGAGTGGTGGCGGCCCTCATCGTCGGCCGCACGTTCATCAGCGGGTTTCTCGGGTCGGAATCGAACAAGGATGACGGCGAGGTACCGCCCCATTGACAGGGGGCGAGCGTCGGCGGATCAGCGGGGAGCGTCGGGCCAGTCGCGGCCGGCGTACGTCCAGATGACCACGACGCCGCAGCGGGAATTGTTGGACGTGGAGGTGAACTGGGGCGGAATGCTCGCCGACCCGCTGTAGACTTCCACGGCGGACACGTCCTCCGGCCGGATGTACGTGTTGATGCCGATGTCGAGGGCCACGATGAAGGGTGCGCCATTGACGTAATAGAGGACGGAGCAGTCCCGCGAGCCCGATACACCGGCCGCCCGCCCCATCTGCACCGCGTACGCCGTCCCGAACGGCCCGGCTACGGGCCTCACCTGCACGCCCGGTATCCGCCGCAGCACGTCCGTGAACTGGCGGGCCTGCATCCGCGTGATCTCATCCCGCGTGAAGAAGTGTCCGTACCCCCGGTCGCGCCGGTCGTAGAATCCACGCATGTGGGCGGGCATGGCGAGGGCGGCCCGGCCACGGGCCTGGAGCGTGTCCCCCCGCACCGGATCCATCTGGAGGACGAAGTCGTGGTGGACGGCGGCGTCGGCGCCGAAGGCGAACCGCGTCTGCAGCTTCCGGTAGCCGATCCGCTCGATCTCGATGATGTGGACACCCACGGGGATGTAGCGGAGCTCGAATGCCCCGTCCGTGCCGGAGACCGCGGCGACCGCCGTGCCGATGATGACGATGCGGGCCTCGGTGATGGGCCGGCCGTCGGGGCTGGTCACCCGCCCGTCCAGTGACGCGGTCTGGGCGCGGGCAGCCGAGGGGGCGAGGCAGAGGCCGAGGAGCGCCGCGACGGGGACCAGAGCGGAGCGGACGGCGCGCCGTCGCACGCACCGGTGGCCGGCCCCGCCAGGGAATGGGGCTGGCGACAGGGTGCGGGGACGCGCGGACATGGGCGCTCCTGCAGACGGGTCGCGACGCGCCGGGGACGGGCGTGGCTGAATGGACCGGACCAGAGGGACCGCGCCCGAACGGGCCGGCTTCATCCAAGATGGTCCACGTCCCGCTGTGCGTCAATCCACATCCGGGCCCGTCCGCGCCGGGGCGCACGGGGCCGCGCAGGAACCAGTAATCCCCCGCCGGGCTCAGCGCCGGCGGTACACCACGATCAGGCC
>DATHVP010000111.1:0-14368 GCA_035461245.1 Longimicrobiales bacterium | reverse complement strand
ACCGACGTCGCTCCCCCGGGGCACCGGCCACCAGCGCCACGTCCGACGGCGAGAAGACCACGCTGCCGGTCCTGCCGATGGCGTCGCCCAGCCGCTCCGCTTCCACCCCGTCCACCGTCACACGCTTGCGACGTGTGCGCGGCTCGTACGCCGCCGTGACCTCCACGCTGCGTCCCGTCGCCGGGTCCTCGAACACGCCGCGGATGTGGAAGGCCTCGGCGCCGAACCGGACGAGCTGCTCGTCGGATGCGCCGCGGAAGGATCGGAAGATCTCCAGGTAATGCAGCGCCTCCAGCAGGTTCGTCTTGCCGGAGCCGTTGTCGCCGACGACCGCGACGCCCGCCGCCGGGAAGCTCAGTTCGAGCGCGGCAAAATTGCGGTACTGCCGCAGGCGAAGCTCACGGCATACGAGGGCGGCAGGTTCGGCTGTCATCGGCGGCAGCAATATAGCCCCCTTCACGCGCGTGCGCGAGGAGCGCGGCGGCCGAATGGGCGGCGGCCAAATGGCTGCCGCAGCCTCGACAATCCAGGTGCGCCTCCGACTACCTTGTCGACCCTGCGGCGGCCTGGCTGAATAACTCCGCCCAATTCTGCCGCAGGGTCGACAATCTGGCGCATCGACCGGATGAATTGTCGACCCTGCGGCAGCGTGGGACCCTGGAAGTCGATCGTGCCGCTGACTGACGTCGTCCATTACCGTGCGGCCCGCGCTTTACCGAACCGGACCCAGGAACCGCGAACCGCCCGCCGCCCGCCGCACGGCGCCCGTCGCCCGTCGCCCGTCGCCCGTCGCCCGTCGCCCGTCGCCCGTCGCCCGCCGTCAGCGGTTGCTGAATTCCGCCTTCCGCTTCTCGAGGAACGCTGTCATGCCTTCCCTCATGTCCTCGGTGGAGGCGAGAAGGCCGAACAGGCGGGACTCGAGGATCTGCGCGTCGTCCAGCGTCGTGGACATGCCCCGATCCACCGCTTCAAGCGCCATGGCGATGGCGACGGGGCCATTGGCCGCCATCTTCCTCGCC
Organism: Longimicrobiales bacterium; assembly: GCA_035461245.1. Classification (GTDB taxonomy): domain Bacteria; phylum Gemmatimonadota; class Gemmatimonadetes; order Longimicrobiales; family RSA9; genus SH-MAG3. The sequence continues at coordinate 13,349 of DATHVP010000111.1, read as the reverse complement.
ATATCCCGGGCGGCGCCCATGAGGGCATCCGGCTCCTCCACCCGGTTGACCAGGCCGATGCGGTACGCCTCGGCGGCGTCGATCATGTCCCCGGTGAGCATCAGTTCCGTGGCCCTGCCGCGTCCCACCAGCCGCGGCAGGCGGACGGTCCCGCCGTAACCGGGGATGATGCCCAGCTTGACTTCCGGCAGCCCGAACTTCGCCTTCGCCGATGCGACGCGGATGTGGCACGCCATGGCCAGCTCCAGCCCACCGCCCAGGGCGAAGCCGTTGACGGCGGCGATGACGGGCTTTGGCAGGCGCTCCAGTTCCCGGAACGTGTCCTGCCCGGCGCGGGAGACCTGCACGCCGTCGATGGGGCCCATCTTCGACAGCTCGGCGATGTCCGCCCCCGCCACGAAGGCCTTCTCGCCCGCGCCCGTGAGGATGACGGCGCGGATCGTGTCGTCGTCGCGAACCTCGCGGACGACGGCGTCGAGTTGCTTCACGGTGTCGGCGTTGAGGGCGTTCAGCTTGTCCGGCCGGTTCACGGTGATGACGGCCAGGCCGTCGTCCTCGCGGTCGAGCAGGATGGTGCGGGTATCGTCAGTCATGGTCGTTCGCCGCCTGCGGTTTCATGGTCTTCGTGGGGCGGCGAATATACCCGCCGGCCGGCGGTGCGGCGAGGGCGGGCCGGGCCGGGGCGGGCGCACAAAGGGGGCCGCGGAGGCGCCTACCGTCCCCGTACGATGCCCGTCACCACCTGGTCCTCCCTGAGCCACCGCCGGGCCGCCTGCTGCACGGCCGCAGCGTCCACGGCGCGGATCCGGGCCTCGTGCTCCCGGAGTTCCGCCAGGCCTTCGCCCAGCAGGAGCGCACCTGCCAGGTCGCCGAGCTGGCTGCTGTTCGTCTGCTGGCGGATCTGCCACGTCCCGATCATGTAGCGCCGGGCGCGCTCCAGTTCGTCCTCCGGCAGCGGCTCCGTGGCCGAGCGCAGCAGCTCTGCCGTCAGTTCCGCCCGCGCCTCAGCTTCCCGGTCAGGCGCGGTGCCGATGTAGGCCAGGTACGCACCGCCCAGCCAGCGCGGCAGCGGCATGGCGGACACGGCGTAGGCCAGCGAGCGTCGGCTGCGCAGCTCCTCGAACAGCCGACCGCCGAGCCCGGAGATGGCCGACGACAGGACCTGCATGGGATACACGTCCGGATGGTTGCGGGGCGGGCCGGGGAACGCCAGCGCAATGGCCGTCTGTGCCTTGTCCCGCTCCACCACCCGTTCGGCGCCGGCGTTCCAGCCCGGCGTCTGCGGCGCGAAGCCGCGGCCCGCCTCGAGACGGTCTCTCAGCCGGGCCGCAATGAGGGCCGCCGCCACGTCTGGATCCGGCACGTCGCCCACGACGAACACGTGGGGCGCCGCCTGCAGCACGCGCTGTCGGTGCCAGTCGTGGAGCGATGCCAGTTCCGCCGACCGCAGGCCCTCTTCCAGCGCCTCCAGGCTCGTGCCGTAGGCATGGCCGGCAAACGCCTCCGACAGGGCCAGCCGCAGGGGGTACTGCTGCATGTCGTCGCGCACCTGCTCCAGGTCGGCCAGTGCCAGCTTGCGCTCCCGCTCGGCTTCCGCGCCGGGGAACGTCGGCTCCAGCGCCGCCTCCAGCAGCAGGTCCAGCCCGCGCTCGAAGTGCCGCGACGGCAGCGAGACGGACCAGTCCAGCAGGTCCGCGCCGGCACCTGGCCCGATGCTGGCCCCCAGCGCCTCCGTCGCGGCGGCGAGCTGGTGGCCGGACCTGCGTCGCGTACCCTTCATGGACGTGCGCGCCATGAGCCCCGTCAGGCCCCGGCTGCCGTCGGTCTCCGTCACCGTACCGCCGCGACAGTACAGGGCCACCGACACCAGCGGCACGCCGTCCCGCTGCTTCAGCGCGAGGCGCGCACCGCCGGCGGCCAGGTCGTAGAAGCGAACACCGTCCTCCACCTGCGCCGGCTCCAGCCGCGGCAGCGGCCTCGATCCGGCAGCGGCAGGCTGCGACGTCGGTCCGGCACCGGACACGGGCTCCCCATCCCGCAGCGGTTCTCCGTCCGGCGTCGCGTCGGCAGGCGACTGCGCGTCATCCGGCCCCACCGGCGCCCCGCCGAAGACACGCTGCCGCGCCATCCCGACGTCGCTCGCAAACGGCGCCGCGGACGCGGGCCGGTAGAGCAGCAGCGTTCCGGCGTCGGGGTCGAGATACCGCCGCGCCACGCGCTGCAGATCAGCGGGCGTGACCGCCAGCACACGCCGCAGGTAGTCATCGGCCAGCCGCCAGTCCCCCAGGGCCTGCCAGTCGGCCAGCAGGTTTGCCTGGCCCTCCATGGTCTCCATGCGGCGCAGCATGCGCGCCTCGATGACGTTGCGCGACCGGGCTGCCTCCTCCGCGTCAAGACCCTCGTGCGCGACGTCGTGCAGCACGGCCGCGGTGCGCTGCAGTGCCGCTTCCGTGTCATCGGGCTTCAGCTCGGCGCCGATGCCGAAGATACCCAGCACTGTGGGCGTGTAGTTGTAGGAGGAGATGGCCGACACGAGGCCGGCGTCCCGGACATGGCGGTACAGGCGGGAAGCCCTGCCCTGTCCCAGTGCCACGGCGAGCACGTCCAGGGCCGGCGTGTCGTCGTGCAGCGTGCCGGGCGTGCGCCACCCCCATTCCACCAGCGTCTGGCCAATGTCGCCGTCCAGCTCGCGGTAACGCATGCCGTGCGACGCCGGTTCCTCATCGCCCCGGTCCCCCTCCACCGAGCCGCCGTCCATGCCGCCATAGTATCGCTCCGCCAGTGCGAACGCCGTGTCCGCCGCCACGTCGCCGGCGATGACCAGCGTCGTGTTCCCGGCGCGATAGAACCGGCGGTAGAAGCCGTGCACGTCATCGCGGGTGAAGCCGGCCAGCATGTCCTCCGTGCCGATGCGCCAGCGACGGATGCGGTGCATGTCGAACATGCTGGCAAACAGCGATTCCTGGGCGAACGCGTCCGGGTTGTCCAGCTTGCGCTTCGCCTCCTGGATGATGACCTGGAGTTCGCGGCGCAGCTCGTCCTCGTCGATGACGGAGTGTTGCAGCGCGTCCGCCTGGATGTCCAGCGCCTGCTCCAGTGCCGCCGCCGGCAGCACCGTATAGTACGACGTCCGGTCGTATATCGTGCCGGCGTTCAGGTAGCCGCCGGCCTCCTTCGTCTCCTGCGCGATCCGGCCCGGCGGCCGTCGCGCCGTGCCCTTGAAGTACATGTGCTCCAGCACGTGGCTGATGCCCACCAGGTGGTCCGGCTCGTCGAAGTAGCCGGCGCGCACGTGCGTGACCACCGCCACCACCGGCGCCCGGTGATCCTCGCGCACGATGACGGTGAGGCCATTGTCCAGTTGCCTGACGTGCGTCGGCAGCCGCTGCAGGAATGACTCGTTTTCCATACGCTCCTTCGTCCGGTTGCGACAGGCAACGTATATTGCCGCGTAACCTCACGGGAGGACCCATGCAGAGGCCGGACCTGAACGCCATCTTCGGCACCGACCGCCCCATCATCGGGATGGTGCACCTGCCGCCGCTGCCCGGCGCGCCGGGCCACACCGGCATGTCGGACGTGCTCGACGCCGCACGCAGCGACGCCGTCGCCCTCGCCAACGGCGGCGTGGACGCCATCATGGTGGAGAACTACGGCGACGTGCCGTTCTTCCCGGATCACGTGCCACCCGAGGCGGTTGCGGCACTGACACTGGCCACCGCCGCCGTCATCGCCGACGCCGGCCTGCCCACTGGCGTCAATGTGCTCCGCAACGACGCCCGCGCCGCCCTGGGCATTGCCGCCGCCACGGGCGCTCGCTTCATCCGCGTCAACGTGCACAGCGGCGCCATGCTCACCGACCAGGGCTGGCTCACCGGCCGCGCCCATGACACGCTGCGCGCCCGGCACGCACTCGATGCTGACGTTGCCATCCTCGCCGACATCCTCGTCAAGCACGCGGTCCCGCCCTCCGGCCTCACCGCCGCGGACGCCGCCCGCGACGCCTGGGAGCGAGGCCGGGCCGACGCCCTCATCGTCACCGGCGCGGCCACCGGCAGCGCCGCGGATGTGGATCGTCTGCGGGCAGTCAGCGACGCCGTGCCCGACGCACCGGTCTTCATCGGCAGCGGGCTCACCGCCGGGAACGCGGCGGATCTATGGCCCCACGCCCGCGGCGCCATTATCGGCAGCGGATTCATGGAAAACGGCCGCGCCGGCGGCCGCGTGGACCCAAGTCGCGTGGCAGAGCTGCTGGCTCACCTGCGCTGACAGGCGCCAGCGGCCCGGTCATTGCGCCGGTATCTCTCAAGGTGGCAAGGAGATGCGGCATGCGGGACACAAACCAGGCAATAATCCGGGGCGCGGCTATCGTGGCCGAGGAGGCGGACGCGTCCACCATCATCCTGGCGGGATGGCTGCCGGACGAGCGGCGCCAGCTTCAGGCGCTGCTCCGCGACCGGCGCGTCATTTCCGCGCGCCGGCCCGGTGCCGACCCCCGCAGCCTCGACGACGGCGAGATGCTGAACCTGCCGCAGGTCCGCCTGCGCCGCCGCGGCCGCGCGAAGATCGCACTCCTGGAGGCCCTCGCCTCCGGGATGCTGAACCCCGGCGAACGTGTCGTCGTCATCTCCGGCGACGCAGCCAACGGAGACGTGCAACTGGACACCATCGCCGTCATGGACCTGGATGGTGAATCAGCTGGCGACAACGGGCTCGGCCCCCTCGCACTGCTCCGGCAGGCCGCCGATCCCGCCAGCTTCGACGCCGTGCTCACCATGTGCGTGGACATCGGCCACGACGGCCGGGAAGGCAAACCCGTGGGCCTCCTCGTCACGCTGGGCGACCACGACACTGTGCTGCGCCGCTCGCATCCCCTCGTCCTCAACCCGTTCGCCGGCCACGACGAGGCAGCCCGCTCCATCATGAACGCTTCCGGCCGCCGGGCGCTGCAGGAATTTTCCGGCATGGACGGCGCCTTCATCATCCGCAGCGACGGCGTAATCCTCGCCGGCGGCCGCTACCTCCAGGATGTGGGCTCGCCCACCTCCGTACCGGCAGGCCTCGGCGCCCGCCACCGCGCCGCCGCCGGCATCACCGGCAGCACTGCCTCCATCGCGTTCTGCGTCTCCGAGAGTAACGGCGATACCCGTGTCTTCGGCGGCGGCCGGCTGCTCATGACCATCGAGCGCAACGACTGACGCCGGAATGGACGTTGACGGCCACCACCTCGTCCTGCATTCTCACCCGGGCGCCGCGACTCCGCGGGCCGCGAACCGGAGGAGCAGATGCAGGTTTACCTGAACGGACAGTATATCCACCATTCCGAAGCCACCGTACCCGTGGACGACCGGGGTTTCCTCTTCGCCGACGGCGTATACGAGGTCGCCCGCATCTACGGCGGCCGCCTCTTCCTCATGGAGCCGCACATGGAGAGGCTGCGGGCGGGCCTCGCCGCTCTGCGCATCCGCGACGCTGACATCAACAACCTCGACGACGTCGCCAGCCGGCTCATCGAGGCCAATGACGTCACCGGCGACGGCACGCTCTACGTGCAGGTGACCCGCGGCGTCGCGCCGCGCAAGCACGCGTTCCCGGCTGAGGGCACCGCGCCCACGGTCTACGCGGTGGCCAAGCCGTTCAACAACCACCCGGCGGAGTACTTCAGCAACGGCGTCGCGGCCATCACCGTGCCCGACAACCGCTGGACACGCTGCGACATCAAGTCCATCGCGCTGCTGCCCAACGTGCTGGCGAACCAGGCGGCCCACGATGCCGGCGCGTTCGAGGGCCTGTTTGTGAAGGACGGCGTCGTCATCGAGGGCTCCCACTCGAACCTGTTCGCCGTCCTCGACGACCGCCTCATCACTTACCCCTCCGGCAACTACATCCTCACCGGCATCACCCGGAACCTGGTGCTGGAGCTGGCGCGCGAACTGGATATTCCGTGCGCCGAGGCGCCGCTCTATGCCGAGCACGCCGGCGACGTGTCCGAACTGTTCCTCTCCGGCACCACCACCGAGGTCATGCCAATCACCACCCTCGACGGCCGCCCTGTGGGCGACGGCCGCGTCGGCCCCGTGGCGCGACGGTTGCAGGCCGCGTTCAGGCAGAAGGTCGAGGAGATGCTTCAGGTGGCGACGGCGTAAGCCTCCGCCTGCCCGCCTGCCCCAGGCTGCATTGGCGCCTGCGCCTGGGGCTGGCACGGGCATTCCCCGCCCGCAGTCGGTCTCCCGAAGTCCGGCGCCCGCAGTCCGTCGCCCGCGGTCCGGCGCACCTCAGTGTTCGTCAGCAATGTCCTCGACGTACAGTTCCTTCACGAGGATGCGGCCTGAGGCGAGGATGGGCACGGCGAGCAGCAGGCCGAGGAAGCCGAAGAGGGCGGCCATCATCGTCTGGAACAGCAGCGTCAGGGCGGGCGGCAGGCGCACCATCTGCTTCATCAGCAGCGGCGTCACCAGCACTGATTCCATGGACTGGACCACTGCGTACAGGCCGGCCACCCACAACGCCTTCTCCGGCGCGATGGCCAGCGCGATCACAATCGCCGGTATGAAGCTGAGCGCGGGTCCGAAATACGGGATGAACTCCAGCAGCCCCGCGATGATGCCCAGCGCCAGGGCAGCCGGGACACCGATGAGCCAGAGCCCCACCGTGGCAACGGTCCCGACGAAGATCATGGCCAGCGCCGTGCCCTTCATCCACTGCACCATCGCCGTGCCCGCCATGGGCAGTACCTCGCCTGCCCGGTGCCTGCGGCTGCGCGGCACGAGCACGATGAGACCGCGCATGTAGGTCCGCGGCGAGATGGCGATGAACATGCCCGCGAAGATGACCAGGAAAAACCCGGTAATCGCCCCAGCGGCCGTGTTCAGCAGCGGCATGGCGCCACCGACTATGCCCGTCAGTTCGGTAGAGACGCGGCTGCGGAACTCCCTGCCCACCGCACCATCACCATCGCCGAACGTAACCGCCACTGCGGCAAGCTGCTCCTCGAACCAATCCTGGACTCCCTCCAGCGCCGGCGGCAGCTGCTCCTGGATCAGGATGAACTGCTCACGCAGGGTCGGCCAGGCCAGCACGAAAAGGCCGGCGAACACGGCGGTGAGGAGGACCAGAACAGCGGGTGCCGAGATGGCACGGCTCACGCCCTTCTCATGGAGCGGCTCCACGAAGATGGACAGGAACGAGGCGACCAGCAGCGCGAAGAAGGTGATGAACAGGACGTCGCGTGCCAGCCACGCCAGGTTGGCCAGCGCCCACAGGCCGATGACCACCAGTGTCGCCTGCGCCACGAACTGGAGCGTCACGCCATTCGCCTGCGCCGCGTGGTCCCGCCCTGTCGCCATCATCCACCCCCTCGCTCTGTCGGCTGCCCGGTGCGGCGAGGTCGCACGGCCCATGCCACCCAACCCTGCGATCACGCGCGCCGCCACTGCCGCGGACCCGTGCTGACCCGCGTCGGGCAGCCGCCAGATCGACCCGTTCCGCCATGGACGAGCGCGCCGCCGGCGGTTAGCTTGGCCCCATACTTTTCACGTCAGGCAAGGTGGTGTCATGAGTCGCTCGCTCAACAAGGTCATGCTCATCGGCAATGTCGGTTCCGAGCCCGAGATCCGGACCACCGGCGGAGGCACGAAGCTGGCCAAGGTCTCCCTCGCCACGAATCGCACGTTCAACGACCGGAGTGGCCAGCGGCAGGAGAAGACGGAGTGGCACCGCCTCACCTTCTGGGACCGCCTCGCCGACCTGGTGGAGCAGTACGTGAAGAAGGGGGACCGCATCTACGTCGAGGGCCGCATCGAGTACTCCCAGACGGAGGACGACAAGGGCAACCAACGCTTCTGGACGGACATCGTCGTCCAGGAGATGCTCATGCTGGGCAGCGGCCCGGGCGGCGGTGGCGGTTTCGAGGGCGGCGGTCAGCCCCAGCGGCGGCGGCAGGAATCGCCGGGCCGGGGCCCGTCCGGCGGCGGCGCTCCGTCCGGCGGCTCGCCGTTCGACTCCGATGACGACGACCTGCCCTTCTGACTTTGTATAGTCACGCTTTGCCCAATCGGGCGTCTCCGACCCCTGCTACCAGCTCCCGCGAGGAGCGCCCCTGCCAGTTGGACTCAGAAGAGGGGGACCGCCCGAACCGGGCAGTCCCCCTGTCTCTTGCCACCGCACCAGGCGGCTCAGCCGCCCGCGCCGCTGGCGGCTGCTGGCGCTGGCGTTGGGCTGCTAACGCTCCCGGGCCGCGTAGCGCAGATCCCGGTCCATCTCAGCACCGCGCGCGCTGCCGCGACCGTCGTGGTGCGGCTGGCCGAGCCGGCCGCTCTCACGATCGTTGCGATTCTCGCCGTCGCCGCCGAGGACGCTGTCCACAACGGTGCCCACGTTGTCCATGGCCATGCGTCGGACGCGTTTCGTGACGGCGGTTGTGACCGCCGACGTCAGGGCGCCGAGAAGCTGATGCTTGAGGGCGTCGAAGCGGGAATCGCCTTCATCGTCATTATCGAATCGGTCGGACCGGGTCCACTGATCCTCGCCCTGGTCCCGACGGGCGTGGCGAGCGGCAGCCCGCAGCCGACGGCGGCGCATGCGACGCCATTCCTGGAGTTCCCGGCGGTCCTCGTCCTCCAGCGTGCGGCCGCTGAGGCGCCCGCTCCGACGGCGGTGGATGGAGTCCTCATCGTCACCGCCACCCAGGCTGCCCAGGAGCGCGCCCACGCCGGCGGCAATGGCAACGGCGGCCCACGGTCGCTGTTTGATCTGCTCCCGCACGGGGCGCAGCACATCCACCCGCTCCCTCAGCTCCTGCTTCGTGTCCACAATACGGCCCTCCAGCTCGTCCAGCGTGCTGGAAATACGCTGCCGCGACCGGACCACTGCGTCGCGAGCCTCGTCTACCGTCTGCGGCGATTCCGCCCCACCTTCTTCTATCCTGATGCCCATGCTGCTGCCTCCGTGTTCCGCGGTACTGCCGTCGTGCGGCCCGGCCGCACTTCGTCCGGGACCGGCCAGTTCTGCGGCCGGTACGGGCAGTCTGCAATGCATCATTCGTTCCTGACAGTCGGAGCCGATCCTGCCGGCGGTCGCCCGGCATGGAGCGGAACTGGTGCTGCCCGGCCCGGGTTACGGCAGCGCCCTGAGCTTCTTGGCGGACTCGCGTTCCGGCGGCAACGGCACTGATGCAACTACCTCCAGTTCGCCCGGTGTGAAGTAGCGCAATGTGCTCTCGCCGTCCAAAACAACGCCCAGCGCCTGATCCCGGTACTCACTGGCTGCCACTACCACACCTTCCCGCCCCAGCACCGCCGGATCCTGCGGCGTCAGCGACCGTCTCACCTTCACCCGCGTGCCCTCCGGCAGCGCGGCCATGGGTATCGCCATTTTCATCCTCCCTTATTTGGCGCACGTAGGATGATTGCCCCGGCCCGCCTGCGCAATGCCCCTCACCTGCCATGACGCGCCGTGCCGGCCGGCCATGTATCGCACCGCGCCGCTCAACACGGCGCGCCCGCGCTTGCCGGGCCCCGGCCCCGCGCCTATCTTGCCGCCGTTTTCCCGGATCAAACCGCGTGAGAGACAAACATGGCTTCGGAAACTTCACGGCCTCCACAGAATACCGCGGCGTTGGGCACCGGCTTCGGCATCGGCGTGCTCTGGTGGATCATGGCAGGGACTTCCTACTGGAGTGCGTTCCGCGGGTACAGCAACGGCCGCTGGGACTGGGGTCTCGCCTGGGGACTCATCGCTACCCTGCTCCTCGCCGCTGGCACCGCCGCCATGGTCGGCACCTGGTGGCATCTCACCCGCGCCCGCGACCACTAGCACTACACCGCCGGGTACCCCAACGGGCACGGCGACGCACCCCACAATAGAAAAACCGGCGCGGTCTCCGCGCCGGTTTATTCGGCCTCCTTCCAGAAGCCCAGCAGGTCCGCCTCCACCCCCAGCGGATCGGACCTGTACAGTTCCAGCCATTCATCAAACGACGGCAGGTCCAGTTGCTCCGCCAGCACGCCCGTCACCTGCTCGACTATCGCTCGGTAGGAGGACAGGTCGTCCAGCCCGGATGCAGAAAGCGAGCGGGCTTCCTCATCGGTATGCCCCGCCCGCTCTGCCAACTCGAATATCTCGTCCGGGCTCAGCGACAGGAACTGTTCCGCCACCCGCGCTGAACACCAGTCGAAATACTTTGCCCGCAACACCCGGACTTCTCTGGCGTCCGGGCCCTCCGAAGCCGCTCCCGAGGTAGGAATCGTGTCACCCGGCTGCTGGTGTCTGCTGCCGGCCCACTGCGAGCCGGACAGCGCTGACGGCACCTGTACGCCGCTTCGTCTACGCTACCGTCGCGGCGCCACCGGCGTCAAGATTCCTTGCGTCTGCCGCCAAACGCCGTGCGAGTCGCAAGATGATCGAAAATCGTGCGGCGCGTCACCGCGTATAGCACGATCCTGCTCATCATGTCAGGATCCCGCTTCTGCACTTCCTCGACCTCCGCCGCAACACTCCGCGGCAGACTCACACGCAGATCCACGGCACACGTTTCCCACATAGCTTTCGCCTCGTCGGACATCGACTTTCTACAATTTTCAGGTACTGTCAGACACCACTGCTCGGCCCTGGCAGGGGTCACATGGCAACAGGAGCAAGTGGCCCACAAGATAGGGGCGGGCACCCGCGCCGTCAAGCGTTATCGTAATTGCAGACGCCGCAACCTGTTACACGGATGACGTTGCAGGACAACAACTTACGGCACCAGACGCAGATGGGCGTTACACTGAATTACACGCCGAAGCACATTTCGAATTCGCCGGGAAACGTACGGCGAAACGCGCGCGTCATGCGGGTTTCCGCCATCACAGGATGGTAAAAACGGGCCCCTCGCAGAAGTCGAATTTTGGAAAAAAATTCGAGCTACGCCACGGCCTGGCCAGCTGGCACCCGGTCGCTTGCGCTGGCGGTATGGCTCATATAGCGTGGAGGTCACGGATAGTGAGGGGGACCCACGTTGTCGCAGGTAATGAATGAGCACGCCGGGAGGCGGAGACCGGGGGGAACGTACACAGTGAGTGACGACTCCCGGACTCGCTGTCGCTCGTTCTGCTTTCTGGAGAGGCAGGGCGAGCGGTGGACGGCGTTTCTCATCACGTATCGTCGCAGCGACGGCCAGTGGCGAGGCTATTTCACTTTTCGCTCGGGCAGCATGGAGGCGGGTCCTTCGGAGTTGCGTACGGCGGACCTGTTCCTCGAGGCCGACGAGGCAACGGTGGACCTGCGCGCACGAAGCCTGGGGCGTCCGTTGCTGCTGGCGCTGCTGGATTCGGCCCTGACGACGCAGGAACGTCGTCGTGGCGTCGCGCCTCATCTCCATCGCTGGTTCCGGCAGCAGCTCCTGCGCAGCGCCACACAGCGCGAGTCCGGATGGCACTGGCATGACGTGCCGCCGCTGGAGGAACTGCGTTCTCTGTACGACTCCTATCGCCTCGACCAGGTCGCGCACCTGGTCGCCTTGCTTGACCCCGACGACTTCCGGGAAATGGTGGACATCCTGCTGAGTGGGCGACGGGTGGACTTTCGGGAGAGTGACCGGTTCCAGCTCGCCATGAGCGTGGTTCAGGAGCTGGAACGCCGGCTACCGCTGCCACCGTTCGAAGTCTGGGTGGAAGATTACCTGGCTAACCCGGCAGCGTACCGCCGATATGCCTACGAGCTGCACCGCGGCGAGGATCTGCCGTAGCGGCGAGGAGGCCACGGCTGACAGACGAAGGGGCCACGGCTGACAGGACGAAGGGGGCCCGGCACGCTGCCGGGCCCCCTTCAAGCATCAGGAGCCGGGGGCATGCCGCGTCAGCTGCCGCCGCCGAAGATGCCGGCGAATGTCGCCCACGCCGCCTGGCTGGTATTCCAGAGAACGAGGACCAGCAGCGGCGGCACGATGAACGCCAGCGTCCAGCGCCAGCCGCGCAGCATGTTGGCCATGGACGCAGAGGCCCCGCGGGCCACCATGTCCACGGCGTTGGGCAGCCGCCAACCGACGAGGATGGCGATGGCCAGGCCGCCCAGCGGCAGGAAGACGTTGCCGGTGAGGGAGTCGAACACGTCCAGCCAAACCAGGTCGAGGGCCGGCAGGATGCCGAGGGCGGCGATGAGGCCGCCAGCGCCGAGTGCGGCCGCCTTGCGGCTGAGCTTGAACTCGTCAATGACGGATGACGTCACCACCTCGAGCAGCGACACGGCAGAGGTAATGGCGCCGATGAACAGAGCCGTGAAGAACAGGATCCCGACCACGCGGCCCACCGCGCCCATGGCTTCGAAGGCGCCGGGCAGCGCGATGAACAGGGCGCCCACCGTGCTCTCACCTACCTGCTGCTGGAGGCCCAGGGCGAAGATGACGGGGAACACGACCAGTCCGGCTACAAAGGCGATGCCGAAGTCGGAGAACGCGATGGTCGCGGATTCGTTGGGCAGGCTGGACTCCCGTGACAGGTAGCTGGCGTACGTGAGCATGGCGCCCATGCCCAGCGACAGCGAGAAGAACGCCTGGCCGGCTGCAGCGCCCAGCGTCTCCAGCGACAGCAGCTCTTCCACGCTCGGAGTCAGGTAGAACCGGTAGCCCTCGCCGGCGCCGTCCAGCGTCGCGGCAAAGACTGCCAGCCCGGCCACGATGATCACGAGCAGCGGCATCATCAGCAGGCTGGCGCGCTCGATGCCCTTCTTCACGCCACCCATGACGATGAAGATGGTGAGGGCCATGAAGACCAGGTGGAACGCCACGGCGTCCGGGCCGGTGGCGATCTCCCCGAAATACCCGCCGGCGTCCGCCGGGAACGGCGAGCGCAGCGCGTCCACGGCATAGCGCACGACCCAGCCGGCGATGACGGAGTAGTACGCGAGGATGAGGAAGCCCGTGAGCACGAACAGGTAGCCCAGCGGCGCCCAGCCGCGGCCACCCACCTTCCGCAGCGCGCCGATGGGACTCAGCCGTGCCGACCGGCCGATGCCGAACTCCGCGATCATCACCGGGATACCGATGATGAGCGTGAGGAGGATGTACAGCAGCACGAAGGCGGCGCCGCCGTGCTCGGCGGTGGTATAGGAGAACCGCCACATGTTGCCGAGGCCGATGGCGGAACCGACGGCGGCCATGATGAAGCCGATCCGCGTGCCCCACAGTTCGCGGGGCTTGCCGGTGGGATCGGTTACGGCAGGGCCGGACGCAGGGCCGGGGTTCCCGGGATGATCGCTCACGTGCTCGTCCTGTTGGCAGGTTGGTAATGTCCGGGCGGACGCCCGCGAATGTGCCGAATGAAGTGCCCCGCACGCAAGGGTAACCGCGGCGGGTCCCGGCCGGGCCGTCAGGC
>DATHVP010000110.1:0-8690 GCA_035461245.1 Longimicrobiales bacterium | reverse complement strand
AGACTCGGGATCGGGATCGTAAACGTAAACGTTCAACGTAAACGTGAAACGGATTCGGGCACGCTGGAAAGCGGGCTCGCTTCAGCGTGCGCATCCTGGCTTTGGATAGACAACGGGGGCGCCCCGGTACTTTCCGAGGCGCCCCCGTTGTTAATGTCGTGCCAGGACGCTCAGGGCGAAGCGGGCCCGCTATCCAGCGGGCCCGTTCCCGTTCAACGTTTACGTTTACGATCCCGATCCCGAATTCGTTCTACGTTTACGATCCCGATCCCGAATCAGTTAATCAGCTATTCCCTTCCACCATTCTCCGACACGACCTCTGTCTCATAGCCGAGGGTCCGGTCCCGCACGAGTGCGGGCACGCCTTCACGCAGCCAGAGGGGCGCCGGTGCGCCGGCCAGGTAGAAGTCGAAGAACTGCTGCATCCTGATGTTCCAGTCGCGCTTGTTGGCGACGGTCGTGGGCCAGTGGGGCTCGCCGACGTAGTTGATGAGCCAGGCCGGCTTGCCCAGGCGACGCAGCCCGAGGAACAGCTCGAGGCCCTGCTGGAACGGGACGGCGCCGTCCAGGTCATTGTGCATGATGAGCAGCGGCGTCTCCACCTTGTCCAGCCAGAAAACCGGCGAGTTCTCCAGGTACCGGATGGGCATCTCCCAGAGGTTGCCGCCCAGGCGGCTCTGCGTGCGCTCGTACTGGAACTGGCGGTGCACGCCGCTCTCCAGCCGGATGCCGCTGTAGGCGCTCACCATGTTCGCCACCGGCGCGCCCGGCGCCGCGGCCTTGAACATGTTCGTGCGCGTGACCATGAACGCGATCTGGTAGCCGCCCCACGAGTGGCCCTGCATGGCCAGGTTCTCCCGGTCCACGTACGGCCGCTCCAGCAGCCTGGTCACGCCCGGCATGATGGAGTTCATGGCGCTCTCGCCGGGGTAGCCGATGCGATACACGATGTCCGGCACGAAGACGATGTAGCCGCGGCTCGTGTAGAAGGTCGGGCTGATGCGCGAGCGATGCGGCACCGGCGGGTAGTGCAGGTGGTACGTGTCGCTCATCCGCTCATAGAAGTACGTGATCATCGGGTACTTCTGCGTCGGATCGAAGTTCTCCGGCTTGTAGACGATGCCCTGCAACTCGATGCCGTCGAGGGAGACCCAGTCCACGAGTTCCGCGGTACCCCACAGGTACTGCGCCTGCAGCTCGGCGTTCTCCGCCGTGAGCTTGCGCATGTCCCGCACGTCCGGACCGCTCACCCAGATGTCCGGGAACTCGGTGAACGACTGCCGCGTGAACATGAGCACGTCCGCGTCCTGCGCCTTGCGCGGCGTCGAGAAGCGGTAGTCCATCATGACCAGCTGCTGCGGGGTGCCGCCGTTCAGGCTGACGCGGTAGAAGCCGTCCTGCTTCGTCTGCGCATTGAACGCGGACAGGAACGCCGGCGAGGACGTGGACAGGTAGTCGTCCTCCCGGTCCAGCCGGACGATGCGGAACCGGATGTTCTGCGCCCGGCCCTGGCCCTGCGTGATGTTGCGCGGCGCCTGGCGGCCCGTCGGGTCCACGGCCCAGATGTCGAACCGGTCATAGACCAGCATGGCGCCGTCATTGGCCAGCCAGCCGGGGCTGCCCAGCGCCGATGCCGGCGACGGCGAGTCGTGCTCCTCGTTGTGGATGGGGTGCGGGATGGATTCCGTCATGTTGACGACGTTGCGCGTGCGCACGTCCATGGCGTGCCATGCCTGCGTGGGGATGTCGTACCATACGGCGAAGCGTGCGCCCGGCGATAGCTGCGTGCCGCCCTGCACCCGCTCCCGCAGCAGTGAGCGCTCGCCCGTGCGGACGTCAACGAGGTAGTGGTCCGACCAGTTGGGCGTGTCCCAGCCGCTCTCCACGGCGTACGGGTTGCCGTCCGTGCCGATCGCAATGTCCGCGTCGCCGCGGGAGCCGACGTTCACGCTGGGGACAGCCTCGTCACCGAGCTGGACCACGCGATTGTTGTTGTTCAGGTGCACCACGGCGTCGTACGTGCGCCGGCGCTCCTGCGCCAGTCGCCGGTTCTGCACCGTGGGGATCTGCGGCTCATCCCAGTGCCAGACTTCCACGCGCACGCGCTCTTCCGGCAGCCGGTCGTCCTCGATCTCGTCCAGCGGACGCGGCGCCGTGCCGAAGAATATGCGCTGGCCGTTGCGGGAGAAGCTGATGTTGCCGTTGTCGCTCACCTGCCAGCCCGACGGGATGCCCGCCGTGCCCTCGCTCGCTACACTGCGCGCCGGACTCACACGGGGACCGTAGTGGTAGACCGCCCACGTCGGCGTCTCCTGCGACCACGTCGCCGTGTTCGACAGGAACGCCAGTTGCTGACCAGCCTCGTCAAACGTCAGCCGGCGGTACTCGCCCTCGCCCGTCATTGCCGTGGTCGTGGCGCCGCCCGCCACCGACTGGATGAACACGCCGTCGCCAGCACCGTCCGCGGTGGACACGGCGTACGCCAGGCGCTGGCCGTCGCTGGAGAATGTGTACATGGCGACGTCGTCGATTCGACGCTCCTCGCCGCTGGCCAGGTTCCGGATCACCAGCGGCGCGCCCGGCTCCTTGCGCCGGGACTGCTGCGCGCCCTGGCCGCCCGCCTGTGCCGACTGCCCCTGCGCGCCCTGTCCCCCGGCCGGGCCGCTACCCGGCCGCTCGAGCTGGTACGCCAGCCAGCCGCCGTTGCCGTCCGGCAGGCGCGGGCCGCGGGCACCCTCGAGGCGCGTGACCTGGCCCGTGCTCAGGTCCAGGATGGCCAGCGTATCCCGGGGCATCTGGCTCGCCGGCCGCCGGGCACGCCGCGCCGCCGTCACGCTGTCCTGGGCCGGCCGCAGCGTGAAGACCACGTAGCGCGAGCCGTCGTCGAAGCGGGCGGCACCGCCGCGCTGGAAGACGTGCGTGACGTCGTTCATCGTGGAGCGGACGACCAGGGCGTCGTCACGATCGTAGCGGAGCCTGTTGTACAGGACCCAGCGGCCGTCGCGGGACAGCGTCTCGCCGCCGATGGTGTCCCACCGCTCGTAGACGTCGTGCTCCATGGGCTGCTTCTGGCCGGCCGCGTCGGCGGGGAGGCTCATCCCGGCCAATACGACGAAAACCAGGCTCCAGAGGGGGACCAGTGGTGTGCGCAGGCGTCTGCTCATGATTCTTTTGCGGTCGGAGTGGACGGAAGCATCAGTGGGCGTAGAATGAATACAATAGCCAGAATCGGTGCTCGCCGCGAGCCCGGGCCGGAGCACGGGTCTTGCCTGCGATCAGCGGCGTGATCTACGCTGCGCCCGTCGCCGGCACCCTCATCCTGCTGCTGCTGTTCCGGGATGTGCTCGTTACCGTCTTCGATCCAGAGGGAAACGGCGGGCGGCTGTTCCGTGCCGTGAGCCGCGCGGCGTGGGTCCTCTTCCGGACGGGCCGTCAGCGCCGGGACCTGAAGGGGATGCCACCGCTCTTCGGGCCGCTCCTGGTGGTGATGATCCCGATGGTCTGGCTGCTGCTCCTTGTCCTGGGATTCGCGCTCCTATACCTGCCGTGGGTGATGGAACTCATCGAGATACCCGGCGCCGAGGGGCCGGCCTGGGCAGAGGCGGTCTATCACAGCCTGAACGCAGCCAGCACCCTCGGCATGGGCGACGTCCACGCCCGTCACACCGCCCTGCGCTGGGTTACCGCGCTCCAGGCGTTCGCCGGCTTCGGGCTGGTCACTGCCGCCCTCAGCTACTTCATGGCCGTGTACCGTGAACTGCCAGTCATGCGTACCCTCGCCATTGAGATCAGCACGCGGCTCGAAGAGCGCGACGTCGCCGCGGAGATACGCAACCAGTCGGAAGGAACGGAGTGGGACGAGTGGTTCGACCACGTCTCCCGCACTATCACCCACCTCCGCCACATTCTTGGCCAGTACCCCATCCTTCATTACTTCAGGCCGCGCTCCGCTGACGCCGAGTTCCTCCTGCAGTTGCGTCGGCTCCTCGACCTGTGCGCGACCATCCGGCAGCAGGACTCGCCCGCAACACGCCGAGCCGCATTCCGCGCACTCAGCCGCGCCGCGTATCGGTACGCCAACGAATTGCACGGCCAGTTCGTCGGCGGCCGGCTCGCCCCTGTGGACGAGGGTGCCGATGCGGACGGCGGTGCCGATGCGGAGGGCGGTGCCGATGCGGACGACGGTGCCGATGCGGAGGGCGGTGCCGATGCGGAGGGCGGTCCGGATCCGCGTCGGGCGCTGGCGATGCAGGATGAGGTGCTCCGCTACTTCGCCCTGCGCTGAGCCGGCCCCGACCGACGGCCCACCCTGACGTCTGCCTGACAGGGCAGTCCTGAAGGTGGCGCCGGACACGGCGGGACTGCCGGGTACTCCTGTTGCGGCCGACTGTGACCGGTCAGCCGGATCCGGCGAGACCGTCTCGCTGGTCCGGCTGCGGCTGATGGATCACCAGCCCCACGCGGTCCACGGTGCCCTCATACATGCCCCGGACGACCAGGTCCACGTGTTCAAGCCGCAGCTGGCTGCCTTCGTCGAGGCGGTCCTCGCCGATGCGGCGGAGCAGGACGTCGTGCAGCGTTGCGGACGGGTCCTCGTCCAGTGAGACGCCGTAGAACTCGTTCATCTCAGCGACGGTCGTATCACCGCGGAGCGGGAACTCCGTCTCCGCCGGCACCTCGTGTACTTCCCGGCGCGGGCGGAACAGGCGGTCCACCAGGGAGCGCAGGCCCGGCCGCATGACCAGGAACAAATGGTCTCCGGGGAGGACCATGGTGCTGCCGCGGGGAGGGATGATCTCGCTCTCGCGCACGATCATGGCCACCACCGCGCCGTCGGGCAGCCGCAGGTCCCGCACGTGCCGGTCCGCCGCCAGCGTGTTTCGGGCGACGGTGTACTCCACAATGTCCCCGTCGATATCCCGCAGCGACGTGATCTCCAGCGACACCGGGGGCTGGGGCGGCGGTTCCGATTGCAGCCTCAGCAGCCGGGCCAGCGGCGGCATGGTCCAGCCCTGCAGCACCGCCGAGACCAGCACCGTGAAGAACACCACATGGAAGAGCAGCCCTGCGCCTTCCACGCCCAGCATCAGCGGGTACGTGGCGAGGATGATGGGAACGGCCCCCTTCAGTCCCGACCAGGCGACGAACAGGACCTCCCTGGCCCTGAATCCGTACCACGGCAGCAGCACACCTACCGCCAGCGGCCGGGCAATGAAGATGAGGATGATGGCCACCACGAGCCCGTCCAGGGCGACGCCCGTCAGCCGGCTTGGTGTCACCAGCAGTCCAAGCATCACGAACATCGCGATCTGCGCCAGCCACGCCGCGCCGTCGTGGAAGACCAGGATGCCACGGCGGAAGACGAGCCGCTCATTGCCGATGATGAGACCCGCCAGGTATACCGAGAGGAATCCGCTGCCGCCAAGGGAAGCCGATGCGCCGTACGCCAGCAGGCCTGCCGCCGCGGTAAGGATGGGGTACAGTCCCGCCGCGTCCAGGTTCACACGATTGATGGTGAAGACCGCCAGCCGGCCCAGCAGCAGCCCGCCGCCGATGCCCACCGCCACCTGGACCAGCAGGAACCAGAGCATCCCGATACCGAGGGTCATTTCCCCCAGCATGATCTCCAGGATGCCTACCGTCAGGAAGATGGCCATGGGGTCGTTGGACCCGCTCTCCACCTCCAGCGTGGCGGCCAGACGCTTCTTCAGGTTCACGCCCCGCCCGCGCAGCACCGCGAACACCGCCGCCGCGTCCGTCGAGCCGACGATGGCGCCGATGAGCAGGCCCTGGAGCGCCGTCAGTTCCAGCAGCCACGCCGCGAACAGGCCGGTGACGACACTGGTGATGACGACGCCCACCGTCGCCAGCGTGATGGCAGGGCCGAACACCGCGCGGAACGATCGCCGGGACGTGCGCAGCCCGCCGTCGAACAGGATGATGGCCAGCGAGACCGTGCCGATCCCATGGGCCAGCGCGTAATTGTCAAAGGAGATACCGCCGATCCCGTCCTCGCCGGCCAGCATGCCCACCACGAGGAACAGCACCAGCACGGGCATGCCCATGCGCGCGGAGAACTTGCTCGACGCAATGCCCAGCAGGATCAGGACGGCGCCAAGCAGGAGGAGCTGGTCGACTACGAACATCGTCTCACTCGGGTGGCCGCTGCCGGCCGCGGCCGGTGATCAGCGGCGGAAGCTACGGCGCGGCACCCGCATGCGCGAGTGAACGGGACAACGCCGTCCGCGGGCCGATCCCCATCGGCGGCACGGTTCCCGGGACACGCCACCAGCACCCTTGACGTACCGGCCAGCGCGGCTTATCTAAGAATTTCAACCAAGACACTGCAATAAGGGACTCCTCCCGGACACCGTAACAGGCGGCGGCCGTGACCAGGCAGACCGAACAGAACACGATCCTCAAGGGCACGCTGGACGTGCTGGTGCTGAAGGCCCTCGCGCAGGCGCCCATGCACGGGTTCGAGGTAACGGAGTGGCTGGAGCGGCAGGCGGGCGGCTCCCTCGGCCTGGACGACTCGGCGGTCTACCAGGCGCTGTATCGGATGGAGAAGCGGGGCCTGGTGCAGGCGGAATGGGGCGTCTCGGACAAGAACCGGCGGGCGCGCTACTACGAACTGACGCGGCAGGGCAGGGCGCACCTGAAGGCGGAGACGGCGCGCGTGCTGAGCTACGCGGACCTGGTGCGCAGCATACTGACTGGCCGGGAGAGTCCAGCATGAGGAAGCGTCGGTGGTTCCGGCTGCCGGTGCACGACCGCGCACTGTCCGAGCGGGACGTGGACGCGGAACTGGACGCGCACATGGCGGAACGTGTGGAGCGGTTGATGGCAGCGGGCCTGGGCGAGGCGGACGCCCGGGCGGAGGCGGCGCGCCGTCTGGGCGGGGCGCCGGGCCGCTATGCGCTGCTGCGGGCGGCCTGGGACCGGGACGCGCGGCTGTCGCTGCGGGAGCGCATGCGCTCGGTTCTCGACGACGTTCGCTTCGCGGCACGCGCCGTCTCCCGGGAGCGTGGGTACGCCCTCGTCGTCATCATCACGCTGGCGCTGGGGATCGGCGCGAACGCCACGATGTTCGGCGTGGTGGACCGGCTGCTGCTGAGCGGGCCGGCGCACGTGGAGCAGCCTGACGAACTGGTGCGCTTCTACGTGAACATCCGGGCGCAGCACAATCCGGAACTCGAGACGTCGGCCATGCTCAACGGTGTGGTCTTCGACGCATTCCGTACGCGCGTCACGTCCGTGGAGCAGGTGGCGGCGTACATCCCCCGTACGCTCACGCTGCGCGCGGGCGCCGATGCGCGCCAGCTCCAGGTCACGGGTGTTACGTCCAGCTTCTTCGAGCTGACGGGTGTGCGGCCGGCCCTCGGCCGCTTCATCGACGCCGTGGAGGACGAGGCCACCGGCGAGCGTGTCGTCGTCCTCGGCCACGGCCTGTGGCAGTCGGAGTTCGGCGGCCGGGAGGACGTGCTCGGCCAGGTGGTGCCGTTGTCGGGGCACGGCTACCGGGTCATCGGCGTGGCGCCGCCGGGCTTCACGGGCGTGGAACTGGGCACAGTGGACGCCTGGGTCCAGATCGGGCCGCTTGCCGGCGACGGCTGGCTCACGGAGTGGTTCGGCTTCTACATGCCGGTAGTGGCGCGGCTGCGGGGGGACGCCAGTGGTGAACGGGCCGCCGCGGAAGCCACCGCTGCGTGGCGGGCCGTTACCACGGACCTGCCCGGCGATCTCGACGAGGGCTACATCACGCTGGCGGGCATCGGTGCGGACCGCAACGGCAACGAGCCCATGGAGGCGAGCGTCGCGCGCTGGCTGATGGCGGTGGCTGCCATCGTGCTGCTGGTGGCGTGCGCCAACGTGGCCAACCTCTACTTCGCACGGGGGCTCAGGCGACGTCGGGAGATCAGCGTCCGTCTCGCCCTGGGCATCTCCCGCGGGCGTCTCATCCGCCTGCTGCTGACGGAGAGCATGCTGCTGGCCGTGCTCGGCGGAATCGCGGCACTGGCGGTGGCGTACTGGGGCGCGGGCATCGTGCGGACGACGCTGCTCCCCCACGTGGACTGGACGACGTCGCCGCTGGACGTGCGCGTGCTCGTGGTGGCCGCCGGCATCACGACACTCGTGGGCATTGTCACCGGCCTCGCGCCGGCGCTCATGGCCGGCAGCACACGGCTGGCAACGGCCCTCGCCGGGTCCGTGCACGCCCCGCCAGCCCCCGGCCGCGCCCGCAGCGTCCTCGCCGTGCTCCAGGCGGCGTTCTGCGTGCTGCTGCTGGTGGGTGCCGGCGTGTTCGTGCGCAGCCTGTGGAGCGTGCACCGCGTGGACCTCGGCATGGACACCGGGCGCGTGCTGGCCGCGTCTTTCGAGTGGGAGACGCCGCCGGACCTGTCCGACGAGGCGCGTGCGGTGCTGACGGAACGACGTCGCCTGTTCTACCGCGAAGCGGCGGAGCGCATCACGGCGGAGCCGGGCGTGGAGCATGCCAGCGTCGCCATCGGCGCGGCGTTCCGGGGTGCGTTCTTCGCCTCCGTCCGGGCCGAGGGGGTGGAGTCCATCCCGGCGCTGCCCGGCGGCGGGCCGTACATGACGGCCATCACGGCGGACTACTTCGCCACGCTGGGCACGCCGGTGCTCCGGGGCAGGGCGTTCCAGGCGACCGAGGGGGCCGGCACGGA
>DATHVP010000109.1:0-27824 GCA_035461245.1 Longimicrobiales bacterium | reverse complement strand
CCCCCGCGCCGCCACCTGCTCGCGGATCAGGTGGAAGGTGGCCTCATCGAAGCCGGGCTCGCCGAAAATGATGTCCCAGGGTGTGACTCGTTCGTTGCTCATGATGCATTCTACGGTGAACGACGCCTCACGTGCACCTCTCCTTCAACAACCCGCGGTGGCTGCGGCCGCAGCAGCCCGCCCAGGCGCTGCCGCCATCCGCCCGGCGGCCGGCGTACCACCAGGTGCAGTGCGCCCGGCGGCTCATGGACGCCTGCCACGACCGTGAGGAACGCGACGTCGCCGTCGGCATGGTCCGGGATGGTTACCTCGTACGTCGCCTCATCCCACGCGAACGTGACAGTGTCGCCGGGCGTTGCCTGCATCTCCAGGAAGAACTCGTCCTCCGCGCGCAGCCATTCGCCCTCCGGGATGCCCCGGCGGTAGAAGAACGGGTCGAACTCCCTGCCCTGGTAGCGCTTGTAGTTCTCATCGGCGGCGTAGTCCATGTCCACCAGCGCGTCATCCGCCGCCAGTGACTCGAGGTGGTGCTGGAGTTCATGCGTGAGCGTCTCCCACAACTCGCCATCCCAGTCGAAACCCGGGTCCAGGCGGGAAAGGCGCAGGAAAGAGCCGTAATGGAG
Organism: Longimicrobiales bacterium; assembly: GCA_035461245.1. Lineage (GTDB taxonomy): Bacteria > Gemmatimonadota > Gemmatimonadetes > Longimicrobiales > RSA9 > SH-MAG3. The sequence goes on along the minus strand of DATHVP010000109.1, from coordinate 27,201 downwards.
CACGACGACGGACCGGATCGTGTCCGGCCCGCCGAAGTCCGAGGGGTAGCTCTCGGTGACGCACTCGCCGAGGGTGTAGATGTCCGGCAGTGACGGGTGAGGCAGCGCTGACCGCTTCACCACAAGCCCGTCCACACCAGCGCGATACTGTTCCGGGATCCGCTCCCACTCCTCCTGCGCCCGGCGCTCGAACTCGTCGTACTGCATCACCGCCGCCTGTGATGGATACGCTTGCTCCCGTATTGACGGCCTACGTCAGAGGGTCGGCGTCGGGACGCGACGCGGTCACCGCTTCCGTGCGCCGGACCATCCACCCGTTGAACGCAATGAAGAAGCCCAGCGCAATGGCCCACTGCACCGCCATGTTCGCCCAGCCGAACGCGCCCCAGGGGTCTTCCGTGCGCACCTGCCAGAACCACCAGACAATGAGCACGATCGCCTGGATCACCACCAACCGGATGGCCCAGTCCCACCACGCCCCGATGCGGATGTCAGAATGGCCCGTGTTGATGAACGTCTCGCGGAACTTCGTGACGCCGTACTTCAGCACTGCCGAGGCAAAGAACAGCCCCGACATCATCAGGCCGACGCCCCAGACGAAGTCCTGGTTGCCGAAGACACTGCTGTTGATGGCCGAAGGAATGCCCAGCAGCAGGCCGGCGCCGCCGACGAGTGCGATGGCCCGGCTGCGGGCCAGCCCCAGGTCCTGCAGCACGCGCGTCGCCAGCTCGATCATGGCGATGAGGCTGGAGATGGCGGCAAAGAACAGGGCGACGAAGAAGATGATCATGAAGAAGGAGCCACCCGGCATGAGCGCGAAGAGCTGCGGCACCCAGATGAACGTCAGGCCCTCGTTACCGGCGCCAACGATCTGGCTCGCTGCGTCGGGCATCAGCGAGAAGACGGTGCACAGCACCATGATGCCGGCCAGCAGCGAAACGCTGTTGTTGCCGAAACCCAGCACGAACGCGTTCAGCGCCGTGTCCTCCCGCCGCCGCATGTAGATGGCGTAGGTCAGGATCAGGCCCCAGCCAGCGCCGGTATCCCACGCGTTCTGCGTCAGTGCCTGCAGCCACACCTGCGGGTTCGCCAGGCCGTCCCAGGTGGGCGTGAACAGGAAGTTCAGCCCGGCTGACGCGCCGGGCAGGGTAACGGCACGGATGGCCAGCACGATCACCAGGACGAACAGGCTGGGGATCAGGAAGCGTGCGGCGTACTCGATGCCGCGCACGCCCCGCGCCACGATGAAGAGGCCGACGCCCAGTGCCAGTGCCTGGAAGAACACTACAGTCCACGAGAACGAGAAGGAGGCCCACAGCGTCGCCGATTCCACCGTACGCAACTCGCCGCTGATGGCCGCCCAGGAGTAGCGGATGGTCCAGCCGGCGACGACGGCGTAGTAGAACATGATGGCCGTCGCCGTCCAGGCCACCCAGGCGCCCATCCACGCCCTGCCCCGCCCCATGATCTGTGCGAAGGCGCCCACGTTCCCGGTGCGGGTGCCCTTGCCCATGGCAAACTCGACCAGGATCAGCGGGATGGACCAGAGCAGCAGGAAGACGAACCACGCCACCAGGAACGAACCGCCGCCATTGGTGGCCGCAACGCGGGGGAACCGCCAGATGTTGCCGGTGCCCACTGCCATGCCCAGCATGGCGACCATCATGCCCCATCGCGTGGTGAAATGCTCGACGCGCTCCGTCACGCTGCCTCCTGGAAATGCGCTGTGAATGGAAACGGGCGCCCGCGGGCGCCCGTCCGGATCAGGCCAGCCGCTGCCTTACGTAGTCGACCACGGCACTGGCGGCAATTCGCTCCTGCTGCAGTGTGTCCCGATGGCGCACCGTGACGGTGCCGTCCGCCACGCCTTCGCCATCCACCGTCACGGCGAAGGGCGTGCCCGCCTCGTCCAGGCGACGGTACCGCTTGCCGATGGAGCCCGCATCATCATAGAACGAGTTGAGGCCGGCCCGCCGCAACGCCTGCTGCAGCTGCTCCGCCATCTCCGGCATGCCGTCCTTCTTCACCAGCGGCAGCACGGCGGCCTTCTGCGGCGCCAGCCGCGGATGCAACCGCAGCACGACCCGCTTCTCGCCCTCCACCTCTTCCTCGTGGTACGCGTCGGCAAGGACGGCGAGGACCGTGCGGCCTACGCCGATGGCGGTCTCGATGACATACGGCAGGTAGCGCTTGTTGCGATCCACCGGGTCCACGTACTCCATCTTCTTGCCGGAGTACTCCTGGTGCCGGCGCAGGTCGAAGTCCGTACGGTTGTGGACGCCCTCGAACTCCTGCCAGCCAAAGGGGAACTCGTACTGGATGTCAAACGCCGCCTTGGCATAGTGCGCCAGCGCGTCCGGGCCATGTTCGTCATAGCGCAGCTTCTCCGCACGGATGCCCAGCGACACCATCCACTCCATGCGCTGCGCCTTCCAGTACTCGAACCATTCGTCGTCGGTACCCGGCTCCACGAAGAACTGCATCTCCATCTGCTCGAATTCTCGCGTCCGGAAGATGAAGTTGCCCGGCGTGATCTCGTTGCGGAACGCCTTGCCGATCTGGGCAACGCCGAACGGCACCCGCTGCCGTGCTGACGTCACCACGTTCTGGAAGTTCACGTAGCTGCCCTGCGCCGTCTCCGGCCGCAGGTAGACGACGGCCGCGGCATCCTCCACCGGCCCCATGAACGTCTTGAACATGAGGTTGAACAGGCGTGGCTCAGTCAGTGAGCAGTCGTCATGCTCGCCCGGCCGCCGGCTGGGCTTCCGCGGGCACTGCGCCTGGTCCATCTGGTCCGCCCGGAACCGGGCCTTGCAGGTCCTGCAGTCCACCAGCGGATCGGTGAAGCCGGACACGTGACCGCTCGCCTCCCAGACGCGCGGATGCATGAGGATCGATGCATCGAGACCCTCGACGTCATCGCGCTCATGCACCATCGAGCGCCACCACGCCTCCTTCACGTTGCGCTGCAGTTCGACGCCCAGCGGGCCATAGTCCCAGACTGAACCCGTGCCGCCGTATATCTCTGAAGACTGGAAGACAAAGCCGCGTCGCTTGCACAGCGATACGAGCTTCTCCATCAGTTCGGAACCGTTCGCCATAACCTTCGGATGTGAGAGGTGCACACGCCCGCGACGGGGTGACCCGGGAAAGTACAGTGCGGGAACGTGGGAGCAAGAGCCGCGCGGCCGGACGGACAGGTACGCTGCACCGCGAAACCTTCCGGCCTGGCGGCGGGAAAGGCGGCCGGCCCGTGACGGGGCCGGCCCAGCGGATGGTTACGTCGTCTGTCGTGGTTCCGTTTCCCGGGCCTCTTCCATCCAGCCCGTCTCGATACGGAACAGGCCCACGCGCTGTGCCGTGATGACGTACCCGGCCCACAGCGTGATGCTGCCGAACGCCAGCACGCCCAGCAGGCCCGAACCGACCACCGTACACAGCGCGCCGAACACGAAGAGCATGCCCGCGACACCGAGCATCCCCGTGTCATATTCTCCGTCCGCTACCTGCCGGCTCCGTGCCACGGCGAGGCACGCCCCCGCGCCCGCGAACCCGATCAGTGCGAATACCAGCAGAACAACCTGCAACCCGGCGGTCATCATGACTCGCCTCCTTCCTGCTTGCTCTTCTCCAGCGTAGTCTCATTATACCGGAGGAGCAAGAAGCGAACCGGGAGAAAGCGCGCGGCGCTGTCACGTGGCCCCGGATGAAAAAAGGCCGCGCATCGCGCGGCCTCTCCTCGTTCAAACGTCCTGCAGCAGGCGTCAGCCCAGGGACAGCAGCAAGCGCCTGAGCCGCTCCTCCGGCAGTTCGTGCGCCCGGTTCAGGATGTCCTCGTGACTGCGACCCCGCAGCAGCGCCGCGCTCTCCCGCTCCGGGGCCGGCTCTGCGCCGTCCGGGCAGAACAACAGCCGCCCGCAGTAGTCCTCCGTCTCCTGCCAGGTCTCCACCATGACCCGCCAGCGCCTGCGGCCCTCGCCAATCCGGCCAATGGCGGCCCGACGCGTCTGCAAGCCTCCCGTCACTGGACCCATTGCTCCTCCTTCCGGTGCGATGGCCCGTCAGGAGGCAATCCACGTGCCCACCGGAAACGGCTGCACGTCGATGGGGGATCTCCGTAGTCGTGCCGCACCTGCCGCAGCGCCGCCGCGACAACAGGAGGAAACATGCGCCGAATCGAGGAGGCGCAACAGTTCCCTCGTGATAGGGTCAGGGACGCCAGTCGTCGCTGGTACCGGTTTCGGAGTCGCCAGCGGCGGCATCGCCCGCGGTGGAGTCGGGCCGACGCGAGGCCTCGTCCGGGCCCGGGCCCTCGTCACGGCCAGGCATGGGCGCGTCGCGGCTGATGGCTCCGCCTTCCCGGCCCGCGCCATGGCGCCACATGGAGCCGGCATCGCCGCTGTCGCCCGGTCGAAACCGGCCAAAGCCCGGCTCGGCTCTGCCCTCATCGGCGCCCGGCCCATCGCCTGTTCGGGAATGGGTGGCTTCGCCCGTGCGAGGGCTGCCGGTGTCCATGGCCCGGGCGGTGTCCGGGCGTGACGAGCCGGCATCAGGGCGGGAGGCACCCTCCTCCCGGGCTCGCGCCTGGCCCGGCGGCTCCGCCGCCGCCTGCAGTTCCGCTGCCAGGCGCAGGAGCAACTCGCCGCGCTGCTGCAGGCCGGCTGCCAGTCGCACCGCGCTGGTGCGACTTGGCCGACGCCGGCCGCTGCGCCAGGAGCGCAGTACGTCGTAGCTCAGGCCGGCGTCGGCCGCCAGTTGCCGCATGGCAAACGGCGCCTCCCGGAGAATGTGCCGGATCTGTTCTCCCAGCGATTCGGACATGCTCTTCCTCCACAGAACGGGCGTCCCAGTCTACAAATCCGCCACGACCCCGAGGAGGGCCGAAGCGGGCCAGCAGATCCCGGGCGCCGAAGCTGGCGCCCTAGAAGATGCGGACGTTGATGTACCGACTGGGTCGCTCACGCATATCTGTGGCCAGCGCGCGCATCTCGCGGAGCGTGTGGTTGAGTTCGGCATACATGGACGTGTCATTGACCAGGCGGCCGAGGGTGCCGTTGCCGCTGTCAATCTTGCCCATAACGGAAGCGAAAGCCCCCAGGGATTCCTCCATCCGGCCGGCGGCTGAGGTGAGGGCCCGGGCCGTCTGCTCGAACTCGCCGATGGCGGTGTTGAGGCGGTCCCCGGTGTCCGCGTTCTCGACGCGCTCAGCGGTACGACGCAGGGCGGCGCTGGCGAACCGCAGTTCCTCGAAAACGGCGGTCATCTGCGCGGCCCCTGCGGGCAGCACGGCGGCGGTGGCGTGCACGTCCCGCACGGCGTCGGCAGAGAGCAGCGCGTCGGCGCTGGTGAGGACGGACTCGACGCGCGCGCTCAGGTCCGTGGCCATCTGGGCGAGCTCGGGGACGGCAGCGCCGCGTACGGTGTCGCCTGCGGCGAGCCTGACCATGGAACTGCCGGGGATGAGGTCCACGGTGTGGGCGCCAAAAACGTCCCCCCGGATGGTGGCGCGGCTGTCGGCGGGGAGTGCGAGGCCGTCATCGAGCCGTAGCTCGGCGAGGACGCCGGAGCCGCCGGGGTTCAGGCGCACGGAACGAACTGTGCCAATGGCAACGCCCTGGAGGTGCACTCGATCACTGCGCTTGAGTCCGCCGCCATTGTCGAGCACGACGGTGACGTCCATGCCGCCGCGCAGCAGTGGTGTGCCGAGCAGCCAGAACAGGCCGGCGACGAAGATGACGGTGGCGACGACCGTCAGCAGGCCGAGCGTGGCGAGGTTGCGTTTCCTGCGGTTGTCCATTGGGGCATCCATGTGGTCAGGCAGCGGCGTCTGCGCGGCTGCGTCGAACGAAGCGTCTGACAACGGGGTCCTCGCTGCGCAGCATGGCGTCCGGTGTCTCGCAGGCGAGGATACGGCCATCGTAGAGCAGCGCAATGCGCTCAGCCACCTCGAAGGCAGTGTCCAGGTCGTGGGTCACGACGATGCTGGTGACACCCAGTTCGCGCCCCAGCTCCATGATCAGGTCGTCGATATTGTCCGCGTTGACGGGGTCCAGGCCCGTCGTCGGCTCGTCCCACAGCAGGTAGCGTGGCCGGTGGGCGATGGCCCGGGCCACCCCCACCCGCTTGCGCATGCCGCCGGACAGTTCACTGGGCAGCCGGTCCAGGACCGAGGCGTCCAGGTTGACGCGGCGAAGGAGTTCCACCGCCTCCTCCCGGCACGCGGCGATGGGCCGGTCCTCCCGCTCGTCCGTCTGCGCCAGCCAGAGGTTCTCCGCGACGGTCAGCGAGTCAAACAGGGCTGCGTTCTGGAAGACGTAGCCGATGCGGCGCCGCACGGCGCGCAACTCGTTCGACGTTGCCCGGGCGATGGAGATGCCGTCCACGATGACGTCGCCGTGATCGGGCTCCAGCAGCCCCATGGCGTGCTTGATGAGCACACTCTTGCCCGTGCCCGACGGCCCCAGCAACGCCAGCGTCTCACCCTCCTGCACGACCAGGTCCACGCCCCGCAGCACATGGTGTTCGTCAAAGCTCCTGTGCAGATCCCGGAACTCGATCATCAGTTCAGAACGCCTTCAGCAAGGGGACCATGAGCACGTCTATGATCATGATGGCGAGCGTCGTCGCCACCACTGCCTGCGTCGTCGTGCGCCCTACGCCCTCGGCCCCGCCCGTGCCGCTCAACCCGACGAAGCACGCAATGAACGTGATGGCCAGGCCGAAGACGGCGCCCTTGATCACCGAGAAATACAGGGCCCACGGCCGGAAATACCAGCGCATCCCATACACCACATCCGCCGATGTGAGCCCATCCACCGCCAGCAGGCCGATGCCCCAGCCCGCCGCCAGCCCCACCGCATTCGCCAGGATGACCAGCGGCGGAAAGACCAGCAGGCCCGCCACCACCCGAGGCACCACCAGGAACGCTACGGGGTCCCTGCCCATGGCCACCAGCGCGTCGATCTGCTCCGTCACCTTCATTGAGGCGAGTTCCGCCGCAATGGCGGCGCCGATCCTGGCCATGAGTACAATGCCCGTCAGCACCGGCGCCAGTTCCGTCAGCATGCTCGCCGCCAGCACGCTGCCGATGACCCACAGGGGCAGGCCGCCAACGAACTGCGCCCCGGTCTGCTGGGACGTGACCGCCCCTCCCAGGAATGCCATGATCAGCACCAGTGGCAGTGACCGGATGCCCATGGTGTACGCGTGCTGCAGCGCGGACGTGGCGTAGAGACGGGGCCGGGGCAGCACGCGCACGATCTGACCCGCCAGGACTGTCGCCTCACCGACCCGGGTAAGCACCCGCAGGACACGCCTCATCACGCTCCGGTCACTCGCTCATGAAATGGATGGATCGCGGCTGCTGCAACGCGCTTGCCCGGGCTGACTGCGCCGTCCGCTCCCGGAGCCTTCGCCCAGCCGGAAAAAGATAGGTGAGCGAGGATGGAAGCGATACGGTGGGCGGCGGCGGCACGCGCGTACACGAAGACAGCCCCCCGCGGCGACCCGCGAGAGGCTGTTCAGTGGACCTGGTCGGGCTCGAACCGACGACCCCTGCCTTGCAAAGGCAGTGCTCTCCCAGCTGAGCTACAGGCCCGTAACGTGGCGTGGAGGGCGACGCCGAAGCGGCCCTCCACGCTGAATAATCCAGCAGTTGGGGACACGACGGTCAATCGGTGGGGCCGCCTTCCTTACCCGGGCCGGGCCGTGGGCTAGGCCGATCGCGTGGTGGCCTTTGCAGGCCGGATCTCCGCGCGACGCACCCGGGCGGCCTGGAGCAGGATGGCACAGGCGAGTTCCGGGTCGTCCACCAGGAAGTAGCGACGGGCGGACTGGCCGATCTCCTCGACGCGGATACCATCGGCGTAGAGGGTCACAGTCTCGGCGCGGGCGTGGGGCACGCTGATGGTCCGCTTGGCGCCCTGAAAGATGGTGCGGCGACTTGTTACGATGAGGGCGCCCAGATCGCTCGGTAGCACATCCTCGGCCGGCCGCAGGGCATCCCTCTCGCCAGCCGCGGCAAACGGCTCTGCCGCCGCGACCTGGAAAGCCAGGCCGGCCAGTTGCCGGCGCGTGGCCTGCGGCAGGGCCAGGCGGTCGGCCAGTGTGCACTGGACCACCCAGTGGCATCGTTCCTCGGGTACCAGCTGTACCGGCGACTGGACCTCGGGCATGTTGCCCTCAGCGATGCGCGCCAGCAGCCGGAGCCGGCTCAGTCGGTTGAAGTCCGCGCCCAGGTCCCGCTCGCTCAAGCCGAGCTGGTCCTGCAGCCGTTCCAGCGTCGCGGCCTCCTCCGCTGTCAGCCGCGCATCCGCCGCCGCGTCCCTGAGGGCCACGCGGTAGATGGCGAGGGCGGCGGTCCGCACCTCCTCGGGGGACAGCGCGCCCTGGCGGCGTACGCTCTCAAGCTCCTCCACCTCGTCCGGTGAGAGGACACCGTCGTCGAGCGCCTGCTGCAGGAGTCGCTGGTACTCGGCCCGCGCGTGGCGCCGGCGACGCGTGGCATAGGACCGCAGGGCGACCAGCGCGGCGACGCTTATGGCCAGTGTCATGATCAGCCAATCGAGTTCCATGCGACGATGCTACGACAGGTCGCGCCCCGGGGGCAAGAGCGGCGTGCCCCGGGGCGTGGGCGTGGTGGCTTTCCGGGAGCCGCCCGAACGGCCTACATTGCCCAATCGCAAGACACTTAGCGGGCGCAGGAGGAACAGTGAGCCCAGATGAGATTCTGACACCGGCGGCTGTGGTGGACCTGGATCGCATGGAGTCGAACCTGGACCGGATGGCCCGATATGCCGCGGATCACGGACTGGCGCTGCGGCCGCACATCAAGACGCACAAGTCGCCGGACCTGGCTGCCGAGCAGGTCCGCCGTGGTGCAATCGGTGTGACCGTGGCCCAGTTCCGGGAAGCCAGCCTCATGCAGGCGGCCACCGACAACATCCTGCTGGCGCACCCACCGGTGGGCGACCCCAAGCTGCGCCGGCTGGTGGCACTTCCGGCCACAGCGAACATGACGGTAGCCCTGGACTCGCCGGAGGCGCTGGCCGGCGTCGTAGCAACCGCCCGGGCCCACGACCTGAGCTTCGGCGTGCTCGTGGAGCTGGACGTGGGCATGCAGCGCGTCGGCATCAGTGAGGTATCCACCGCAGTGGAGCTGTGCCGACGTGCGCATGACGCAGACGGCGTCGACTGGCGCGGCGTCATGTTCTATCCCGGCCACATCCGGCAGCACGTCAGCCGGCAGGACGAAGCCATCGCCGCCGTGGATGCCACCCTGCAGCGCTTCCTGGAAGCGCTGCGCCAGGAGGGTCTCGAGCCGGGCACTGTCAGCGCCGGCTCCACACCAGCGGCCTGGTCATCCCACCGTCTGCGGGGCGTCACCGAGATCCGGCCGGGCACCTACATCTTCAACGACCGCACCACCGCGGCCATCGGCGCATGCGGCTGGGAGGACTGCGCCTATACCGTCCTCGCCACGGTGGTCAGCACTGCGGTGGCCGGCCAGGCCGTCGTGGACGCTGGCTCGAAGGCGCTGTTCCGGGAGGAGCTCCGCGGCAGCGACGAAGCCGGCTATGGCGCCCTGCTCGACCATCCCGACGTCGTCGTCCGAGGCATGTCGGAGGAACACGGCATCCTGGACCTCCGCGGGACGTCGTGGCGGCCCCGCATTGGCGACCGGGTGCACGTCGTCCCCAATCACGTGTGCGTGTCGGTGAACCTGCACGAGCGCGTGTGGGGCCTGCGGGGCGGCCGGATCGAGCGGTCGTGGCCCGTAGCCGCCCGGGGCTGGGACAACCTGCCCGCGACCTGACACGGCATCCGCCGGCTTGCAGACACAGCGACGCCCGCGCCCCCCAGGGGACGCGGGCGTCACGACAGGCGCCTGCTGCCGTGCCGCAGCCGTTATGGCGTGGCCAGCAACTGCCGCAGCACAAACTGCAGGATGCCGCCGTGCCGGTAGTATTCCCGCTCCTGCGGCGTGTCCAGCCGGGCCAGCGCCGTGAACTCGACGGTCCGGCCGTCGTCTGCACGCGCCGTGACGCGCACCGTGCGGTCCTCCACTGACGTGGCCGCCAGCGCCGCGTCCAGCCCCGCGATGTCGAAGGATTCCGTGCCCGCCAGTCCCAGGGATTCCGCCGTCTCGCCGTCCCGGAACTGCAGCGGCAGGATGCCCATGCCGATGAGGTTCGAGCGGTGGATACGCTCGTAGCTCCGGGCGATGACGGCGCGTACGCCCAGCAGCAGCGGCCCCTTTGCGGCCCAGTCACGGGACGAGCCCGTGCCGTACTCCTGGCCGGCGATGACGATGAGGGGCACGCCCGCCGCCTGGTACTTCATGGACGCGTCGTAGATGGACATCACCTCGTCGCCCGGCATGTACTTCGTCATGCCGCCCTCGACCCCGGGCACCAGCAGGTTGCGCAGGCGGATGTTGGCGAATGTGCCGCGCACCATGATTTCGTGGTTGCCGCGACGGGCGCCGTAGGAGTTGAAGTCCCGGACCTCGACGCCATGCTCCCGCAGGTACTTCCCTGCCGGGCTGTCCAGCTTGATGGCGCCGGCAGGCGAGATGTGGTCGGTGGTAATGCTGTCGCCGAGCAGGGCCAGCACGCGGGCCCCGCTGATGTCCGTCACAGCGCCCGGCTGCGGCGCCATGTCCTCGAAATACGGCGGGTGCTTCACGTACGTGGAGTCCGCGTCCCACTCGTACTGCTCCGAGTCCGGCGTGGGCAGGGCACGCCAGCGGTCGTCGCCCTCGAAGACCGTGGCGTACTGATCCCGGAACATCTCCGGGCGCACCGACTGCTGCATCACGGTCTCGATCTCCTGCTGCGTCGGCCAGATGTCGCGCAGGAAGACGCTCCGGCCATCCCTGCCGGTGCCGATGGGGTCGTTGTACGGGTCGAAGTCCATGCGGCCCGCAATAGCGTACGCTACAACCAGCGGCGGCGACGCCAGGTAGTTCGCTCGCACGTCCGGGTTGATGCGCCCCTCGAAGTTGCGGTTGCCGCTGAGCACCGCCGCCACCACCAGGTCATTCTCGTGGACGGTCCGGGACACTGACTCCGGCAGAGGTCCGCTGTTGCCAATGCAGGTGGTGCAGCCATAACCCACCAGGCTGAATCCCATCTGGTCGAGGTACGGTGTGAGGCCCGCATGCTCGAGGTAGTCGGTGACGACCTTGGAACCCGGCGCCAGGCTCGTCTTGACCCATGGCTGCCTCTCGAGCCCCAGTTCCGCCGCTTTTTTCGCCACCAGGCCGGCGCCCACCATCACCGACGGGTTGGACGTGTTCGTGCAGCTCGTGATGGCGGCAATGACGACGGCGCCGTCACGCAGGTCGAATTCCCGGCCGTCCACCGCGCACTTCGCCGAGCGGATCTCCGTGCTGGTGGCGACCTGGCCACCTTCCGCCTCCCACTCCTTGATCTCACCCGACTTCGGCGCGGGCGCCGCCGCTGCCGGGCGCATCTCGTCCAGCGACTTGCCGAAGGACTGCTTCACGGCCGACAGCCGGATCCGGTCCTGCGGCCGCCGCGGCCCCGCCAGCGACGGTTCCACGGTTGCCAGGTCCAGTTCCAGCGTATCGGTGTACTCCGCGTCCGGCGTGTCCGCCGTGTGGAACATGCCCTGTTCCTTCATGTAGCTGCGCACCAGCTCCACGTGCTCCGGTGCCCGCCCCGTGAATTCCAGGTACTGCAGCGTCAGCTCGTCCACGGGGAAGATGCCGCACGTGGCGCCATATTCCGGCGCCATGTTCGCGATGGTGGCGCGATCGGCAAGTCGGAGCGAGGCGAGGCCGGGGCCATAGAACTCGACGAACTTGCCGACGACGCCCTTCTTCCGCAGCATCTCGGTAACCGTCAGCACCAGGTCCGTCGCTGTTGCCGCCTCCGGCAGCTCGCCAGTGAGGCGGAACCCGACGACCTGCGGGATGAGCATGGAGACCGGCTGGCCGAGCATGGCCGCCTCCGCCTCGATGCCGCCCACGCCCCATCCCAGCACGCCCAGGCCGTTGACCATCGTCGTGTGCGAGTCCGTGCCCACCAGCGTATCGGGATACGCCTGCGGCGTCGCCGTCTCCTCGTTGTGGAACACCACCCGGGCCAGGTACTCCAGGTTGACCTGGTGCACGATGCCCGTGCCCGGGGGGACGACCCGGAAGTTACGCAGCGCCTTCTGGCCCCACCGCAGGAACGCGTAGCGCTCGCCGTTGCGCTCGTATTCCCGCTCCACGTTGTGCTGGAAAGCCATGCGCGTGCCGAACTCGTCCACCTGGACCGAGTGGTCAATGACCAGCTCCGCCGGCTGCAGCGGGTTGATGCGGCCGGGGTCGCCGCCCATGCGACGCATGGCGTCCCGCATGGCCGCCAGGTCCACCACGGCAGGTACGCCGGTGAAGTCCTGCAGCAGCACGCGGGCGGGCGTGAAGTTGATCTCCCGGCTGGGCAGCGCCTTCGGCTCCCAGCGCGCCAGCGCCTCCACGTCCTGCTGCGGGTCGGCCAGCATGTGCTCGTGCCGGAGCATGTTCTCCAGCAGGATCTTCAGCGAAAATGGCAGCCGGCTGATGTCCAGGCCCGCCTTCTCCAGGGCATCCAGCCGGAAGATCTCATAGGCACGGGCGCCCACCTGCAGGGTGGCCCGACTGCCGAACGTGTCGCGGTTCGTCATGGCTATTCAGGGTTCAGGGTCCACAGCGGGGGGATAATGGCGAATCCGCCAGACAAAGGCCACACCCCCGGCCGGGACGCCCGTACCTGCAGCGCGCGACTCCAGGGCCGCCGTACGCAGCGGCACCCGTGCCTGCTGCATCGCACCGCGGGCGCGGGCAGCACCCGCGGGGGCGCGCCCACTGGTGCCCGGCCTGTCACCGAGCCCTGCCCGGTCGCGTCAGACGGTACACGCGTCCGGTCTCCCCCACCGGGCCCGTGGCGTCGCTGGTCAGCGGATACCCCTCGCCGGCATCATCCCGGCCGAAGCCGAGGAGGTAGTGGCCCAGCCGGCCGCCACGGCCGGGAAATGACGACTCGCACCGACCACAGACGCCCGCCAGGCGAGGCCATGAACACCGAGCCGCCCGGGTGCACATTCATGGCGGGAGCTGGACGAATCCTTCCGGGAACCCTGACTCGATGGCCCACCCGTCGCCCGTCTCACCCCATTGTACCGTCGGTGCCCGGCCCGACCGCCTTTTGCGCGCACGCGGTTGGACGTGGCACTATGACGGCACGGCCGGCGGCACCATGGCGGCGGCGACACTCATCAGGCAGGTCCGGCATGCATGATTCCGCGCAGTTGACCGGGGCGGGCGGGCACTACCGCACCGCTCGTCGCACCCATGGCTTCACCGAATCCGTGATCCGCGAGATGACCCGTGTCGCCTCGGAAGCGGGCGCCCTCAATCTGGCCCAGGGGTTCCCCGACTTCCCGGCGCCGGACGTTCTGAAGGAAGCGGCGTGCGCCGCCATCCGCGCCGACGTGAACCAGTATGCCGTGACGTGGGGCACGCCCCGCATGCGGCAGGCGCTGGCGGCGAAGTACCTGCGCGATTATGGCCTGGCCATTGATGAGGCTACCGAAGTCACCGTCACCTGCGGTGCGACGGAGGCCATGGCCGCCACCCTTCTCGCCGTCATCGATCCCGGCGACGAGGTGCTCATCTTCGAGCCCTTCTACGAGAACTATGGCCCTGACGCCGTGCTGTGCGGTGCGCGGCCGGTGTGGCTGCGGCTGGACCCCGGAGCGCCCGTTGACCTGGATGCCGTGCGGGGTGCCGTGACGCCGCGCACCCGCGCCATCATCATCAACACGCCCAACAACCCCACGGGCAGGGTCCTGACGCAGCCCGAGCTCGAAGGCCTCGCCGACATCTGCATCGAGCACGATATGCTGGCCGTCACCGACGAGATCTACGAGCACCTCGTCTATGAAGGCAGACACGTCCCCATGGCCACCCTGCCGGGTATGCGTGAACGCACCATCACCATCAGTGGTGCGTCCAAGACGTACAGCGTCACCGGCTGGCGCGTCGGCTGGATCGTGGCGCCCGCCGGGCTGACGGCGGCCATCCGCAAGGTGCATGACTTCCTCACGGTCGGCGCGCCAGCACCCCTTCAGGAAGCGAGTGCAACGGCCATCGAGTGCCTGGGACCGGACTATTACGACACGCTGCTCAGCGGCTACCGAGAACGCCGGGACGTGCTGTACCAGGGCCTTCTGGAGGCAGGCTTCGCATGCGCACCGCCGGCGGGCGCGTATTACATCATGGCCGACTTCTCCGCGCTGTCGGGCGAACCTTCCGACGCCTTCGCCCGGCGTCTCGCTCGCGGCACCGACGAGGCGCGCGGCGTTGCCTCGGTGCCGGGGTCCAGCTTCTATCATGATCCCGAAGATGGCCGGCGGTTCGTCCGGTTCGCCTTTTGCAAACGCGTGGAGACGCTGGCTGAAGCCTCGGCCCAGCTGCAGCGACTGCGCTAGCGTCAAAGAGGGCGGACAGACGGTCCCCTGCGCTGCTTCGAACTGCGTTCAACAGCGCGCGCCGGCAGCTTGCGGACGTGCCATCCTTCACTCATAATGCCGGCCGGACTTCTGACTGGAGTCGAGCATGGAGAAGGGGCGCCGCGGTGTCGGGCAGCGGCTTGCAGGTGTTTTTCACAGACTGGCGCCGCCGCCACAGTGGGTCCTGCCGGTCACGCTGCTCCTCGGGGTGGGGGCCGGCCTCGCCGCCATGACGTTCCACGTGTCACGTGCGTCCTCCTACCTGTCGGATAACCCGCAGACCTGCGTCAACTGTCACGTCATGGCGCCGCAGTACGCGACATGGTCCTACAGCCGGCACCGGGAGACGGCCACCTGCAACGACTGCCACGTACCGCACGACAACAAGCTGCGTCACTACGCCTTCAAGGCGTCCGACGGTGCGCGCCACGCCTTCATGTTCACCTTCCGGCTGGAGCCGCAGGTGATCCGCATCCACGAGGCGGGCCAGCGGGTGGTGCAGGAGAACTGCATCCGCTGCCATGATGCCACGGTCCACAACACGCGCCTCGACGAGGTGGCGGGCGACGCCCGCGCAGAACACGGCGAGGGCCTGCGCTGCTGGGCGTGCCACCGGGAGACGCCGCACGGTCGCGTCCGCGGCCTGGCCTCCGTGCCCTACGAACATGTACCGCTGCCCGGATCCGTCACGCCGTCATGGCTGAGGAACCTCATGCAGCGCAACACAGCACAACCCGTTTCCGGGAGATGACATGAACCTGGCCGAACTCACCCGCCGCAAGCCGTGGGTCGCGTGGCTGCTCTTTGCCGGCACAGCCGTCGTCGTGTTCCTGATCGGCATGTTCGGCGCGTCCATCATCGAGCGGCGCGGAGAGAGCGCAACGGCCGGCGTGCCCATCCGCCAGCTGCCGGAATTCGAGCCGCGCAACGCCGTCTGGGGCGAGCAGTTCCGGCGTCAGTTCGAGTCGTACCTGATGACGCTGGACACCAGCTTCCAGTCCAAGCATGGCGGCTCTGCCCGGCGGGACATGCTGGAGCAGCATCCTGAAAAGGTCGTCCTGTGGGCGGGGTACGCCTTTGCCCGCGACTACAACCAGATCCGCGGACACTACTACGCGGTGAGGGACGTGCACGAGTCATTGCGCACCAACGTGGACCAGCCGGCAACATGCTGGACCTGCAAGAGTACTGACGTACCCCGGCTGATGAACGAGTACGGCGTCGCAGACTTCTATTCCCAGACCTGGCGTGACCTCGGCGACGAAGTGGTGAACCCCATCGGCTGCCAGGACTGCCACGACCCGGCCACCATGCGCCTGCGCATCACCCGGCCGGCCCTCATCGAGGCGTTCGACCGCATGGGCCGCGACATCAACCGCGCGTCCCACCAGGAGATGCGTTCGCTGGTCTGCGCCCAGTGCCACGTGGAATACTTCTTCCGGCCCGAGGACAACTACCTTGTGTTCCCCTGGGACGACGGCATCACCGCCGAGGCCCAGGAGCAGTACCTCGACCGCGTGGGCCACACCGACTGGGTGCACGCCGTCAGCCGCGCGCCCATGATCAAGGTGCAGCACCCCGACTGGGAGCTGTACCAGACCGGCATCCATGCGTATCGCGGAGTCGCCTGCGCCGACTGCCACATGCCCTACCGGCGGGAGGGCGGCGTCAAGTTCACCAACCATCACATCCAGAGCCCGCTGGCCAATGTGGCCGAGTCGTGCATGACCTGTCACGGCGGTACGGAAGAGGAGATGGTCCGGCGCGTCAACGACTCGCAGGACCGCATTTACGAGTTGCGCAGGCAGGCCGAACGGTCACTGGCCATGCTCCATATCGAGGCGGGTGCCGCGTGGCAGGCCGGCGCCACTGAGGCCGAGATGCAGCCCATCCTGCGGCTGATCCGGCAGGCACAGTGGCGCTGGGACTGGATCGCCGCCTCGCACGGTGCTGCGGCCCACTCGCCCGTGGAGTCAGGCCGGCTGCTGGGCAACTCCATCGCGCTGGCGGGCGAGGGACGGCTGCAGCTGGCCCGCGTCCTGAGCAGGCTGAACGTGCAGCAGCCGGTGCCCATGCCCGAGTGGGACAAGGCGTCCCTCCAGGCGTTCATCGGGCTGGACATGGGGGCGCAGCGTAACCAGAAGCAGGCGTTCCTGGCGGACACGCTGCAACGCTGGTATCAGTCGGCGGGCCACGTCCAGCCGGGTCCGACGGACTACGTGCCGAGGGTGCGGCAACCCTGACGGCGCCGGCCATTCACGGGTGGCGCGACGACCTGGCCTGCGGTGGTCGCGCTACCCCCTGGTGGCTCACGCGCTGACGCAGCCGCAGAGCACCGGCGTATCCCAGGGTCGCCAGGATCTGTGCGCCGATGAGCGGCGGATCCGGAGGTATGTGGTAGTGGCCCCGCAGCATCAGCGCACTGAGGATGAGGCCGATCCCGGCCAGGGCCAGTGCGCTGATCCACCGGTTGCGGCGGGAGTCCGGCGCGTCACGGCGACGTTGCAGCACGTGGACGAAGACGCCGGCACAGCCGAGGACGATCCCCACGGCAAGGACGGCATAACTGGCCAGTGCCCACGATGACGGTGGCACGCCACGCCCCGAGACGATGATGATCACGTCCAGGAGCGTGCCGCCCGCGAACGCGAAGGCAGCGGAGACGCCCAGGAGGTGAGGTACTGCCGACAGCCCGCCGCTCGCTTGCATTACCCCTTCCCCGGTCTCAGATTCCGCCGATGCAGGCGCGCCCTTCCGCAGGCCTGCGGGGCGAGTCGAAACACTTCATGCCACTCCAGTAGAGACGCGACAACGTGAACCCCGCGACCGCTGATGTCCATACGGCCTGCGCAGCCGCCGCCGGCACACCATGCCGGCTGAACGTACCCCCCGCCCGCGCTCGGCTTCACCTGCCGGCCGTCACCACCCGGTCCTGCTGAGGGACAGAATGCGGCCCGGCCGACCCGACGACGAGCCGGCGCAGCGCCCGCTGATCATCGGCGTTGCCGGCGGCAGCGGGTCCGGGAAGACGACTGTGGTCCGGGCCATGACTGAGGGCCTGGGGACTGACCAGGTCACCGTCATCCACCACGACTCCTACTATCGGGACAGCGGGCACCTGTCCCCGGCAGAGCGGCAGGCCATCAACTACGACCACCCTGACGCGCTGGAAACCGAGCTGCTGGTACAGCATATCCACGAACTCCGGCAGGGCCGCCCTGTCGCCGTGCCAGTCTACGACTTCGCAGGTCACCGCCGCATGCCCGACCGACAGCGCGTCGTGCCAGGCAAGGTCATCATCGTGGACGGCCTCCTCATCCTGTGGGATGTGCGGCTCAGGGATCTCATGGACATCCGCGTCTACGTGGACACCGATGCCGACGTCCGCCTGATCCGGCGTCTGGAACGTGACATTCGCGAGCGCGGCCGCTCCGTCGATTCCGTCATCCAGCAGTACACCGATACCGTTCGACCCATGCACCTGGAGTTTGTGGAACCGAGCAAGCGCTACGCCGACCTCATCGTGCCTGAAGGTGGACACAATCGAGTGGCCGTGGAGATGCTGGTGACCAGGGTGCGCGCGATCCTCTCGTGATGCACAGGCTCTCCGCCGCGGACAAGGTGAGCGCCGGCTTCGTCATCGCACTGGCGGTGGTGACGCTCATCGGCATCGCGTCCATCGCCAGCATCCAGCTCTTCCTGGCCACGTCGCGGGAAGTCAGCCGGACACACGGCGCCATCACCGAGATGCACGGCCTGCTCACGGCCATGACCCTCGCGGAGAATGCGCAGCGCGGTTACGTGCTGACGGGGAATGACCGGTTTCTGGCGCCGTACGATACAGCCCTGCTCACCGTCCGGCCGCAGCTTCGCGGGCTCCGGGCCCGGGCCACGGACCCGACGCAGATCCGGCAGCTGGGTCGGCTGGATGAACTCGTGGCTGAGCGTCTCCAGTTGATGACGGCCGTGGTGGAAACCCGTCGCGCGGACGGCCGCGAGGCGGCCGTCGCCCTGCTGGAGACCGGCACCGGCCCATCGCTTACGGACAGCATCCGCGCCCTCGCCGCGAGCTGGGAGCGTCAGGAGTCTCAGCGGCTGAGGAATCGCGAGCGCGCCGTGGAAGGGCGGGCCCGGTTCGCCGGCGTGATCATCGGCGGGGCTGCCCTCTTCACGTTGCTGGTGGTGTTCCTGTCCGCGCTGGTCATCCGACGGGACTTCAGCGAGCGGAAGCGCGCCGAGCAGGCTCTCCGCGACAGCGAGACACTCCTCAGTCAGTTCATGGAGAACCTGCCCATCGGAGTGATGGTGGTGGACGCCCAGTGGCAGCCGCGGTTCGCCAACAACGCCGCGGTAGACATCATGGGCCCCCGTGTCCTCATCGACACCGGCGAACGGCCACTGCCACTGCTGCTGGAGGACGGCCGGCCATACCCGGACGCGCGGACGCCGGTGTTCCGCGCGCTGGCAGGGGACCACGCCACTATCGACGACGCCGTCATAGATGTTGACGGCCGGCAGGTGCCGCTGGAGGTGTCGGCAGCACCGGTTTATGACGCCAGTGGCCGCATAGCGTACGCCATCGCCACGTTCAGTGACATATCGGAGCGCCGTCGCTCGGAAGAGGCACTGCGGGCCGCGAAGAACTCTGCCGAGGCCGCCAATCGGACCAAGAGCGACTTCCTGGCTCGCATGAGCCACGAACTGCGAACACCACTCAACTCCGTTATCGGCTTTGCCAACATCCTGCTGAAGAATCGGGCCGGCAACCTGAAGGAGCAGGAGATCGCGTACCTGGACCGGATCCTGGAGAACGGCAAGCACCTGCTCGTCCTCATCAACGACATCCTCGACCTGTCAAAGATCGAGGCGGGTCGCATCGAGATCGACGAGGAAACCGTGGACGCAGGGGAACTCATCCGGTCCACGGTCGGACAATGGGACGGCCAGCTGCCCGAGGCCGTGCGCATGCGCGTCACCGTGCCGGACGCCGAGCCGCTCACCACCGATGCGGCGCGCCTGCGCCAGGTGCTCATCAACCTCATCGGCAACGCCGTCAAGTTCACGGAATCCGGTGAGATCCACGTGGCGGCGGAGACAGAGCCGGACAGCCGCCGCATTGCGCGGATCCGCGTAAGCGATACGGGAATCGGCATTCCGGGACACCGCCTTGAAGGGATCTTCGAAGCGTTTGAACAGGCGGATAGCACCACGTCACGCCGCTTCGGCGGCACCGGGCTCGGCCTGCCCATCTCCCGGGCGCTGTGCGAGCTGCTGGGCTACCGGCTGGAAGTGGCCAGCGAGGTCGGCGCCGGCACGACATTCACCATCGAAATGCTGCCGCGTGAGGTGACCCTGCCGGAAGCGCGCTACAGTGACACGGCGCCGGAAGAGGGCGGCGCCACGACCGACCGCCTGGTCCTCATCGTGGACGATGAGGCCGACTCCCGTATCCTGCTGACGCACTACGTGGAGGAGTTCGGCTGCCGCGCCATTGCCACACATTCCGGCCGCAGTGCCATCATGCTGGCTCGTGAACTGAAGCCGGACCTTATCACGCTCGACCTCATGATGCCGGATGTGACAGGATGGGACCTGCTCCGGCAGCTCAAGGAGGATCCGGAACTCGCCCGGATCCCCGTCATCATTGTCAGCATAGTAGCCCAGGAAAGCCGCGCCAGCCTGCTGGGGGCACTCGACGTTCTGTCCAAGCCCGTGGACCGTGATTCCCTGTTCGCCGTGCTGCAGCGCAACATCGGGCGGGATGGCGCGCGCATCCTCGTCGTGGAGGATGACGAGGATGCCCGCACGCTCCTCGGCGAGATGCTGTCCGAATCCGCAGCGGAGGTTCGGACCGCCGCCAACGGCCGCGAGGCGCTGGACCTGCTCCGCTCCTTCGAGCCTGACCTCGTCATTACCGACCTGCTCATGCCGGAGATGGACGGGATGGCGTTCCTCGAGGTGTTCCGAAGCCAGCCCGCGTTTCAAACTGTGCCCGTCGTCGTCATCACGGCCCGGGACCTCACCGCCGAGGACACGGAGCGGCTGCGACGCCATACGGACGCCGTACTCCGCAAGGGCAATGCGCTGGAAACCGATCTTCGCCGCGTCCTGGCCGGGTTGCTCCAGGAGCCGCCCGGGGACACCGGCGGCACAGGGCGCAGCTTCCAGCAGCCCGGCGAAGGGGCCGGTCCTGCCCGATGAGCCTGAGCCCGTGGGAACGCTGGCTGGGCCGCATGGCCCGGGACGTGGAACGTCGCATTGAAACGACCCGCGCTCGCGTCCTCGGGGACCGCGCCGCACGCCAGGTCGTGGTTTACCGCGGGTTCGGCACGTGCGACGAGGTGTTCGTCAGCGGCAGAGTCCTCGCCAACCGCCCCGTCGGGCCGGCGATGCATGCCGATGCGTGGTGGCGCAACCTGGGCAACACCCTGCGCCACCTGGAAAGTGACGAGGTGCCTGGCGCCACGGTCCATGTGCAGTTCCACGGCGCGGCCGTTACCACTGTCACCGACGACGAGGGCTACTTCCGGGCCTGGCTTCGGCCCCCGGCGCCACCGGACAACGATCTGTGGCACGAGGTAGCCGCGCGCGTCATCGAGCCGGTGCACGATGACACACAGGACGTCGCTGCCGGGGGACGCGTCATCATACCCCGCAGTTCGGCCGCATTCGGTGTCATCAGCGACATCGATGACACCGTCATCCGCACTGACGCCACCCGCCTCCTGGGCATGCTGCGCCGCACCCTCCTCGAGAATGCCCTGACCCGGCTGCCGTTCCCAGGCGTGGCTCAGTTCTACAGCGGCCTGCACGCCGGCACCGACGGGACCCGTGGCAACCCCGTGTTCTACGTGTCCAGCAGCCCGTGGAACCTGTATGCGCTCCTGACCGAATTCCTGGAGCACCAGGCCATCCCCGCCGGCCCGCTTCTCCTCAGGGACTGGGGCATCTCCGAGTCCGGCGCGCTGCCGCTGCGTCACGGCGAGCACAAGCTCGGTGCCATCCGTCAGATCCTGGACCGATACCCCACCCTCCCCTTCATCCTCATCGGCGACAGCGGGCAGGAGGACCCCGAGATCTACAGCACCATCGTGCACG
Source organism: Longimicrobiales bacterium (assembly GCA_035461245.1). Taxonomy (GTDB): domain Bacteria; phylum Gemmatimonadota; class Gemmatimonadetes; order Longimicrobiales; family RSA9; genus SH-MAG3. The sequence goes on along the minus strand of DATHVP010000109.1, from coordinate 5,601 downwards.
AGTACCCGCGCAGGATTCTGGCTGTCTACATCCGCAGTGTGGCACCCGCCGCAGACCGCATTGCCGCGGTCCGCCAGCTCGGCCAGGAGGTCAGGCAGGCAGGAAGTGAGTTGCTGCTGACCGACGATACGCTGACGTGCGCACGGCACGCCGTCGACCGCGGCTGGATGGACAAAGGCGCCCTCGCGGCTGTAGCCGCCGTCAGTGCTTCAGCAGGGCGTCAACGTTGAACTGCAGGTACGCAATGAGGTCGTGTGCCAGTTCCGCTGCCGTCGGATACACCGAGTCGCCCCAGCCGTAGCCGGCGTCGTCCAGATTCACCTCAAACCGCTCCCGCAACGCACCAGCGCCGGGTCGCCAGCGCACGAGTTCCCCGTAACGAGCGGACACATACAGCGATGCACCAGTGTCATTCGCTGATGGCAGCCGCACATGGAAGCCCGCGATGGGGTGAACCATCACCCGGCTGCCGGCCACGTGGCCGACCACATCTATGCTCAGTCCAGGCACCAGGCCCTCGTACACCCGGAACGCCTGTGCCAGCTCCGTGATCCCCCGGGCTTCACCCCCGCTGGCCGCCCGTTCCGCTGTCTTCCGTCTCGTCCGCGTCCGCATTGCCCCTCCCCGGGTCATCCCTGCCGACCGGCACCCCGCCGGCCCCCAAAGATTGCAGAAGCCACCCGCCCGGGCAATGTTCATGTGGCCTCGGCCGGTCGGGCCGTGCGGCCCACCGCCGCCCCCGCTATGGGCGCCGCAAGCAGCGCGTCCGGAATCCCGAAACCCGCCACCAGCGCTTCCGCCGACGCCCGCACCAGGGCACACAATTCGTTGACCTGCCGTCGGATAGCCTGGTGCTTGCCTCCCTCTATGTACCCCGATCCGAGGTACCAAGCCGCCGACGTTTCCATACAGGTGAGGGCGTACAGGGCGCACAGCTGCCGGACATGCGGTTGCAGGGCCGGCGGCGCGGCCTCGGAGGCCGACTGGAACTGCTCGAGGAGGAACCGCTCGGCGAAGGCGCGGCCCAGCTCCACGGCGTGGTCCTGGCACTCGTTGAGGGCGTCAAAGCCGTCCATGCCGTTGTCCAGCCGGTGCTTGAGACGGGCTGCCAGCCTGCTGAGCAGCCGTTCCTCGCGGTAGCGCAGGGCGGCGGCGTGGAATTCCGGGTCCATCAGGTGATCCGGGTCAGTTCGTCGCGTGATGATAGGGTTGAGTTCGGCCACCCGTGTGGCCGCCCGGGAGCCGAGGTGCCGGGCGATGGTCCAGACGCGGAGCTCGCCGAACTGCTCACGGTACTCGGACAGGCGGCCCCTGGCCACGAGCTGGAAGAGGACGGTATTGGCGCCCTCGAAGGTGGTGAACACGTCGGTGTCGGCGCGCAGCTGCCCGATGCGGTTTTCTGCGAGGTACCCCTGGCCGCCGCACGCCTCCCGGGCCGCCTGGAGTGTGGCGACAGTCCAGTCGGAGGCATAAGCCTTGAGGGCAGCGGCCAGCGTCTCGATCTCCTGGCTGCTCTCGGTCCCCGTAGCGGCGAAGCGACGCACCAGTTCCTTCAGCCCGAAGTCGAGGGCGTACGCGGTGGCCAGCCGCGTCATGAGGGCTCTCTGCATGGTCGTGTAATCGAGGATGGGCACCTCCTCTCCCCCCTCGGGTCCGAACTGCCTGCGGTGGGCCGTGTAGCGGACGGCAATGGCCAGCCCGCTCTTGCCGGCGCTGAGGCTGGCGCAGGCGATGCTGATGCGACCGGCCACCAGCGTGCCCAGCATGGTGAAGAACCGCCGGGTAGGACTGGCGATGGGGCTGGTGTACTGGCCGCCCTCCGAGACGGACCCGTAGCGGTCGAGGAGGTTCTCCCGCGGGACGCGCACGCTGTGGAACGAGATACGGCCGTTGTCCACGCCGTTGAGCCCGACCTTGAGACCACAGTCCTCGATGGCGACGCCGGGCAGGGGCTGGCCGTCGTCGCCGCGGATGGGAACGAGAAAGGCGTGCACGCCGTGTCCGCCGGATTCCGTTACCAGTTGCGCGAATACGACGGCGAGGCGGCCGTGCAGCGCCGCGTTGCCGATATAGTCTTTCCGTGCCTGGGGATGGGGCGTACTGATGACGAACTCGTCGGACGCGACGTCGTACTCGGCCGTCGTCTCGAGGTCCCTCACGTTCGAGCCATGCCCCGTTTCGGTCATGGCGAAGCAGCCGGGCAGATCGAGGGTGCCTGCGCCCTGCAGGTACTTCTCATGGTGGCGGCGGGTGCCGAGCAGGTAGATGCTGCCGCCGAACAGGCCGAACTGCACGCCGTACTTCACCAGCAGGCTGAGATCATGGTAGGCCAGGGTCTCGAAGACGGCGATGGACGCGCCGACGTCGTGCTGGCCGCCGAACTCTTCGGGGTACGCCATCAGCCCGTAGCCGCGATCGGCCAGGTCCCTGCACCAGCGCAACACGGCCTCGCGGTACGCATGGGTATCGCGCGTGTCCACCGGTGCAAATGCCGGTTCTGCCAGGGCGTCCAGCACCTCCCGCCGGAGGGCGTGATGGTCGCCGTCGATGAACCGGTTCAGCGCGACGGGGTCCGGCCGCGAAGGCATGGCGGATTCCGGCTCCCCGGTGGGCCGTCGTCGCCGTACCGGGCGCGGTCGCCGCGCGGTCGGCGCAATGGCCGATGTCACCGCACGGGCCGCCTCCCCGGATGGCAGGTCCAGCGCCTGGCGGAGTGCCTCCGCGGCAGAGCGTGCCAGTGCCGGATCCGACGCGCCGCCGCCGGTGGTGGCTCGCGCCAGCCGCTCCGCCAGGGCGCCCAGGTCTTCGGCGTCGCCGACCCCGCCGCCGTCGCGCAGTTGCTGCAGCAGGGACTGCAGGTCCGCTTCCGACGGCGCGTTGTCCGGGTCAAGCCAGGCAGCCAGTCGCTCCCGGGTGGCGTCGTCGAGCCCGTCCAGCGCCCGCGCGTGACGACGCAGGGCGAGGACTTCGTCGTCGGCCAGGCTGCCGTCCGCCCAGGCGAGGTACAGTACCGGCGCCAGGGGCAGTAGCGGCGGGGGCAACGGCTGCGACGTCAACCTGCCCGGGCCCTGTTCACCATCGGTCATGTCTGTTTCCCTTCGCTGTTGAGCATACGGCAAGCATAGACGGGCACCGGGCGGGCCGCCAGCGCGATTGCGCCGGCGGGTGGGGTTTCCTAAGCTGTCCGCTTCAATACACCGGAGGAGTCATGGCAGAACTCGTATTCACCGTCCATTCACTGCTGCGTTACCTGGTGCTGCTGGCCGTGCTGGCCGCCATCGTGGTAGCCGCCATCCACTGGGCGCGGACGGGGCCGGACTCGGCGCGGCCGCAGCGAATTGCCATGGCGGCGTTCGTCGGCCTGCTGGACGTGCAGGTGCTGCTTGGACTGGTGCTGCTGGCGCTGTGGCCGTACTACCCTGCCCTCATCGGTCACATCTTCATGATGGTGCTGGCCGCCATCGTCGCCCATGTCGGTTCCATCATGGCACGACGCCGGGAACCGGGCCGCAGCGGCGCACCACTGCGTGTCGCCACGGCCGTCCTCGCCCTGGTCCTCATGGTCGGTGGGATCATGGCCATCCAGCGCCCCATCATCTAGCGCCGGGGCACTCACCCGGCAACGCCCGCGAGCGGGGACCGGCAAGCGACGGCAGCGGTCAGCCGGCGCCCTGGCTCGCGTACTCCCTGAGCTTGCGGTAGAGCGTGCGGCGGTCGATGCCGAGAATCTCGGCGGCCCGGCCCCGATGTCCGCCGGTCTGCGCCAGCACCTCGAGGATGTAGCTTCGCTCCAGGTGCGCCAGGCTCCAGCCTTCACGGCATGCCCGCCCCACCAGCCTGGCCTCCGCCGGGGCCGCATCGGCATCTGGCACGTCGCATGACAGGACACCGTCGCCGGCGTGCATGATGACGGCGCGCTCGACACAGTTCTCCAGCTCCCGCACGTTCCCCGGCCAGCCGTGGGCCACCATCCGATCCATGACCTCCGCGGGCACCTCCGGCACGGGCACGCCGTTGTCCCGGGAGCACCGGATGCGGAAGTAGTCCACCAGCATGGGGATGTCACTGCGCCGTTCCCGCAGGGGCGGCACGCGCACCGGAAACACGTTGAGCCGGTAGTAGAGATCCTCCCGGAACCGGCCCGCCGCGAGTTCCGCCGACAGGTCCACATTGGTGGCCGCCACCAGGCGGAAGTCCACGGACATCGGTTGCGTGCTGCCGAGCCGATACATGCGCCGCTCCTGCAGCACGCGCAACAGCTTCACCTGCACGGACAGGGGAATGCTGCAGATCTCGTCCAGGAACAGCGTGCCGCCGGCCGCCTCCTCGAACAGGCCGCGCTTGGTGGCGATTGCGCCTGTGAAGCTGCCGCGCGTATGACCGAACAGCTCCGACTCCAGCAGCGTCTCCGGCAGCGCTGAGCAGTTTATGGGCACGAACGGACCCTGGGCACGAGACGATTGCTCATGGATAGCCTGCGCCACCAGTTCCTTGCCCGTGCCCGTCTCGCCGCTGATCAGGACCGTGGCCCGGCTGGGCGCCACCTGTGCCACGAGACGGAGGAGCTGCTGCATTGCCGGCGAGTCCCCCACAATGCGTGTCCGCGACAGCGCCGGCGTATCCACCCGCAACGGGGCCACCGTCCGACGCAGCGCCGGATCGTACAGATATGCAGGCCCATTCATCGCCTTGCTCCCTTCATTGCCCACCGCTCATGACGGAGCGGTGGAACCGGTCGGACATGCGACGGAAGTCCCACGGATCGTCGGGCGAGTAGTGGCAGTAGCTGCACACCCCCTCGTGGGCGGGACTGCCCAGCACCGGTGCCTGCGGCGGGGGCCGCCGGGACATTGTATACGCCTGCAGCACCCGGGCCACGGCTTCCCGGAAGATGCGGTCGCTGAGTTCCAGGTTGTGGTGGCCGCCCGCCTCCGCCACCAGCGAGACCATGGCGGCAGAACTCGCCAGCAGCGCCGTCGCAGAGTCATCGGCCACAGGTCCCAGTTCGGACTGCGCGCGGCTGACCCACGCCGACACGCTCGCCGAACGGGACCGGGTGCCGTCCACCCACCAGTCCAGCACCTGCCGGTACTCGGTGGTGTGGCAGCTGGCGCATGCCTCGGCCTGCCCGCGGATAGCGGCGCCCGACGCAACCGTCCGCTCCGTCCGGATGTGGCAGGAGCGGCACGTCATGCCGGCAATGAACTTGGAGCTGGGAGACGCCTGCTCCCCCGGCAGCATACCCAGCAGCAGCCGCTGCTGGGACTGGTGGACCGTCTCATGGCAGCTGTTGCATGTCCGATCATCGCGCCATTCGCCAGGCAACGTCACGTCGTGCGCCCGGACGTGGCAGTCAGCGCACGCGAGTTGCACGGCCGAACTCATGGCCCGGACCCGGTGCGTGTCTCCCTGATGGCACGCCGTGCATGTGACCGCCGTATGCGTCGGGTGCAGGTTGGTGCCCGCACCGCGCGCGACCAGCGCGTCATCATCGCCGTGGCACGTGGCGCAGCGGGTGGATTCGACCCGGGTAGCGGCTTCGGCCACGTCGTAGTGACAGCGGCTGCAGCCCGTTTCTACCCACGGCAGCGCGGAATGAGG
>DATHVP010000108.1:0-8280 GCA_035461245.1 Longimicrobiales bacterium | reverse complement strand
CAGGGTCTCGAGGTAGTCCCTGGCGTCCGACGAGATGTTGCGCTCGGCAATGAACTCGGCCAGGACGTCAGGCAGCCGATCGCGGACGCCACGCGTCTCCCACGCGTACATGACCTGAAGCGCCCAGCCCCGGGCCCGGGATCGCTTACGAGCCACGGCCCGCCTCCAGTACACGCTCCAGGTCCAGCATCTCCAGCACGGCCTGCGCCGCTTCCCAGCCCTTGTTGCCGACCTTGCCGCCGGCGCGGGCCAGCGCCTGCTCCGTCGTGTCCGTCGTCAGTACGCCAAAGGCGACGGGGCGCCCCGTGTTCGCCGACAGGTTCGCCAGTCCCGTCGCCGCCGCACCTGCGACAAAGTCAAAATGCGGCGTGTCGCCGCGGATCACGCATCCCAGTGCGACCACCGCATCGCAGTCCTTACCCTCCAGCAGCATGCGCGCGGCCAGGGGCAGCTCCCATGCACCCGGCGTCCATGCCACGTGGATGGCGTCTTCGTCCACATCGTGATCCAGCAGGCAGGCACGGGCCCCCGCAAGCAGCCGGTCGGTGATGAGTTCATTGAAACGGCTGACGACAATGCCGATCCGGCGTCCGTCGCCACGCGTCCGACCCTTGTAGACCGGCATCAGCGCACCCGCCCCGTGACGTGATCATCAACTCCAGCCGGGACGTCCGGTGGGTTCCGCCCGTCCCGCCCCGCCCCTGGCGTCCTGGAAACCCCGGCGTCGGCATGGGCCGGGCCGCCGGTCGGTGACGCATCATGCTGCCCGGCGGGGCGTTCCTCCAGCAGGTGTCCCAGTTTCGTGCGCTTCGTTGACAGGTAGCCCCGGTTATGCGCACCGGGTGCGACCTGCAGCGGTTCCCGTCCGGTGACCTTCAGGCCGTACCCCTCCAGCCCCACGATCTTGCGCGGGTTGTTGGTGAGCAGGCGGATGGAACTCAGCCCCAGGTCAAGCAGGATCTGCGCGCCCAGCCCGTAATCGCGCAGGTCGGGTTTGAAGCCGAGGGACTCATTCGCCTGTACGGTGTCCTGACCGGAGTCCTGCAGCGAGTACGCGCGGATCTTGTTGGCCAGCCCGATACCGCGGCCTTCCTGGCGCAGGTAGACGATGGCGCCGAGGCCCTCTTCGTCGATGCGGCGCATGGCGGCGTGCAACTGCTCGCCGCAATCGCAACGCATGGAATGGAAGATGTCGCCGGTCATGCACTCGGAATGCATCCGCACCAGCACGTTGCGCCGGCCGTCCACATCGCCCTTCACCAGGGCCACGTGCTCGCGGTGGTCGAGCTGGTTCTCGAACGCGATGACCTTGAATGCGCCGAATGGCGTGGGCAGGTGTGCTTCCGCCACTCGCTTGACCAGCCGTTCATGCTGCAGCCGGTACGCCACGATCTGCGCGACGGTGATGAACTTCAGGTCGTGCCGGCGGGCGAACTCCTCCAGCTGGGGCCGTCGCGCCATGGTCCCGTCTTCATTGAGGATCTCGCAGATCACGCCTACCGGCGGCAGGCCCGCCAGACGCGAGAGGTCCACGGACGCCTCCGTCTGACCGACGCGCCGCAATACGCCACCGGCAACGGCACGCAGCGGAAATACGTGGCCCGGCCGGCGCAGGTCCGACGGCTTCGTTGCCGGATCCACCAGCAGCTCGATGGTCTTCGCCCGGTCGTGGGCGCTGATGCCCGTCGTGACACCGAAACGCGGGCTGCCGTCCACTGACACAGTGAACGCCGTGCCCATCACTTCCGTGTTGTTCCTGGTCATCGGCGAGAGGTCGAGGGCATCCGCCCGCTCCTCCGTGAGCGCGACACAGATCAGGCCACGGCCGTGGGTCGCCATGAAATTGACCAGGTCCGGCGTGATGCTCGACGCGGCACAGACCAGGTCGCCCTCGTTCTCACGGTTCTCGTCATCCGCCACAATGACGAGTTTGCCGTCACGGATGTCCCGTATGGCGTCTTCTACGCGGTCAAACGTCATCTCGAACTCGTTTCAGATAGTGCACGACGAACCGGCCCAGCATGTCACCTTCCAGGTTCACCGTCGAGCCGGGCTCCAGCCGGCTCAGGTTCGTATGTGCCCAAGTATAAGGTATCAGCGCCACCTGCGCGCTGCCCGGCGCCGGCAACGCACTCACTGTCAGGCTCACGCCATCGATGGTGATGCTGCCGTGCAGTACGGTCACATCAGCGACCACGTCCGGCAGGGCCACCGTGAGCAGCACGTGCTCGCCCGTGCGCTCCACAGAGAGTACCCTGCCCACACCATCAACGTGCCCCTGTACCAGGTGCCCGCCCAGGCGCTCGCCGAGGGCCAGTGCGGCCTCCAGATTGACATGGCGGCCGGGCTCGAACTCGCCGAAGGTGGTCCGGCCCAGCGTGGTGCCGATGGCCTCGACCGTGAACGATCGATCCGTGAGGGCGACGACGGTCTGGCACACGCCGTCCACGGCGATGGAGTCGCCGGTCCGGGCATCATCCAGGAACCCGACCGGTGTCTCGATGACGAGACGTCGCGCATCATCCAGTTCCTCGATGTCCGTGACGACGCCCCCGGCGGTGACGATTCCAGTGAACATCAGGCAGTGGGTACGGGGTCAAAGGTGAGCCAGGCGTCCGAGCCGCAGCGCCGGCTGCCCGTGCAGTGCCAACCGGCCAGAGGGCCCGGTAACGGGAACGCCGGCACGGCGCCAGGGCCCAGGAACCGGGGCGCGATGAACAGGTGCAGTCGGTGGACGCAATGCCCGTGCAGCAGTGAGGCGCCCAGCCGACTGCCACCCTCTACCAGGACCGAACTGATCCCTTCCGCCGTAAGCGATTCCATAACGGCTGCCGGTGCCAGCCCGCGGTCATCCGCCGCTACCGTGCGGATCCTTACGCCGGCCCTGGCAAGTGCCCGGGTGCGGCTCACCGGTGCGTCCGGGGCACACAGCAGCAGGACATCGGCGTCTGCCGCCGTACGGACCAGGCGGGACTCCAGGCTCAGTCCGGCGTGGCTGTCCAGCACCACGCGGACGGGCTGCCGGGGCGGTGTGAAGGTCCTGACGGTGAGCAGCGGATCATCGATCCGGGCAGTGCGACTGCCGATGACCACGGCGTCGTGGGAGGCACGGAGTCGGTGGGTCTCTTCCTGCGCGGCGGTCCCGGTGAGTTGCGTGCGAAGGCCGGGGCCGGCGGCGATGCCACCGTCCAGCGAGACGGCCAGCTTCAGCGAGACCCACGGCCCGGCTGATTCGTGGGTGTGGAAGAAAATGGCGTTCTGCGAGCGGGCCGCTTCTTCCTCCACTCCGCCTGTGACATGGATGCCCGCGGCCGCCAGCACCACTGCGCCGCCCGCCGCCATGGGATTGGGATCCGGCGCGGCGTGGACGACGCGGGTGACACCGGCTGCGATTATCGCGTCGGTGCAGGGCGGAGTCCTGCCGTGGTGGGCGCAGGGTTCGAGGGTTACGTAAAGGGTGGCGCCGCGGGCGCCGCCGCCGGCGGCGTTGAGGGCGATGACCTCCGCATGAGGTCCGCCGAGGCGGGCGTGATAGCCTTCGCCCACGACGCGGCCGTCCCGTACCACCACGGCGCCTACCAGCGGGTTCGGATGAGTGCCGCCACGCCCTTCGAACGCCAGTTCCAGCGCCCGGCGCATGGCAGCCGCATCATCCGGGAGCTGCACGTGCCTCAGATGGCGACGCGGAACGCCAGGCCGCCGAACACGCTGCCGCGCTGCAACCGATCGCTCGCCCCTTCCACCGCCTCGCCACCCTGCTGCCAACCAAGCTCGGCGGCCAGGTTGAGGATGAGGATGGTGAGGGACGCGTTGCCGAATACGGCGGTCCGCGTGGTCGTGAGGTTATCCTGGCGGATGAGGAGGGATTCGCCACCTGTGTCGCGAATGCGGGCCTGCACATCCGCGGAGGCACGGTCCCACGCCACACCGCCGGTGAGGCCGAAGCCAAGGAATCGCTTTCCTGCAGTAGCGCGCAGCGACGTGGCGCCGAACCCGCTGGTGTTGAACCAGGCGTCGTCGTCGCTCAGGTCCTCCGAGCCCCACGAGATGTCCCCTATCCGGCGGTGCATGAGGTCGATGCTGACGCCCGGCGCCGTGAAGGACTCGCGAAGGATACCGACACGCACGCCGGCCGCCCAGCTGCGGGGCCAGCCATCATCGAACCCCTTCCGCCCGGGTGCGGGCAATACGCCCACGCTGGCGAGCAGGTCTATGGAACCGAAGCCGCCGACGGTGGGCAACAGCGAGAAGCCCTGGAAGACACCGAGGCTGGCGTCGGCATTCAGGCTGGCCAGCGGGACCGTGAGGTTCGACGTCGCGCCCAGGCCTTCGATGGGCGGGAGGCCCGCCGTTGTCGCGCTCACGCGGAGACCCACGCTGGTCCGGGGCAACGAACCCAGCCGCAGCCCCATGGTGCTGGCGGAGCCGGCCACCGGGTTGCCGCCGGCCAGGACGATGCCGGCCCGCGGCTGCAGAATCACTGTCCCGTCCGCAATATTCTCGCACAGCACGCGAGCCGCGCTGCTGGACGCCGACACGCACTGGGCCCTGAGCGACGTGGACTGGGCGCTTGCCGGCTGCGCAGGTGCTGCGGCCATGATGGCGGTCACCGCGGCGACGATGAGAAGTCGTGCGTTCACGCGAGCCGGACCCTTCCTGCACCCGCCTCGAGTTCGCCGATCACCCACGCGTGCTCACCGGCGTCCCTGAGCGATTTCACGGTCGCGCCGGCGCGGTCGGCATCGGTAACGACGATCATGCCGACACCCATGTTGAAGGTGAGGAACATCTCGTCGTCCGTTACCCGCCCATGCTCCTGCACCGCGGCAAATTCCGCCGGTACCACCCACGTGGCCCGGTCCACCACTGCATCCACCGACTCGGACAGGACGCGCACCAGGTTCTCCGGGATGCCGCCGCCGGTGATGTGGGCCAGGGCGTGAACAGTACCGTTGCGGATCAGCGGCAGCAGCGCCTGCCGATAACTCCGATGCGGCCGGAGCAGCACGTCGGCTACAGTTTCGTCGCTGCCGGGATACGGATCGGCCACGGTGAGCTTCATGCGGTCAAAGAACAGGCGGCGGAGCAGTGAATAGCCATTGGTGTGGAACCCGGATGCGGCCAGGCCGATGAGCGCCTGGCCGGGCGCGACGCGATGGCTGCCCGGCCTCTTGTCCTCGTCCACCATGCCGACGATGAAGCCGGCCAGGTCGTACTCGCCGGGCTCGTAGAAGTCCGGCATCTCGGCGGTCTCGCCACCGAGGAGCACGCAGTCGTTCTCACGGCAACCCGCGGCCAGTCCTTCCACGAGTTCCTCGACGATGCGCTGCTCGAGGCGACCCATGCCGATGTAGTCGAGGAAGAAGAGCGGCTGGGCACCCTCCACCAGGATGTCGTTCACGCAATGGTTCACCAGGTCCACGCCAACGGTGTCATGGCGGTCCGCCATCATGGCGACCTTCAGCTTCGTCCCGACGCCGTCCGCGCTGGACACCATCACCGGCTTGTGGAAGCCGCCAGGCACGCGAAACAGGCCACCGAACCCGCCAGCCCGGGACACGACATCGTCAGTACGCGTGGACTCCACGAGCTGCGCGATGCGGCTCTTCGCTCGTGCGGCGACCTCCCGGTCCACACCGGATTCGCCGTAACTCAATCCGCCGTGCGGCTCAGACATGGGCTTCCTCCGCGAAAATCGGCTGCTCAAACGCCGTCATCTCCCGGAACTGCCGCACACGGTCGTGGATCTCGCGGGCAGTCAGTGCGTGAAAGCGCTCGAGGCCGAACTTCTCCACGGCAAACGAGCCCATGGCCGAGCCGTAGATCATGGCACGGCGCAGGTCATCCGGCTCGACGGACTGCGCCCGGGCGAGGTATCCCATGAAGCCGCCGGCGAAGGCGTCGCCCGCGCCGGTAGGATCGAAGACCTCCTCCAGCGGGTAGCCGGGCGCGAAGAACGCGAATTCCCGGGTGAACAGGATGGCACCATGCTCGCCCTTCTTAACCACGACCATGGATGGTCCGCGCTCCTGAATCCAGCGCGCCGCTCGCAGCAGGTTGTGGTCGCCCGACAGTTCGCGGGCTTCGCTGTCATTGACGAGGAGGACGTCCACCCGCGGCAGCAGCCTGAGCAACTCATCGCGCCGGCCCGAGATCCAGAAGTTCATGGTGTCCGCCGCCACCAGGCGGGGCCGGCGGACCTGCTCCAGTACGTCCAGCTGCAGCACCGGGTCGATGTTACCGAGGAAGATCCACTCGGCGTCCCTGAACCCGGCCGGTATCTTCGGCTGGAAGTCCGCAAACACGCCCAGGCGCGTTTCCAGCGTCTCACGGCTGTTCAGGTCGTAGCTGTACACGCCGGACCAGCGGAAGCTCTCGCCCTCGGCTCGTTCCAGCCCGGACAGGTCCACGCCGCGCTCCTCGAGGAACGCCAGGTCGTGCTCGGGGAAATCGCTGCCGACCACGCCCACCAGCTGGACCTGGCAGTACAGCGATGCCGCCGCACTGAAGTATGTGGCCGATCCGCCCAGCGCGTCGTGCGCCGTGCCGAACGGCGTCTCGATGCTGTCCAGCGCTACACTGCCGACAACCAGCAGACTCATTCGGATTCCTCCCGCTGCATTCGTTCTGGCGCGTGCAGGCCCAGCAGCTGCAGACCATTGCGAAGTGTGATCTGAACGGCGCGCGCAAGGGCCAGGCGCGCCATGCGCAGATCGTCGTCCGACGCCAGCACCGCCAGCTCCGGGCTCCGGCTGGGGTTGCCGGCGTGGTACCATGAGTTCACGAGCCCCGCGGTGGTCTCGAGGTAGTCGCATACCAGGTGCGGCGACCGGGCATCCGCGGCACGCGCCACCACTTCCGGGAACTGCTCCAGCTGCCGGATGAGCTCCTGTTCCGCTGGATGCTCCAGGCGTGACACGTCCGTGTCCGGCGCCACGGCCGATCGTTCCAGGCCCGCTTTCCGGAAGATACTGCACATCCGGGCGTGGGCGTACTGGACCTTGTAGACGGGATTCTTCTCCGACTGGTCGAGGGCCAGGTCAAGGTCGAACACCATCTGCGCGTCACCGCGGCGCATCAGGAAGAAGTAGCGCGCCACATCGGGGCCCGTCCACGTGATCAGGTCCTTCAGCGTCACGATGTCGCCCGCCCGCTTGCTGAACTTGACCTCCTGGCCTCCACGCACCAGCCGGACCATCTGCACGACCTCCACGTCGAGGAAATCCGGCAGGCCCAGGGCCGACAGTGCCGCCTTCATGCGCGGCACGTACCCGTGGTGATCGGCGCCCCAGATATCGATGACGTGGTCGAACCCGCGCCGGGCCTTGTCCCGGTGGTACGCCAGGTCGGGCAGGAAATAGGTGAAGGAGCCGTCGCTCTTCACCAGGACCCGATCCTTGTCGTCGCCGTAGGCGGATGTCCGCAGCCAGGTGGCGCCGCCTTCCCTGTACGTCAGGCCGAGCCGGTCGAGTTCATCCAGCGTCTCCTGCAGCCTGCCTTCCTCGTACAGCGAGGTTTCCGAGAAGTAGTGATCGAAGCGAACGCCGAACTCACGGAGGTGACGGTCCTGCTCCTCGCGTAGCCGCGTCGTAGCGCGGTCCCTGAACCACTTCAACCGCGCGAGCCGCTCCATCGTCCGCAGTTCCGCGCCGTGGTCGGCTTCCAGCTCCGCTGCCAGGTCCGTCAGGTACGCGCCGTGGTAGCCGCCCTCGGGAACCGACGCCTCCCCGCCCGTCTGCTGCAGCCAGCGCGCCTCCAGGGATTCGGCCAGGCGGTCAATCTGGACGCCGGCATCGTTCACGTAGAACTCCCGCTGAACATCGTAGCCCGTCCATTCCAGCAGCGATGCAATGGCGTCCCCGAGCGCGGCACCCCGGCCGTGGGCCACATGCAAGGGGCCCGTAGGGTTCGCGGAGACAAACTCCACCTGGATGCGATGACCACCGCCCGTCTCGGCGCGGCCGTAGCCGCTGTCCGCCGCAATGATCTCCACGACCCGCGCCTGCACGCGGCCCGCCGCCAGCCTGAAATTGATGAAGCCCGGGCCGGCAATCTCCGTCGAGGCGACGCCCGCCGCCGCCGCATCGAAGGCCTCGATGACGTCCGCCGCGATGTCCCGCGGCGGGCGGCCCAGCCGCTTCGCCAGGATCATCGCCAGGTTGGTCGCGAAATCGCCGTGGTCCGGGTTGCGCGGCCGTTCCAGCGTGACGGGCGTACCGTCAGCGCCCAGCCGGGCAGCAATCTGCTCCAGCTGGGCGATGATGTCAGGAGCGGCCATCA
>DATHVP010000107.1:0-6427 GCA_035461245.1 Longimicrobiales bacterium | reverse complement strand
CGGGCTCATCCTCGTCCTGGAACGGAAGGCGCAACCCCATGGCCTGGAGGAACGCGGTGGTCAGCGTGTCCGGCTGCGCCCAGCGGGGCGCCCGCGTCTCCAGCGCCGCCCGCACGGATTCCGGCGCGTCCCAGTCCGTTGCCACCCGCCGGCGGATGGACTCGCCATCCACGACCCGGTCCGCGTCCGCGCCGGCTGCCAGCAACGCCGCGACAATGGCGTCCCGCCGGTTGTGGACGGCCAGGTACAGGGGCGTGTACCCCTCCGGCGTAGCCAGGTCCGGCGTGACCGGCTGCCGGACCGCAGCCTCGATGAACTCGTCGAGTCCGTCCCGCGCCGCCACGTGCAGGGCCGACCAGCCGTTGTGCCCCGGGGCTGTCGGGTCCGCGCCGGCCTGCAGCAGCGCGATGGCGACATCGGTATGGCCCTGCTCCGCGGCGAGGACCAGCGCGGACCGGTTGAGCAGCGTTTCCGCGTCCGGATCCACGCCCTCCCCCAGCAGTCGTGCTACCACATCGAGGCGCCCGAACCACGCGGCCGAGCCCAGCAGCGCGCCGGTGGCGTCGTGGGGTGCGGCCAGCAGGCGCAGCGCATCGTCCACCCTGACCCGGAGGCCCTCCAGCCGGTCCCGCTCGGCACCGGCTTCAGCGACTGCCAGTTGTGCCAGCTCGTCGTGGCGCGCCGCGGCAAACTCCCGGGCGGCGGCGATGGCCGGTGCGGGGTCCGGCAGCCGCCGCAGCAGCGCGGACACCCCGTACAGGTTGCCGTTGTATGCGGCCAGCATCAGCGGCGACATCTCGTCCTGTCCGCCTCCACCGGGATCCGCGCCATGGGCGAGGAGCAGATCCAGCAGATCGTGCCGCCCATCCCGGGCAGCGTAATGGAGGGCCGTCCAGCCCCGGGAGTCCACCGGATCCGGGCGGGCCCCGGCCTGCAGCAGCACTGCCGCCGTCCCGGCCTGGCCACCCAGCGCCGCGTTGATGAGTGGCGTCCGTCCCCAGTGGCCGGACTCCGGGTCGAGGCCCGGCACCCTGCCAGACAGGAGCGCCTCCACACTCTCGACCTTGCCCCGGTACGCCTGCATCATGAGCAGCGCCGCCGCCGCGCGCCGACTGTCGCCCAGCAGTTCCAGCACCGACTCGATATCCGCCAGATACGAGGCGATGCCACCATCGTCAGCGCCGGGGCCGAGCGTCGCGAGGGAGTCGGTCAGCTGAAGCGCCAGCGGCCGCGCGAATTCAATGGCCCGGCGAGTGGCATCCCGGCCGGCCCCGGGGCCGAGGGCCATCATCAGTGCTGCGACGCCGTAGTTGTTGCCATTGTATGCCGCGAGCATGAGCGGCGTACGCCCCTCCTCATCCGCCGCGTCCAGCGGCGACCCGGCGGCGATGAGAGCGTCGAGGAGCAAGTCGTGGCCGTCCCGGGCGGCGGTGTGGATGGGCAGCCACCGGGCGCCGTCGGCATTGGCCACGGGACTGGCACCGGCCTCCAGCAGCAGCGCCGCCACGTCACCCAGCCCGGACCGGGCGGCCCACTCCAGGTCGGTCAGGCCTTCCGCGTCCGTGGCGTCCAGGTCCAGGGTCCGGCTGGCCAGCAGCCGCACGACATCATGATGTCCGGCCAGGGCGGCCCGGCGCAGTGCCGTGCGGCCGGCATGGTCCCGGGCGTAGACATCCGCGCCCGCGTCCATGAGCGCACCCGCCACGGCCACCCGTCCACTGTCCGCCGCCAGCATCAGCAGGGTCGTACCTTCGCCGACCTCCCGTACGGTGCGCACACGCTCCTGCGCGGGCAGCCCCATGTCCAGCAGCACACCGGCCAGCTCATCGTCGCCCCGGATGACCGCGTGCTCCAGCGCTTCCGCGGGCGGCATGACGGAGTCCGGGCGGGTCCCGGCCAGGGCAGGAAGGTCGCCGCCAGGGGGCGCCGTATCCGCCGGCGCCAGAACAGCCAGCAGGCGGGCCGCGGCGTCCTGGCCCGCTGCCGCCGCCCGGTCGCCGGCCGTCAGGCCGCCGGCATCGGCCCGGCGCGCATCGGCCCCGTGCATGTACAGCATCAGCACCGTCGGCAGGTGACCTGCCTCCGCCGCCAGCATGAGGGGCGTGCGGCCCTCGGCCGTCACCGGGTCGGTGGTCGCACCGGCCCGCAGGAAGGTGCCGACGAGGGTGTCGCCGCGGGCGGCCGCGGCGTGCAGTGGCGTCCGGCCGCCCGCCGGGCCGATGGCCCCTGCATCAACGTCGGCAGCCAGCATGGCCGAGACCGCCTCGTCGAGGGCCATGTCCACGGCGCGCGTCAGCAGTACGCCGGCTACCTGGGTGGGCTGAGCGCCTGAGGCGACATCGAGACCCGCCAGCATGGTCTGCATCTGCTCGAGCCGGCCGCGCAACGCTGCCGACGGCGCGCCGTCCCCCGTGGCAGCCAGCCGCGCGGCGGCGCCGTCAGCGGCTTCGGCTGTCGCGGTTGTAGACCACTCCTGCGCGGCCAGCAGTACGAGGGCAGCGGTGACATTCCCATTGAAGGCCGCGAGCCAGAGCGGTTTTCGGACCTCGCCGGGTTCACGGGGTGTCGGTTCAGCGCCGGCCTGCAGCAGCGCTGCCAGCAGCTCCGAGCGACCGTCACGGGCGGCGAAGTGGAGGGCCGTCCAGCCGTCTGGCGCAGCCACGTCCGGGTCCGCCCCCGCTCGCAGCAGGGCGATGGCGACGTCGTCGTGGTTCCCACCCGCGGCCAGGATGAGCGCTGGGTAATCCCAGGGATCCACTGCCGACGGCGAAGCGCCCTCGTTCAGCAGGCGCCCGATCCGGCCGGCGTCGCCGGTGGCGGCGGCACGAGTCAGGCGCAGGTCCCGGGCGTACCCGGCGTCGTCGAGTACCCGCGCAGTGCTTTCCAGCTGGCGACGGCGCCGTTCCGCCTCAGCGGCGTCCGCCGGCGGCTCGGACGCCAGCCGCGACTGTGCGTCACGGACCCGGTCCCGGGCCGTGGCCAGGCCCGTGGTGTCCGGCAGCACGTCCAGCAGCATGGCCACAACCATGGCCCGGCCGTTGAACGCCGCCAGTTCGAGGGGGGTGTAACCCTGACGGGTGGCGGCGGCGGGTGCGGCCCCCGCCGCCAGCGCCCGGTCCAGCAGGTTCAGCCAGCCGTCACGGGCCGCATAATGAAGGACCGTCCAGTCGTCGGCGGTCCGGGCGGTGGCCGGCGCACCGGCGTCGAGCAGGGCAATGGCCTCCTGCCACCGGCCGTCCGCCGCCGCCGCGAGCAGCTCCGCCGCCGGGTCCTGCTGCCGGCCATGCACCGCCGCCGGCAGCAGCAGGAGTGCGACGACGGCACCCTCGAGCCCACGACGCCAGCCCACCACCCGCCTCCGCCTCGTCACCGGCGGGTTACTGCGTGCGCCCGAAGAACTCCCACACGCTGGACTGCATGTGTGCGCCCTCGATCTGCGGCGTCTGGTAGTCGCCCGTGCGCCGGCGCGATGTTTCCCGGACCTCGCTGCGCACGCCGTTCATGACCTGCGCGAACGTCGTGCTGGCATCGGCGGCGCGGAGCGCCGTGATGAAGCGGGTCGTGAACAGGCCGTGCATGCCGGAGAAGCCGGGCAGGTTGCCCATGGCCCAGGACACCTCGTCGGGCGCCGAGCCGGACAGCAGCAGGTGCCGCATCTCGCCCCGCGTCGTGATGGCGCCCCAGTTCGCGACACGGCTGTCGGTGGCCTCCGCGTCCGCCGCCCACCGGGCCATGGCCGGCATCATCTCCTGCGGAATCACCACGTCGTCAGCGACGCGGCTGAACTCGAGCTGCCGGGCGAGCACGCCCGATGC
This sequence comes from Longimicrobiales bacterium, assembly GCA_035461245.1. Lineage (GTDB taxonomy): Bacteria > Gemmatimonadota > Gemmatimonadetes > Longimicrobiales > RSA9 > SH-MAG3. The sequence goes on along the minus strand of DATHVP010000107.1, from coordinate 2,612 downwards.
CCGGGTCACGGTACCCGAGTGGCACGCGTCAATCATGACCAGCGCCCGCCGCGCCTGCAGCTCGTCGGTGAGGAAGCCCAGCTCGTCATCCACGATAACGCCGATGTCGCCCGAGTCGTCCCAGACCACGATGGACTCGTCGCGGCCGTCGGGCTCGTTGTCCACCGGTGGGTGCAGCAGGTAGTTGTCATTGAGCTGCATGCCATGCCCGGAGAAGTAGAAGACGACGACATCGTTGGGCTGCGCCTGACCCAGGTGCTGCCGGAACGCGTTGATGATGTTACTGCGTCGGGCCTGGCCGTTCAGCAGCATGCGGATGTCGCCGTCCCGGAAGCCGTACTGCTCCATGAGCAGCTGGCGCATGGCCTGGGCATCCGCCACCGAGCCGTCCAGGTCCGCGTCAGTGCCGGGGTAATCGTCGATGCCGACAATGACGGCGTAGCGCCGCGGCTCCGGCGCGCCCGCACCGCCCGACGCGCATGCCGCTGCGCCCAGGGCCACCGCGGCCACCAGTGCGAACCTCGTGAAGTGGCGTATCCCTGTCATGATGGAGCGCTCCGATTTCGCTGTGAATGTGCCGCCGTCCTCGGCGGTTACTGATGGTCCGGTACGACGTCGATGGTCACCGCCGTCGTGGTGCCCGTGCCGCGCGGCAATGCCGCCGTCTCCGAGCGCGTGCCCGTGTGCACCTCGCCGAACAGCTGCTCCAGCGGTGACGGCCTGTCACCCCCCGCGCGCGTTCCGCCCCCCCCGATCAGGGGCTCGAAGTCAATGCGGTCCGGGGTGGCGAACAGCTTGAGCACTTCCTTGCCGTGCGGCTCGGTGACCATGTAGCAGTAGGGCACGAGGAAGCTGGCCCCGGGCGGCAGCAGGTTGTCCTGGCCGCGCTCCCGCGGGCCCGGGAACAGCTGGCCCATGCTGCCGTCAGGCTTCAGGCTCAGCACCGCCACATACGCTTCGTTCTTGCCATCGTTGCGCATGCGCAGCACGTAGCCGTCGCCGGGCGCCATGCGCAGCTCGCCGCCCGCCTGCGCCACCGGGCGCGCGTCACGGGCGTGGCAGCTGCCGTCGAAATCGTCGAACCGGAGCGTGGACGGCACCACCTCCAGCGTCACCTTCACGTCAGGGTCCGCCAGCTCCATCAGCTTGATGTACCGGGTGCGCGCATAGGCGGCGGCGCGCTCCGTAACGGTGACGGCCGTGGCATCGTTGACGGCAATGGCCCCGCCGATGGGCGTGTCGTCCACGGCCCGGCGCAGTGACACGGCGGGCCGGCCATCGGGCAGAGTGGCGGACGTCACCACGAGTTCCGGCGCCTCGTCCTCCAGTTCCAGCAGCCCGGACCCGCGGATGGCCTGCTGCAGCGATGCGCCGGCGCTCCGGCTGGCGACGTCGCCGTCCAGGTCCCGCACGGCAACGCCCACGGCCATGTCGCCGAACGAGTGGCGCGTGACAAACGCCCAGCTGGAGGCCAGCGCGGCCCTGTCCGCGGGGGCGTCCAGCACCAGCCCCGCCATGTCCGGGCGGGCGCGGTCCACAGTGCCCGTGGCAATGGCCTGCGACGTGGCCGGGTCAGTCGTGCCCGAGGGGTGCAGCTCCACCACCGTGCCGGGCAGCAGCCCGACGACGGTGCCGCCATCAATGAAGACGGTGTCGGCGCTGCGCACCTCGCGAATCCGGAAGTGCGGGGCCTGGGCCACGGACGTGCCGCTGAAGACCTGCACGTCCACGTCGCCCTCGAGCTGCGGCGTCTGCAACGGCACCATCGCCGCCATGTGCTCGGCCACGCGGGCGTACAGGCCGCGATACGTCGTCCCCGGCGGTACGTCCGCCAGTGTGCGGGACAGGGCCAGGGACAGCGCGCCCACCGGCGTGCCGTCCGGCGCCCGCACCTCGCGGGCGACCTCGTCGTGGCGGGCGGCGGAAATGACGACCAGCGGCGCCAGTCCGTCCCGGTCCTGGCCGGTCACGCCGCGGGTCGCCAGGGCCGGCGGGACAAAGCCACTGCCCTGCACCGGCGCCGCAGGTCCACCCGACGTCACCGGCCGGGGCGGCCCCAGCGGCTCCATCATCCCGCGGGTCGGCAGTTCGTACTGGCCGCGCGTGGCGGAACCCGAGAAGCACGAATCGAGGATGAACAGGATGTTGCCGTCCGGACCGATCCGGTTCTGCAGCTCCGCCAGGATAGGCGCAATCTCGTCGTCGCGGATATGCAGCTCGCCGGCGTAACCGCCGTCCAGCGACGCCGGCGCACCCCACGGCACGAGGATCTCATCGTAGCCGTCGAGTTCGTCGCCGTCGTCATCGGTGATCCGGTGACCGTGGCCGGAATAGTGGATGACGACGATGTCGCCCTCCCTCGTGCGGTCCACGAGTTCCCGGAACGCGGCCAGGATGCCGGCGCGATCGGCGTCGGCGTCCTGGAGCAGGCGGATGTCGCCGTCGGCGAAGCCCTGGCGCAGCAGCGCCTCGCGGATGAGTGGCACGTCATTGTGCGCGTTCAGCACCGAGTAGCCCAGCCGGGCCGGCTCCGGATATTCGGCAATGGCGATGATGAGCGCGTGACGGCCGGGGGCTCGCGCCGCGTCGGCGTCGGCGGTGGCGGCGCCGTC
>DATHVP010000106.1:0-10472 GCA_035461245.1 Longimicrobiales bacterium | reverse complement strand
GATGGGCTGGCCCTGGAGCTGGCGCAGCTTCTCGGAGTACTTCTCGAAGAAGCGACGGTGTGCGTCTTCCATGTCGATCATGCGGCCCTGGATGAAGGCCTGCTCGATCTCGGTGGAGTACTCCAGCGGGTTGCCGGTGGTGATGAGGAGGGTGGCGTCCTTGCCCACCTCCAGCGAGCCGACGCGGTCCTCGAAGCCGAGGAAGCGGGCCGGGTTCATGGTCACCGCCTGGAGCGCCACGTCCTCGGGCAGCCCGTAGGCGATGGCGGCGCCGGCCTCATAGGGCAGCCGGTTCGCGTAGGCGGCGCTGGTCCCGCCGGTTATGCCGAACTGCACGCCGGCGGCGTGGAGTTCGGCCGGCAGTGCGTAGGCCTTGTCGTACGGCTCCCACTGACGGTTCGGCGAGGTCAGGACGCTGGACAGCAGGACGGGGATGTTGCGCTGGGCGAGGAGCGGCGCGACGTAGCCGGCATCGCGGCCGCCGACCAGTACCATGCGCACGCCCTCCTGCTCTGCCCATGTGATGGCGTCCTGGATCTGCCGCAGCTCGTTGGCGACGACGAGGACGGGTGTCGTGCCGTTGAGCACGCCGTCCATGGCCTCGAAGCGGACGTCGGTGTTGTGGCGCTCGGGGGCCGCGCGCCGGGAGGCGTGATACGCCCGCGAGTCGGCGAAGAAGTCGCGGATGGAGCGGACGTTGTCGTCATAGATCTGCTGTGGGTTGCGGCCGCCACCGCCACCGCCGCCGCCGAAGCCGCCGCCACCGAAGCCGCCGCCGCCCATGTTCGGCCAGTTGACGATGAGGCCGGTCTCCGGCTTGAGGGTCATCTGCTCCCAGGTCCAGCCGTCGAGCATCATGGCCGACGAGTGGCCGGAGATGATGCCGCCACTGGGCGAGGAGACGGAGACGAGCACGCCGTTGGAGCGGGCGACGCCCAGGTGCCGGCTTTCGGGGTTCACCGCCACGTGCGCCCGCACGTTGGGGTTGAAGTCGCCGAGTTCATTGACGTCGATGGTGACGTCAATGCCGCCGATCTCGAACATGCCCAGCACGTTGTGGGCGTCCACGAGGCCGGGGTAGATGTGCTTGCCCGTGGCGTCAATGCGCTCGGCGTGCGTGGGGATCTGCACGTTCGTGCCGATGGCAATGATCTTCCCGTCCTCAAACAGGATGGTCCCGTTCTGGATGGTGCCATTGGTGACGGTATGGATGGTCGCGCCTGTGAGCGCAATGGGCCGGTCCTGCCGCGGCGCCGGGATCTGCGCCTCGAGCGCAGACGTCGTCGCGGCGAGGAGGACGAGGACGCCGCCGCAGAGCGCTGCAGGCGACGTCGCCATCCGAAGGTTCCTCATGATCTTCATCAGTGATGTCTCCTCTTGATCAGCGCTGCGACATGATCATCTGGATGAGCTGGGAGCGCTCGCGCTCGGCCTGCTCGCGGAGCTGCTGGTCTTCCTGGATATCGAAATAGCGACGGCCGTCGATCCACGTCTGCTCGGCGCGGGTCTCCGTGGACAGCGGGTTGCCGCTCCAGATGACGAAGTCGGCGTCCTTGCCGGCCTCCAGCGAGCCGACCCGGTCGAAGATGCCGAGGACGCGGGCGGTGTTGCTGGTCACGAGCGAGAGCGCGTCCTCCTCGCTGATGCCGGTGCGCAGCATCTTGGCGGCCTCCCAGTTCATGCGCGTGGCGATCTGGCTGTCGTCCGAGTGCAGGGACGTCAGCACGCCGGCGTCGGTGAGGATGCGCGCGTTGTAGGTGGTGTTGTCATAGGATTCGACCTTGAACGCGCCCCAGTCGCTCCAGACGACGGCGGCGGCGCCATGCGCGGCGATTTCAGGAGCGATCTTGTAGGCCTCGACGCCGTGGTGGAACGCGTGGATGTTGAAGTCGAACTCCTCGGCCAGGCGCATGAGCATGAGCATCTCGTCCTGGCGGTACGCGTGGGACATCACGAGGATGTCACCGTTCATGATGTCCACGAGCGCCTGCATGCGCAGGTCAATGCGCGGCTGCGGGCCCTGGCGGTTGCGCTGCCAGGCCTGGTGCGCGCGCTCGTACTCACGGGCGGCCAGGAAATGGTCCCGGATGATCTGCTCCACGCCCATGCGCGTGTTCGGGTAGCGCTGCGGGCTGCGCACGACGTTCTCGCCCAGGGCGAACTTCACGGTGCGCGGTGCCCCCTCGAACTTGAGCTCGTCCGGCAGTGCGCCCCAGCGCATCTTCACGTGCTGGTTCTGGCCGCCGATGGGGTTGGCGGAGCCGTGCATCACGTGGGCCGTGGTGAGGCCGCCGGCGAGCTGGCGATACATCCAGATGTTGTCGATGGTCAGGACGTCGCCCAGCCGGACCTCGGGGACGATGGCGCTGCCCGTCTCGTTGATGCCGCCGGATGCGCCGGAGTGCAGGTGCGCGTCAATGAGGCCGGGCGTGACGTGCTTGCCGGTGCCATCGATGATGGTGGCGCCCGCCGGGGCCTGCAGGTTCTGGCCGACACGCGTGATACGGCCTTCCGTCACGAGCAGGTCGGCATTCTCCACGCGGCCCTGGGCGCCCTGCGTCCAGATGGTGGCGTTGCGGACCAGCACGTGGCGCGGCTGCTCGGGGATGCCGTCGCGACCGTACTCCATGGCCGGCACGGTCTCGTTGTCCACCAGGAACGAGCGGATGGCCGGCCGCGTGCCGGACGCGCCGCCGACACCCGTACCGTCAGTGCCGTTGCCGTTGCCCCAGCCATCGCCGTTGGGACCGCCCATCTGGCTGCCCGGTCCGGGCTGGCCGGCGCCAGGCGCGTCACCGATGCGCTCGGCCACCCAGTTGAAGCGGCGGCCGGTGGGCAGTTCGCCCCAGCCGTGAAGCGTGTTGGCGCCGGCTGCGCCGGACATGCGGATGGTGCCCTCGTGGCCCAGCCCGTCACCGGGGAACGCGATGTAGACCTGCGCCGCCTCGCCGGTGACCCGGGCCGTGGTCAGCCGCGCCTCGACGCCGCCGGGAGGGGTAAAGCCGCCGGTGAGTTGCTGCCGGGTGCCGGACAGGGTCAGTGTGCCCTCGACGCGCTCCGGGCCGACGGCCGTGACCCGCCACTGTCCGCGGGGGTCGCCACCGGCGGGGGCGCCGACCTCGTAGCGGCGGCCGTCCACGAAGACCGCCTCGACGCGGGCGGTGCCGGAGGTGAAGACGTCGCCATCCGCGACGACGACGTTGGCCACCTTGCCGGTCTCCAGCGTGCCGTGGGTGCGGCCGATGCCCAGGTACTCTGCGGGCGTGGTGGTCAGGGCGGCGAGTGCGGCCTCGGGCGTGAGCCCCCGCTCCACGGCGCGGCGGACATTGGCCAGGAACTGGTTGCGCTGGTTGCCGAGGCCGTCCGTCGTCAGGGCGAAGCGCACGCCGGCGGAGGCCAGGCGGCCGGGGTTTTCCGGTGCCCGCTGCCAGTGGCGGAGCTGCGACACGCTGAGGTTCAGCGCCTGCTCCGGCCGGCTGATGTCCGGCGTCTGCGGGAAGTTCACGGGCAGGATCAGTGGCACGTTGGCACCGCGGAACTGATCCAGGAGGCGGTACTCGCCGCCGCTGCCCCGCAACCAGAGGCGCAGCCCGTTGAAGTCACGGGCGAAGCCGAGGGCGCGCAGGGCCTCTTCCTCGGAGCGCGTCTCCACCAGCAGCGGCTGCTCGCCACGGAGCACCGGCGTCAGCGCCTGGAGTGCGGCGCTGTTCTCCGGCCGCGGCTGACCCTGTGGGTTGCGCTGGTAGGCGTCATGCGCCCGCACGTGCCAGTCGGTGTCGTGCAGCGTCTGGCGGATGAACGTCATGGCGCCCATGGCCGATGTCGGGTAGCCCGGACCGGCCTGGTTGTCCCGGGCCAGCACCATGGACTGGGCGACGTTGGCCCGGACCACGCGGTCCGCCACCGTGCCATCACCGAGGCTGACCACCGCCGTCTGGCCGCGGAAGATGCCGATCCGCGGCACCGTGTTCGCCAGCGTGAAGCCCTGGCTGCGCAGTGTCGCCGGGCGCTCGCTGTCGTCGTGGGCGTAGTCCGAGACGGCGTCCACCCACGGACGCACCTGCGGGTTCCAGTAGACCGCGCCGCGCACGTCGTCACGCTCCTCCTGCGTGAGCTGCGTCCGCTGGCCGACGTCGGCATAGGCATCGATGAAGCCGGGGTACAGCGTCCTGCCGGACATGTCCCAGACGCGGGCGTCGGCGGGGGCCTGCACGTTGGCGCCCACGGCCTCGATGATGCCGTTGCGGATGACCAGCGTCGCGTTGGGCAGCACGCGGCCGGGCGCGACGACGATCCGCGCGTTGGTCAGCGCGTGCACGTTCGTCGGGTTCTCGCGCAGACCCACGGTGGGGGCAGTCTGAGCCTGGGCCAGGCCCGGCAGGAGCACGAGCAGTGCCGCCGCGAGACTGATTCGGGTCTTCATGGATCCTCCTGGTGAGACAGCTGATGGAGCATCGCCGCCCGGGGGCGCGGGCGGGTACGACGTCCGGGTCGTGAACGCACGCCAGCGGCGCATGGACGCGCACACCTGACGCTGCCGCCCGGGGCCAGCCCGGGCGACGGGAAGCTGAAAACGGTGAAACTGTATGCAAGCAGGATAGAACCGGTTGCGCCGGGTGTCAAATGGCGCTGTGGCTTTAACTCTGCTCCTGCTGTGGCGAAAAACCAAGGCCAGAACCGGGGGAATCCCGCCGCGCGGTCGCTCAGAGAACGATGATGAGGAGCACCACGGCGAGGATGAGGGCGAGGAGCGAGACCATACCTGATCCCATGGCCAGCATGCGGAGCTGGGCCAGGGCGGCCAGGGCCTGAGCCTCCTCCGCCAGCCGGCCGTGGGGCGGGACGGTGCCGCTGCCGGCGGCCGCCGGGATGCCGTCCATGATGGACTGGGTCATGACGCGCTTGCCCGCCAGCACGTCCTCCATGGCCTGGATGAAGTGGCGCTGGTGGATCTGCTTGTCAGCATCGGGGCCCTGTTCACCGGCCGCCGACAGTGCCGCCTTGAGCACGGCATTGCGGATGTCGCCGCCACTGACCTCGAAGCGCTCGGCAAGGTCGCGGAAATCCACGTCGTCGGCGAGGGGGGTGCGCTCGGGGTGGATCTGGACGAACCAGATGAGTTCGCGCTCCTCGGCGCCCGGGTACTCGAAGAGGACGTGGGTACGGATGCGCCGTTCGAAGGCCGGGTCGAAGTTCACGGCCAGGTTCGTGGCGAAGATGACGACGCCGTCAAACCGTTCCAGCTCCTGGAGCAGCACGTTGACGACGGTGTTGGCCTCCCGTTGCGAGCCCTGGGAGACGTCGGTGGTGCGGCGGGCGGCGATGGCGTCGGCCTCGTCGAAGAAGAGGACGGCGTCCTCCTCCTCGGCCATGCGGAACACGGCGGACACGTTCTTGGGCGTCTCCCCGATCCACATGGACTCGAGTTCGGCGTAGCGGACCAGGAGCAGTCGCTTGCCCAGCGTGTGGGCGATGGCCTCGGCACAGATGGTCTTACCAGTGCCTGACGGGCCGGCAAAGTTGAAGGCCAGTGCGGTCCCCGTCGGGTGTCGCTCGCCGAGACCCCATTCGTCGAAGATCAGCTCGCGGGTGCGCACCTGCAGCAGCGCATCGTCCAGGGCGCGCCGGGTGGCAGGCGGCAGGACCACGTCGCGGAACGTGCGCCGGGGCTCGACGGATTCAATGATGCCCCGGCGCCCGCGGTTGGCGAAGAGGCGCAGCAGTGGTCCTGCCACGTGGCGCTACGGGACCAGGGCGGCGGCCATGGCGTCACAGGCCTGCGCGCAGTCCCGGCACGCCTCCGCGCATACGGCGCAGTGCTCCATGTCGTGCTTGCTGGCGTGGCGGCCGCACTCCTCGGCGCAGGCGCGGCAGATCTCCGCACATGCCTGGAGCTGCGCCCGCAGGGCCGGCGCATCCCGATGACTCGGCCGGGTCAGCAGCGTGGCCGTCACGTGGCAGACCTCCGCGCAGTCCATGTTGAGGCGGATGCACGTAACCAGGTGCCCCACGTTCTCCTCGCCCAGGCATGCGTCCGCGCAGACGGTACACGCCTGCGCGCAGCGCGCCGCGGCCTCGATGGCACGGATCGCCTCGGCACCGTTGGGGCCGGCCGGCTCGGGGTGGGTGTCGAACATTCGCTGTAACGTACTCAAGACGCCTCCTCGAATGGTGGTGAGTTGCAGCACGGGTGGCTGTTGATGCAACTCACGCACCGTCGCAGCGGTACGCGATTCGCAACCGCGCCGTCGCGTTGCCGCCGCATGTGGCCGGCAGACGGGAGAGGTGGGTCGTGCCTGAGGAAGCAGTCAAAGAAGCCGTCTCCAGCGAGTGGTTCGAGCGGGCTGTACGCTTCGGCCACGCGGCAAAGGCCGCCGTGTTCGGCGTCATCGGCGTAATGGCGGCCCGGCTGGCGCTGGGCGACCGGGACGAGACACCGGACTTTGTCGGGGCCATGGAGTCCATGGCCAACCGGCCGCTGGACGTGCTGTTCCTGGGCGTACTGTCGCTCGGCCTTTTCGCATACGCCGGATGGCGCATTGCCGTTGCCCTGCTCAACCTGCACGATCGGAAGAACGGCGTCAGCGGGCTGCTGAGCCGTGGTACGATGTTCGCCGCAGGCGTCACATACGCCTTCTTTGGCGTCTACGCCATCGCGCTCCTCGCCGGCATGCGACGGGACGACGAGTCCATTGACGATGAGACCGCAACGGTCATGTCCTGGCCATTCGGCGAATGGATCGTCGGCGCTGTAGCCGTCGGGTTCGTGGCGGCCGGCGCCCGGGAGGTGTTCGTCGCCTTCACCGGGCGATACCGGGACGAGTTCCGCAACGTCCGCCTGCATACGGCAGAAAAATGGCTGGTTCATGCGTCCGGCTGGTGGGGACATGCCGCCCGCGGCGCCATATACATCGTGGCAGGCGTCTATGGCGTGCGCGCAGCCTGGAACTACGATGCCGACGAGGCGAAGGGATTCGCGGAGGCGCTGGGAGAGATCGGCAGTGGGCCCTGGGGCGTGTGGCTGCTGCTGTTCATCGCCGCCGGGCTCGCGGCATTCGGCGCGTACTCACTGCTGCTGGCGATCCACCGGCACGTGCCGGATGCCGACGGGACCGATGGGCCGCGGGAAGAGCGCCTGCCCTGATGCGCAGGCGCCCTCACCATGGCCACGGGACTGCGCTACGGCAGGACTACGATGCCGGAGGGCTGCACTCCACCTCGGCCAGATGCGGCCATGGCGCTCGGACCGGTGCCGCTGCCCGAGGAGGTGCCCGTCGGGGCGTTGCCGGACGTGCCGGCGTGCTGCCGCAGGACACCGGCCAGCGCCCGAAGACGCTCGGCCCGGTCTTCCATCACGTCGGCCAGCTTCAGCAGGCGGTGCGCAGGCGGGCGCCGCCGGCCACGGGACCACGAACAGAGCGCGGCGTAGCTCACTCCTACTTCGTCGGCCAGCGCCTGGACCGTGCCAGCACTCTCTGTGCAGGCATTTGCGACGGACATGGCGACAGCGGTGCGTTCGGGCGTCATGGTGACCTCCGGGGCGTGACAAGGTATGCCGATTGGGGGAGTCTCACGTCAAGAAAAGCTGGAATACTCGCAAGAGTCAATATGCTGTAGTGGCCGTCCGCAACGTATGTCGTGACAATACGAAGCTGTCGTAAGGGAATTCCCCTACAGGCGACGGTAATGAAGGGGTTCGTGACTACGGGCAGGGCGACGGGGACTGCAGGGACCCGATGAAAGGATGTCGAGAGTGGCGGAAACACTGACGGGCGCAGTGGGAACTGACGGCGGCACGGCGTTCAGGATCTGGGCACCGGAGAGCCGGCGTGTGGAGATCGTGGTGGAGGGGGGCGGCGAGTTTTCTCTCGCGGCGGAGGGCAACGGCTGGTTCAGCGGCATGAACGAGGAGGCGGGTGTCGGCACCCGTTACCGGCTCCGGCTGGATGGGGAGTCGACGTATCCGGACCCGTGGTCCCGCTCCCAGCCGGAGGGTGTGCACGGCCCGTCGGAAGTGGTGGACCTGGGTGCGTACGAATGGCAGGACAGTTCGTGGCGCGGCATTCGGGCAGCGGACCTGGTCATCTACGAGGTACATGTAGGCACGGCCACGGAGGCGGGGACATTTGACGGGTTACGGGAGCGGCTGCCGTACCTGGTGGACCTGGGCGTCACGGCGGTGGAGCTGATGCCGGTGTCGGAGTTCCCGGGCCGGCGCAACTGGGGCTATGACGGCGTGTACCTGTTCGCGCCGTCCTCGAGCTATGGGGGGCCGCGTGCCCTGCAGCGGTTCGTGGATGCGGCCCACGGCCACGGCCTGGCGGTGCTGCTGGACGTGGTCTACAACCATTTCGGCCCGGAAGGCAACTACCTGCCGGCGGTGACGGGTGGCAGAATCTTCACGGAGCGGCACCACACGCCGTGGGGCGCCGCGGTCAACTACGATGACGCGGGCAGCGACGCCGTGCGCCTCATGGTGCTGGAGAACGTGCGGCAGTGGATCCGCGACTATCGCATTGACGGCCTGCGCCTGGACGCGGCCCACGCCATCGTGGACGATTCGCATCACCATATCCTGGAGGAAATCGCTGCAGCGGCCCGGGATGCCGCGGCGGGCCGGGACGTCGTGGTGATCGCGGAGGACGAACGCAATGAGCGACGTCTGCTGCTGCCGGCAGCGGAAGGCGGTTACGGTCTTGACGGCGTGTGGGCTGATGACGCGCATCACGTCATCCGTCGCCTCACGGCGGGTGACAGTGACGGCTACTACGCAGCGTATGAGGGCACGGCGCACGAGCTGGCGGCCACGCTGCAACGTGGCTGGCTGTATGAGGGCGCGCACTACGAGCCCACTGGCGAGTCGCGCGGCACGCCGGCGGCCGGCCTGCCGCCGGAGGCGTTCGTGCACTGCATCCAGAACCACGACCAGGTCGGTAACCGTGCTCTGGGTGAGCGCCTGCACCATGACATCGGGCTGGACGTCTACCGCGCTGTCTCCGCGCTGCTGTTGCTCACGCCGTATACGCCGCTGCTGTGGATGGGCCAGGAATGGGCGGCGACGTCGCCGTTCCTCTACTTCACCGACCACCCGGAGGAGCTGGGCAGGCTGGTGACGGAGGGGCGGCGGGACGAGTTCCGGCGGTTCGCGCGTTTCTCGGATCCGGCCATGCGCCAGCAAATCCCCGATCCGCAGGCGGAGGACACGTTCACGCGGTCGCGGCTGCGCTGGGACGAGATTTCGGGCGCCCCCCACGCCGGCGTCCTCGCCCTCTACCGGGACCTGCTGGGCCTGCGGCGGAACCATCCTGCGCTGCAGCAGCGCCGACGCGACACGTGGCGTGCCGCAGCCGCGGGCGATGGGGTCCTCACACTGCATCGGGCTGGGGCTGATGGCGGTTCACTGCTGCTGGTAGTGGCGTTCAGCGAAGGTCAGGTGGTGGCACTGGACCTGGACGACACTGCCGGTCCAGCCGCCGGTGGCCGGTGGCGCCTGCTGCTGGACACGGAAGCAGAAGGTTACGGTGGGCGCGGCGGTGCCGGCACACTCAAGGGGAACACGCTCACCGTGGTCGGTCCCGGGTCGGTGCTGCTGGCACCCTCGTGACGGCCGTCAGTCGCCGGGCAGGCCGACCAGCCGCATGAGGACCAGCGCGTTGGTGGAGGTGGCCAGCCCGTCCCGCAGGCGGTAGTCGAAGCTGAGGGACGACGCCTCGTCGTCGCCTTCACTGAACGTCTCCTGGAAGTGGACGAGGCGTGCGCTGGGCACGAGCACCGGCTCCTCTGCCAGCTCCAGGTCGTGGGTGGTGACGACGCCGATGGCCCCGGTGCGCACGAGGTGGCTGATGACGCGCCGGGCGGCAATGCGCCGCTCCGCGGTGTTGGTACCGTGCAGGATCTCGTCCAGCAGGAAGAGCAGTGTGCCCTCGCGAGCCGCCGTCTGCTGCGCTTCGTCCACGATCTGCTTCAGCCGCTCCAGCTCGGCCATGAAGTAGGACACGCCACGGGCCAGCGAGTCCTGCACGCGGATGCTGGTGGCCACGTCCAGCGGCGGCATGCTCAGGGACGCGGCGCAGACAGGCGCGCCCGCCTGGGCGAGCACCGCATTGGTGCCGATGGCCCGCAGCAGCGTGCTCTTGCCCGACATGTTGGAGCCGGTGACGAGGAGGAACGTGCCGGGCGGTCCGACGGCGACGTCGTTGGAAACGCGTGCGTCTTCCCGCAGCAACGGATGGCCAAGTGATTCCGCACGGAACACGCGCTCGGCGTCCGCATCCACCAGCGGATAGGCCCATCCCGGATTGTCGTGGGCCAGCGTGGCGAGCGCGGCGGTGGCCTCCAGCTCGCCCACCGCCGCAAGCCAGTCCCGGACCGCGGCGCCCGAGGCAGCCTGCCACCGCTCCAGCGCGGCCAGCACGTGCACGTCCCACAGCGTGAAGATGTAGACGGGGGAGTGGAGGCTGGACAGGCGCAGG
>DATHVP010000105.1:0-18162 GCA_035461245.1 Longimicrobiales bacterium | reverse complement strand
GCCTTCTCGTGTTTGGCCACCAACCGAATACCACGCCCGCGGGCCCGACCCTCAGCGCCCCGTCCGTCCCCCCGCGTCCCTGCGTGAAACCTCTCTGCCCTGCTCTAAAACGCGTCGAGCAGGTGCCGAACGACGGCGCCGGGATCTGCGGCGGCCATGACGGCGCCGGCGACTGCAACGCCACTGGCGGCGGTGGCGGCGACCTGGTCTACGTTATCCGCGGATATGCCGCCGATGCCTATGACGGGAATTGCAACGGATCGGGCAACGTCGTCCAGGCGCGCGGTGCCGATATGCTCGTCGCCGACGTCAAGCTTAGTAGTGGTGCCGAATACTGCGCCGCAGCCGACGTAATCCGCGCCGGCCGCTTCCGCCTGGCGCGCCCTTTCAGGGGAGTCTGTGGAGTACCCGATGAGCATGCCGACCGGCGCAATCCGACGGGCAGCGTCCACAGGCACGTCATGAGGTCCGAGATGGACGCCGTCGGCACCGGTGGCCATGGCCACATCCAGGCGGTCGTTGATGAAGAGGAGGGCGCCGCTGGCGTGGATATGGGGTAGCAGCGCCGCCGCCTGTTCCGCCAGGCCCCGGGCCGTGGCGGACTTGTCGCGGAGCTGGATGGCAGGCGCGCCGGCCTGGAGGGCCGCCTGAACCACCTCCATGACAGCACGGGGTTGGGCGAGGGCGCTATCCGTCACCACGATGAGGCGCAGGTCGGGCCGGGGTCGCCGCGTAGCTGCTGTCATATCGGGAACGCGCTACCGTGGCGGCTGCTGTGCCGGTGGCTGCTGCTGCGCCGGTGGCTGCTGCTGCCCCTGCTGCTGGCTGCGTTGCTGCTGGCTGGGTTGCTGCTGGCTGGGTTGCTGCTGCCTGACGGTGACACGCGCCCGGTTGTGCTCGGCCAGGGTGCGGGTGAATATGTGGGAGCCGTCCGGGCGCGCCACGAAGAACATGAAGTCGTGGTCCTCGGGGTTCAGCGCCGCATCGATGCCCATTGCGCTGGGCGACCCGATGGGCCCCGGTGGCAGGCCGAAGATCCGGTACGTGTTGTACGGGTTGTCGGCAGTCTCATCAATGTGTGCGTAGAGCAACCGGGCCTGGTGTTCGCCCAGGGCGTACTGCACGGTGGGATCCGCTTCCAGCCGCCAGTTGCGCCGGAGCCGGTTGTGGTACACACCGGAGATGCGGGGCATCTCGTCGCGCTGCCGGGCCTCCTTCTCGATAATGCTCGCAAGGGTGACCACCTCATTTTCGCTCAACCCCATCTCCTCGGCCCGGGCGCGGCGCTCTTCCGTCCATACGCGCCGATAGGTGGCCACCATGCGACTGATGACGGAGTCCAGTGGTGCAGCCAGAGGAAACGTATATGTCGCGGGGTAGAGGTACCCCTCGAGGGTTGGGCCGGGCACGCCGAAACGAGTGGTAGTGGCCGTATCCGTGAGAACGAGCATGACGCTGTCCTCGTCGAAACCCATGGCATCGGCTATGCGCGGCGCTATGCCGCGCAGGTCCCACGCCTCGGGGACAACGACGCGCGCCGTCAGGACGCGACCGCCGGTCAGGTCGTCGAGCACAGCGGACCAGGACGCACCGCGGCGGAACGCGTACGTGCCCGGCTGCACGCGACCGGTAGCATTACGCAGGCGCGCGTATACCTTGAACATCGGCCCCATACTGATGACGTCATGGGCGACGAGGCTGTCTGTTACCTGGCTGAATGACGCGCCCGGCGGCACGTTCAGGCGCACCGGCTCACCGTCCTCGCCGCTGCTGCCGCAGCCGCCGAGACCCAGGACGAGACCCGTCAGTAGACCGAGGGCCGGGGCGCGGAGCCCGATGAAAAGGCGGTTGTTCACGAGGCGCCGCCTTCTTCCAAGGGCGACTGGCCGGTCTGCTTGTTCATGGTGTCCAGAAAAGCCTGCAGGATGATGACTGCCGCGGCAGCGTCGATCCGTGATTTCTGTTCGCGCTGCTGTTTCTTCAGGCCGAGGGACCGCACAGCCCGCTCCGCCATGACCGATGTGAGGCGTTCATCTGCGAAACTCACGCCACGGCCGGTTCGCTGGGCGAGACGCGCCCCGAACTCCCTGACTTGCATCGTCCATTGGCTGTCCTCGCCCTCAAGGGTGAGGGGCAGGCCGATGACGATGTGCTCGACGTCATGCTCCGCTGCGAGGTCGGCAATGGCCTGGACCGGCGGTCGCTTGCCCGGTCGGCGTGTGATGACCGTCAGAGGTGTGGCAATGGTGCCCGTGGGATCGCTCACGGCAACGCCGACCCGGCGCTCGCCGAAATCCACGGCCAGGACCCGGCCCATTCAGCCGATCTGCTGCAATGCCGCGTCAGCGGGCTCGCCTGTGGCAAGTCGTTCGTAGACGGCAAACACGGCGTCGGTACCGCCGAACAGGAAGCGGCACCGGGAATCGCCGCGGGACCGGCATTCCACTTCCAGAACAGCGACATCGGCGCCGGCTACCCGCCCAAGCAGGTTGGCGAGCATGCCGGTGGTAAAGTGGCACGACGGCTGCTCCGCCGTGTTATCCGCCCGTGCCTCGGCCCAGGCCGTCGCGTCCAGAGCGCCCACGCCGGGATGGACCTCGCTGTAACGCAGGGTGCCCCAGCCCCGGCTGGCAAAGAGCTGGCTGAACCGTTTCCAGAAGGCCTCAGCCGGCTGGTCGCCGGTCACCTCACCCGCCGTCAGTATTTCGAAGAATGCATCGCCGGCGGCATGGCCGGCGGAGCGGAGCGCATCGGCGGCGGCCTCGTGGCCGGCGGAGGCCGCAAGGGCGTCCCTCATGCCCCGCAGTGCGGTGGAAGGGAGCGCAATCTCCGGCGCTCGATTGGGCAATGGTGCCATCTGAATCCCCTGGTCAGTCCGTTGGCTCAGAATCAATGAGCGTGATCAAAGCGTCCTCGTCAAGCACGGTCACCCCGAGTTCCCGGGCGCGGTCCAGCTTGGAACCAGGGCTCTCGCCGGCCACGAGGTAGTCGGTACTGCGCGACACACCACCGGTCACTCGGCCACCATGTCGTTCAATCATGGCAGTCAGTTCCTTGCGGCTCCTGCCGTGGGTGCCGGTGATCACAAATGTACGACCTGCGAGCGTCGCCCGCTCGGCCAGTTCCACCGGCTCCGTCATCGTCAGCCCCGCCTCCCCCAGCCGCTCCAGCAGTGCCTGGTTCCGCGGCTCCTCCAGGAACGCCGCCAGCGCCTGTGCCGTGGTGTGACCGATGCCGTGCACCGCCTCGAACTGCGCCGCGTCTGCCGCCCTGAGTGCGTCCATGCTGCCAAAAGCCCTGGCCAGGACCTGGGCCGCGTGCTGGCCGACGTGGCGCACGCCGAGGGCGAACAGTACGCGGGACAGAGGCAGCGCCTGCGAGGCCGCAATCGCCGCCACGAGATTGTCCGCCGAGACCCGGCCAAACCCTTCCAGGCCTAGCAACTGGTCGGCCGTGAGGTGGTAGATGTCTGCGAAATCCGACACCAGCCCGGCTTCCATGAGCTGCGCCACGGTACGCTCGCCGAGGCCGCGGATGTCCATGGCGTCCTGGGAGACGAAGTGAACCAGTCCCCAGAAGATCCGGTCGGGGCACGAAACGTTCGGACAATACACCATGACCTCGCCTTCCGGACGCTCCACCGGCGTGCCGCACGCAGGGCACGCGTCTGGCGGCACGAACGCCTGTTCTGCGCCGGTCCGCCGCTCGGTCAGGGGTGCCACGACCTGCGGGATGACCTCGCCCGCTCGCCTGACGATGACGGCGTCGCCGACGCGAAGATCCTTCCTGGCGATGTCCTCGAAGTTGTGCAGCGTCGCGAGCTTGACCGTGACGCCGCCGATGTCCACGGGCTCCAGGCGGGCGTACGGGTTGAGGGAACCGGTGCGCCCGACGTTGAGTTCGATGGCCAGCAGCCTCGTGGTCGCCAGGTCGGGCGGGAACTTGTAGGCAATGGAGTATCGGGGTTCACGCCCGCCCACCACGCCGAGTTCGGGCCACAGCCAGAGCGGGGCCACCTTCACGACGACGCCGTCAATGCCGTAGTCGAGGGTCTCCCGCAGCGGATCCGTCTCGTCGATGTACGCGAGCACGGCTTCCATGTCCGCGCACGTTCTGCGGTTGGGGTTAACGGGCACGCCCCATTGCTGGAGCAGGTCGAGCAGGTCATCCTGGGTGGCGACGTCGAGACGATCATTGCGATCCGGGTCGAGCTGGACCTGGAAGCCGAAGAAGCGGAGCGGCCGCTGGGCGGTGAGACGGGCATCCAGCTGCCGTAGCGCGCCTGCCGCCGCGTTCCGGGGATTCGCGAATACCGGCTCCCCCGCCTCCTCCCGCTTCCGGTTCATCTCGCGGAAGCCGGATAGCGGCATGTACACCTCGCCCCGGATCTCCAGCAGGTCTGGCACGGGGACACTGCCCGAAGCCCGAAGCCGCAGGGGCACGTCGCGGATGGTGCGAATATTCCGGGTGATGTCCTCGCCGATGGTGCCGTTGCCGCGCGTGGCGCCGCGAACGAGCACGCCGTTCTCATACCGGATTGCGATGGCCGTGCCGTCGATCTTCAGTTCAGCGACGTAGCCGCCGGTCTCCACTTCCGCGGCGATTCTGGCATTGCGCTGTTCCCACGCCCTGAGCTCATCCGGCGAGAACGCGTTGTCGAGGGAGTACATCGGGGCGAGATGCGTGACCTTCGTGAACTGGGTGGCCGGCTCGGCGCCGATTCGCTGCGTGGGCGAATCCGGTGTGATGAGCTCGGGGTGGGCGGCCTCGATTTCCTTGAGTTCACGTAGCAGCCGATCCCATTCGGCGTCGCTGATGGTGGGAGCATCGAGTACGTAGTACTCATAGTTCGCCTCGTGCAGGGCGCGATGGAGTTCCTCCACGCGCTGCAGCAGCGCGGGGCCTACGACCGGTCCGGGGGCGACATCGCTCACTGTAGTCTGCTGTTCAGCGTCAGGTCCTGGTCGGGGCTTCCTCCAGAAGCCCGGCCTCATCGAAACGTACGACCCGGTTGCGGCCGCTGCCCTTGGCACTGTACAGCGCCTGGTCGGCCAGGCGAACGAGAGCCTCGACGCTGTCAATGAGGTCGTGCGGGTACGTTGCCACCCCCGCAGACAGGGTCATGCGCAGGGGTTCACCCGTCCCGATGTCGAACGGACGACGTGCCACCTCCCGGCGCACGCGCTCAACGAATACCATGGCGTCATCGATGCACGTCTCCGGCAGCAGGGCAATGAATTCCTCGCCGCCATACCGGCCCAGGCGGTCGATGTCACGCGCTGACTCGCGTAGAATCTCCGCCATTTCCACCAGTACACGATCGCCGGACTGGTGGCCGTACGTGTCGTTCACTGCCTTGAAGTGATCCAGATCGAACATGGCCACCGACATGCAGTCGTTGGTCCGGGAGACCCGCTCGAATTCCTCTGCGAGCAGGCCGTGAATATGGCGATGGTTGTACAGGCCCGTAAGGCCATCGCTGATGCTGAGCCGCTCCAGTTCCCGGTTCTTCTCCTCCAGCTCATCCTGCAAGCGCTTGATGCGGAGCATCGAACGGACCCGTGCTTCGAGCTCCGGGAAATTGATGGGTTTCGTGAGATAGTCGTCAGCGCCCGCATCGAGTCCTGCCACCTTGTCCTGCGTTGAGTCCCGGGCAGTGACCAGGATGATGGGGATGAACGGCAGGTCGGCGGAACCCTTGATGCGCCGTGAGATCTCGTAGCCATCGATGTCGGGCAGCATGACGTCGAGGAGGATCAGGTCAGGTGCCTGTTCCTCGACCAGCGCCAGCGCCTGTGAGCCGTCGCTCGCCTCCAGGATCTCATAACCGCGGAAACGGAGGCGCGTGGCAATGATCTCGATGTTGTCCTGGTTGTCATCAACCACCAGGATACGCCCCGGCTCCGTGGCCAGGACCGGCTTAAGTTCGCTCATCCGTTACTCGGGCAGACGATGATTCAGATGCGTCACGTCCGTGGCGCCGTCGGAATGCCGATCTGCATGAGCAATGCCAGTGTCCGGCGGGCACCCTCGAAGCCGGTGGCGCCCACCGGAAACGGGGGGGCGGAGGACTGCAACGCGGCCCATCCTGTTGACGCCGGGATCGAAAAAAATGTATTCTGGCCGGGACGGCCCCCGCAACCCGGGCCGGGCCCGGCACACGCGTTGCGTCTGAAGCCGCCGCTTCAGTACCTGTCACTCAGGAGCAGCCATGTACTACGACGATGACTCCGGCGCAGCACTCAATTTCGTCGCCGGACTGATGTTCGGCGCCATCCTCGGCGCCAGCCTCGCCCTGCTGACGGCGCCCCAGAGCGGCCGCAAGACCCGCAAGCGTCTGGTCCGCGCCGTCTCGTCCGCCCGCGAGAACGCAGTCGACCACTGGGACGACCTGACCGACGAGGTGCAGGACGCCGTGCGAGCCGGCAGGAAGCGGATCCGACTTTAAGGTGCCTGCCAAAGACCCCGGGGCAGCCCGCACGCTGGACGCCGCCGGGCTGGGCCCGGTATTCCGCGACGCGTTCCCGCGCCGCCGCTTCGTCGTTGCCAGCAACCGCGAGCCGTACGAACACGTCTGGGACGAGCAGGGCGAAGACCTTGTGGTGCGGCGGCCGGCAGGCGGTCTCGTGGCCGCCCTCGATCCCCTCATGCAGGCTGTGGGTGGTACATGGGTCGCATGGGGCAGCGGCGACCGGGACAGGGACGCCGTGGACGAGTTCGACCGCGTCCGTGTCCCGCCGGAGGACCCCGCGTACACCCTGCACCGCCTCTGGCTGAGCCAGCAGGACGTGCACCAGTACTATTACGGTTACTCCAACCAGTTCCTGTGGCCCCTGTGCCATCTGCGACCGGCGCTAACCCGGGCGCGCGGGAAGTACTGGGACCGGTATACTACGGTGAACGCCCGCTTCGGTGAGGCGGTGCTGAAGGCCGTGGAGGGTCGAGACGACAGCGCTGCGGTCTGGTTCCAGGATTACCACCTCGCGCTGGCCCCGGGCTGGGTCCGACAGCGCCGGCCGGACCTGACGCTCGCGCATTTCTGGCACATCCCCTTCCCCCCACTTGAGATCTTTCGTGTGGCGAGCCAGGGTGAGGAGTTGCTGCGCGGGTTGCTGGCAAACGATGTCATGGGATTCCACCTGCCGCTGTTCTGCGACAACTTCCTTCGCTGCGCAGAGTCCCTGGTGCCCGGTGTCCGGGTAGACTGGGAGAACCGACTGGCGGAACTGGACGGCCACAGGTGCTACGTGCGCGCGTTCCCTATCTCCATCGACATTGACGCCATGCGCGGTGCGGCGGCACGACCCGGTGCGGCGGAGCGGGAGGCACGCCTCCGGCAGCGGTATGTGGCGGATGGCGGCGTCCTGGGAATCGGTGTAGATCGCATCGATTATTCCAAAGGCCTCGAGGAGAAGCTCACCGCGCTCGACATGTTCTTTGAGCGCCATCCCGAGTTCCGGGAGCGATTCACGTACGTCCAGATCGCGACTCCCAGCCGGACGGGCATAGACGCGTACGACTGGCTGAATGAAAAACTGGAGCGACAGGCCTGGCGCCTGAACGACCGATATGGCACGGACTCCTGGCAGCCGGTCCATCTGTTGAAGGAATCACTTCCCTGGGAACGGCTGGCCGTTTACTACCGCGCGGCGGACCTCTGCTTCGTGAACTCGCTGCAGGATGGAATGAACCTGGTGGCCAAGGAATACGTCGCGTGCCAGGTGGACCGGCCGGGTGTGCTGGTCCTGTCCAAGTTCGCCGGCGCCGCGGAGGAGCTGGATGGCGCATATGAAGTCAACCCGTTCGATCCGGAGGCCACAGCGGAGGCGTTGCGTACAGTGCTCCTCATGTCGGCGGAGGAGCGGCGGGATCGCATGGACCGCCTGACGCTGTCTCTGCGAAGCATCTACGACTGGATGGCGGAAATTTTCCGGGTGTGGAGTGCGGTATCGCGGGGCGAGGCAGCTCCGCTGTCGGCGGCTGACCACTGGAGCCGCTCGCGGTGACAGCCGCTCAGATCATACGGCGGAAGCGGGACGGCGAGACGCTCCCGCCAACTGAGATCCGTTCCCTGTTCGAGGGTTACGCAGCGGGGTCCGTAGAGGAATACCAGATGTCGGCGTTCCTCATGGCGGTCTGTTTCAGGGGGCTGGACCGCACCGAACTGGATGCACTGGTCGAGGTCATGATCGCCTCCGGTGCGGTGGCCGACCTGACGCACGTACCCGGCGTCAAGGTGGACAAGCATTCTACCGGTGGCGTGGGCGATAAGGTCTCCATCGTTCTCGCGCCCCTGGTAGCGTCGCTGGGGGTACCTGTGCCCATGATGTCCGGACGGGGGCTGGGCCATACCGGCGGTACCCTCGACAAGCTGGAGACGATTCCGGGGTTCCGGACGGATCTGTCACTGGGCGAGTTCGCGGCGCAGGTCGAGCATATCGGCTGCGCGCTCATCGGCCAGACTGACGAGATCGCACCTCTCGACCGCCGCCTGTACGCGCTACGGGATGTCACGGCGACCGTCGAGTCGGTGCCCCTCATCGCCGCCAGCATCATGAGCAAGAAGCTGGCGGAAGGCGTTGGTGCGCTGCTGCTGGACGTGAAGGTCGGCGCCGGTGCGTTCATCCCCGACCACGCGGCCGCCCGCGAGCTTGCCCGGACCATGATATCCATCGGCAGCGCCCGCGGCTGCCACGTGGTGGCGCTGCTGACTGCCATGGACCGACCCCTCGGCTTCGCCATTGGCAACGCCCTGGAGGTCGAGGAATGCGTCCTGACGCTGAGGGGCGAAGGCCCCGCGGACCTGCGGGACCTCGTCCTGGAGCAGGCCGCGGAGATGCTGGTGCTGGGAGGCGCCGCCGCAGATGTCGACGCCGCGCGCGTGGCCGCTGCCACAGCCCTCGACGACGGCCGGGCCATGGCTAAGATGGGGGCGGTGATCCGTGCGCAGGGTGGGAACGACGCCGTGCTCGAGGATCCGGCGATCCTGCCGCAGGCGCCTGTCCGTCATGTCGTTGAGGCGGCGATGGACGGAACGGTCACGAGGATGGATGTGCGGGCCATCGGCGAGGCGGCCGTGTCCCTGGGGGCCGGCCGGGCGACGCTGGGTGCAGCCATCGACCCGGCCGTGGGCTTTCATGTAACGGTGAAGCCGGGTGCGGTGGTGGCTCGTGGTGAGCCGCTGGCCACCGTCTACGCAGGCAGCGTCGAGGCGGCGGCGACGGCCGCATCGCGCCTGGCGTCTGCCATCGTCATCGGCGAAGCGGCGGAGGCGCTGCCCCTGCCGCTGGTGCTGGAACGGGTCACCGGATAGCTGGCGTGCCACTCCTGACGTTCGACACGACCCATCATGCGCTGTGGGCGGAACAGCTTGCCCATGAGAACGCGCTAGCTGCAGAGCCGACACCGGCACCTCCGGAAGCGGGCGCGCAATGCGACATCGCCCTGGAGTACCTGGCGGAAGAGGAGCAGGCCCTCACTACGCTGCTGGAAGGGGCTGGTGTGGCATTCCGGATCTGGCGCCGGGGGCCGTAGCTATCGGCGCAAGGTGGGCGGCGTGCCGGCGGCGCGCAGGTCGAGGCCTGCTGCCGCCGGGCGGTGTGGCCGTCAGGGAATGGAATCTCTCCGCAGGCGCAGGCTGTCGGGATGGACGCCCTGCGTGTCCAGGGGCATGCCTCGCAGCGGTGCGCCGAACAGGCCGCCGCGGTAGGGCGTGCACGCCTCGGCGGGTTCCGTGCCCGCCATGAAATACTCTCGCACGACGTTGGACGGGCACCATTCATTGGCCAGTCGACCCGTCTCGGCATCGACATTGTGCACGACTATGCCCTCCGGCCAGGACCAGGGTTCGGGTACGGGGAGTTCCGCCGAGTCGCCTACGTAGACCTGGCGCATGAACTGGCCCCAGACGGGAGCCGCCAGGCGGCCGCCGGTAGCGTTGTTCATGATGCGCCGGGGCCGGTCGAATCCGAACCAGACGACGCCGACCAGGTCGGGTGTAAAGCCGGCGAACCAGACGTCGGTGTTATCGTTGGTTGTCCCGGTCTTGCCGGCGGCGGGCACGCTGTAGGGCAGGCCGCCCTGCGACCGGGCGGGCGCGCCGGTGCCGTTGTTGAGGGCGGTTACCAGCAGGTCCCGCGTGATGGCGGCAGCCTGGGGGTTGGCCACCTGCTCGATGTCAGCGCCCGGTTCCCAGAGGACACGACCGGCGGCATCCTCCACGCGCAGGATGGGTCGGGCGCGGGCGCGGGTGCCGGCATTGGCGAACACGGTGTACGCTTCCGCAAGCTGCATGGGCACCACGTCGGCGGCACCAATGGGCATGGACGGATACGGGTGGATGGGCGTGCGCAGGCCGAAGTCGCGGGCCGTCTGTGCCACGGTCTCGAGCCCCACGTCCACACCCAGGCGGACCGTCACGGTGTTGATGGAGAACTTGAGGGCGTCGCGCATGCTCAGCGGCCCGCGGAAGCTCGGGTCAAAGTTGCCGGGCGAATACACGCTGCCGTCCGGCATGTCGATCATGACCGGTGCGTCGTACAGGATCTGCGATGCCGGTATGCCGCTGTGGATGGCCGTGTAGAAGACGAACGGCTTGAACGTGGAGCCGGGCTGCCTCAGTGCCTGCGTCGCCCTGTTGAACTTCGAGTCATTGAAGTCACGGCCGCCCACCAGTGCCCGGACCTCGCCGGTGGCGGGGTCCATGGCGACAAACATGCCCTGCAGGTAGGGCGACTCCGTCGTCTCCCTGCGGTTCTCCTCCGCCATGGTGCCGGCGTAGGTGGCGTGCCGGTAACCGGGCGTGTTCTCGATGCGGGCCCAGCCGCTGTCCATGGCGACGTTGGCGAAGCGCTGCATCTCCAGGTCGAGCGACGTGTACACACGGAGGCCGGCGCTGTAGAGGGCCATGCCATAGCGGGATTCCAGCGTCGTCCGGACCCACTCCACGAAGTAGGGAGCAATCTGGCCGATGTCGGTCCCGTGCCTGGACTCCGGCAGCGGCTCCTGCTTCCATCGCTCCGCATCGCCTTCGCTGATGTAGCCTTCGCCCGCCATCAGGGAGAGCACCAGGTTGCGGCGCTGCAGGGTGGCGTCCGGGCGGATGAACGGCGAGAAGCGGCCCGGCGCGTTGACGGCGGCAGCCAGCATGGCGGCTTCCGCGGGGTTCAGCTCCACGGCCGACTTGCCGAAATAGTTCTGGGACGCCGTCTCGATGCCGCGCCAGCCATGGCCATAGTTGACCTGGTTGATATAGGCCTGCAGGATCTCGTCCTTGCTGTAGACGTCCTCAATCTGCTTGGCGACGCGGGCTTCCTTCAGCTTGCGCGTGACAACCTGCTCGAAGCCAATACCCTCCTCGAACATGTTGCGGGCGAGCTGCTGGGTGATGGTGCTGCCACCACCGGTGATGCGGCGGCTGACGACGTTGCGGACATTTGCCGTGATGAGCCGGCGATAGTCCAGCCCGTCATGCTGGTAGAAGCGCTTGTCCTCGATGGCGACGAAGGCCTGGGGCACGTGGGGGGGCAGGGTCGAGATGTCGATGGGTGTGCGCCGCTCCTCAAACAGCTCGGCAAGCAGCTGGCCGTCACGGTCCAGGATGCGAGTGCTCTGCTTCGGTTCCCAGACGTAGATCTGTGCCACGGACGGGCAGTCCCGGCAGACCGCCTGCCACGCGCCAACACCCAGTCCCGCCATCAGGGCCACCACGCCGACTACACCTGCCACGATGGCCGTTACCACTCCGGGATGAGCGGCCAGCCACTGCCGGCCGCGCCCCAAGCGCTTTCGCGTACGTTCCGTCATTCGCTGCGTCGCCTCGTTCTGCTGATGGGATCCACTTCAAAGCTGGCGGTTCAGGCCCGCTGCGTCCACCTCCCGGAGGAGTTCAGCCATCGCCTCGTGTATGGCCGGGTTGCCCGCCAGGATGGAACCGTGCCCGAGCACGTCTCTATCGCCATCCATCCGGGTAACCACGCCACCGGCCTCCCGCACCACCAGGGCACCGGCAGCCACGTCCCATGGCGCCAGCGTCAGTTCCCAGAATCCGTCGAACCAGCCCGTCGCCACATGGCAGAGATCCAGGGCTGCCGAACCCGCCCGTCTTACCCCCGAACTGCGCCGCAGGGCCGCCTGCAACTGATCAGTGTACTGCGGCAGGAGGTGGAGGGCCTTGAACGGGAAGCCGGTGCCGATGAGAGCCCGGGACATGCGCGCGATGCCTGACACGCGGATGGGTTGCCCGTTCCGGAACGCGCCGCCGCCCCGCGTCGCCGTCCAGGACTCGCCGGAGGCGCTGTTCAGGACCACGCCCGCCACCGGTTCGCCGCGGTGCGCCACGGCAATGGAAACCGCATACATGGGATACCCGTGCAGGTAGTTTGTGGTCCCGTCCAGCGGATCAACTATCCATGCCCATTCCAGGCTGCGAATGTCATCAGGTGCAACTGCGCCGGCGGCAGTGGCGGCCTCTTCTGCCACGATGGAGTGATGCGGAAAATCATGCCGGATACGGTCCACGATGCAGCGTTCCGCCGCCTGATCCACATGAGTCACGAAGTCGGCGGCGCCCTTCTCGGTCCAGTCGTCGGCGGCCACAGTGCCCAGATGCTTGACATGCACTGCGGCGGCATCGTGGGCCGCAGCCAGCGCGGTTTCCAGCAGTTTCTCCGGTTCCAAGCGCCCTCCCGAGGCGTGGTGTCAGGACGTTGCCCCGGCAGGGCTGGTGGCTAATTTAGGCGATACCTCCGCGCCGCCACAGATCGGGCCGGCAGAATAATTGCGCTGCCCCGTGTGGGCGCGCTCGTGGCGCGCGCGTTGGGGATGCTCAGGCACGGCAGCATGGAGGGCGGAATGGCAGAGCGGGAGCGGGAAGGGGAGGCAGTCCTGGTGCAGGTCTGTCTGAAATGCGGCAAGGAGTACACGTTCGAGGGCGAGGAGCCGCCGGCCGATCTCAGCTGCGAAAAATGCGGCGGGGAGGTATTCCGCTCGTTCTATGCCGATAGCCCTGACGATGAGGCGGATACGGATTTCCGGGAATCGACGGAGCGGGATACGCTGACGACTGATCCCGCCACTGACGTCACCCGTGGCGATCTTCACGACCTGGGCAACATGTGATGGCAGATCCGAGGTTCGACGGGTCCGGCGTGGCCCTGGTAACGCCGTTCGACCAGTCCGGCGTGAATGAGGGCGTGCTGGAGTCCCTGGTGCGCTTTCACCATGACAACGGCACGGACGCCCTGGTAGTGTGCGGCTCTACCGGGGAGGCGGCCACCATGACGCCGGAGGAGCAGCGCCGGGCGACGGAGGTGGTGGTGCAGGCCAATGCGGGGCGCCTGCCCGTCATCGTCGGGTGCGGCGGCACGGACACTCGCCAGGTCCGGGCACTGGCAGCCCAGGCCCGGCAGGCCGGCGCCGATGCCGTCCTGTTGAGCGCGCCGCCGTACAACAAGCCGCCACAACGGGGGCTCATCGCCCACTTCCGCGCCGTCATGGATGCCGCGGACATGCCTGCCATCATCTACAATGTGCCCGGGCGCGCGGCAGTGAATATCCTGCCGGAGACAATTGCGGCGCTGGCAGAGGCGGACGGCCGCGTCATCGGCGTGAAGGAGGCGTGTGGCGATATCTCGCAGATCGCCGAGCTGGCCCGGCTGGCAGCCGGCCGCTTCGCCATCTGGAGCGGCAACGATGACCAGATCCTGCCCGTTCTCTCGCTGGGCGGGCGGGGCGTCATCACCGTGCTCGGCAATGTCGCGCCGCGCCAGACGAGCAGGATGGTGCACGCCTTCCTCGAGGGCAGCATCGAGGAGGCCACCGGCCTTCAGCTGGCCTGCCTGCCGCTGGTCCACACACTCTTCGCGGATGCGAACCCCATCCCGGTGAAGACGGCCGTGGCGTGGCTGGGCTTCGATGTGGGCGACCTGCGGCCGCCGCTGTGTGCCATCGAGCCGGCGCTCAGGGACCGGCTCATCGCCGAGCTTGAATCACTCGGTATCACACCAGGGATGAAGGCGGCCAGGTGACGCGGGTCGTCATCGCCGGTATCCGCGGACGGATGGGCCAGACGCTGGTGCGACTGCTGGAGGGGGGCGCCGCCAGCGCTCATGGGCTCACGCTCGTCGGGGGCATCGGCCGGGCGATCACCGCTGGCGCTACGGCGACGACCGGCCCTGCCGCCAACGACGCGGCCGGCGCGGGAGGCGCCTCGGTCGTGCCGCTGGCAACGCCGCAGACGGCTGCGGACATGATTGCGGGAGCCGACGTCGTCATCGACTTCACGGGTGCGGAAGGCACCCGCCAACTCCTGGAGCACTGCGCGGGTGCGCTGCGCGACAGGGCACTGGTTGTGGGCAGCACCGGCCTCGATGACGCCACCAATGTCCTGCTGGACGACCTCGCACGGCACGCCGCCGTGCTGGCGGCTGCCAACTTCAGCATAGGCGTGAACCTGCTCGCGGTGCTGACGGAGCGTGTGGCGGCCACATTGCCCGCCGGGCGGTACGACATCGAGATCGTGGAGTCGCACCACAGGCGGAAGGTGGATGCGCCGAGCGGAACTGCGCTTGCGCTGGGCGAGGCGGCCGCACGGGGGCGGGGTGTGGCGCTGCAGGCCGTGCGGCGGGACGGGCGCAGCGGCATGACAGGCGAACGGGGGCGGGACGAGATCGGCTTTCATGCCGTCCGGGGCGGTGGTGTCATTGGAGAGCACCAGGTCATGTTCCTGGGTGAGCGTGAGCGCATCGAACTGAACCACGTCGCGCTGGATCGTGCGCTGTTCGCTGAGGGCGCGCTGCTGGCTGCGGGCTGGCTGGGCGGCCGGCCGGCAGGGCGCTATGAAATGAAGGACGTACTCGGAATAGAAAGCTGAGCCATGGATTACCAGGAGATCCGCGATCTCATCGCCAACGCGCGCAAGCGCACGCCTGTGACCGTACACGTGCGCCACGATGGCCCACTGGACGAAGCTGCCGCCGACGAGGTGATGGTGTTTCCCACGGGAGCGGGCAGCACCGTGCTCATTGGCGAGTGGGACGCCGTGCGTGCCATGCTCGACGCCGCGGGCGAGCGCGTGCGCTACTACCACCTGGACAACGACCGGCGCAATTCGGCCATCCCGCTGCTGGACCTGAAGGGGGTGAACGCCCGCATCGAGCCCGGCTCGTTCATCCGGGACAAGGTCGAGATCGGCGAGCACGTCATCGTCATGATGGGCGCCGTCATCAACATCGGCGCGGTTGTCGGCGATGGGACGATGATAGACATGAATGCCGTGGTGGGCGCCCGGGCCATTGTGGGGAAGGACTGCCACATCGGAGCGGGCGCCGTGCTGGCGGGCGTACTCGAGCCACCGAGCGCCGACCCCGTCGTGATCGAGGACGAAGTACTCGTCGGCGCCAACGCTGTCGTCCTTGAGGGTTGTCGGATTGGTCGGGGCAGCGTGGTGGCCGCCGGCGCCGTCGTCACGGGTGACGTCCCACCCATGTCTGTCGTGGCAGGCCAGCCGGCGCGGAAGATCAAGGACGTGGACGAGAAGACGAAGGACAAGACCGGACTGCTGAAGGAACTGCGTCGCCTGAACGACTGAGGCAGGCATGGACTGGCTGTCCGAACTGATCCGAGGCCTGGCCGGCGGGCCGGTGGAGTCGGTGTTCCGTCTCGTGCTGGCTGCGGCGCTTGGCGGGCTGGTCGGCCTGGAGCGGGAAGCCAGCGGCAAGCCGGCGGGCTTCCGCACGAACCTGCTCATCTGTGTCGGTGCCGCCCTCGTCACCGAACTGTCCATCGTGGTGGCGTCGGATATCACCCTGCCCGGCGGGTTCCGCAGCGATCCAGGCCGGCTGGCGGCACAGATCGTCAGCGGCATCGGATTTCTGGGCGCGGGCACCATTATCCAGGCGCGTGGCAGCGTGGTCGGCCTGACCACCGCCGCCACGCTGTGGGTCGTGGCCGCGCTGGGCATGGCGGTGGGTGCAGGCGCGTACCTGCAGGCCATCGTCGGCACCACACTGGTCCTGGCCGCGCTCATGGTGCTGGGCCGATTCGAGGACCTGCTCCTGCCCTATCATTACCAGGAGCGCATCCTGCGCGTCACCATGGAGCAGAATCAGGAGATGGTAGACGGCGTCGAGAAATATCTCGCCGACGCCGGCTACAGTGTGCGGGTGCAGGAGATCGAGCGGCAGGACGATCTGCTGATCGTGTCGCTCAGCGCCCGGGGGCACCGCCATCATATCGAGGTTGCCATGCGCGAACTCGCCATGCGCCCTGGTATCCTCAAGGTCACGCTGGGCGGTCGCTGACCTGGCGCGACCGGCGACGATAGCGGCTCCAACGCACGGCTGTTATCTTGCCCGCGTCGCCCGCGACCCCTCGCGGGAATCATCCCCAGATGCGGTTCGCATGATCGAGATCTTCAAGGCCGCCATTCAGCGCGGCGCATCGGACATCCACATCAAGGCGGGCTCGCCCATTCTCGCCCGCATCACCGGCGAACTGGTGCCGCTGACCCAGCAGCGGCTGTCGCCTGAGCAGGTGACGCAGATCTGCGGACAGCTCATCACGAACGAAAGGGATCGGGAGCACCTGCACCTCATCCACGACTATGACTGCTCGTGGAGTGCGCCGGGTGTCGGCCGGTTCAGGGTGAACATCCTGCGGCAGCGAGGCACGCTCATGGCCGTGCTGCGGGTGATCCCCATTGACGTGCCGAGCTTCGAGGCGCTGCGCCTGCCGCCGGTCATGGCGCAGATAGGGAACTCGGAGCGCGGTCTCGTGCTCGTGACAGGCGTGACGGGATCCGGCAAGAGCAGCACGCTGGCCGCGCTGGTCGGCCACATCAACCAGACGCGCAAGAAGCATATCCTGACGCTGGAGAACCCCATCGAGTTCCTGCACCGCGACGTGCACAGCTCCATCACGCAGCGGGAGGTGGGCGGCGACACGGAAACGTTCGAGACTGGCCTGCGTGCAGCGCTCCGGGAGGACCCCGACGTCATTCTCATCGGCGAGATGCGTGACACGTCAACCATCGACACGGCGATGAAGGCGGCGGAGACCGGCCACCTGGTGTTCTCCACGCTGCACACGACTAACGCGGTGCAGACCATCTCCCGGATCATTGCGGTGTTCCCGCCGCACGAGCAGGAGATGGTGCGCGTCCGGCTGTCCGAGAACCTGGTGGCAGTGATCAGCCAGCGGCTGCTACCTCGCAAGGAGGGGAGCGGTCGGGTCGTCGCAGCGGAAGTCATGGTGGTGACCTCGACCATACGGGACGCCATCCTGGACAAGGACAAGGTGGCTGAGATCCCGGACTTCATGGCGGCCGGCAGGGAACAGTACGGCTCGCAGACGTTCGACCAGCATCTCATGCAGCTGGTGGCCGAGGACCTGGTCTCGTTCGAGGTCGCCAAGGCGGCCGCCAGTAACCCGGCCGACTTCGAACTCAAAGTACGGACGCTGGCCTGATGGCCGCCGACATCCGCGACCGGCTGCAGGGCATCTTCCCGCCGGTCACCACGAATTTCGACGCCGTCACCGGCGACATTGCGCCCATCGCCCTGCGTGAGAACCTGCGCCGCTGGGTGGATCAGCCCATCGATGGCATCGTGCTGTTCGGCTCCACCGGGGAAGGGGCGTTGCTGGATGAGGACGAGAAGGTGCGCCTGACGGCCATGAGCCGGGAGGTGGTGCCACCGGGCCTGCCGCTGATTGCAGGCGCCAGCGGCGAGTCGACCCGGGCCACGGTCCGGATGACCAGGCAGATGGCGGCGGAAGGGGCGGACGTCATGCTGGTGCACCCGCCGGCATACTTCGGCCCGTACCTGCCCGTGGCCGCCATGCTGGACCACTTCCGGGCCGTCGCCGACGAGTCGCCGGTGCCCGTCCTGCTCTACCACATCCCGAAGTACACGAAGGTGACCCTGGAGGCGGGGTTCGTTGCGGAGCTCATGCGGCATCCGAACGTCGCCGGGCTGAAGGACTCGTCCGGCGACATCAAGCGATTCGCCGACTTCACGACGGCGTGCGACGCGTCATGCCGCATCTTCGTGGGCAACGGCACGCTCCTCTACACCGCCCTCGAGCTCGGTGCCGCTGGTGGCATCCTTGCCATTGCGGACTTCGCGCCGGCCCTGTGTGCCGAGCTGTTCCGTGAGTTCCGCG
>DATHVP010000104.1:0-18023 GCA_035461245.1 Longimicrobiales bacterium | reverse complement strand
CCCAGAGGACGGGCAACAGCGTATCCAGGGGTCGTCGCACGGGATAGAGCAGCAGCGCCCAGGTGTCCGCGGCGGTGAAACCGGCGTGGCAGAATGTCCGCGTGTGCGGACCGTCGGCACGGCCGGGAGCAGCGCCGGATGGGCCGGATGCGCCGGATGTGCCGGATGTGCCGGATGCGCCGCTGGCGGCGGCGGATGCGCTGGTGGCGGCGCCGCCACCAGCAGCGGGCCGTAGCTCGATGCAGTTCCCTGCCCCGTGTCGCCACGTCCTGAGGGCGAAGGTGTCCCCCGGCGCTATGCCGGCCAGGATGCCGCGGGCACGGACGTCAGGCTGGTCGAGGCCGACGCGGCGGGCGTGCATGCGGTAGCCGAGGATGACGTCATCGCTGCTGACGGCCAGGTTGAAGAGCCCCTGCTCATCGGGCGCGGCGATGCCGAACAGGGGCGCGGCACCGTCGGGCGGTGGTCCCGCCACCACCTTCAGCACCACGGTATCCCGGAACATGGCCGCCCTGAGCTGGCGGGACTGCTGAACGGGCCAGGCGTATACGGGGATGTCACCGACGCGGGCCTCGAGGATACGGCCGTCGTAACGGGGGGCGTCTTCGTACACGTGGGTCCACTGGCCGACGAGGGTGCCGGGCAGGGTTGCGGGGGCGAAGAGCATGGGTCCGGCCAGCAGCACGGTGAGCCCGGTGAGGGTGGCGGCAGCGGCGAGGGCGGCGGCGACAGCCGGCGAAGGTCGGAGCCACAACGCCGCGTAACGCACGATAGTCACGCCCACCGCGGCGCCGGCGGTGTTGAAGATGACGTCCCAGGGGCTGGTATAGCGTCCGGGCACGAAGAGCTGGGCCAGCTCGATGGCCAGGGACATTGCGGCGCCGGCGAGGATGGGCCGGAGCCAGCCGGGTCGGAGTATGGCGACGGCGGCGCCGAACGGCGCGAACAGCAGGATGTTCGCGAGAGAATCGGCGAGGCCGCGGAAGCCCCGGGCGCGCAGCGTGAAGCTGAACGACTCCACGCCGCCTGCGGATCCCGTGGGCGTCAGCGTGAGGACGAGGATGATGACGGTGACGAAGGCCAGCGCACCGGCCGCCGCGATGCGCGCACGGCCTGCCGGCCCGCCCCGGCTCGTCACGTGCCGAGCCCGCGCATCATCCGCTCGCGTGGACGGCAGGTGGCGATTCCGGCTGACGGTGGCGGACGACGCGCCAGCGGACCAGCCCGCCGGCGACGATGCCCAGGGCAGCGCCGATGACGTCGGTGGCGGGCGCGGGCATGAGCACGGTGTCCACTGGCAGGCGGATGACCATGTACCAGACGGCGGCCACGAGGATGGCGGCGGCAATGCGCGGCCGGGCCAGCCAGCCCACGGGCAGGAGCAGCAGTGCCAGCCAGGCGAAGTTGAGGACTGCCGGCGTGTGGCCTGTAGCGACGTCGTCTCCGGCGAGGAGTCTCCAGCCGCTGCCGGCGGTGAGACCGAGCTGGCAGGTGCTCTCGCCGTCCTGGACCTGGATGCAGCGGCCGTCCCGGCGGGCGATGGTCACGATCTTCAGCGTGTCGCCTGGGGCGACATCGACCAGCCCGTCGGGCAGGCGTATGGCGGCGTCGTGGAGGTGGAACCGTGACGCGCGAGTGCGCTGCCGGTAGAGGACGTCCGTGCCCTGTACGGCGATGAGGGCGGCCTCGGAGCCATCGGGCGCGTAGAAGCCCAGGAGCTGCGCCATGCTGTCCGTGGGCTCCCCGGCGATGGCGGCAATCACGATGAGCCCGCCACGCTGGACCACGGTGGAAGCGGCCATTGACGTGGCCACCGGCCCGGGCCGGAGCACCGAGTTGCCTGCGGCGGCGACGACGATGCGCCCGCCGTACTTCGCCATCCCTTCCTTTGCGGCGACGCCCTCCACGTGGTACGGCCCGTCAGGCATCTCGGGGTGCTGCAGCCACCCCGTGAAGAACAGCACGATCCCGACGACGACTGCGCCGACGGCGGCGGCGATATCCTGGCGACGCTGGCGTTCCATGGTGCTCGCCCCGTGCTCGTGATTACGCGTGAACGACCGCTGCCGGCGCCCGGCCCGACAGGCCGATGATGCGGCCGCCGTTCTGCCCGCGCATGACACCGCGTGTGTCCACCACCAGCGGCGCGTTGGCGGCGATCTGGTCGTAGTCGACACTCGAGTGGTCGGTGACGATGACGACGCAGTCCGCGGCGGCCAGCGTCTCCGGCGTCAGCGGCTGGCTGAACATGGGCAGCCCGCTGACGGGCGTGTGGCCGTCATCGTGGATGGCCGGGCAGTGCGGGTCATGATACATGATGTCGGCGCCCTGCGCCTGGAGCAGGCGGATGATGTCGAACGCGGGCGACTCGCGCATGTCGTCAATGTCCTTCTTGTACGCGACACCGACGATCAGGACGCGGCTGCCGTTCACGGCCTTGCGCTCGCTGTTCAGTGCGTCGCTGACCTTGCGCACGACGAACGCGGGCATCTCCGCATTGATCTCACTGGCCAGCTCGATCATGCGCGTGCGGAACTGCAGCGTCTTCATCTTCCACGACAGGTAGTGCGGGTCCAGCGGGATGCAGTGGCCGCCGAGCCCCGGCCCGGGCGTGAACTTCATGAAGCCGAACGGCTTGGTGCCGGCGGCCTCGACGACGCCCCAGACGTCCACGTCCAGCCGCTCGCAGACCTGCGCCAGCTCGTTGACCAGCGCGATGTTGATCATGCGGAACGTGTTCTCGTAGACCTTCACCAGCTCGGCGGCCTCGGCGCTCTCCACGGGCACGAGCGTGTCGAACACGCGGCCGTACAGCGCCACGCCCGCCTGCGCGCACGCCGGCGTGACGCCGCCAATGACCTTGGGCGTGTTCTTCGTCTGCCAGACCCGGTTGCCGGGGTCCACCCGTTCCGGGCTGAAGCACAGGTGGAAGTCCTCGCCGGCCTTCAGCCCCGTCTCCTCGAGGATGGGCAGCACGACTTCCCGGGTCGTGCCGGGGTACGTGGTGCTCTCCAGCACGATGAGCTGGCCCTTGCGCAGTGACGGGCGGATGGCCTGCGCGGCGGACAGCACGTACGAGAGGTCCGGGTCCTTGACCTTGGACAGCGGCGTCGGCACGCAGATGGAGATGGCATCGCACTCGGCGATGCGGGACATGTCCGTCGTCGCCCGGATGAGGCCCTCGCCGACGAACGCGCCGAGAATGACGGAGTCCACGTCACCGATGTGGCTCTCGCCCCGGTTGATGGTGGCAACGACGTCGTCGCTCACATCGAAGCCGATGACGCGGTAGCCGGCACGGGCCAGCTCGGTGCAGAGGGGCAGGCCGACGTAGCCGAGGCCGATGACGCCAACCACGGCGGTGCGGTCGGTGAGCTGGTCGTGGAGCGTGCTCTCGGTGGTGCTCATGATGTTGCCTCCACCGCCTCCAGGCGGCGTTCGCTGGTTGATGCGGATGTATTCATGGTCGTCCCCGCGCGCAGGGATGCGGCCGCGCGGAGCGTTACGCGTGAGCTGTCGACGAGTTCCTGCAACGGGATGGGCGACGTCGTGCCGTCACGGACGGCGGCGAGGAAGCGACGGAGCTGCTCGACGTGTCCCTTGTCCTGCTTCCCGCCCTTCGCCTTCCAGCGTTCGACGCGCTGGCTGCCGCTGCCGGAACCGGCGGCGTGGAACTCGGCGGTGCGGAAATCGTCTATGATGGCGGTGGCGCCGGCGGCGTGCACCTCGACGCGTTCCTTGCCCGCTGATGCACTGCCCTTCGACGTGTAGAGGATGGTGGCCAGGGAGCCGTCGTCGAAGCGGAGCGTGACGTTGACGTTGTCCTTGAGGCGCGCCGCCGTGTCCGGCCCGCCCAGCGCAACAGCGTGCACGTCCGTGACCCGCGCGCCGCCCACCAGGTGCATGGCCAGGTCAATGAAGTGGCAGCCCTCGCCCACCAGCCGGCCGCCGCCGATGGCGGGATCGTGGGCCCACGAGTCGGCGGGCAGGGCACCGGCATTGACGCGGATGCTCACGACGCGGGCACCGGGCAGGCGCGCGAGGCGTTCGCGGACGAAGAGCGTGGCCGGCGCGAACCGGCGGTTGAAGCCGACCATGAGGGGCGGGGCGTGCTGCGCGACGGCGATGACCTCGTCCAGCGAGGGCTCGTCCAGCGCCAGCGGCTTCTCCACGAACACGGCCTTGCCGGCGTGGAGGGCGAGGGCGGCGAGGCGGGCATGCTCGTCGTGGCGGGTGGCGATGAAGAGCGCGTCCACATCGTTGTCGCTGGCGAGTGTCTCCGCGTCCGCGGCCAGGTAGCGGAAGCCGAAATGGCTGCCGGCGTCCAGGGCCGTGACGCCCCGGGCGGTGGCAACGCCGACCAGGCGCCCGCCCAGCTGCTTCAGGGCCGGCAGCAGCGTGTCGGCGGCAAAGCTGCCGGCACCGACGAAGCCGATGCCCGGGTCGGGACGCGGTGATCCGGCGACGGGCTCGCGGATGGCCGCGGACGCGCGGACGGACCCGGCATTGGTGGCACCGGCACCGGCCGCAGCACCATCTGCGACAGCGCCGTGCAGCGGGATGCGGTCAGACGACGGCGGCATCTGCTCCGGATAGCGCAGCACCACGCCCAGCGGCGCGGGGCCGTCGCTGTTGCGGAGCGTGGCGTAGGCGGCCGCGGCGTCCTCGTAGCCGGAGGCGTGGGTGATGAGCGGGTCCAGCCGCACGCTGCCGGCGGCCACCAGGCGGAGGAACTCGGCCAGGTTGCGGCGCTCCGTCCAGCGGACATAGCCGATGGGGTAGTCGTTGCCCTGCTCCTCGTAGCTGCGGTCGTAGCGGCCGGGGCCGTACGAGCGGGAGAAGCGCAGGTCAATCTCCTTCTCGTAGAACGGCGAGCGCGGCACGTTCATGGGCACGGCCCCCACCAGGACAACCCGGCCGCGGTCCCGGGTGATGCGGCCGGACAGGCGGATGGGGTCCTCGGACGATGTCGCGGCGCAGATGAGCGTCGCGTCCACGCCCAGGCCGCCGGTGGCTGCAGCGACGCCCGCTTCCACCGCCTCCGAGCGGAGCAGGCCGACGGCGCCGGACTCCCGGGCCAGGGCCACCCGCTGCGGGTCCAGGTCGATGGCTACGACGCGGACGCCCGCCGCCACCAGCATCTGCACCGTGAGCTGGCCCAGCAGGCCGAGGCCGACGACGGCCACGACATCGCCCAGCGCCGGCTCCGCCTGGCGGATGCCGTGGAGCGCGATGGCGCCCATGGTGGCGAAGGCCGCGTGGTCGAAGGCGACATCGTCGGGGACGGGGACCACCAGGTTCTTCGGCACCCACACGCGCTCGGCGTGACTGGCATAACCGGCGCCGGCACAAGCCACGCGCATGCCCACCTCGATGTCGTCCACGCCCTCGCCCACCGCCTCGACGACACCGGCACAGCTGTAGCCCAGCGCCACGTGCGAATCCAGCTTCCGGCGCACGCGGGCGCGCGTGGCGGCCACACCGTCCCGGGCCATGGACTGAAGCACCTGCTTCACCTGCTCCGGCCGCTCCTTCGCCTTGGCCACCAGCGACTTGCGCCCGAAATCTATCTGCGTCCGGTCCGTGCCCACGCTGATGACCGACGCCCGGTTCCGCACCAGCACGCCACCCGGCCGGAGCACCGGCGCCGGCACGTCCACGACCTTGATTTCCCCGGTCCCGAGGACCTGAAGGACCTGCTTCATCTCAGACTCCGATGTACGCCCCTAATGACACGTTGTGGCCGCGCCGCCGCGGACAGCCGCGCGGAGGCGCCGTCGTGCAACCTTCGTACGCCGTACCGCCGGTCTCGACGCGACGTGGCACAATCCGTTGCGGGGCGTGGAGTTATGGGGCATGACCCGACGCGACCGCCGCCCCATCGGGACCGATGCGCCACAAAGCTGTGGCGCCGACGCAACGGTCGGGAGGAACGGGAAGGCGAGACTGTGGGGCCCGCGCCACGATCCCGGCACGGGCGCCGCGCGAGCGCTCCGGCTGATACCTGCGGGTCAACCATGCACAATTGTGCAATTGTGCAATTGCGCAATTGTGCACGGACACGGGACAGCCATAGTGCAGATGTGACGCGCCTGGGCGGTCCATGATGCCGTTGCGACAGCCGAGGCGGGTGGCGGCGGGGAGACCGGCCCGGATGATGCCGTGAGGCGCGGCAGCCATGCCCGACAGGCACGCAGGCGGACCGCCTGCTCGTTGCAATCGAAGCATCGTGACACCAGACTCTGAAGATGCAGGCCGCAGGCGGACCCGCCGCCGCCGGCCCGGCAGCCCCAACCCCCATGGACCCATGACCATGCAGCACGTCTCCGGCAGCGAGCGCGGGGCCGTTCCCCTCCCCGGCCTGACCCTCACCCGGTCCATGGCAACGTGTGCGACGACCCTCATCCTGGTGCTCGTGCCGGCTCTGGTGGCTGCGGGCTGCGCCAACAGCCGGCAGGATCCGAACGCGGTGGCCACGGCCGCGAACCGGACGTGGACCATCGAGCAGGCGGCACAACTCCTGGCGCCTACCGAGCTGCCGGCGGACCCGGCGGTGGTGCGGGCGCTTGCGGACCTGTGGATCGACTACACGCTGCTGGCATCGGCGGCCGCCCGGGACCCGGCCATGCAGCACATTGACGTGTCGCCACTGGTGGACGAGCTGGTGGCGGACCGGGTGCTCCAGATGCTGCGGGACACGGTCATCGTCGTGGACACGCCGACAACGGCGGAGCTGCGACGTCGCCACGAAACCGAAGCCCCGGGCTCGCTGGTCCGGGCGCGGCACATCCTGCTGGCGTGGCCCGCCGACGACGCGGAGCGGGACCGGGTCCGGGCGGAGGCGGCAGCCCTGCGCCAGCGTGTCACGGAAGGCGGCGAGGACTTCGCCGCGGTGGCCCGGGAGCACAGCCAGGACCCGGGGAGCGCCGCCCAGGGCGGTGACCTGGGCATACTCGGCATGGGCCAGTACCTCCCCGCCATCGAGGAGGCGGCCCTCGCCCTCCAGAACGGCCAGGTAAGCCAGCCCGTGGAGTCGCCGTGGGGCGTCCACCTCATCCGCGCGGACAGCCGGCAGACGCCGGACCTGGCCGTCTTCCGCAGCCGCGTCTTCACGCAACTGGCCATGCGGGCCGAATCCACCTACATCGCCGGGATGGAAGCATCCTTCACGCCGTCACCAGCGGATGGAGCAGCTGCAACGGTGCGAGACATGGCGCAGAACCCACGCCTCGCCCTCAGTAACCGGGATGCCAACCGCAACCTCTACAGCTACCGCGGCGGCGGCGTCACCCGGGCCGAGGCCCTCCGGGAGATCCAGCGCATGGCGCCGGAGCTGCGCCAACAGATCGCCTCCTCCCGGGACGACGAGGTGCCCCTGCGATTCCTGCGCGGCATGGCCCACCGGGAACTGCTCCTCAACGACGCCACGCGGCGGGGCTACACCGTCCGCCCGGAGGTCCGGCAGGGCCTCGTGGACGCCGCCCACGCCAACCTGGCGGAGACCGTGCGCCAGCTGGGACTCGCCACCGACGGCGACCCCGCCGCCATCGACGAGCGCGTTACCGCCCTCCTGGCGGGCATGCTCTCCGGCGAGCGCCGGGAAGTGACGCCACTGGGTGCCATGTCCCACGTCCTGCGTGAACAGTACCGCTGGGGCGTAGGCGACCAGCAGGTCGAAGCCGCAGTGCGACGGACCACGGAGCTGCGCCAGCCCTCGGCTGACCCGACCAGCTGATGAAGAGCGATCCGGGACTGTTGTTGGATTGCCGTGCTATCTGTGGCTGGCATGCGTCACCCCGGGCGCCCGCGCCACTGTCACACCATAGTTAACACCGTTGCCGCGCAAGGACTTACAGCGATCAGCGAACTGGTCGGCATGTTGCTTGGACTGGAGGGTGAAATCCCCCGGAGTTCACCCGATCAGGAGAGGCATTATGCGTCCCATCCTGGGTACGGCGGCGGCAGGGTTGTTAGCCCTGACGCTGGCGCCCGCTGCGAACGCCCAATCCATTTCACCGGCCAGTGTAACCGCGACGATGAACGTCGGGCAGACGCTGGTCATCAACAAGACCATCACGCTGGGCGCGTCCGGCGCGAGCCTTGTGGACCTGTTCTTCCTGGCGGACAACACGGGAAGCATGGGCGGCATTGTGAACAATGCCAAGAGTGGCGCCGAGGCAATTCTCGGCAATGTCCCCGCAGGCGCCGACTACAACTTTGGCGTGGGCCGCTATCTGGGCGATCCAGTGGAGGGAGTTCCGCCGGCTACTGCGTACCAGCGCCAGGTGGACATGCAGGCCAGCGCGGCGGCGGCGCAGGCGGGCATCGACGCGTGGTTCGCCAGCGGCGGCGGCGACTTCCCGGAGGCGAACTTCTACGCGCTTCAGCAGGCGGCGAACACGACGTCGTGGCGTACGGGCTCGCAGCGGCTGGTGATCTGGTTCGGCGACGCGTCGTCCCACACGGCGACGACGACGCAGGCGCAGGCCATCGCGGCGCTGCAGGCGGCGGGCGCGACGGTTATCGCCTTCAACAGCACGTCGGCGGCTGGCGGCATCAACACGGGCGGCCAGGCACAGGCCATCGTGGACGCCACGGGCGGCACCCTGACGAACAATTTCTCCTCGCTGACCCCGGCGCAGTTCGTGAGCACGGTGAACGCGGCCATCTCCACGGCCACGTCAACACTGAACCTCACGTTCGGCAGCACGTTCATGGGAAGCGGCCTGACGCTGGAGTTCGTGTGCACGGACGCCCTGGGCTGCAACAACGTGGCGGGCGGCGAGAGCCGGGACTTCCAGCTGCGGATCACGGCGAATGAAGTAGGCGTGTACGACTTCGAGGTCTTCGCCAACGGCGTGGACGCCCGGGAGTTCGATCGTATCACGGTGGTGAACGGTGCAGCGTCGGTGCCGGAGCCGGGTGCGTGGGCGCTGTTCGCCACGGGCCTGCTGGGCATTGGCTTCCTGGCCCGCCGGCGGCGGCAGGAGGGGATCTCCGTCTGACGCATGACGGGTGAACCACCGCCCGCGGGCCGATCGGTCCGCGGGCGGCTTCCGTTTACACTGACTTGCCGCAGGACCATGGATCAACTCAGAAAAGCGGCCGTTCCGGCCTGGATCATTGCGGGCATCCTGGTGCTGTACCCGGCGCTGGATGTCCTTCAGGCCGTCTGGCCCATCCGGCTGGGCGACGTCGGCTGGCGCGTGGTGGTGGCCGGGCTGGTGAGCCGCGTGCTGGTCACCCCCATCCTCGGTCTCGGACTGGCCTTTGCCCTGGCGGTATGGCTGAAGCAGCGACGGGTGCTGCGAGCCCTGTCGCTGGTGTGCGGCGGCGTGGCCGTGATGCTGGTCATGGGGCTGGGCGTGTTCGCGCTGGACGCACTGCAGATGCGGCGCATGGTGGCCACCGAGGGTGTCCAGGGCAACTATGACCTGGGCCTCGTCGTGTCATTCCTGAAGTACACGATCGCGCTGGGGCTGCTGGGTGTGCTGGCGGCGGTTCAGTGGAAAACGGCGCAGGCCATGCCGAAGCGGGTGAGAATCCGGCGGCGGGCCGCACCGGCGCTGATGGAGCATCCGCACGGCGGCGAGGAGGACCTGCCGCTGACTGCGCAGCGGCCGGCCTGACGCTGGCGCCGCAGGTGGCCGGCTTCGTGAATCAGAGTATGACGTCGGGCTTCCCTTCGTTCAGTGGAAGGCGTTATTGTAAGGGAGTCTGTGCCCTCCGGCTGCTGCGACGCAGCGCGGCCGCGACACGATCGCGCCGCACCCTTGCGAAACATCGGCCCGGAAACTGAATGGCTGGACTCCTCGTCATCGCCACGCTCCTGTTAGCCGGCCAGCCGGCCGACTCTGCTACCGTCGCCGATACGGCAGCGGTGGGATCGGCAGCGGTGCAGGCACCCGCCACGCCGGCGTGGCCAACCGTCCCGTCCGGTGACGGGGACGGTGGCAGTTCGGGCGTGAAGCTGGTGCTGGTCGTGGCCGGCCTGGCGGGGCTGGGCGCCGCCGTCGTCCTGGGCGTGCGCCGCCACATCCGTCGCGGCTCACGCGACGACGCGCGCTACATCCCCCTGTTCGTGCCGCACGGCCTCGCCATCCGCAGCGAACTCGTGGACGCGCCCCCGTCGTACGTGCCGCCGACCCGTGCGTCACTGCCACCAGAGCCAGCCGTGCCTCCGACAGACGCCGCCGCCGCAGAGGACACGGCGACAGATGCACCGGCCAGGGCGCCCCGTAAGGCCAAACCCGTCGCACCCGGTCGGCCCCACCGACCGGCAGGGGCGGCGCGACCGGCACGGACACCGAAACCAGCCGGAGCGGCTCCAAAGCCCGGCACTCCCTCCAAGCGCGCGGCCGCGGTCGCGGCGCTCATGGACGCCGATCCGGAACAGGCACAGGCGGGCCCTGTCACATACCATCCGCCGCCGGAGGGCACGTTGCAGGTGCTGCCGGGCCGGCTGGAGGTCCTGTCGGGTACGGACCGGGCGGAGGAGATCCGCTTCATCCGGCTGCCGGGCCGGGAACCGGTCATCACGTTCGGCAGGGGCGAAGGCGAGCCTCACGCGCATGTTCGCCTGGAGTCGCCGACGGTGAGCCGGACCCATGCGGCCATGCGGTTCGCGGGGACCGGGTGGCAGATCGAGAACCGGTCGCATACGAATCCCGTCGTCGTGAACGGCACGCCCATGCCGCTCATCGGCGGTTCCTCAATCCGGCTGAAGGACGGCGATATCGTTGAGATGGGCGCAGTCAGTTTCAGGTTCAGGGAGCGCTGACGTGTCGGCGGCACCGGGGCCTCGCAGCGCGGCTGTGACGGCGTGCGGGCGCCGGCCGCTGAACGAGGACGCAGTGCTCATAGCGACCCTGCCCGACGGCGGCGACCTGGTCGCGGTTGCCGACGGCATGGGCGGCCTCGCCGCAGGCGACGTGGCCAGCCGGCTCGCGCTGCAGACGCTGCACCGGGCCCTGGCCGCGGGCGCAGCCCTGGAGGACGCCGTGCGCGCCGCCAACGCGGCGGTGTGGGAAGAGGCGAAGCAGCGGGGCCTGCCATCGGGAATGGGGACAACCCTCGTCGCACTGCTGCGGCGCGGGGACTCGTACCAGGTGGCCAACGTCGGTGACAGTCGGGCGTATCGGATGGCAAACGGCACCGTCAGCCGACTCACCCGGGATCACTCGTTCGTGGCGGAGGCGGTGCAGTCGGGCCGGCTCACCCTCGAGGAGGCGAGCCGGTCCCGGTGGAAGAATGCCGTCACCCGCGCCATTGGCACTGAAGCCCACGTGGAGGTGGACTGCGTGGGCCCCTTCGACGCGACGGAACCCCACGCGACATTGCTGTGCACGGATGGTCTGTACCGCGTGATGACAGACGAGACCCTGCACCGCCTGGTGGGCAGCGACGGGGAGCCCGGGCCCGTGGTGGATGCGCTGACCGCCGCCGCCCTCGACGCAGGCGCGGATGACAACGTGAGTGTGGCGCTGATCCGCTTCGATGGTTCCGCCACCGTCCATGGCATGGAACCGACTGGTGCGGCGGAACCGGAGCAGAGGGTACCTGCACCGGAACGTGAGGAGCCGGCGTCGCAGCGCTCATCGCGCCAGCGCGTGGTACCCGCACCGGCCCATGCGTGGGCGGCGCCTGAGCATACCGAGTGGGCGGCACAGCGCCGGTGGTACGTCTCCCGCCGCCAGCGGGAATGGCCCTGGATCCAGGTGGCCATGATTGCGGTGGGTCTCGCGGCGCTGACGGGCTTCATCATCATGCTGGCGGTCCTTTCGTGAGCGTGTTCACCGACCGGAACGACCTGCCGCGATTCGCGGAACTCGACGCGGAATACGAGATCCTGCGTGAACTGGGGCGCGGCGGCACGGCCGTGGTGTACCTGGCCCGGGAACGTGAGCTGGGCCGCCACGTCGCCATCAAGGTCATCCGCGCGCAGTACGTGGAGGA
The DNA here is from genome assembly GCA_035461245.1 of Longimicrobiales bacterium. GTDB lineage: Bacteria > Gemmatimonadota > Gemmatimonadetes > Longimicrobiales > RSA9 > SH-MAG3. The sequence continues at coordinate 6,068 of DATHVP010000104.1, read as the reverse complement.
CCCGGAGGCGGCAGCGCGACTGGTGCGGGAGGCCCGGACGGTGGGCGGCCTGCAGCATCCCAACATCGTGGTGCTGTACGGCACGCGCCGGCTCCGCGACGGCAGCCTTGCCCTCTTCATGCAGTACGTGCCCGGCCGCACGCTCAAGGCGGAGATCGCGACGGTGGGGCCCCTGCCCTACCCGCGGGTCCAGCAGATCCTGGGCGACATCGGCCGCGCCCTGGCCCATGCCCACCGCCACCGCATCGTGCACCGGGACCTGAAGCCGGAAAACATCTATGTGGACGACGACTCCGGCGTCGCCCGCCTGTCGGACTTCGGCATCGCCCGGCCCTGGGACGCCGAGTCGGGGCTGACGCTGCCCGGGACGGCCATCGGCACGCCGGCGTACATGTCGCCGGAGCAGATTGATGGCGGCGCGCTGGACGGCCGCAGCGACCTGTACAGCCTGGGCATGATCGGCTACGAGATGCTGACGGGCTCGCGGCCATGGGCGGGCGAGTCACTGTTCAACATCATCTACAAGCAGAAGCACGAGGACCTGCCGCCGCTGAGATCGCTCCGGCCGGATATCCCGGAGCCGCTGCTGCGGGCGGTGGAAGGCACCGTCGCCAAGTCCCGTGACGACCGATGGGCCGACGCCCACCAGTTCCTCGCCGCCCTGGCAGGCGGCGCGCCCCGCCGGGCAAACGGCAACGGCCCGGCAGCGGCGGGGGCCGAACCAGCGCCCGGCCGGGATGGGGCCGCGTCCCCCCCGGTCCCTGCGGCCAACGGAAGCGGCGCCGCTGGGGCGCCCGGCGGGACCCTGGCAGCGGGCGCAACCGCCGGCCGACTGGCGCCGGACCCGGACCCGGACAGCGTCACCGTGCAGTACCGGCGCCCGGTGGAGGACGAGGAGTCGTTGGCACTGCAACGGGATCCGCGCCGGCGCACGCGTCGCGTGGTTCTCGCCGCCGTCATGGCCATTGTCCTCGTCGGTACCGCCGTATCGGCGGCCACGTACCCCTGGACGCGCTGGAGCGACGGCCCGGTGAACGCGCCTGCGCCCGAACCGCCGGCGGCGGCGGTGCTCCCGTCGGGACAGGACCAGGCGCCGGCGGCGACCCAGCCACCCGCCCTGGCCTATGCGGTCCTGGGCGCGGAGCAGGCGGGCGTGGCGGGGGACACGCTGGCGGAACCGCTGGTGTTGCGGGTCGAGGACATGAGAGGCGCGGCGCTGGCGGGCGTGGCCGTGCGGTTCGAGGTGCTGGAAGGCACCGGTGAGCTGGTCCCCGCGGAGGGCGTCACGGACGACTCCGGCATGCTGGCGGTGCAGTACGTACCGGGCGCCGCCGGGCGGCACCGGATCCAGGCGCTGACGGCGGGCGGCCGCACCGTGAGCTTCGCGGTCACGGCCACGGCTGCAGGTGCCACCGAGCTGGCCACACTTCCGCCGGCCGCCGAAGACCGCGCCAGCACCCAGGGCACCCAGGTAGCCGGTGCGGCGGAAGAGCCGGAGCCGGACACGCCGCCGTCGCTGCCCGTGCGCAGCGGGCTGGTGGCAGGCGGCACCCACACGTGCCTGCTGAGCGCAGCCGGCGCGCTGTCATGCTGGGGCGGCAACGACCGCGGACAGCTCGGCGACGGCACGACGACGCGGCGGCAGGCCGCAGCCGACGTCGCGGTGCCGGAGCCGGTATCGGTGATAGCCACCGGCGTGTCCCACAGCTGCGCCATCGGCCTGAGCGGCGCGGCCTGGTGCTGGGGCAGCAACGCCACCGGCCAGCTGGGTGACGGCACCACCGCGTCCCGCCCGGGGCCGACGCGCGTGGCCGGCGATGAACGCTTCGTCGCCATCGCCGCCGGTACTGCGCACACCTGCGCCCTCGCGGCGGGCGGCGCCCTCTTCTGCTGGGGCCAGAACACGGACGGCCAGGTCGGTGACGGCAGCACGACGAACCGGCTGCGGCCGGTGAGGGTGGGTGGCAACCGGCAGTTCCGGAGCGTTGTCGTCGGCTGGTCCCACACGTGCGCCATCGGGGCCGACGGCATGACGTACTGCTGGGGCCGCAACGAGAGCGGCCAGCTGGGCGACGGCGGCACCACCGGCCGCGCGACGCCGGCGCCGGTGGCGGGCGGGAACACCTTCACGGCGCTGGCGGCGGGCAGCGGCCACACGTGCGGCGTCCATACCAACGGCACCCTGATGTGCTGGGGCGGGAACGACCAGGGGCAGCTCGGCATTGGCGGCGCCGGAGCGGCCAGCGCGCCGGTAGCCGTCCGGTCCGGGGAGCCGTTCACCGCGGTTGCCGCCGGTGGCGTGCACACCTGCGGCCTGGCCCGTGACGGCAGCGCCTTCTGCTGGGGCCGCAACTCGTACGGCCAGCTCGGTGACGGCACGACCGATTCGCGGCGGGTGCCCACCGCCGTAACCGGCGGCCTGCGCTTTTCCAGGATCGCCGCCAGCGGTGCGCACTCCTGTGGCAGCGTCACCGGCGGTGGCTGGTACTGCTGGGGCTACAACCTGGACGGCCAGCTTGGCGACGGCACGGCCACCAACCGGCTCCGGCCGACGGCGGTGAGCAGGCGCTGATGCGTACCGTGATCCGAGCGATGGTGCTGCCCATGTTGCCGTGGATCGCGGCGCCGGCCCTGGTCCAGGCGCAGGCGCCGACACCGCTGCCACTCAAGCGCGAACAGCCCGTCGTGGAGTGGCAGGGCTGTGCACGTCCGGACCTGCCGCCAACGGCGGCCGCGCCGGGCGCGAGGGTCGAAGCGGAACGCCTGGCCGCCGACGCGAACGAGGCCGCCATCCTCGGTGACAACGAGACAGCCCTGTCACTGCTGACGCAGGCCGCGCGGCTGGACCCGCGGGCGGAGCGCGTGGCGTTCCTGCGGGCCCGTACGCTGGACCTGCTGGGCCGACAGGACCAGGCGCTCATGGAGTACTGCCGGTACGCGGGGCTCGCTACGGAAGGTGCGGAACGGGCCGATGCGGACGAACGGATCGCCGAACTGGTACGGGCCCGGGGAGCGGCCGTGCCGCTGGCAGCGGCGGAGGCCCACGCCACGGGGCTCAGGCACCATGACGCCGGCCTCGCGGACGACGCGGCAGCCGCGTTCGACATCGCCGTCAGCGCAGCGCCAGCGTGGGCGGCGGCAGTGTATAATCGCGGCCTGGCCCGGCTGGCGCTGGGCCGGGACGCAGACGCCGCGGCCGACCTCCGCCGCTACCTGGAGCTGCGCCCCGGCGCCGACGATTTCGGGGCTGTCCTGGACCTGCTCGGCCAGTTGCAGGCCGCGCCGCCCGCCTACAACCCGTCTTCCGCACTGGCCGCCGGCCTGGTCATCCCAGGGCTGGGCCACTTCACCACCGGCCGACCCGGGCGCGGGTCGCTGTTCCTCGGTGCCGCTGCCGGCATGGTCGCCGCCGGCGCACTGGTGACGACGTCGAACGTCGAGTGCCTGGCACCACCTGAAGGTGGCCGGTGCCCGCCGGACCAGGTGCTGCGGGAGACGAACGAGCGGCCGTTGCTGGTGCCGGCGCTGGTAGGCGCCGCCCTTACCGGCGTCATCGGCGCCATTGACGCGTACCGCGGCGCCCGTCGCTCGAACCGCACGGAGGCGCCCGGCCGCTCCGGAGGCGGAGGTTTCTCCGTGCTGCCCGGCGGCGACGTCGGGGCCCGGGCTACCGACGTGACGCTGTTCCGGCTGCGCTTCTGATGGCGCCGCACATGGGTATCCACCGGCGCGTTGGCCTGGCCGCGGCCGTCGTGCTGCTGGGACTCAGCAGTTGCAGCGACGTGATCTCCCTGGTGGAGATCACGCGGGTGGACGTCACACCGGCAACCACCAGTGTGCAGGTGGGCGGAACCACGGACCTGACTGCGCGCCTGCTGGGGCCGAATGGCGAGACGCTGTCCGGCCGGTCCGTCTCCTGGCGCTCGCTGGACACGGGCGTCGCGCAGGTGGACAACGGCGGCACCGTGTTCGGCGTGGCGCCCGGGACCACAACGGTCGAGGCAAGCAGCAACGGTGTCAGCGGCTCGGCGGCCATCACGGTGACGGCGGCGCCACTGACGGCGGTTATCGGAGTCAACCCGTCGTCCCTGGTATTCAGCGGGCGACAGGGCGCGGCCGACCCGGCCCCGCAGAGCGTGCAGATCACGAACACCGGCAGCGGCACGCTGGACGGGCTGGCCACGTCCGTGACGTACCCGGGCGGCCAGGCCGCCGGCTGGCTGTCGCTGACGCTGGGCGGGACGACGGCGCCGGCCACACTTTCCGTGAGCGCCCGCACCGATGGCCTTCCGCCTGGCACCTACTCGGCCACCGTCAGCATCGGTTCCGCCGTGGCCGTCAACAGCCCGCGCACAGTGGACGTCACGTTCACGGTGGCCGAAGCGGCGCCCGTGCCTGTCGCCGCACCCGCAACTGTCAGCTTTACGTCGAGCAGCAGTGATGGGAGCAATCCCGCGCCCGCGCAGGTGGCCATCACGAATGGCGGCGCCGGATCGCTGACGGGGCTGGCCGCCACGGTCTCGTATGCCCAGGGCGGCGCCACCGGCTGGCTGGACGCGCGGCTCGGCAGTACCACGGCGCCCGCCACGCTGACCCTCACAGCCACCCGTGGCGTGCTGCCCGTCGGCACCCACCGGGCTACCGTGCGGGTGACGGGCACCGGCACGGTGCCGCTGGACATCCCGGTGCAGTACGTCATCGCCGATGTCGCGCCGGCAGCGCCCGCATCGGCCATTGCCACGCCGCAGGCCCACGACCGCATCGTCGTCGAATGGACGCATGACGGCGCCAACGTCGAACGCTTCGAGATAGACCGCAGCGCTGACGGTGGCCTGACCTGGTCGGCCACGCTCGTCGCCACGACGGACGCACGGGCCATCCTGGACGACGGCCTGAACAGCAGCACCACGTACACGTACGGCGTGCGGGCGTGCAACATCATCGGCTGCTCACCGCGCACCGCCCTCGTGGCGGCGCGCACGGCGCCTGCACCGCCCCTGGACCTGACGGGCTCCGCGCCAGCACCGGACCGGGTGGACCTGAGCTGGACGGACGCGAGCACCGACGAGACGGGCTTTGTCGTGGAGCGCGGCACGGACGGCGCGAGCTGGACAGTGGTGGGCCAGGTGGGGTCAGGCGTGACCTCGTTCACCAACACCGGCCTCAGCGGCGGCAGCACCTATCACTATCGCGTCCGCGCCTGCCGCGCGGGGGTCTGCTCCGGACCGGGCAACATCGCCGTCGTCACCACACCCACGCCACCGCCGCCTGCGCCCGGTGCGCCCGGCGACCTCGCCGCGGCCGCCGTGGACACCACCACCATCGGGCTGACGTGGACGGCGTCCTCCGGCACGGTTGATGGCTACCACATCGAGCGCAGCACCACGTCCGGCGGGCCGTTCGCGGCAGTGGACACCGTGGCTGCGGGCGTCACTTCGTTCCAGGACACCGGCCTCGCTAGCAGCACCACGTACTACTACCGCGTCCGCGCCCGCAACGTCAGCGGCTTCTCCGGCCACTCCGGCGAGGCGTCTGCGACGACGTTGACGCCGCCACCACCAGTGCCCGGCGCACCGGGCGACCTCGCCGCGACCGCCGTGGACACCAGCACCATCGGGCTCTCCTGGACGGCGTCCTCCGGCACGGTTGACGGCTACCACATCGAGCGCAGCACCACGTCCGGCGGCGGCTTCGTGCCGGTGGACACGGTGGCAGCGGGTGTGACGAGCTTCCAGGACACCGGGCTCGCTAGCAGCACCACGTACTTCTACCGCGTTCGCGCCCGGAACGTCAGCGGCTTCTCCGATTACTCCGGTGAGGCTTCAGCGACGACGCTTACGCCGCCAACGCCGGTGCCCGGCGCACCGGGCAGCCTGACCGCGGCTGCGGCCGGCACGTCGGCCATTGACCTCATCTGGAATGCGTCTGCTGGATCGGTGGACGGCTACCACATCGAGCGGAGCCTGTCACCCGGAAGCGGCTACACCGTGATCGACACTGTGGCTGGCGGCGTGACCAGCTACAGGGACACGGGACTGACGCGCAGTACCACCTACTTCTATCGCGTA
>DATHVP010000103.1:0-10667 GCA_035461245.1 Longimicrobiales bacterium | reverse complement strand
CGGGCGCCACGCCGCTAACGGCGCTGCGGCCGAGCTGTCGTCAGGCGCCGACGGCCGAGCCGCGGCCGGCCTCTCGTCAGGCGCCGGGCGACCGAGCCGCCACCGACCGTCGGCCGCCTACGCGGCGCCGCCCACCGCGCTGCCCACGACAGAATGAACCGGCGCCACGTTCGCATCGCCAGCGTCCTCTCGTGTCCGTGCCGCGATATGCGCAGCCACTCTGTCGGCGTCGCGGCCGACGCCGTGGATCATGATGGACGAGAATGAGTAGAGGAACTCGAGTCCGACGAAGTAGAGGCCGGGCATGTCGCGGACGATGCCACGATCGTGGCGGGGTTCGACGTCGCCGAGCACCGGCATGTCGATCCACGAGAAGCCGGCGTGGAAGCCGCTGCACCAGATGATGTTGGCCACGTCGAGGGTGCGCCCGTCCTCGAGTAGCGGCAAGCCGTCACGGGCGCCGACGGTGCGCGGCACGCGCTGGATCCCGGCGGCCTTGAGAACACCGGGCCGGGTCCGGATGAGGGGCCCGCCGCGGCTCAGCACAACAGGTCGTGCCCGGCGGCCTATGGGCGTGTCCACGGTGAGGACGCGGTGGAAGAGGCCGCGCAGCACCAGCCGGAAGAGGAAGAGGCGGGCGGGCAGGCCATGGATGTCGAAGGGGATGTGGCCGGTGGGCCGGCCGGAGATCCAGGTGGTGTGCCCGCGGGAGACCTCGAGGCCGATCTCCGCCCCCGAGTTGCCGGCGCCCACGATGAGGACGCCGCCGGGCTGCAGTTGCCCGGGGTTACGGTAGTCGCGGGAGTGGATCTGCACGATGGCCGGGTCGAGGTCGCCGGCGAACGACGGGACCTTCGGCTTCTGGTACGGCGCCATGGCGACAACGACGTTGCAGGCCTCGAACCGCCGCGTCCCTGCCTCCGCCACGAAGCGGTCGCCGTCGCGGTAGAGTCGGTCCACGCGAACGCCGCATTCCACGGGCAGGTCGAAGCGCGTCGCGTACGCCTCCAGGTAGTCCGCCATCTCGTTGTGGGTGGGGAACGAGTTGGGCGGCGCGGGGAACGGCATGCCGTCGAGGCCGTCCAGCTTCGCAGGCGTGAACAGGCGCAGCGAGTCCCATCGGTTGCGCCAGACGTCGCCGACCCTGTTGCCGGCGTCGACGATGACGAAGGACAGCCCTCGTCGCTTCAGGTGGTAGCCGGTGGAGAGACCTGCCTGGCCGCCGCCGATGACCAGTGTGTCGATCCGCTCAGTCGTCCGAAGCTGTTGCATGGTTGCCTCCCGTTCGAGTTCGCCAGCGATGCCTGACGAAATCTCACCGACGCCGGAGCGCTCCGCTTCGGGCGAATCACCCAAATCCGCGGCGCGGCCATATGGGTAATTTCATGTACGGCCGTGTGCCGTGCGGGGCCAGCGCGTTGCGCCGGGTGGGCGAACCGGGGGCGTGACCCGGGCGCGTGACCCGGGCGCGTGACCCGGGCGCGGGTTATTCCACGCGCGGCGCCAGGTCGTGCTGGTAGGCCCACGCCGTGGCAGCGGCACGGGAGGAGAGGCCGAGCTTGCCGAAGATGTTGCTCACATGGCGGGCGACGGTCTTCTCGCTGATGAACAGCCGCTGCGCGATGGCCCGGTTGGTTAGGCCCGTGGCCAGCAGTTGCAGCACTTCCAGTTCCCGCGCCGTGAGGCCGTGCTGTCGGGCGACGTCGGCGCTGCCGTGTTCGTCGCGGTCAGTGACATCGCCGGCGTCTCCGCTGTGCTCCGCCAGGCCTGCGCCGCCGCCGTCTTCGCCACCCGCGCCGCCGCCGACTTCGCCGCCGCCACCCGCGCCGCCGCCGACTTCGCCGCCGCCACCCGGGCCGCCGCCTGCCGCGCCGCTGCGACGCCGCAGGAGTGCCAGATCGGGCGCGGCGCCCAGCCGGTGGAAAACAGCGAATGCGGCGTCCAGTTCCAGCGTCGCCGATTCGTCGTCGCCAAGCTCCCGGCAGGCGTGAGCGACGAGGACCCGGGCGCGTGCCTCCTCCAGCGGCGCGGCCAGTTCCCGCCAGCCGCGGGTCGCCTGCCGCAGCGCGACGAGGGCGGCGAGGGCATCGCCGCCGGCCAGCGCCACGGCGCCGCGGGCGTGGGCCAGGACGGTGTCCAGGGCGCCCGGCCCCCAGGTCTCGGCGATCCGTGACAGTTCCGCGCAGGCGGTACGTGCGCCGTCGATGTCGCCGCCGGCGATGGCGATCTCGACCTGGGCGGGCAGCAGCCGGGCCCGTCGCCCGGGATCCTTCGTCTCGGCGAGGGCTCGGCCGAGGGCGGCGGCGGCAGCGGCGACGTCGCCCTGCGCCAGCCGCAGCAGCCCCAGCCCGGGCTGCGGCTCCCGGCCCATGTCGCTGGCCGTGCGGTAGGCGTCCTCCGCCCGCTCATACTCCCCCCGCAGCCGATGCACCTCGCCGCGCTGGTAGTGCGCGGCGGCAGCCGCCGCCCGGTCCGCGGGCACGCCGGCACCGTGGGAGTCGCCGGCGACGTCGCACGCCCTCGTCGCCTCGTCCAGCGCGTCCTGCCACGCGCCCCGCAGCTGCAGGATCTCGGCGCGGTAGACCAGGCACAGGCCCCGGTACGGCACCAGGTCGGGCTGCGTGTCGCACCACGCCTTCAGCGCCGTGGTCCACTGATGGGCCCGGTCCAGCGCGTGCACGCGACGGCACGCGCCGATGACGCTGCAGTAGACCAGCCCCGTCACCAGCGGCGACGTCTCGTCCGCGGCGACGGCGACCATGGACTCGTCCAGCAGCGCCAGGCCTTCGGCCAGCCGGCCCTGTTCCAGCAGGCAGCGGCCCTGGAGGTGGAGGGCCAGGGCGAGGAGGTCCGCGTCGGCGAAGCGCTCGGCGATGGCCACGGCGTCGGACGCCGCGTCGAATGCCGCCGCGGGGTCGCCGGCCTGGAGGTGGCCATGGGCCGCGGGCACCAGCAGGTAGCCGTGCTCCACCCGCTGGCCACCGGCCCGCTCCAGCAGGCGGCCGGCCCGGGCGAACCAGCCCGTGGCCCGGGCCATCTCGCCCCGGTTGGCCAGGTGGAAGCCCAGCCAGAACGCGCAGCGGGCGGCGCCGACGGCATCGTCCGGGAGATGGGCGTGGTGGGCGCGCTCGAGGGCCCCGGCGAACGCGTCGTCCCGGCCGGTCAGGTAGGCCGCCAGCGCCAGCCGCCACAGGTCCGCCGCCGCCAGCGGCACCCGCTCGTCGGCCGCGCTGAGCGCCGCCCAGGCCACATCCCATTGCCGGGCCTCGTACGCCTGCCGACCTCGCTCCAGCTCCTGGTGCATGCCCCATAGATGCACACGACGACGCGGCGGCACAACCGCCGGGTGCCAGCTTCACCTGCCGCTGCAGCCATCGCGCGCGCGTCAGAATGGTCCACCTGCCGTCCGATATCAGCCGTCTCCCGCTTGCGGTGGGTGCCGTGCGGGCCTAGCGTCCGCGGATGGGCGACGTCGTCTTTGAAGCGCGGGGCCTGTGGAAGACGTACGACATGGGCGAGGTCCAGGTGCACGCGCTGCGAGGTGTGGACCTGGACCTGTACGCCGGCGAGCTGGTGGTGCTGCTGGGCGCGTCGGGCAGCGGCAAGTCCACGCTGGTGAACATCCTCGGCGGTCTCGACACGGCGACGTCGGGCACCGTCCTGTACCGGGGTCGTGACCTGACCCGCGCCGACGACGCCGCCCTCACCGAGTACCGGCGTCACTACGTCGGCTTCGTCTTCCAGTTCTACAACCTGATCCCCAGCCTGACGGCGCGGGAGAACGTGGCGCTGGTCACGGAGATCGCGAAGGACCCCATGTCGCCCGACGAGGCGCTGGGGCTGGTAGGACTCAGCGGTCGCATGGACCATTTCCCGGCGCAGCTCTCCGGTGGCGAGCAGCAGCGCGTGGCCATCGCCCGGGCCATCTCCAAGCGGCCCGCTGTCCTGCTCTGCGACGAACCCACTGGCGCCCTCGACTCCACCACCGGCGTCGTTGTCTTGGACGCCCTGGCCCGGGTGAACCGGGAGCTGGGCACGACGACGGCCATCATCACCCACAACGTGGCGCAGGCGGAGATGGCGCAGCGCGTCATCCATCTCAGCGACGGCACCATCACCGGCATCGTCGAGAATGCCAACCCGCGTCCCGCCCGGGAGTTGACGTGGTGACGGGCACGGCTGTCGGCGCCGCGGATGTCGGCGCTGCGGGACGCGGAGCAGGCAGCCCGCCATGCTGAGCCTGCGCGCCCTCGACCGGAAGCTGCTGCGGGACCTGCGCGGCATGATCGGGCAGGCGCTGGCCATCATGTTCGTCATCATCGCCGGCGTGACGACGTACGTCTCCATGATCAGCATCTACGACACGCTGGACGGCACGCTGCAGCGCTACTACCGGGAGTACCGGTTCGCCGACGGTTTCGCGTCGGTGCGGCGGGCGCCGGAGCAGGTGGCGGACCGGCTGCGCGAGATCCCCGGCGTGGCGGAGCTGGAGACGAGGGTCGTGGCGGGGGCGAACCTGGAGGTGGCGGGCTTCGGCGAGCCGGTCATGGGCCTCATCGTGTCGCTGCCCGAGGACCGGCAGCCGGCCCTGAACCAGCTCTTCATCCGCGAGGGTCGGCTGGTGCAGGCGGGCCGGGAGAACGAGGTCGTCGTCAACGAGCCGTTCGCCGACGCCCACGGGATCCGGCCTGGCGACGAGCTGCAGGCCATCATCTCCGGGCGACGTCGCACGCTGACCGTGGTGGGCATCGCGCTGTCACCGGGCTACCTCATGCAGATCCAGCCGGGCACCATGTTCCCGGACCCGCAGCGTTTCGGCGTGCTGTGGCTGGGCCGCACGGCGCTGGCGGCGGCGTGGGACATGGAGGGCGCGTTCAACGAGGTGGCGTTCACGCTGGCGCCCGGTGCCACCATTGACGACGTCGTCACCCACGTGGACCTGGTGCTGGGCGCGTACGGAGGCACCGGCGCCTACGGCCGGGCGGACCACCCGTCCCACGCCATGATCACCGAGGAGTTCAAGCAGCTGCAGAGCATGGCGGCGTTCCTGCCCGTCATCTTCCTGGCCGTGGCGGCCTTCCTCCTCAACATCGTGGTGACGCGCCTCATCAGCCTGCAGCGGGAGCAGGTGGCGGTGCTGAAGGCGTTCGGCTACACGAACCGGGACGTGGGCTGGCACTACATCAAGCTGGTGCTGGTCATCGCGACGGCGGGCGCCATCGGCGGCACGCTGCTGGGCATGTGGGCCGGCCGCGCCATGGGCAACCTGTACCTGGAGTTCTACCGGTTCCCCTACCTGCATTACACACTGCGGCCGCAGGTTGTCATCACCGCCGTGTCGCTGACCACGGGCGCGGCCGTCATCGGCGTACTGCGCGCCGTGCGCCGCGCGGTTCGCCTGCCGCCGGCGGAGGCCATGCGGCCTGCGCCGCCGCCCCGGTTCCGGGCCACGTTCGTCGAGCGGCTGGGCCTGCACCGGTTCCTGGACCAGCCGACGCGCATCATCCTGCGCAACCTGGAGCGGCAGCCGCTCCGGTCCGCGCTGACGGTGGTAGGCATCGCGGCGTCGTGCGGCATCCTCATCGCCGGGCTGTTCTTCTCCGACGTCATCGACGAGATCGTGCGCGTCCAGTTCGGGCTGGCCCAGCGCGACGACGTGCGCGTCACCTTCATCGAGCCCACGTCCATGTCGGCCCTGGCCGAACTGCGGGCGCTGCCCGGCGTGCAGCACGCCGAGCCGTTCCGCTTCGTGCCCGCGCGCCTGCGCAACGGCCACCGCAGCTACGACACCGGCATCGAGGGGCTGCCCGAGGACGCCTACCTGCGCCAGATCATCGACCGCGAGCTGCAGCCGCTGGCACCGCCGCAGGACGGCATCATGCTGGCCATGCAGCTCGGCCGCATCCTCGACGTGGGCGCCGGCGACGAGGTCGTCGTCGAGATCATGGAGGGCCGACGTCGCACAGTGTCCGTACCGGTGGCGGGCATGACGGAGCAGTACATCGGCGTGGGTGCGTACATGGAGATGGACGCGCTGAACCGGCTGGCAGGCGAGGGCCAGGCCATGTCCGGTGCGCTGCTGCTCGTGGACGAGCGCTACGAGGACGCCATGAACGCCGCGCTCCGGGACCGGCCCCGCGTCGCCAGCATCGTGAGCCAGGAGCGGGCCGTGTCGTCGTACATGGACACGGCCGCCGAGTCCATGCTGGTGTTCACCGCGATCCTGAGCCTGTTCGCCGGCGTCATCGCGTTCGGCGTGGTCTACAACAGCATGCGCATCGCACTGTCGGAACGGGACCGGGAACTGGCCAGCATGCGCGTGCTGGGGTTCCGGCGCGGCGAGGTCGCGTACATACTGCTCGGCGAGACGGGGCTGCTCGTGCTGCTGGCGATCCCCGTCGGCTTCCTCATCGGCGCCGGCCTGGCCGTGTGGTCCATTGCCGCGTTCGAGTCGGAGATGTTCTCGTTCCCGGTGGTGCTCGCCCGTCGCACGTTCGGCACCGCCGCCATCGTCGTCCTGGTAGCCGCCGCCATCTCGGCGCTGCTCGTGCGCCGCCAGGTCCATCGCCTGGACATGATCGCGGTGCTCAAGACGCGGGAGTAGGAGGCGTAGTGAGACGCATTCCGCACCGGCGCACGAGATACCGCCATGACGGCCAGCACATGAGGCACATGAGGCACATGAGGCACAGCACATGAGGCACAGCACATGAGCTTTCTGCAACGCATACGACCGCGCCGCCCGACACGCAGGCAGGCGCTGCTCACGGGGATCGCCGTCGTCGTCCTGTTACTGGTGGTGATGCTCATGCGGCCGGACCCCGTGGCCGTGCAGCTTGCCACGGCAACCACCGGGCCGCTGCAGGTCATCGTGGAGGATGAGGGCGAGACGCGCGTCGTGGACCGCTACGTCGTCACGGCGCCGGTGATGGCGTACGCCCAGCGCGTGCGGCTGGAGGTGGGCGACATCGTGGAGGCCGGCCAGCCGCTGGTCCGCCTGGAGCCGCCGCGCGCCGCCATGCTCGACACGCGGTCACAGACGGAGGCCGCCGCCCGCGTCAGTGCCGCGCAGGCATCGCTGCGGCAGGCCGAGATCGCCGCGCAGCAGGCCGCCACGGAGGTGCGCCGGCTGGAGGAGCTGTACGAGGCGGGCGCCGTCGCACGACAGACGGTGGAGCAGGCCGCGGTGCAGGCCGCCCGCGCCGCCGCCGCCCGGGACGCCGCCCGGGCAGAACTCACCGCTGCCCAGGCCGCCCGGGCCACCGCCGCCGGCACCGGCGCCGGCACGCAGCAGGTGGCCGACAACATCCGCGCCCCCGCCGGCGGCCGCGTGCTGGCCGTGCATCACGAGAGCGAGGGCCCCGTCACGCCGGGCCAGCCGCTGCTGGAGATCGGCGACACGCGCCAGCTCCAGGTGCAGGTGGACGTGCTGTCGCAGGACGCGGTGCGTATCGCCCCCGGCACGCGGGTGCTGCTGGAACAGTGGGGTGGGCCGAACGCCCTCGAAGCCGTGGTCACCCACGTGGACCCGCAGGGATTCACCCGCGTGTCTGCTCTGGGTGTCGAGGAGCGCCGTGTCCGCATCCTTGCCAGCTTGACGTCCACCCCCGACGAGTACCCCGGCCTTGGCGCCGGCTACCGCGTTCTCGCCCGGTTCATCGTGTGGGAGGAGGGCGACGTGCTGCAGGTCCCCACCGCCGCCCTGTTCCGCCACGACGACGGCTGGGCCACGTTCGTGGTGCAGGACGGCGTCGCCCGGCTGCGCCCGGTGCAGGTCGGCGTGCAGGCCGGGCTCGTCACGCAGGTCGTGTCAGGGGTGCGGGCGGGGGAGACCGTTATCGTGCATCCGGGCAATGAGATAGAGGATGGGGTGCGGGTGGGGTAACCCACAGCGGACCAGCCCCCGCTTGTCGGGTAAGGCCCAGCCGGCAATGGGTTTTCCACAATCGGGACGCCCGGGTTGAAGGCTGAGTCGGTAGCTGAGGCCCATCCGCGGCCCCGTTCGCGATCCATCGCGCCCATTCAGGCAGCCAGGCGCGCCGTTCGGGCGTACGGATCCTGGGGCGAGCGTCTGCTCGCCTGAATGTTAAACCCGGGTTCGGGGCGTTTCCATGTCCGTCGGGGACCGAACCGACAACCGGCGGCAGGTCCGCCCCCAGCCAGGTCCGCCCCCAGCCAGGTCCGCCCCCAGCAGGGCCGCCCCCAGGTTGCGCGGCAGGTCCGCCCCCGCGGCACGAAAGACGCATGGCGTGTACACAGCAGCTCAGTGTTCACGCCCATTCGGCCTCTGCGCCGGGAGGAACCATGCCGGACGACGTCCGCAGCAGCCACACACCGCCGCCCCCGCCGCCCCCTGAGCGGGAGCCGCGCAGCGACGTCCACGTCTACAACCAGCCGTCCGGCGGCGACGGCGGTGGCGCGGGCCTCATCATCGGCATCGTCGTCGTGGTGCTCGTGGCCCTCATGCTCTGGTTCGTGTTCGGCCGCTCGGGCACAAACGGCCCGATCCCTGACCAGATTGACGTGGACATCAACCTGCCTGAGACGCCGTCGCCGGCGCCGCAGCAGCCGCCGGCGGAGCCCGCGCCTCAGCCGCAGCAGCCACCGCCGCCGACCCCCGACCCGGGCGGCGACGCTACCGGCGCCGGTCCCACCGGCGGCGGTGCCGTGCTGGAGCGCGTCGCGCTGGCGGGCTGACGCGTCGGGCTGGCCGGCGCGCGCCGCGCTGTCTGAAGCGCGCGTCACGCTGCCGGGCTGAGCATTCGTGCCGGTGTGCACCAGCAGCTGCACACCGGCACGAATGCGCTGACCAGTCACGTCCGTACGGCGACACCTCAGAACAGGAACGACGGCCCTGACGAGTCTTGTGGTGCGACTGGGCCGCCGCATATAATTGTCCGCAGCCGCCCCCCGGCTGACAGCGACGTCTCGCAGCACAGTAATACCGTAGCACAAACCGGCAGCGAAATCGGACGACATGGCCGCCTCGGCGATACATGTCGCCTTGTGTGTGTATTGCGTCCCCGGGCCGCGAATTCCGCGTGCCAGTTCCCATCACACAGAGGTGCCAGATGAAGCGACGTCAACTCCTCGTAGCTGCCGGGCTGCTCCTCCTCGCCGGATGCACCGAACTCCCCATCACGGACCCGCCGATGCAGGAAGCGCAGTTCAACCGCGGCCGCGCCATGGGTCTCGGCCAGCAGGCGGAGCGCATCCCCGAGCAGTACATCATCGTGTTCCGCCCGAACGTTGCTGACCCTCGCGGGCTGTCGGAGGCACTGGTCCGCGCCAATGGCGGCACGAGGCTCTACGTATACGAACATGCGCTCCGTGGCTTTGCCGCGCGCCTCCCGGCCCGTGCGGTGCAGGCGCTCCAGCGCAACCCGAACATCCTGCTCATCGAGGAGGATGTCATGGACTACCTGCCGGAGCCCGAGGAGATGGATGAGCCGTTCGCTGTGGAGCAGGGCAACGCCACCTGGGGGCTCGACCGTATTGACCAGCGGGACATGCCGCTGGATGACATCTACGCGTATGCGGCGACGGGCGCCGGCGTGAACGTGTACGTCATCGATTCCGGCATCCGTTTCACGCACGACCAGTTCGGCGGCCGCGCCTTCAACGCGGTGGACTTCGTCAATGACGGCCAGGACGGCGTGGATTGCAGCGGTCACGGCAGCCACGTAGCGGGCACCATCGGCGGCTCAGTTCACGGCGTCGCCAAGGACGTGATGCTATACTCCGTCCGGATCTTCCCGTGCGCCGGCGCCGGTGGCAGCCCGCGGTCGCGCACCATCGCATCCGTGGACTGGGTCACCGCCAATGGTGTGAAGCCCGCAGTGGTGAACATGAGCCTGGGTGGTAACAACGAGGGATTCCCGGGCCTGAGTTCTCTCGATATGGCCGTTGAAAACTCTGTCGCGGCCGGCTTTGTTTACGCAGTGGCGGCGGGCAACGAGACCATGGACGCGTGCATGCGTTCCCCGGCGCGCTCGCCGTCGGCCATCACGGTGAGTGCCTCCCGCAATACGGACAGGTCCTGGTACAACTGGGGCACCTGCGTGGACATCCATGCGCCGGGCGTCAGCATTCAGTCCGTCGGGTGGACGAGTGACACGCACATCCGGACCATCAGCGGCACCTCCATGGCCACGCCGCACGTGGCCGGCGCAGCAGCATTGTACCTCGAGCATGCACCGAACGCAGCGCCGGCGCAGGTGAAGGCGGCGATGCTCGGCAACGCCACTGTGGACCGTCTGTGGGGCCTGGTGGGTGCCTCCCCGAACCTGCTGCTGAACACCCTCGCAGCAGCGCCCGTGGATATTCTGCCCGGCAGCGACGTCAACCCCGTCCGACTTCGGGACGGTGGGACCCTGCCCGTCGCGGTGCTGAGCGATGCCGACTTTGACGCAACGATGATCAATCCTGCCACGGTCACCCTCGGCAGTGAGGAGGGCGATGACGTGCCCGTGAGCAAGCGCCGCAACGGCAGTTGGATGGCAAGCGTGGAGGATGTGGATGGTGATGGCCTGCCCGACATGGTCTTCCACTTCGACATCGCTGCGCTGCAGGCCTCTGACAACCTGCACGGCCAGACGGCTCGCCTGGTCCTGAATGGGCGATTCAAGGACGGCTGGTTCTTCCGCGGCATGGACGACGTGACTATC
>DATHVP010000102.1:0-1886 GCA_035461245.1 Longimicrobiales bacterium | reverse complement strand
CGTCTATGACGCGCCGCGCCTGCTGGAGGACGTGGCGCGGATGGTGGAGGAGGCGAAGCGTCGGGAGGCCGTCACCACACAGAGTGGAGCGCGGTGACGGAGCCGAAGCCGGAGGGGGCAGGGCAGCCTCAGCCCGAGGGGGCAGGGCAGCCTCAGCCCGAGGGGCCGCAGCCGAAGCCCGCAGGGCTGGTCGGCCACCACGACTGCGGCCGGCACGACACCGGCTGGGGCCATCCGGAGCACCAGGGCCGGCTGCCGGCCATCATCAGGGCGCTGGAGCGGGACACGCCCGCGTTGCTGGACCACGTGCTCCAGCACGAGGCGAGTCCTGCAACTGAGGGCCAGCTCCTGCGCGTGCACTCCCACGAACACGTCCGGCGCGTCCACGAGGCGGGGCTGGAGTCAGAGCAGACGGGTGAGCTGGTTGGCCTCGACGGCGACACCGTGATGTCGCCGGCATCGTGGGACGCGGCGCTGGCGTCCGCCGGCTGTGCCATCGACGCGGTGTCGCTGGTGCTGGACGGACGCGCCCTTCATGCGCTGGCGCTGTCCCGGCCGCCCGGCCACCATGCCACCCGGGACCTGGCCATGGGCTTCTGCCTGTTCAACAACGTCGCCGTCGCGACCCGGTGCGCGCAGACGACACACGGCGTGGAGCGAGTCCTCATCATTGACTGGGACGTGCACCACGGCAACGGCACGCAGGACATCTTCTACGACGACGCGTCCGTCTACTACCTCTCGCTGCACATCGACGGCCACTATCCGGGCACTGGCGCTGCCGACGAGCGAGGGTGCGGCGCCGGCGCGGGCGCGACACTGAACGTGCCGGTGGCCGCAGGCACCCCCGCGGCGGATTACCTGCGCCTGTTCGACGAAGCCCTCGACCGGGCCTTCGCCGAATCACGACCGCAGCTCGTCCTCGTCTCCGCCGGCTACGACTGCCTGGCCGGTGATCCCCTGGGCGGGCTGCTGCTGGAGCCCCCGGACATCCACCGCATGACGGGCCGTGTGCTGGAGCACGCGGCCGAACTGGAAGCACCGGTGGTCGCAGTGCTGGAAGGCGGGTACGCGCCGCCCCGGACCGGCGCCGGCGTCGTTGCCACCATGCGGGCACTGGCAGGCATAGCGTGGTCGTGAGGTGAGGCGAGCCCCGTTCCTCCTCGGCGTCCTCATCCTGCCGGCCTGCGACCCGACGGACGATCCGCCCAGCGACGTTGCGCCGCTGGTGGCCGCGGAGGGCGCCCACGACGAGGACGCGCGCATGGCCGCCCGGGTGCAGGGCCTGACCCGCGCTTTCCAGGGCGATGGCTCCATCGCCGATTACGTGTCCCTCAATGCATACGCCTTCAACCTCCAGGTGCTGGCGGAACCGGCCGACTCGGTCCATCCATCCGGCGGCGAGGTTCATGACGGCGCCGGACAGACCGGCGTGCGGCGCCAGGCGGACTACTGGTCCATTGTCGCCATCCGCGTGCCGCCGGAGGTGGAACCGACACCCGTTACGGTGGTCCGTGACGCCATCGCCGGCATGCCGCCGGGGATGAACACGGTGTCCCTGCTGGCCGGCCGGCCCGTGGTCATCCACTGGCTCAGGGAGGACGATGAGTGGATGGCAAGGTCCATCCAGTTCTATCCTCCCGGCCCGCTGGCGGATTCGCTGCGCAACATCGTCGCAGGTCCGGGCCAGCCAGGCGCCGTGCCCTGATCCTGCCGGCCCTTCCACCCCTCCCGCCGACGGTGCTGGTGGCCATAGATTGCGCCATCGACCATCGGCACCGGGAGGACGTGTGGGCACGAGCGCAGGGCCACGGGACTTTGTCAGGCTGAAGCGGGACCTGTCATCCATCCAGTCTGCCATTCGCGATGCGCGGCTGGGCGGCTGG
>DATHVP010000101.1:0-14787 GCA_035461245.1 Longimicrobiales bacterium | reverse complement strand
CGGTACCGAGCTCCAGCCCATGGACGCGCTCGTGTCCACCAGCAGGTCAGAGATGAGGATGACGAGGCCGCGCCGGCGCAGGCGTGTCGCCAGGTCCTGCAGCGCCGACCCCGGGTCCGTCCGTCCGGCGGCGTCCACACTTTCCAGCGTGCGCACCACGTCGTGCCAGTGCCGCCGGCCACCCCTGGGCGCGGTACGGGCGCGAATGGCGTCGTCGAAGGCGATCAGCCCTACGGCGTCGCCCTGCCGGATGAGCATCAGCGCCAGGCAGGCGGCGAGCTGGCGGGCGTACCACAGCTTCGGCGGCAGGGATCCCGGTACCGAGCTCCAGCCCATGGACGCGCTCGTGTCCACCAGCAGGTAGCCCCGGAGGTTCGTCTCCTCCTCGAACTGCTTGATGTAGTACCGATCCGAACGGCCGAACATCCGCCAGTCGATGTAGCGCAGGTCGTCGCCCGCCTGGTACATGCGGTGTTCGGCAAACTCCACGGAGAAGCCCCGGTGCGGCGAACGATGCAGGCCGGCGATGAACCCTTCCACCACATGACGCGCGACGAACTCCAGCCCGCCCAGGGCAGCCAGCTCGGCAGGATGCAGCAGGTCCGCCCGCCGGTCCCGATCCGGACGGTGCGATCCGGCCGGTCGGCCGGTCTCTCCGCGTGTGCGACTCGTATTCATGTGCCGACGGAGGTTAGCAGCACCGTCCCGCGGTGTCGAGTGCGCGGTCCCGGGCCTCGCGCGTGCGGGGCAGGGACTGTACAATCATGCCTGCGGCGGGTGCCGAACTGTCCGCCGCCGCCGAGACTACCAGGGGGTACCATGTTCGCCCATCGATTTATCCTGCTGAGCGCTGCCGTCCTTGTCGGCGCATGCGCAACGCCTGTCCAGCAGGTTCAGGTTACGCCGACCGCCGGTGTCACTACCGCCGCAGACCTCGACCGCGCGACGGCCACCATCCAGCCGCGGGATTTTCATGCCCGTATCGGGCTCCTGGCGTCCAACGCGCTGCAGGGCAGGGACACGCCCAGCCCCGGCCTCGAGGCCGCCGCCGCCTGGATCGAGTCCGAGTTCTTCCGCCTTGGCCTCGAGCCGGCCGGCACCGACGGCTACATGCAGCGCTGGCCGTACGAGACGCGGGCTCTCGACGCGTCGGCTACCCGCCTCGAACTGCACGCCGGCAACGCGCGTCGGACCCTGAGCTACGGCAGCGACTTCTACGCCGCCGCCGGCACGCGCCCGCCGTTCAGTGGCGGCATCGTCTTCACCGGCCAGGCCGTGCCGCCCGAAGATGTCCGCCAGGACGGGCTGCGGGGGCGCGCCGTGGCTATTCACATGCCTCAACTCTCGGTGCTGGCCGTCAACCGCGCCCGTGCCGAAGCCGATGCCGCCGGCGCTGCCGCGGTCATCGTGCTGCTGCCGGCGGACGTGACCGAGGAGAACATCGCGGCGGCGGCAGCGGCCGCTGAGCGGCCAACCCGGGCCACGCCCGCCGTGCCCGTCTTCTACCTGCGTGATGACCGGGCCCGGGAACTGTTCCGTGACGCGAACCTCGATTACGATGCGCTGACGCGAGGGGAAGGTGCCCGCGCCCCCCTGGCGCTCGCCGGCGTCACAGCCCATGTCGGCGCACCGGTCCACACGACGACGCACATGCCCCCCAACGTGGTGGCAATGCTCCCCGGCAGTGACCCCGTGCTGCGCCATACGTACCTCATCTTCAGCGCGCATTTCGATCATGTGGGCGTGGCCGGCACCGGCGGCGGCTGCACCGCGATCGGCGACAACATCATCTGCAACGGCGCCGACGACAACGCGTCGGGGACCTCCACCATCCTGGAGATCGCCGAAGCCTTCGCATCACTGCCGGCGCCGCCCCGCCGCTCAGTGATCTTCCTGGCCGTCAGCGGTGAGGAAAAGGGGCTGCTCGGGTCCCGCTACTACGCCGACAACCCCACCGTGGAACGGGACAGCATCGTCGCCAACATCAACATGGACATGGTGGGACGCAGCCCGCACCCCGACACCGTCGCGGTCATCGGCCAGTCCTTCTCGTCGCTCGGCCCGCTGGTGCAGGAAGTGGCCGCCGCCATGCCGGAACTCCGCCTGACGGTCATGGACGACATGTGGCCGGGGCAGAACCTCCTCTTCCGCAGTGACCAGTTGCACTTCCTGCGGCATGAGATTCCGGCTGTCTTCTTCTTCACCGGCCTCCATGAGGAATACCACCGGCCCACGGACGAGCCGCACCTCATCGATCTCGACCAGATCACGCGCATCGGCCGTCTCGGGTTCCGCGTCGGCCACGCCATCGCCGATGATGCAAACCGGCCCCAGTGGGTGCCCGCAGGCCTCGAGGAAGTCCGCCGCCTGACCGGCGGCCGCTGAACCACCACAGGAGTTCGTTCATGACATTCATTCGCAGCGTCATCGTCCTTGCAGCCGTCTGCCTGTGCATCGCGTTCGCCTATTTCTTCGGCCACGCCCTCGCCATGCACAGCACGACGCCCATGATCTACGGCGCGGGCCTGCTCGTCGCCGGCGCCGCCATCATGTGGTTCCTCAACCGCAGGGACCGGGAACGGCATCCCCATCGGCTGGACCGCCAGGGCTGGGTCTGAGGCGCCATCCCGCCGGAGGCGCAGACACCTCCGGCCAGCGGTCTCAGCAGGCCGCGGCTCAGGCTGGTAGCCGGAATGGCCAGCGGTTATCTTTCAGGGCTGGCCATTTTTTCGGCGATCACGCAATAACGGCAGGGACGCGGTGCGGCTGGATCATATTCGGAATTTCTGCATTGTCGCGCACATCGACCATGGCAAGTCAACGCTGGCGGACCGGCTTCTGGAGCGGACGGGCACGCTGGCGAAGCGGGAGATGGATGAGCAGGTCCTGGATTCGCTGGACCTGGAGCGGGAGCGCGGGATCACCATCAAGCTGCACGCCGTGCGGATGCAGTACCGCGCGCGGGACGGGCGCGAGTACCAGCTGAACCTCATTGACACGCCGGGACACGTGGACTTCACGTACGAGGTGTCCCGCTCCCTGATGGCGTGCGAGGGCGCCATCCTGGTCGTTGATGCCAGCCAGGGCGTACAGGCGCAGACGCTGTCGAACCTGTTCCTGGCCATGGACGCCGGCCTGGAGATCATCCCCGTCCTGAACAAGATCGACCTGCCCGGCGCGGAGCCGGAGCGGCGTCGGCAGGAGCTGGTGGAGCTGCTGGGCGTGGAGCCGGAGGACGTGCTGGCCGTCTCCGCCAAGGAGGGCCACGGCGTGGAGGAACTGCTGGAGCAGGTCGTGCTGAAGGTGCCGCCGCCGGAGGGCGACCCCGAGGCACCGCTGCGGGCGCTGATCTTCGACTCGTATTACGATCGCTATCAGGGTGGCGTGCCCATGGTACGCGTCGTGGATGGCGCCATCCGGCCGGGCATGCGCATCACCTTCGGGCACACCGATGCCATCTACCCGGTGGACGAGGTGGGCTACCAGCGGCTGGGCCGGTTCAAGGTGGCGGAACTGAAGGCCGGCGAGGTGGGCTATATCCTGGCGGGTATCAAGAGGGTGGCCGACACGCGTGTCGGTGACACCATCCTCCATGCCGACAACCGGGCGAAGGAGTTGCTGCCCGGCTATCGGGAGATCAAGCCCATGGTCTTCGCGGGGCTGTACCCGTCGGAAGCCAACCAGTATGAGGAACTGCGGGACGCGCTGGAAAAGCTGAAGCTGAACGACGCGTCGCTGTTCTATGAGCCGGAGGTGTCCACCGCCCTGGGCTTCGGCTTCCGCTGCGGGTTCCTGGGACTGCTGCACATGGAGATCATCCAGGAGCGGCTGGAGCGGGAGTATGAGCTGGACCTGGTGACGACGGTCCCCAACGTCGAATACCACATCGTCCTGACCGATGGCACCAGCACGCACATCGAGAATCCCAGCGCACTGCCGGACCGGGGCCGTGTCCAGCGCATCGAGGAGCCCTACGTGAAGGCGCGCATCATGGCGCCCACGGAGTACATCGGTGCGGTGCAGAAGCTCTGCCATGAGCGGCGCGGTGAGTTCCGGGAAATGCACTACCTCGACACCGCCCGTGTCGAGTTCATCTATGAACTGCCCCTCGCCGAAATCGTCCTCGACTTCTACGACCGGCTCAAGGGCTCCACCCGCGGCTACGCGTCGCTGGACTGGGAACCTGTTGGCTACCGCGAGAACGATCTCGTGAAGCTCGACATGATGATCAATGGTGACCCGGTGGACGCCTTCAGCGTCATCATCCATGAGGACAAGGCCTACACCTGGGGCCGGCAGATGGCGGAGAAGCTGCGCCAGCTCATCCCCAGGCAGCAGTTCGAGGTGGCTCTCCAGGCCGCCATCGGCAACCGCATCATCGCCCGGGAAACCATCAAGGCCATCCGCAAGAACGTCACGGCCAAGTGTTACGGCGGCGACATCTCCCGCAAGCGCAAGCTCCTCGAGAAGCAGAAGGAGGGCAAGAAGCGCATGAAGCAGGTGGGGACCGTCGAGATCCCGCAGGAAGCCTTCCTGGCCGTCCTCCAGGTCGGCGGCGAATAGGCGCTTGGGGGCGGCCACGAGCGTCAAGTCAGCCGTGACTCCAGGGGCACCTGAGGGCCCGGGGGTGGCTCGGGTCTTTACCAGGCCCTCGGCACGCTGCATATTGACGGTACCGCTCCCCGCGGCCAGGCGCTGCCTGGTTGTCCCTGCCGGTCATCCCATACCCCAGACGAGGCGGAACGCGTGTTCAACAAACGGTCCCCTGAGGCGGACATGGCCCGTCGTGTGGAGCAGCTGCAGGTGGCGGCGCTGCAATGCACGATTCCCGGGGAAGCGGCGGCGCTGTACAATCGGGCAGGAGACGTACTGCTGAGCGCGCAGGACGTTGAGAGCGCGCTGGACCTATACGGCCGGGCGATCGACGATTTCATCGAAGCGGACCGCTTTGACGCGGCCATTGCACTGTGTCGTAAGGTGATCCGGACGGTACCGGCGGTGGTGCGCACGCGCTGCACGCTGACGTGGCTGTCCATCGGCGCCGGCTACACCGCGCAGGCGGCGGACTGCGTGTCGCAGTACTCGTGGGTGGCGGAGCAGACCGGTCGCATCATCCAGGCCCGGGAGCACCTCCGCCACATGGGTATGGTGGCGACGGATGAGTCTGTGCGCCTGGCGGTGGGTGAGTGCCTGCTGCTGCTGGGAGATGACCGGGGCGCTGACACCGTTTTCGGCAGTCTGTTCCGGGAACGCAATGGCGGCCCCCTGGCGCAGCCCGATCCGATGACGGTGCTGGCGCGAATCCGGGAGGCGGCCATGATGCGACCTGGTGCGCAGTTGACGCAGCACTGACGCGGCCATGGCCGGGCCGCCCGATCTCATCCGCACCCCGAATCATCTCGGTGACCTCATCATGGCGCTGCCTGCACTGCAGGCAGCGCCTTCTGCCGACCTGGTGGTGACCCGCTGGCTCACGCCCCTGATCGCGCTCGTGCAGCGCGCTGGTGATGTCATCCCGCTGGATCGAGGCCGTGCAGGGTTCATTGCAGCAGTGCGGACGCTGCGACGGCGGCACCACGAATCCGGTGTGCTGCTGCCGCCCTCGTTTTCCTCGGCGTTGCTGTTCCGGGCCGCGGGCGTGCGGCGGGTGCGGGGCGCCGCCACCGACGGGCGACGGTTGCTGCTCAGCGAGGCGATACCCAGGGAACAGCTGCGGGACCGGCACAGGACGGCACTGTACCGGGAACTGGTCCTGGGCACGGAGGCGGCAGACGAAGGGGTGGGCGCGGCCCCGGTGCTGCCGGTGCCGGCGGAGGAGCGGGAGCGGTGGCGGGAGCAGCGGGCGCGCCTGCGAACGACATTGTCCAGAGGGGCTGCGGCCGGTGCCGGCGGACCACGGGTGGGTATCTTCCCGGGCAGCAATGCCCCGTCCCGTCGCTGGGACGCGGAGCGGTTCGCCGCGGTAGCCCGGGGTCTGGCTGCGGCGGGTGTACAGGTGGAGGTGTACGGCGCGCCGGCGGAGCGACGGATCACCGGACACGTCGCGGGCGACGTCGCGCTGGATGCAGGTGGTGCGACGGATCTGCCCATGCTGGCGGCAGCGCTCTCGGAGTGCGACATTCTGGTGACGAACGACAGCGGCCCGATGCATCTTGCGGCGGCGGTCGGCACGCGGACCCTGGTGGTGAGCGGGCCGGCGGATACGAGGGAGACGGCGCCTGGCGGCTCGGGCCACGTCTACCTGCAGCGACTCGACCTGCCCTGCGTGCCGTGCGTGAAGAACGAGTGTCCGCGCAGCGGCGCGGGCTTCATTCTGCCGGAAGCTGAACGCGAATGTCTACGACTCATCGAAGTACCGGAAGTTCTCACGGCCGCCCGGCAGATGCTGGGGATGGGCATGTGAGGAACGGCGCGCCGGACGATGGCGGCAAGTGGATCATCGGCGTGGACCTGGGCGGCACCAACATCGTCGTGGGCGTCCTGCCTCTGGACGGTGGCAATGGCGACGTGCTGGCGATGCGGACGGTGCCCACGGACGCGCAGCGCGGCGCCAAGTTCGTTGTGGACCGGATCGTGGGCCTGATCCGCGAGGCGATGGACGAGGTGATCAGTGCC
The DNA here is from genome assembly GCA_035461245.1 of Longimicrobiales bacterium. Lineage (GTDB taxonomy): Bacteria > Gemmatimonadota > Gemmatimonadetes > Longimicrobiales > RSA9 > SH-MAG3. Next base: position 8,172 of record DATHVP010000101.1, on the reverse strand, counting down.
CATGGCGGCAGTCGTGAGGATTTCGCGGGTGTCGGCATCGGCTCGCCGGGCCCGCTCGACCGGAGCACGGGCACGGTCATCAACACACCGAACCTGGGCTGGCGCAACTTTCCCCTGCGTGACCTCATAGCCAATGCCGTAGGGCTGCCAGCTACGCTGGACAATGACGCCAACTGCGCGACCTATGGCGAGTGGTGGCTGGGCGCCGGCCGGGACGTGGACACGCTGGTGGGCCTGACGCTGGGCACGGGCATCGGCGGCGGCATCGTGCTCAACGGCGAGATCTTCCATGGTGCCAGTGACGCCGCCGGCGAGATCGGTCACATGACCATCGAGGCCAACGGCCGGAAGTGCAACTGTGGCAACTACGGCTGTCTGGAGGCGTATGCGTCCGGGCCAGCCATCGCACTGCGGGCGGCCGAGGGCCTGGCAGCGGGCGCGGAGTCGCTGCTGCCTGCCCTGGTGGACGGCCGCCTGGACACCATCACCGCCGCCACGGTCTATGAGGCGGTGGTCCTGGGGGATCCGTACGCCAACGAGGTCATGCGGGAGACGGCAAAGCTGCTGGGCGCCGGCGTCGCCAACATGATCAATGTGCTGAACCCGGAAATGGTGGTCATCGCCGGTGGCGTGACCCGAGCCGGCGAGCACCTGTTCGGGCCGTTGCGGGCTGAGGTGAGACGTCGGGCATTCCGCAGCGCACAGGAGGCATGTGAGATCGTGTCCGCGCAACTGCCGGGTACCGCCGGCGTCGTCGGCGCGGTGGCGGTGTTCAAGAAGGAGATCTACGGCACCGTCTGATGCGGCTTGGCATTCTTGGCACAATGGTGTGGGACCGGATCCACGCGCGGGACGGACGTGCGGAGCCGGTGGAGGAGTGGGGCGGCATCTCGTATGCCCTGGCTGCAGCCGTGGCCGCTGCGCCGCCGGACACGACAGTCGTGCCCCTCATCCGATTGGGGTCCGACCTGGCGGAGCATGCGTTCACGTTCCTGCGCACGCTGGGGTCCCCGCCGCGCCTGGACCTGGACCATGGCATCCGCGTCGTGCCGGACCCTAACAACCGGGTGGAACTCCGCTATCACGACCGGGAACGTCGGTGCGAGCGCCTGACGGGTGGTGTGGGTCCGTGGCACTGGACCGAACTGGCGCCCCTGCTGGACGGACTGGACGCACTGTACGTCAACTTCATCTCCGGCTTCGAGATGGAGCTGCCGACCGCCGTGGCCCTGCGGGCGCACTTCCACGGTCCCATCTACACCGACCTGCATTCGCTGATGCTGGGTATTACGCCCACGGGCGCACGGGTGCCGCGGCCGCTGGCGGCCTGGCGCGAGTGGCTGCGCTGTTTTGACGCGGTGCAGGTCAATGAGGATGAACTCGGCCTGCTGGCGCATGCGTGGGGCGATCCGTGGTTGTTCGCGGCGGAGGTCGTGGGCGAGGAGCCGCGGCTGCTGCTGGTAACCCTGGGTGAGCGGGGCGCGGCCTATGTGGCGGCCCCCGAGCTGGACGAAGATCCGCGCATGTGGCAGCGGGCGCGGGTGCTGGTGCCTGGCGCCGGCGGCCACGGCGCGGTCAGGACCCAGCGGGTCGGGCCGGAACTGCGACCCCGGGACGGCGATCCCACTGGCTGTGGCGACGTGTGGGGCGCCAGCTTTTTCTGCACGCTGCTGGGCGGGCACGGCCTGGGCCTGGCCATGCAGCGGGCCAATGCGGCGGCCGCCCGGAACGTCGAGCACCTGGGCGCGACGGGACTCCATCACCATCTGCAGGGCCGGATCGGCACGTGAACGTCATCACTCTGCCCTCGTCGCTGGACGAGCGGTACTTCGAGCCGGTAGTGAAGTCACTGTCGGAAGCGACGGAACAGCGCGTCCTCTTCGATGCCACGCACGTGCGCTGGGCCGACCCGTACGGCATGATCGGCATGCTGGTACTGGGCGAGGTAGCCCGGCGGCGCGGTGAGCTGGCCATCCTGAAGCTGCCGGAATCGCCTGAGGTGGTGAGCTACATGGCGCGGATGGGCTTCCTGCAGCATGCCGAGCCGCTGTTCGAGTTGAACGGTCCGCGGCCGAAGCCGCGTGGCGAGGGCGGCTCGGACGTGCTGCTGGAGATCACGCCGGTCAACTCGCACCAGGACGTTCATCACGTCGTGGACCTGGTGAATGAGCGGGGCATGCGCATCCTGACCAGCCAGCTCAACTACCCCGGCAGGGAGGCGTTCCAGTTCAGCGTCATCCTGTCCGAGGTCTGCCAGAACATCATCGAGCATGCCGAGGCCGGCGGCTGGGTCGCGACCCAGACGTACAACTGGACGAAGAAGGTCGGCCGGAAAGTGGTAGTCATCGCCGTCATGGACCTGGGCATCGGCTTCCGTCAGTCACTGGCCGGTGCGCATGCCGCACGGTACTCGCGGTGGGACGACGCCGCGGCGCTGGAAGCGGCGTTCATGCACGGGCAGACCCGCTTCCATGATCCCGGCCGCGGCCAGGGGCTGCAGCAGATCCGGAAGTATGTCGGCCGCTGGGGCGGCCGTATCTCCATCCGCAGCGGTACCGCGCGCATTGCGGACGTGCCGCCCTGGGACGAGGGCACCACGCAACCCCTGGCCGAACGGCTGCCCCACCTGCCCGGCGCCCAGATCGGCATCGTGCTGCCTGCGCAGGTTGACACGCCAGCGCCGAAGGCGCCTGCCACCGCCGCAGGCCGGGGAGCCCGTTGATGCACGGCGGCCGTCGCGTCATCCCGTTTTCCTTCGACCTGTCGTCGCTGGTGCGACGCTCGGTGGCCAGCCTGTACTCCCACCTGGTCACACGACCCACGGGTCGCGCGCTGCGGCAGGGCATCGAGAGCCAGATCGGCGAGAGTGGCCACGTATGCCTGTCCGTCCTCGACTTCACGCAGGTGGTCGTCCTTGACTACAGCTGCGCGGATGAGGCGGTGGCGAAGCTGATCCAGCGGTACCAGCCGCCGGAACGCCCGGCTGACGCATATTTCGTGGCCAGGGGCCTGGCCGAGCAGCACCGGGAGCCCATTGACGAGGTGCTGCTGCGCCACGGCCTGACGCTGGTGGCCGAGGTGGACGGCGGCTTCGACCTGCTCGGTGTGCGCACGCCGCTGGAGCAGCAGGCCTGGGCCGCTGTACAGGAGCACGGCGTCGCCGACGCCGCCACTGTCGCACGGGTGCTGGGTGACCTGTCCCCGGATCCGGTGTCCGCCGCCCTGGATGCACTGGCGGCCCGCCGGGTGCTCTACCACCGACCCTCGCCGGCGGCCTATGTCTCGCTGACGACGCTGCTGCCCGAGCCAGACTAGCGCTGGCGCGCTTCCTGCTCCTGCACCCGGCAACATCCTTGCGGAGCTGCAGAGCAGGAGCAATGGAAATTACCAGACCCTGTCCGCTGGCAGAACGGCTGGCGGCCCGCATCCGCGAGTCCCGGGACGAACTCACCGCCCGGTGGCTGGATCGTATCGCCGACCAGGTATCGCTGGACCCGGATCGCATCTTCCCGTCGGATGAGCTGCTGGACCATGTGCCCGTACTCATGACGGGCGTCGCCGACTACCTGGAAGACCCGTCCGACGAGATCACTGCGGATGTGCCTGTGATCGCCAAGGCCATGGAGCTCGGTGAACTGCGCTTCGCCCAGGGCTTCGACGCAACGGAGATCCTGAAGGAGTACGAAATTCTCGGCGGCGTCCTGTTCGCCTTCTGCGCCGAGGCGGTGGCGCAGGACGAGGTCCCGCCGCCGGCGGACGAGGTGCTCGCCTGTTCGCACCGGCTGTTCCGGGCGGTATCGGTCATCGAGCAGGCCACCGCCGCCCACTACCTGCGCGTCATGTACGAGCGGGTCGGTGAGCGCGAGGAACGACTTCGGCGCTTCAGCCGAATGATCACACATGAGCTGAAGAACCGGGTGGGCGCGACAATGGGCGCAGCCCAGCTGCTGCAGGAGGAGTGGCTGGGCGACGACGAACGCCGGAAATTCGCCGGGATCATTGACGCCAACGCGCAGGAGATCCAGAAGGTACTGGAGAACCTCGTTGCCCTGTCCCGGCTGGACGGGGAGCGACGACGGCAGCGCAACATCCAGCTGGGCGAGATCGTGGAGGAGGTGTTCCGGCAGCAGCGCGGACTGGCTCGCGCCCGTCAGGTTGAACTGCGTGTCGCGGGCGCCATCCCGCCGGCGGAGGTCCCTGCTGCCGCCGTGGAGCTGTGCCTGTCCAACTACCTGTCCAACGCCATCCGCTACTCGGACCCGGCGTCAAGGGCGCGTTACGCCGAAGTGCAGGCGGAATTCGCCGGGGACCCGCACTGCGAAGGCGGCTGTGAGCTCGTGATCCGCGTGAGGGACAACGGACTGGGCGTGCCCGAGGACAAGCGGGATCGCCTTTTTGAGCGATTCTTTCGCGCCCACGAGGACACCACCTCCGTGGAGGGTACCGGCCTCGGCCTGAACCTGGTCCGGGAAACGGTGGAATCGCTCGGCGGAAAGGCGTGGGCGGAACCGCTCGAGGGCGCAGGCAGCGTGTTCGCCTTCTCGCTACCGTGCAACAGGGTGGAAGGCGGGGCGGCCGGCGACGACGCCGTCAGTTGCGGATCCGGGGCGTCGGCCGGACACGGTGCCTCGTCTAGCTCCGCACGGGACGGCCGCCGCCGGAGCCGGGAAGACGCAGCACCAGGGACAGCGTCCGGTTGACCGCCTTCAGCGTGGCCAGGGCCGTTGCCGACTCCGTGTCCAGTTCCACGGGCTGGGCACCCACCAGTGCGATGGGCCGGCGGCCAAGATAGGGCGAACTGGCCTGCACGTTGACGATGACGTACTCCCGATCGAACGCGCGGACCACCGTCGTGTGCTCCACCTCGAAGCGCGCGCGGCCCACGCACGTGGCGTTCACCGCCTGCAGCGCCGCCGAGGCCACTGCCCTGAGCCGTGCCGGCCCCGTGTCGAGGCCGATGACGTCGCCGACACGCGCGTCGTTCTCCAGTTCCAGGGATACACGGACGCGGACCCGGTTGTCCACCGCCTCTGTCGTGATGCCGGCAAACCGGATGCGAGGCTCGGATACGACTTCGGCTGCCGGTTCCGCCTCCGGTGCCGGCTCCGGCTCCGGCGGGGCGCCGGCGTGCCGTTCGGCGAGCAGCTTGCCGGGCTCGCGCCCGTCGGCGAGCTGGGCGATGCTGATGACACGCTGATCCACCGGGATGCCAAGCCGTTCCTCGAGCAGCTCGCGGACGTCGTACGCCAGATGGCGCGGGTTGGGGCCTGATCGGACGAGGAGATGCACCTCCCGGGGATGGCCATGCACATCCTCGCGGACGAACGCACCGATTACGGACGGCAGCTCGCGCAGGACGGCTTCTGCGGCTGCCTTCGTACCTTCTCTGGTCATGGTCCCGGGCTGCTGGGTCGCTTGGGTGCTGGAGAATGCCACTGCCCGGCGACTTCGTCAAGCGAAGCCCGTCACCGTGTCGCGTAAGCTTGCCGACACGGTGCAGTGTCGTACCTTGGCAGGCATACGGCTTGCGCTGTCGCTCGCACACGTGCACCCACGGAACTGCCAGTGTTGTGTGACCGAAGTCCGGTGCGGCACCGGGCGGGCGGAGGCGCTCGCGGTGCAAGGCGCGAGGAGAAGGCATGGCAGCGCTACGGCAACGACGAGCGCGCCCAGAGCAAGCCGCCAGTCCACGCAGCTAACGCGAGATGGGGCCGGCCGCGAATGCAACGCGACTCCGGTCACACAACACAAGGAGGCGGATGAAGGGCGTCATCATGGCGGGCGGCTTTGGCACGCGCCTCAAGCCGCTTACGATCAACCGGCCCAAGCCGATGGTACCGGTGGCGAACCGGCCCATCATGGAGCACATCGTCACGCTCCTCCGACGGTACGGCATCACTGACCTGGTCTCCATCCTCTATTTCCAGCCGGAGCACATCACGTCGCATTTCGGCGACGGCTCGCGATTCGGCGTGAACATGCAGTACGTCACCGCGGATGCGGATTACGGCACGGCGGGCGCCGTCCGTAATGCATCACACCTGCTGGGCGACGACCGGGTGCTGGTCATCAGTGGGGACGTCCTGACGGATTTCGACCTGGGCGATGCCGTGGCGGCGCACGAGGCACGGGGCGCGGAAGCGACCATCGCGCTGACGTCAGTGGAGAACCCGCTGGCTTTCGGCATCGTCATTCTGGACGAGGCGACGGGTCGCATCGAGCGATTCCTGGAGAAGCCCACGTGGGGCGAGGTGTTCAGCGACACGATCAACACGGGCATCTACATCCTGGAGCCGGAAGCGCTGAAGCGGGTCCCGCCGGCGACGAACGTGGACTTCTCCAAGGACCTGTATCCGGAGATGCTGCGGGAAGGCGCGGGCCTGTATGGTCACGTAGCCGAGGGTTACTGGCGGGACATCGGCAACATTGACGAGTACCGCATCGCGCACCAGGACGTACTGGCCGGGCGCGTGGACGTGGAGTTCGCCGGCGAGGCGCAGGCTGTTGATGGCGGCACGATCTGGATCGGTGAGGGCGTCAGCGTGCCGGACTCGGTGCAGGCCAGCGGCACGGTCGTGATCGCGGAAGGCGCGCGCATCGCGGATGACGCGGTGCTGGATAACGCGGTGATCGGTGCGGGCACCGTAGTGGATGAAGGCGCGGAACTTCGCAATGCCGTGCTGTGGGAGAACTGCCGGGTGGGTCGCCGCGCGCGCATCACCCAGTCCGTATGCGCGAAGGGCGTGCGTGTGGGCAAGGCGGCGGCGATCCGGGATCGGTGCATCATATCCGACGGTGCGGAGGTTGGCGATTTCGCGGTGGTCGGCCCGAACGTGAAGGTGTGGCCGGACAAGGTGGTGGAGGAACGTGCGGCGCTGACGCACTCGCTGATCTGGGGCGAGGCGTGGGAACGGAGCCTGTTCACGGGCGCCAGGGTGAGCGGCATCCCGAACTTCGAGCTGACGCCCGAGATCGCTGCGCGTCTGGCCGGCGCGTTCGGTGCCACCCTCGGGGCTGGTGCATACGTCATCGCTTCGCGCGATTCCGATCGTGCGAGCCGCATGATCAACCGGGCGCTCATGTCAGGCTTCATGTCTGCCGGCCTGAACGTTGAGGACCTGCGCGAGATGCCCATCCCGGTGGTGCGCCACGCCATCCATCATGGTCGGGAGGCCGGCGGCATCCACGTGCGGCGGTCGCCGTTCGACGCGAAGGTCATAGACATCCTGTTCTTTGACGAGGACGGCCGGGACCTGCCGCCGGGCAAGACGCAATCCATCGAGCGCCTCTTTGCCCGCGAGGACTTTCCCCGGGCGGGCCCCGACGGTACGGGCGACCTGAACTTCCCGACCCGGGTGGTGGAGGGATACCGCGAGCACTTCCTTACGGAGACTGCAGTTGACTCCATCCGCGAGCGACGGCTGAATGTGGTCGTTGATTTCGCCTATGGCGCTACCGTCGCCGTGCTGCCGGGCCTGCTCGGCACGCTGGGCGCGGAGGTGGTGAGCCTGAATGCGTACGCGGCCCCGGGCCGGCTGTCGCGCAGTGAGCAGGAGTTCGAGGACGCGCTGGAACGGCTGGGCGGCATCGTGCGGTCCATCCGCGCCGACGTGGGCCTGTGGATCGATCCCGGTGGTGAGGTCATCCACCTCGTGGACGACGCCGGCCGGCCGCTGGCGCCGGAGCTGATGCAGCTGGTGGGTGTGGAGCTCGCCCTCCAGCACCTGGGTGTGCGCCGGGTCGCGATCCCCGTCACGAGCCCACAGGCGGTAGCGGAGATGATCCGCAGCCACGGCGGCGAGGTGCTGTGGACAAAGACCGAGCATCACGCCATGATGGCCTCAGCCGGCTCCGCCGACATGGTTGCGGGCTCCCGCGGCGAGTTCATCTTCCCGCACTTCCTGCCGGCATACGACGGCATGTTCGCCGTGATGAAGCTGATGGAGGCCATGGCCCTGGGCGGCACGTCGCTCAGCGCACTCGCGGACCGGCACCAGGCCATGCACATCCGGCAGGAGCGGGTGGCGTGTCCATGGGGGCGGAAGGGTGCGGTCATGCGCCGGCTCATGCAGGAAACAGAGCACGAGGAGAGGGACCTGGTGGATGGCGTGAAAATCCGGAAGGGAAAGCGGGACTGGGCTCTCATCATACCGCACTCGGACAAGCCCTACT
>DATHVP010000100.1:0-77344 GCA_035461245.1 Longimicrobiales bacterium | reverse complement strand
CCCCCCGCCGGCCGCGCCGCCCCCCGCGGGCCGCGTCCCCGCCGCGCTCCCTCGCCCGCCGCGCCCTTGTCCGCGCCGCCATGGCGGGCTTAGATATCCAGCGCCGTTCCGGCCATTTGTGCACCCACCGGACGCCCCGACCTACTCCGGAGATACCATGCGACGCCGCACGCCAGCGTTCCCCATCCGCATCCCGAGCCCCGTTCCGGCCGCCGTGCAGGCCTCCGCGCCGACCGTCGCGCGCCGCCTCACGCCGACCGTCGCGCGTCACTTCGCGCCGACCGTCGCGCGCCGCCCCGCCGGGGCCCATGCCTACGCCCTCGCCCTCGCCGCCGTCCTCGCCCTCGCCACGTTCGCGCCCGCGGCGGCGCAGGGCCGGCCCTCGTTCTACGAGCCGGGCATCTCGCCGGACGGCCGCGAGATCGCGTTCGTCTCCGGCGGCGACATCTGGACGGTGCCGGTGACGGGCGGCGCGGCGCGGCTGCTGGTGTCGCACTCAGCCCACGAGTCGCGGCCGCTGTACTCGCCTGACGGCTCCATGCTGGCGTTCAACTCGAACCGCAGCGGCAACGCGGACATCTACATCCTGGAGCTGGCCACGGGCACGCTCCGGCGGCTGACCCACGACTCCGGCAACGAGGAACTCACCGGCTGGTCGGCGGACTCGCGGTGGGTCTACTTCGCGTCGTCGTCCGAGGACGTGAGCGGGATGAGCGACGTCTTCCGCGTCCGCGCCACCGGCGGCACGCCCATGGCCGTGGCGGCGGACCGTTACGAGACGGAGTTCGCCGCGGCGCCGTCGCCCACCGAGGCGGGCCTCATCGCCATCGCGTCACGGGGCCGCATGGCGCAGGGCCAGTGGTGGCGCAACGGCAGCGCGCACATCGACCAGTCGGAGATCTGGACTGTGCGGGAAGCGACGCGGTCGGGTGCCGCGCCCGTCTATACGCAGGTCACCGCCGGCGGCAAGAACCTGTGGCCCATGTGGGGCGCGAGCGGCTCCATCCTGTTCATGTCCGACCGTTCCGGCACGGAGAACCTGTGGAGCGTTGCGCACACCGGCGGCAACGCCACGCAACTGACGTCCTTCAGCGACGGCCGCGTGCTCTGGCCCAGTGCCACCCCCGACGGCCGGATGGTCGCGTTCGAGCGGGACTTCGGTATCTGGACGCTGGACGTTGCCAGCCGCACGGCGCGCCCGGTGGACATCCGCCTCATGGGAGCGGTGGAGGCGCCGACGCCCGCGCTGCAGCGGGAGACGCAGGGCTGGAGCGGCATCGCCGTCGCACCGGACGGCCGGAAGTGGGCGTTCCTCGCCGGCGGCGACGTGTGGGCCACCACCATGGACGGCGGTGTGCCGGCGACCCGGGTGACGGAGACGGACGCGGCGGAGGGCGACGTGACCTGGTCCGCCGACTCGCGCTACATCGTCTACACCTCGTGGCGGAGCGGCACGCCGAAGCTCTACGCGTACGACTTCACCACTGGCAGCGAGCGTCAGCTCACCACCGGCAACGGCCGCGACGGCTCCCCGACCTTCTCCCCGGACGGCCGCCACCTCGCCTACACGCGCCTCGCCGACGAGCAGCGGGAGCTGCGGGTCCTCGCATGGCCGTCGGGCGCCGACCGTCGCCTGGCGCTGAACGTGGTGTCAGCGCCCACATGGTCACCGGACAGCCGCTGGCTGGCGTACGGCGGCGAGACGGGCAACTACAACAACATCATGGTCGTGCCGGTGACGGAAAGTGGCCCGCCGCGGCAGGTCAGCTTCGTCGCCAACACGAACCTGGGCGCCATCCAGTGGAGCGCGAAGGGCGATTACATCGTCTACCGAACCAGCCAGCGCACGGAGCCGAACCGGCTGGTGAAGATTGACATGGTGCCGCTGGCGCCGACGTTCGACGAGGACCGGTTCCGCGACCTGTTCAACCAGCCCCGTGACACGACGGACGCGCCGTCGCGCACGCAGCCGGACCCGTCGCGGCCGCAGCAGGACACCGCCCGGCAGGACGCGCCGCGCACGCAGACGCCAGCGCAGCGGGACACGCTGGGCCCCGTGCCCCGGCCGACGCGCATCGACATCGCGTTCGACGGCATCCGCCGCCGGGGCGGCTTCGTGAACACCAGCTTCTCCGTGGGCCAGGTGCTGCTCAGCCCCGACGGCCGCACGGCCGTGGTCTCCGGTGACGGCGCACTGCACCGGATCACGTTCGGCGCGAACGGCAATGTGGACATCAACCGCCTGGACGCGACGGGCAACCCCATCGCGTTCAGCAGCAACGCCCGCCAGCTCTACGTCTCGCAGGGCGGCCAGCTCCGCGTGCTCAACATGCCCGCCGGCAACCAGCCGCGCACGGTGTCCACGTCGGTGGCCTACACGGAGGACTTCGATGCGACGAAGGTCGCCGCCTTCGAACAGGGCTGGGGCGAGATGCGCGACGGCTTCTACGACCCCGAGTTCCACGGCGTGAACTGGCCGGCGGTGCGCGACCGGTTCCGGCCGTACATGGAGGGCGCACGCACCCGCGCCGAGTTCAACCGCCTCATGAACCTGATGCTGGGCGAGCTGAACGCGTCGCACCTGGGCCACTCCGGGCGCACCGGCCCGCCCGCCGGCGGCGACAACGCGTCCACCGGCCGCCTGGGGCTGCGCTTCGACCGCATCGCCTACGAGACCGACGGCCGCTTCGTCGTCACGGAGGTGGTGGAACTCGGTCCCGCCCACGTGGCCGGCGGCATCGCGGTGGGTGACCGCATCGTCGCCGTGGACGGCGTTGCCCTGGACGGCAGCTCGGACCTGGACCGGCTGTTGCGCGACAGGTCGGGCCGCGAGGTGGTGCTCAGCGTGCGGACCGGCAACGCGCAACCGCGCAACGTGCAGGTGCTCGCCACCTCCGGCGGCGCCGAGCGCCAGCTCGTCTACCGCAACTGGGTGGAGAGCCGACGCGCGTACGTGGACAGCATCAGCGGCGGGCGCCTGGGCTACGTGCACATCGCGTCCATGTCCGAGGGCGCGCTGGAGCAGCTCATCTTCGACCTGGACCAGCAGAACAAGATGAAGGACGGCGTGGTGGTGGACGTGCGCAACAACAACGGCGGCTTCGTCAACGTCTACGCCATCGACATCCTCGCGCGCCGCAACTACTTCACCATGCAGAACCGCGGCAGCTCGGTGCTCACGCCGTCGCGGGTGCAGCTGGGGCAGCGCGCACTGCTGGCGCCCACGGTGCTGGTCACCAACCGGAACACGCTGTCCGACGGCGAGGACTTCACGGAAGGATACCGGGAGCTGGGGCTGGGCACCGTGGTGGGTGAGCCCACCGCCGGCTGGATCATCTTCACCGGCAGCCGCTCCCTCGTGGACGGCACGTCCATCCGCATGCCCGGCACCTTCATCCGCGACAACCGCGGCCAGAACATGGAGCTGAACCCGCGGCCCGTGGACATTGAGGTCCAGCGCCCGGCAGGTGAGTGGTACAGCGGGCGCGATAGCCAGCTGGATCGGGCAGTGGAGGTGCTGTTGCGGCAGATTGCGGGTGGGTGATAACAGGTGGTGGATGGTGGACCGGGATCGTGTGTGTGTGGTGTATGGTTGATGGGGATGGCCCATGGCACACGGGGTGAGCGCCAGTCGCCCACCCCATACACCATCCCCATACACCATCCACCGTCGCAGACACCATGTGCCTGATCCTGCTGGCGCACCGGGCGCACCCGGATTTTCCACTGGTTCTCGCCGCCAACCGCGACGAGTTCTATGCCCGGCCCACGGCGCCGGCGCGGTACTGGCCGGACGCGCCGCACGTGCTGGGCGGCCGTGACCTCACGGCCGGCGGCACGTGGCTCGGGCTGGCCCGGGACGGGCGGTGGGCGGCAGTGACGAACTACCGGGACCCGCCCGCTGCGCGGCAGGGCCGGCCGTCGAGGGGCGCGCTGGTGGCGGAGTTCCTGCGCAATCACGCCGCTCCGCACGACTACCTCGACGCCGTGTCCGCAGATGCCGGCGAGTATGATGGCTTTAACCTGCTGGTCGGTGACCTGGCCGGCGCGCATTACCTGGGCAACCGTGCGCCCGACGGTGCCAACCGTCGCAAGCTCGAGCCCGGGCTGTACGGCCTGAGCAACCACCTGCTGGACACGCCGTGGCCGAAAGTGGCCCGGGGAAGACGTTTGCTCGGGGAGCTGCTGGACGCAGGCGCACCCACGACGGATGCGCTCCTCGGTATCCTGTACGACACGGACGTCGCACCCGATGACGCCCTGCCGCGCACGGGGATTGACGCCGAGTGGGAACGGGCCCTGTCGGCCTCGTTCATCGCCACGCCCACCTACGGTACACGCGCGTCCACCGCCCTCATCATCGACCGCCGCGGTCACGCCACCTTCGTTGAGCGCACCTTCGGGCCGGGGCCCAGGCGGGAGGCTGACGTTCGCTTCGACCTGGAGATGGCGCTGCCATGACGTTCCGGCCGGCAGGGAAGCTGGCAGACGCTACGCGGAACACCACCGGACCGCGTCGAGGCCCGGGGGCAGGGGCGACAAGCGCCCCTGCCCGTATCCGTCAGGCTGCCTCGGACACTTCCGCCGTGGTCGGGTCGATGATGTGCGATACCCGGGCGACAGTGTCAGCAGGGAATCCTCCACGCTGGGCGTGCTCGAAGATGGACGCCTCGTCCGGCGCGACGTAGACGCAGTAGATCTTGTCGTCCGTCACGTAGCTGTGCACCCACTGGACAGCGGGTCCCAGGTCGCGGAGCACGGCGCATGAACGCTGGGCGATGGCGGTGAGCTGATCCGGCGGCAGCATGCCGGCACCGGGCAGTTCACGTTCGATGACATAGCGGGGCATGCCGACCTCCTCAGGTGGCGTAGTCGCAGGTGACGGTCGGGTTCCAGTCGGCGAACATCCCTGCCGGATTGTGCTTGAACGCCCACACATGGAGCGTCCACAGGCCGAACGTTTCATTGGCGTGGAACTCCTGGCCGTGCAGCACGGGCGGGTCGGCCTCCGTCCAGTCGGAGAACGGTACTACATACTCGACGCCGACCAGCCGGAGCCGGCCATTCTTCTGGGGCTCGTACATCAGCGCCTCCGGCGCGAACTCCTCGACAGTGGCATTCACCAGTCCGCCATTCACGTAGTGGTAACCCATGCCGCCCACACCCGGCATGGCAAAGCAGGCGTCCTGAAAGATGGTGTCGTAGCCGGCGTCCTCAGCGACGTCGGAGCGGTGGTAGCGTGCCAGCGTCGAGCGCAGGCCGGCGAGCCACTTCTGCACTTCCGGCGACTCCACGCTCGAGTGATGGAACGCCGGATGCCCGCTGCTGGCCGGCATGACCGGGCCGGGTGCCTGGTCGCAGGCGCCGAGCAGAGCGCCGAGGAGGAGCACGGCGGCCGGGGGGACGCGAGCGGGGCGGTGTGTCGACGGTGTCATGGCATCATCTCCTTGACGGGGGTTGGCGGTGCCGCTCCGGATGGTCCGGGCCAGCGAGGCGGCGGTTCGTCCGAGCCAAGATGGGTGACGGCCTCGACGCGGTGTCGACGCTGCGTCGTCTCCGCGTCGATCGTCGCGTAAGGTCCTGTGGGACGGGCATATGAGCGGGTAGCACGCGAGGTGCTTGCACCGCATGAGACCATGCGGCAGCTTTGTGGGACCAGGATCCGCTCCTGGGCTTGCCTCCTCGAGAAGTGACGCCCGGCGTCGCTCAGGCTGTCCATCATGCATCGGTTGAAGCTGTTTGGCGGCGCGTCCATTGAAGGCCCGTCGGGACCCCTCACGGGCCAGCCGGTCCAGCGCCGGCGTCTGGCGCTCCTCGCGCTGCTGGCCGCCGCGCCCCGCGGCGTGTCCCGGGACAAGCTGGTGGCTTACCTGTGGCCCGATTCCGACATGGAGCGGGCCCGTCGCCTGCTGTCCGACTCCGTCTACCGCATCAACCAGGCAGTGGGCGGCGAGGCCATTGTGTCGGTGGGGGATGAGCTGCGCCTGGACACCCGGCGGATGGCGTGCGACGTCGTCGAGTTCGGCGACGCCGTGGACCGCGGCGACTGGGGGCGGGCCGTGGGGCTGTACGTGGGACCGTTCCTCGACGGCTTCTTCCTCACCGGCGCGGCGGAGTTCGAGCGCTGGGCCGACGGGGAGCGGGAGCGGTTCCGGCTCGAGCGGGCCCGCGCGCTGGAGAAGCTGGCAACCGACGCCGACGCCGCCAATGACCCCGCCACCGCCGTCCGCTGGTGGCGCATGCTCGCTGCCGACGATCCGTACAGCTCGCGCATAGCGCTGCTGCTTATGGCTGCCCTCGAGCGGGCGGGCGACCGGGCGGCGGCGGTGACGTACGCCCGCGTGCACGCGACGCTCGTGCGTGACGACATGGGCGTCGAGCCCGATCCCGAAATTGCCGCGTTCGTGGAGCGGCTGCGTGTCCCGCCGGATACAGTACCGGAACCCGCCCCGGCAGGGCGTGCCGAGTCGGCCCCGACGGACACGTCGTCCGAACGCACGCCCACGGCACGGCCGCCATCCCCGCGCGCGGATACGCCAGCGGATGTGCCACGCGCCGCCCGGCAGCCGTCGCCGCGCAGGCTTTTCCCGGCAGCGGCCGCCATCGCCGCAGTGGCAGCGCTCGCGGCTCTTGTGTGGGCGGTTTCGGAGTCGCGGGAGGGGCCGGGTGCCGTGTCGGAGAATCCGGCCATCGCGGTGATGCCATTCGCGGACATCAGCCCCGGTCGCGACCAGGCCTACCTCGCCGACGGCCTCACCGAGGAACTCATCGTGCGGCTGTCACAGGCAGGCGGCATGAACGTCGTAGGCCGGTCCTCCGTGTACGCCCTTGCCGGGGAGCACGTGGATGCCCGGGACATCGCCGAACGCCTCAACGTGAGCGCCATCCTCGAGGGCAGCGTGCGCCGTGCCGACGACCGGCTGCGCATCAGCGTGCAGCTGGTGGACGCCGGCAACGGGTACCAGCTCTGGTCCGAGACGTACGAACGTGAAGTGCAGGACGTGTTCGCTGTCCAGGACGAGATTGCACACGCCGTCGTCGCCCGCCTCACAGGTCGCCTCGGGGACATGAATGGAAGGGCTGCCACGTCGCCCGTGGACGATCCCGAGGCGTACAACCTGTACCTCAAGGGCCGGTTCGAGTGGCACAGGCGGACGGAGCAGGGCCTGCACAACGCCGCGTCGTACTTCCGGCAGGCGGTGGAGCGGGCGCCTGAATACGCACGGGCATACGCGGGCCTGGGCGACGCCCTGGCCGTGCTCGGATTCTACGACTACCTGCCGCCTGCCGAGGCGTTTCCGCCGGCCCGGGAAGCAGCGACCCGGGCCGCGCGCATCGACCCCTCGCTGGCGCAGCCGCATGCGACGCTGGGGTACGTCGCCCTCTACCACGAATGGGACTGGCTGCGGGCGGAGGACGAGTTCCTGCACGCCACACGACTGGACCCGAGCTACTCCACCGGCCACCAGTGGTACGCCAATTTCCTCACGGCCATGGGACGCTTCGAGGAGGCGGTGCGCGAGATGCGCGCGGCGCAGGACCTGGATCCGCTGTCGCTCATCGCCAATGCCGCCCTCGGCTGGGTGCTCTACTACGCCGGTGAGTACGAGCGCTCAATCGACCAGCTGGACCGGACGCTGGAGCTGAACCCGGACTTCGAGCTGGCGTACCTGTGGCGCGGTCTCGCCCTCGAGGAACTCGACCGGTTCACTGACGCCCGGCAATCGCTGGAGCGCGCTGTTGAACTGTCCGGCGGCACTGCCATCACCCTCGCCGCCCTCGCCCGCAACCACGCGCTGACCGGCGACAGGCAGCACGCCCGGGCCCTGCTGGCCGACCTCGAGGAACGCGCCGGCGCGCGCTACGTGCCGGCGTTCGAGGTGGCGAAGGTTCACGAGGCCCTCGGCGACCGCGTGCAGGCGTTGCGCTGGCTGGAGCGCGCCCGCGAGCAGCGCTCCCACTCCATCGCGTTCCTGGTCGTGGACCCGCAGCTGGCGCGGCTGCGCAACGACCCGGACTTCGCGCGCCTCGTGCGCGACGTCGGTCTGGACCGGCGCCCCATGTCGCCGCCACGCCGGTAACTCGCGCGCCGCCAGAACGCAGCGCCGCCGCTGGCGCGTCCCCTGGTCCCGGCGAAAGGGCGTCGGCGCCGCCCATCCATCCCGGCATGCCGCCTGTCCCACACCGCCTGCAGAAACCCCCAGAAGGAGGTTACCGTACGGAACGCGTGACCCGCCACCCGTACCGAAGGATCCCCATGTCGCAGAATCACCGTGCCATACACGCGTTCCTCGCCGCGCTGCTCCTGGTTGCCAGCGCCGGCGTATCCCACGGCCAGGCCCCGGCCCAGGCGCGCGTGCCGGACCGCGCCATGGACCGCGCCACGCTGGTCTCGCGCCTGGACTCCATTGCCGGCGCGCCCGTACAGGAGGGGCGCGCCGCAGGCATCAGCGTCGCCATCGTGCACGGCCGTGACACGCTGCTGCTGAAGGGCTACGGCAAGGCTAACGTCGAGCTGGACGTGCCCATGCCGGCGGCGGCGGTGCACGAGATCGGGTCCGTGACCAAGCAGTTCACGGCCGCGGCCATTCTCCAGCTCCGCGACGAGGGCCGGCTCAGCCTCGACGACGACCTGACGAAGTACTTCCCGGACTACCCGACGGGCGGCCGCGCCATCCCCGTACGACGTCTCCTCGACCACACGTCGGGCATCAAGGGCATCACCGAGCTGGCGCTGTTCGGCACGCTCCAGCACCGGGGCTGGCCACGGGACTCGGCCATCGCGCTGTTCGCGCGGGCGCCGTTCGAGTTTCCGACGGGCGACGCGATGATCTACAACAACTCGGCGTACATCCTTCTCGGCCACATCATCGAGCAGGCCAGCGGCATGTCGTACGAGCAGTATGTGGAGGAAAAAATCTTCGCGACGCTGGGCATGGATGACTCCAGCTACTGCGACAACCACGCGATCATCCCCAACCGCGCGTCCGGCTACCAGATCCAGGGCACGAACATGCGACGCGCCATGCTCAACGACCACACGTGGCCGTACTCCGCCGGCTCGCTCTGTTCCAGCGCCGGCGACCTGGTGAAGTGGCTGCAGGCACTGCACGGCGGGCGCGTGCTCACGCCCCGGTCGTACGTGGAGATGACGACGCCCGCACGCCTCAATGACGGCACGCCGCTGCGCTACGGCATGGCGCTGGCCGTCGGCCCCGAGACCAGCGGCACGATGATGATCGGGCACGGCGGCGCCATCGGCGGCTTCGGTGCGCAGGCGAGCTGGTACCCGGAGGCGGAACTCGCTGTCGTCGTGCTCATCAACAGCAACGGGCCCGTCTCGCCCGGCGCGCTGGCCGGTGAACTCGCGTTCGAGATCATCCCGCCCACGCTGCCGCCGTTCTCCCCGCGCTTCTTCACGGGCGATGCGGCAGGACTGGTGGGCCGCTATGCAGGACCGTCCCGGGGCCGCGAGATGGTGGTGGAGGTATCCCGGGATGACGAGGGCAGGCTCGTCGCGGCCGTAAACGGCGGGCCCGCGCAGCCGATGCCGTGGATCGAGGGCTGGCAGTTCGGCCGCCCGGGCGCCACGCTCATCACGTTCGAGCGCGAGGGTACCACCGGCACTACCGGCCCCGCGACGCTGCTGCGCTGGGACGCGGGCAGCGGCTACTACATGCTGCGCCGGGCGCCGGAGTAGCCGGCCCGGCACAACAGCACGGCGTCCGCAGCCGCCGCGCCATCATCCTGGCGCAGCCTGACCCCGCGCTCGGCGCTTGTTCACGTGACTACACGTGACTACATTCTGCGTATGAGAGTGGTAGGGATCCGTGAGTTGAAGGCGCGGCTGTCCGAGTATCTCCGGGACGTGCGGCGCGGCGAGGTCTTCCTGGTCACTGACCGCAATGTGGTGGTGGCCGAGTTGCGGCCGCCGGGTACGAACACGCCGGTGGAATCGGACGACGTCGCCTGGAAGATGGACGAACTGGCGAGGGCCGGCGAAATCCAGCCCGCGCGCCTGGGCAGGGAAGGCTGGTCCTGGCGGCCGGCGGGGGCCGGTCTGCCCGGCGGCACCGCTCGGGCGGTGCTGGACGCGCTGCGGGAGGAGCGGGACGGTTGAGCCAGGTGGTTTACGTGGATACGTCGGCCGTGCTGCGCGCTGTCCTCGAGCGGGGCCTCACACCCTCGGTTGAACAACGCATAGGCGGGGCGCGGTTCCTCATTACCTCGCGCCTGGCACTGGTGGAATCGGCCCGGGCCTTTGCCCGCCTGCGGCATGACGGCGTGGCGGAATCGACGCTGGCGGACGCGGCTCGCGAGGCCGACTCTATCTGGGCGCGCTGCGCGGTGTGGGAGCTGACCCCGGCCGTGTGCGACCTGGCCGCTACCGTGTCGCCCCGCCAGCCACTGCGTTCGCTGGACGCCCTGCATCTCGCCACGTTCCTGCTGGCACGGCGCAGCTTCGGCGACGACGTCGACCTGGTAACCACCGACGAACGTCTGCAGGCGGCCGTTCGCACCGCGTAGGCCCCAGGCGCGTTTTGCGACCGGCGTCGCTCACTCCTCAGTCATGCGCCAGGATGTGCTCGCGCACGGCGCGCCGGATCGTGGCGCGCTCCACTGCAATGACCACATGGCCGCCGGCGTCGAAGCTGAGGAGCCGGGCGCCGGGGATGGTTGCGGCGGCGAACTCGGCGTTGTGGTAGAGCTGCAGCAGGTCGTCGCGGGCGTGCACGATGAGCGTCGGCGCGGTGACGGCCGCAATGCGCTCGCCCGGCAGCGCGGCCTCGTTGTCCATGCGCACGCCCGCCGACCGCAGCGATGCAGGGTTCATGTACTCGACGATTCGTTCGATGATGCTGCGCTGCTCCGGTGTCAGCGCCGCTACCACGTCCCGGCTGGCGCCCAGCACGCCCATGAACTGGCGCCTGAAGAACCGTGACATGGGCCAGTACGTGATGTCGCTGCTGTAGATCATCCGCAGCAGGTTGCCCTTCCGGTTCGCGTCGTCCTGGTCGCCGGACGCCGCCGCGACGACGCCGCACGACAGGCACGTCAGCGACGACACCCGCTCCGGGTACAGCAGCGCGAACAGCAGCGCCGACGCCCCGCCCTGGGACAGCGCGACGACGGCCACACGATCGACCTCCAGTTCGTCCAGCAGCAGCGCGAAGGCGTGGGCCTGGTCGTCCCACGTCGCGGCCGCGGGCATGGCCGAGCCCAGGTAGCCGAAGCGGGACGGCGTGATCCAGTGGAAATCGTCGCCCAGCACGGCCTCAACGAGGAGTTGGCCCTGGTCGTAGCCGCCGCCCGCGCCGTGGATCACCAGCACCGGCGGCCCGTGCCCGCCACGTGTGTACTCGATGGCGCCGTAGCGCGTCGCGACCGTCTGGCCCGCGCCGCCAACGCGCACGTAGGCCCGGCGCATGTCCAGCGCGAACGTGCCGGCGGCTATCAGCAGCAGCACTGCCAGCAGCAGCGCACCGGCCACAGGTATTCGACGCATCCGCCCCCCGTGGTGAACGAGGATCCTGCCTTCCGCCATCCGGTTGCGGCCTTGGTGTCACCTTCCACGGTGGCTCGCCGTCGGCCGGTACGCAGCAGGGCAGGGCACCCCTTCCACGTGGGGGAATGCCTGATGTGCCGGGGCATCGCGGGCGTTGACAGCGCCCGCCCCCCTGGCGATCGTTCCCTCACCCACGGCGGCGCCCGCGCCGGACCGGCGGGTACGGGACCTCATCCAGGACGACGCATGCGGAAGATCCAGTTCGGTGTTCACCCAACGACAACCGACTGGACCGGAGTGTATCCGCATGCCATCCACATCCTCCGCGGGCGATGCCCGCATTGTCGCAGAGCGACTGACGTACGCGCCGGCTGACGGCCGCGCGCTCCTCACTGACGTCTCCCTGGCCTTCGGCCGGGAACGCACCGGTCTCGTCGGGCCCAACGGCTCCGGCAAGACCACGCTCCTGCGCCTGCTGGCAGGCGAACTCGAGCCCACGTCCGGGTCCGTCCACCGCGCTGGCATCGTCGCCGTGCTGCCGCAGGAGTTCCGGCCGCCGCCGGGCGCGACGCTGGCCGTGCTCCTGGGGATCGATGAGCGGCTGCGCGCGTTGCGCCGCCTGGAGTCGGGCGCGGCCGACGTCGCTGACCTGGAGTGCGTCGGCGACGAATGGGACCTGCCGGAGCGTGCCGCCGCGACGCTGGCCCGGTTCGGCCTGGCGCGCCTGCCACTGGACCGGCCCGTCGGCGCGGTGAGTGGCGGCGAGGCGACGCGCGTGGCGCTGGCGGCGCTGGCGCTGTCGCGAGCGGACCTGCTGCTGCTGGACGAGCCCACCAACCATCTCGACGCCGCGAGTCGAGCCGCCCTGTACGACTTTGTGGAGCAGTGGACGGGCGGGCTGCTGTGCGTGAGCCACGACCGTGCGCTGCTGCGGCGCATGCACCGCATCGTCGAACTGTCGTCGCTGGGCCTCCGCGTCTATGGCGGCGACTACGACGCATACCGTGCCCGGCGCGACGCCGATGACGCGGCGGCGGCCCGTGAACTGGACAGCGCCCGGGCGGAGCTGCGGCGCGCGCGCAGGGCGGCGCAGGAAGTCCGCGAGCGGCAGGAACACCGTGACGCGCAGGGCCGACGCAGTCGCGCCACCGCCAACATGCCGAAGATCCTGCTGAACGGCCGTCGCGCGAACGCGGAGGCCACGGGCGCCCGGGTACGCGCCGTCACCGAGCGCGAGGTGGAGGAGCGACGACGTCGCGCGCAGGACGCCCGGCGTCGCGTCGAGGAACGGGTGGCGCCACGCTTTTCCCTGCCATCCACCGGCCTCGCCGCCGGCCGCACGGTGCTGGAGCTGGACGACGTGACGGTGTCTTACGACGCTGCGGCCGTCCCCGTCCTCGCCGGTGTCTCCCTGCGCATGGTGGGGCCGGAGCGCGTGGCGGTCACAGGGCCCAACGGCAGCGGCAAGAGCACGCTGCTCCGCGTCGCAGCAGGCAGGTCCTCCGTGGACGGCGGCACTGTGCGTCGCGTGCCGGACGACGAGGTGGCATACCTCGGGCAGGAAGCTGCGCCAGTCGGGCGTTCGGCCGCGTCCGGCGGGGGCGATGGGGATGAACTCGCGGGTACCGTGCTGGACAGCTTCCGCAGTGCGCACCCGTCCATGGAGCCGTCGGCGGCGCGCCATGCGCTGGCCCGGTTCCTCTTTTCCGACAAGGCCGCGCTGCAGCCTGTGGCCACCCTCAGCGGCGGCGAGCGGCTGCGCGCCGCGCTGGCCTGCGCCATGGGCGGCGCCACGGCGCCTTCGCTGCTCATCCTGGACGAGCCCACCAACCACCTGGACCTGGACGCCATGCAGGCGCTGGAAGCGGCGCTGCGGGAATGGGACGGCGCACTGCTGGTGGTGAGTCATGACACGGATTTCCTGGCGGCCATCGGTGTGGAGCGGGAGCTGGCGCTGAAGCCGTGACGGGCGTGGGGATTTCCGTGGCGCACGAGGGGTGTCACACATCCGGCCCATCCGGCTACTCCGTTCCCGAGGGCGTCACGACGTCGCCCGTCAACGAATGGAGATCGCCATGACATGCAGCCTTGCCCGCACCGCCGCCGTAGCGCTCGTCAGCCTGATCGCCACCGCCCCACCGGGCGCCGTGGCGAGTCCGGAGGAGACCATGCCCTCAACCGGCGCAGCCCACGCGGGTGCGGCCGCCGCCCAGCCCGGCACCGCGGCCGCCGCCCGCGCGCAACAGACCGCGCCCTTTGCCGTGACGCGCACCGGCGCCGGCCGACCCATGATCCTGATCCCGGGCCTGCTCTCCGGCGGCGACGTCTGGGACGCCACCGTGGCAGCGCTCCGGGATGAATACGAGCTGCACGTCCTCACGCTGGCCGGCTTCGCGGGCGTGCCGCCCACGGGCGCCGACCCGTACCTGGCCACCACGCGGGACGCGCTCATCGCCTACATCCGCGATCACGAGTTGGATCAGCCGGTGCTCATGGGCCACTCGCTTGGCGGGTTCCTGGCGCTGTGGACGGCGGCCACGGCGCCGGACCTGGTGGGCGCTGTCATCGCGGTGGACGGCGTGCCGTTCCTCACCGCCCTCGGCGACACCACCATGACGGCGACGCAGGCGACGGCGCAGGCGGAGGCCACCCGCGTTATCTTCAGTGGCATGAGCATGGACGCCCTCGCTGCACAGACGCGGATGGCGCTGACACAGCAGGCCCGGGACACGGCGTGGCACACACGCGGTGGGCAGTGGGGTGCCGCGTCGGATCCGGCCACGGCGGGACGCGCGGTGGCCGAGATGATGACGACGGACATCAGGGACGACGTCGCACGCATCACGTCGCCGGTGCTCCTCTTCATGGCGGCAGGCGGCATGCCCGCGGAGCTGCGTGCGACCATGCTGGACCGGTACCGCGGCCAGCTCTCGAAGGTGCCTGACGCACGCGTCGTCGCGGCGGACGATGCGCGCCATTTCATCATGCTGGACGACCCGGACTTCCTGCATGCCACCGTGCGCGCTTTCCTGGAGGCCCGATGAACGGCGCGCCGGCCCTGCATCTCGCGCCGGACGTCACGGCGGCGGCCCGGGGCGACAGCCGCGCCTTCGCCCGGCTGGTGGACGCGACGTCGAGCACGGTGACGTCCATCACGCTGGCCATCCTGCGTGACATGGAGCTGAGCCGCGACGTCGCGCAGGAGGTCTACCTCATGGCGTGGCGGGACCTGCGGCGGCTGCGGGACCCGAACTCCTTCCTGCCGTGGCTGCGCCAGATCACGCGCAACCGGGCGCACCAGGCGTTGCGCGCCCGCGTGCGACATCGCAGGCGCTTTGAATCCGATGCCGATGCACTCCTCGCCGCCGCCGCCGACCCGCGGCCGGATGCGGCGCAGCAGCTCGTCGCGGCCGAGGAGCGGGCGGCACTGGAGCGGGCACTGGCGGCACTGCCGCCCTCCGCCCGGGAGGTGGTGGTGCTGTACTACCGCGAGGGGCAGAGCGCCGCGCAGGTGGCGGCCCTGCTGGACCTGTCGGAGACGGCGGTGCGGCAGCGCCTGTCCCGGGCCCGCGGTCGGCTCCGCACCATCCTGGGCGACGTCGCGGAACGGAGCGCGCCGGGCACCGCCTTCACCGCCGCCGTCATGGCCGGCATCGCGTCCATCGTGGCGCCCGCCGCTGCCAGCGCGGCGATGGTGGGCGCAGCCGGCAAGGCGACCACCAGCGGTGGCGGGGTCACGGTCGGTGGCGCAACGTCAGGTGTCGCGGCGCCGGGCTGGCTGTCCAGCGTGCCGGGCATGGGCGGGCTCGTCGGCCTTACGGGCGCCGCCGCGTTCAGTGCACTGGCTGGCCTCGCCGGCGGCATCGGTGCCCTCGTCTACGGCACGCGGGACCAGCTCCGCCTCGCCCGGGACGACGAAGAGCGACGCGGCGTCATCGGCGTCGGCGTGGTGTGCGGCGTCGCGGTCCTGGGGTTCATCGGCGCCATGCTGGTCCGGCCGACGCCTTTGGTCGCAACCATCGGGTTCGCCCTCATGATGGGCTGCTTCTTCGGCGCGCATTTCGTGTGGCTGCCGCGCATCACCGCCCGGCGCCGGGCGGCGGAAGCAGAAGAGGACCCGGTGGCCGCCGCCGCGGAGCACCGCCGCCGGCGGCTTCACGCCCGGCTGGGCTTTGCCGTGGGCTCGGCGCTGGGCGGCGCCACCATCGTGCTGGCCTGGCTGCTGTGAATCGGCGTGCTGGACAGGATGGCGGGTCCGCCTTCTATTTGCCACGGAATCCCACCGAACCAGGAGCCGCCATGCTCACTCAACGCACGCCCGCCACTCGCATCCCGTGGGCCGGGCGCGCCCGCCTCGTCGTCGGTCTCGGCGCACTGCTGGCAGCAGCGCCGGACGCAGCGGCGCAGCAGGCCGACCCAACGCCGACGGAACAAGCTGTCCTCACGCGCCTGGAGGCAGCGCTGCGCGCACGCGTGGCGGCAGAGCCCACCGGCGAGGTGGGCGTGGCGCTGGTAGACCTGGCGACGGGGCGACGGCTGGCCATCAATGGCGACGTGAGCATGCACGCCGCCAGCACCATGAAGGTGCCGGTGCTCATCGAACTGTTCCGGCAGGTGGACGCGGGCCGGTTCGCGGCGGACGACTCCGTCGTCGTCAACAACCAGTTCACCAGTATTGCCGACGGCAGCCGATACACCCTCGGCAGCGATCGCGACACGGAGATCATCGAGCGTCTCGGGCAGACCATGTCGCTGCGCCGGCTCGCCACCGGCATGAGCGTGATCTCGTCGAACCTGGCCACGAACATCCTCATTGACGTTGTCACGGCAGACAGCGTGCAGGCGACGATGGTTCGGCTGGGTGCGGGGGACATGATCGTGCTGCGTGGCGTGTCCGATAACCCCGCCTTCGCCGCGGGCATGAACAACATGGCCACCGCTGCCTCGCTGGCGCGCACGCTCGAGGTGATCGCCCGCTGCGAGATCCACTCGCAGGCGTCGTGCGACGCCATGCTCGAGATCCTCGAGGCGCAGCAGTTCCGGACGCAGATCCCCGCCGGTGTGCCGGCTGGCGTGCGCGTCGCGAACAAGACCGGCTCCATCACCGGCCACCGCCATGACGGCGCCATCGTCTTCCCCGATGGCCGGGCGCCCTACGTGCTCACGGTACTGACGCGAGGCATCGCGACAACCGCCGCCGCCAACGCCGTCGCCGTGGATATCTCACGCCTCGTGTGGGAGGC
The DNA here is from genome assembly GCA_035461245.1 of Longimicrobiales bacterium. Lineage (GTDB taxonomy): Bacteria > Gemmatimonadota > Gemmatimonadetes > Longimicrobiales > RSA9 > SH-MAG3. The sequence continues at coordinate 60,595 of DATHVP010000100.1, read as the reverse complement.
GCTGACAGGCGCACCCTGAGGACCGCGGCGGCCGACGGGGCCCAGACATCCGTCAGCCGCCCCTTACTGCGCTGCCACTGCGCCGCATGCCGCCGGCGGCGTGAACCCGGCCAGGAGGCGGCGGGCCCGGGCGTCGCTCAGGTTCCAGCTGCGCCAGCCGCCGGGCCGTTCGCCGGTCCAGCGCTCCTCCAGCATTGTCGCCACGCGACACTGTTCCTCGCCCGGCAGCGCGGGCAGCTGCGCCAGCAGCTCCGGCACGGCGTCGGCGCTCAGCGTGCCCAGGTAGCGGCCGTCCACCTCGGCGCCGGCCTCGGCGCGGCTGATGTTGACGCGGGCGATGAGGGCGTGGGGGTTCAGCACGTGCAGCGCGGCGATGCACGCCAGCCCGCCGGCGACGGCGGCGAAGGCAAAGCCACGTCGCCGGCCGCGCAGCACGGTAGCCGCCAGCAGCACCAGCACGCCCGTGAGCCAGACCATGAACACGCTGACGTAGAGGCGCTGCTCCGTGAGGCCGTATGCGGCCTGGTACAGCCGCATGCGGTACGCCGCGGAGGCCAGCACGCCGGCGAGGAGCAGGACGAGGAGGGTGGACGTCACGCGGAGGAAGGGGCGATGGCGACTGTCGTCGGCGGCCCAGTCGGCGATGAGCAGTACGGGCACGACGAGGGCGGCGGCGGTGACGAGCTCGAAGAACCCCCGTCGCGCGTATTCCGCGTAGCTGAGGCCGGTGGTCGCTTCCACCAGCCCCGCACCGCCGAACAGGTAGCGCACCTGCACCGCCAGGAACACGACGAACAGCACGTTCAGCAGCGACAGCGCCACCGCCACCTCCGCCGGCGCCAGCCCGGGGCGGGGCAGGTGCACGCGGTCCATGGCGACGTCGTCGCCCACCAGGTACGCCCGGAGGTAGCCGACGGTGAACCACGCGATGATGCCGGTGAACAGCACGTGCTCGATCAGCGACTCGAAGCCGCCGAAGAACGCGGCGTGCAGCACCTGCTCGAAGACGGGATCCGCCGAGGCGAGGAGCCCCGTCAGCACCAGCAGCGGCGGCAGGGCCATGGCCGTGCCCCGGGCCAGCACCCGGGCATGACGGGGCCATGCCGGTGCGCCGGCGGCAGATTGCGGCGCCGGCTCCCGGGCCGGGCCGAGACCCCAGCCCAGCGGGCCCAGCACGATGAGCCCGGCCACACGCACCGCCCCTGCGACGACGTCCACGATGTGCGCCTGCAGCGCCCACGCCCGGGCGCCGCGGCCCGCGGCGAAGCCCAGCAGCACCAGCCCCGCGAAGAGGCAGAAGACGGCCAGCGCGTCGGCGTCGCGGAGGACCAGCAGCGTGGCAAACCCGACGGCGGCGCCCACCAGCCACCACGTCTCCCGTGAGACAGGCGCCCCACGACGGCCTGACAGCAGCCACAGCACGCCGGCGCCCGCCAGCGCCCAGAGCAGCACGTTCAGACCCGGCCGGCCGTCCGCGCGGATGATGAGGTCGGCCAGCAGGCCCAGCCCCAGGGCGCCGCCAAGGGCGGCGTCGCGGATGCGTGCAGGCGCGCTCATGAGGCCACCGCCGTCAGCGCGCCGAAGCGCCGCTGCCGTCCGCTGAACTCCGCCACCGCAGCCGCCAGCGCGTCGCCGTCGAACTCCGGCCACGGCGTCGCCGTGAAGTACAGTTCCGCGTACGCGCACTCACGGAGGAGGAAGTCGCTCAGGCGCTGCTCGCCGCCGGTGCGGATGAGGAGGTCCACATCGGGCAGCGGCGCGTCCCCCCGGGCTATGGCCGCCCGCGCCGAGTAGTCGATGGCCAGGCGCAGGTGGAGCGTGGTCCCGTGCGACGTCGCCTCCTCCGCCTGCGCGATGGCCTCGCACAGCGCCGCCGGCAGCCGATCCCGCCGGCCGATGACTCCCAGCCGGACACCCTCCCCGACGCACCGCGCCGTCTCGTTGCGCAGGTATGTCTGCAGCAGCCGCATCAGCGCCTGCACCTCCAGCCGCGGCCGCTGCCAGTTGTCCTCGGAAAATGCGTAGAGCGTCAGCGCCTCGATGCCCAGCGATGGCGCCGCCTCGATGGTGCGGCGCACCGCACCCGCCCCGGCCTGGTGCCCGGCAGTCCGCGGCAGCCGCCGCGCCTGCGCCCAGCGCCCGTTCCCGTCCATGATGATGGCCGTATGCCGCGGCGTGAGGGGTTGGGGGCCGGTCGGCCAAGCTCTTTGTGTCATAAAGTCTTCCTCCGGACTGGACGCGGACGGGGTGGGCAGGGGCTAGCCCTCGCGGACCCGTCGGATCAGCGATTCCATATGGTTGAGGTAATCGTCCAGGGCGGCGCGCCCTGCGGCGGTGAGGCTGTACTGCGTGCGCGGGACCCGATCGACGAACGACTTCTCACACGTGACGAAGCCGGCCTCCTCCAGGCGCCGTGCATGCACGCTGAGGTTGCCGTCGGTGATGCCGAGCAGGTCCTTCAGTTCGTTGAAGCTCAGGGCGTCGGCGCCGGCCAGCGCGCTGACGATGGCGAGGCGGACGCGCTCGTGAATGACGCGATCCAGCTCCACCGGGCTCTCCCGGCGCGACTTCTTCCGCCCCTGTGTGCGAGGCAAGGGTGCATCCTCCTCCCGCTCCGGTTCCGGCTCGTGACGAGCCGCGTTGCTCCTAGCCACCGTGACGCCTCGCGATGACCAGGCCGAAGCCGATCTCCAGGACGCCGAAGCCGGCGGCCATCCACGCGTCGCCCCACGCCGCCGGCGTCGCCAGCGCGGCAGCGCCCAGCACCATGAAGCCGATGCCCATCTGCGGCACCGCCCGCACGGAGAACGTGCCCGCCGTCATCACCGCCGCGCCGTAGCTCAGCAGCCACAGCCCCGGCAGCAGCGCCACCGCGCCGTGGGCATACAGCGCCGCCGTCAGTGCCACGGCCACCCCCAGCGGCGGCAGGAAGCTCAGGAAGAACTTGCGACCCGGGCCCGTCACCAGGGATACCCGCGCACGCCGCGCCTTCAACGCCATGGTCCCACCGGCGATGATTCCGGCGACGAGGGCCGTAATCAGCCACACGGCCAGCCAGCGGCCGGGCGTCGGCTGCTGCCACGCGATGGGTGCCGCGATGAGGGCCGTCACGCCCATGCCCACGCCGCCCCAGCCCGGCACGGCCGTGAATGAACCCGCCCGCTCCATGGTCCCGCGGATGAAGCGCAGGTCGTCCATGGCGCGTTCGTGCAGCGCGATGGGCTGCTCGCTCGGTTGGCGCAGTGGCGATGTCATGGTGTAAGGATAAGCTGTGGCGGGCCGGGGGTCAAGTACTTTATAGTGTAAAGTGTATGGGGATCGTGTATGGGGCGGCTCTGGACATTCTGCCGGGGCTGCTTTATACTGCAAAGTACTTCGACGGACACGGCGCGGCCGGCGCCCAAACCTTTCTTGACGCAACGCACGAACCGGGGCTGGGAGTCCACGACCATGACGCCAACCGACAGGCACGACGAGGGCAACCGCGGCTTCCCCTGGATTTCCCGGCTGGACGTCAAGATGGGCCTGCGCATGCTGGCGCGGTATCCCGGGCTGACCGTAGTGGGGGCGTTCGCCCTTGCGGTGGCCATCGCCCTGGGCACGCTGTACTTCGAGGGGCTCAACAAGGTCATGCGCCCGAGCGTGACGACGCCCGGCGGCGACCCGGTAGTGTCCGTACGCAACTGGGACGCCGAGGCGATGTCGCTGGAGAGCCGTTCCCTGTACGACCTGGCCATCTGGCGGGAGCATGCCACGACGCTCCGGGACCTGGGCGCGGCGGTGTCCTTCGTGCGCAACCTGGACACGGGCGACGGCGGCTCGGAACCGGTGCAGGGCGCGGAGGTCACGTCGTCCGCATTCCGTGTCATGGGCACACCGCCGTTGCTGGGCCGCGTGCTCACGGCCGAAGACGAGCAGGCCGGTGAGCCGCCCGTCGTCGTCATCGGTTACACGCTCTGGCAGACGCGCTTCGGCGGGGACCCGGCGGTGGTGGGCCAGCCGGTGCAGCTGGGCAGTGCCATGGCCACGGTTGTGGGGGTGATGCCGGAGGGTTTCGGCTTCCCGGAGAACCAGCGCATCTGGGCGCCGCTGCGCGTGGATGGTGCATCGCTGGAACCGCGCACGGGACCGTCGGTCTCCGTCTTCGGGCGCCTGGCACCGGGTGCATCGATGGCCCGTGCGGAAGTGGAGCTGGGCGCCATCTCCGCGGGCATCGCGGCGGACAACCCGGACACGCACCGTCATCTGCGTCCGCGCGTGGTGGCGTACGGGCGCCCGCCCATCGAGGGCGGCGAAGCGCTGCTCATCAGCCGGATCCTCTATGGGGTGAACGTCGTCTTCCTGATGCTCCTCGTCATCATCAGCGCGAATATCGCGACGCTGGTGTTCGCTCGCACTGCGACGCGTTCCTGGGAGATCACGGTACGCAACGTCCTCGGTGCCAGTCGACGTCGCATCGTCGCGCAGCTGTTTGTCGAGGCCCTGGTGCTGACTGCAGTAGCCGCCGTTCTGGGGCTGGTGATCGCGCGCGTGGCCATGGGCATCGGCCTGGGCATGATGGCCGGCGGCGGCCTGCCCTTCTGGATCGACGCCAGCCTGTCGTGGCGCACGGTGCTGTACGCCGCGCTGCTGGCGCTGTTTGGCGCCGCCATCGTCGGCATCCTGCCTGCCCTGCGCGCCACCCGGGTGAACCTGCAGGACGCGCTGCGCAGCCAGGGCACGGCCCATACGGGTCTTCGCTTCGGCGGCTTCTGGACTGCCGTGATCATCATCCAGATCGCCATCACCGTCGCGTTCCTGCCGCTGGCCGCGGGTGGCGTCTTCGAGTCGAACCGCTTCATGCAGCGAGCGGAGGGCATCGGCGCCGAGCGTTACCTCACCGCCAGCGTCGGCGTGGACCGGGAGGACCATCATCTCGACGGCGACGCCTTCGCCGCCCGCGCGCGCCTCAGCCTGGCCGAACTGCAGCAGCGCCTCCTGGCGGAGCCTGGCGTCGAGGCCGTCACCTACGCCGACCGGTTGCCGGTCATGGACCAGTTCAAGTACAGGATCGAGGTGGACACCGTCGCCGGTGCCGTGACGGGCGCGCTGCGCACCAGCACGCTGGTCCAGGTATCCGATGGCTTCTTCCCGACGTTCGGCACCGAAGTCATCGCCGGTCGCGACTTCTCGCCGGTGGACTTCGAGAGCCGTCGCGTGATCATCGTCAACGAGTCCTTCGTGCGCCACGTCTTCGGCGACGCCAATGCGCTCGGCCAGCGCGTGCGCATCGTCGGGGGCGAGGACAGCAGCGTGGCGGACGCCGCGTGGTACGAGGTGGTGGGCGTCGTCCGGGATTTCGGATGGCAGCTGCCGCAGCCCCATGAGCAGTCGGCCATCTACCGGCCGCGTCTGCCGGCGGCCGGTACCCGGTTGAGCCTGGCCGTCCGCGTACAGGATCCCGAGTCCTTCGCCCCGCGGCTCCGGGCCGTCGCCGCTGCTGTGGACCCCACCATCCGCCTCACCGACGTGCAGCCGCTAACCACGGTAGGCGGCGGCGAGGCGACGATGAACTGGACGCTGACGTATGTTGCCTGGCTCGTATCGTTCATCGTGCTCGTCCTGTCCGCCAGCGGCATCCACGCGCTCATGGCGTTCACCGTGTCCCGGCGCACGCGGGAGATCGGCATCCGCGTGGCCCTGGGCGCGCGGCCCCGCAGCATCGTCACCGGCATCTTCGGGCGTGCGTTGCTCCAGGTCGGCGCAGGCGTCCTGGCAGGCAGCGCGCTGGTGGCCCTGTTCGGGCTCGGCTCCACCCGGGAGGTCCTGCTGCTCCTCGCCGCCGTCGTCGTCATGCTGGCGGCGGCGCTGCTGGCGTGCGCGCTGCCCCTGCGCCGCGCCCTCAGCATCCAGCCGACGCAGGCGCTGAAGGCCGAGGCGTAGGGGGGCGCCACGCGAGGACGGCCCGCGAGGACGGCCGCGAGGACAGGCCGCGAGGACAGGCCGCGAGGACGGGCGTCCCCGCGGGAAGCGCGGCCGTAAGCCCAGGTCGGCAGCTGAAGCCGATGCACAATTGCACAATTGCACAATTACGCAATTGCACAATTGTGCACGGCTGCGCCGAGAGTCGGAGGCCCTCCGGCCGGCACGCCGGGACGGCGCAATGGCAGCCGGGGCCGCCGCCACCTGCACCCACCTGCGCCTGTCACAGCCATGCCCCATATTCAGGGAGCCGCACCGCCCGCGCGCCCACGGTCGCGGACGCTCCGTGACTCCAGCAGGACTTCGTAGTGACGCCGGATCCACGACATTTTCTCGACTGGGACGCCCCCGCCCTTCCCGCCGCCGCGACGCTCATGGCCGATGCGTATGCCGTCGGCGACACCATGGACCTGGCCGGCGCGGTCATCGTGCTGCCCGGCGCCCGTGCGGGCCGTCGCCTGAAGGAGCTGCTCGTCGCCGAGGCGGCGCGGCGCCGGCTGCGGCTGGTGCCGCCGCAGGTGGTGACCGTTGGCGCGCTGCCCGAGCTGCTGTATGCGCCGGACGCGCCAATTGCCGATGGCGAGCTATGTCGTCGTCTGTGGCTGCGGCAGTTGCGGGTGCTGCCCGAGTCCCGGCGGGAGGTGCTGTTCCCGCGCTCCCCCGGTGCCGATGACCTGCGCGGCTGGTTCGCGCTGGCCGACGTGGTCGCGGGGCTGCACCGGTCGGTGGCGGCCGCGGGGCGTCGCTTTGGCGACGTCGCCCGGGAGTGTCGTGAGCTGTTCGACGATTCCGAGCGGTGGACGGTCCTGGGCGAGCTGCAGCAGGCGGTGGCGGAGGAGCTCGAGGGGCGCGGCCTGCAGGACCGGGAGCTGGCGCGCATGGACGCGGCGGCGGCCGGCCGCATCGCGTGCGCGGCGGATCTCTGGCTGGTGGGCGTGGCGGAGATGCCCGTGCTCGTGCGCACCATGCTGCAGCGCGTGCCACGGGAGCGGCTGCGCGTGCTGGTCCACGCGCCCGCTGACGAGGCCGGCGCGTTCGACGAGCTGGGCTGCGTGCGGCCGCAGCACTGGCTGCGCAGGGAAATCGAGATTGACGACGAGCGCCTGGCCATTGTCGGGCATCCCTCGGCGCAGGCCCGGGAGGCGGCGGCGGCGGTGGCGCGGCTGGCTGGCGCGTACGCCGCCGACGAGATCGTCATCGGCGTGCCGGACGTGGAAGTCGTGCCGACGCTGGAGCGGGAGTTCGCGTCGGCGGGTGTGGCCACGCGCTACATGGCCGGTGAGGGCGACGAACGACGTCCTGACTTCCGGCTGCTGACGGCGGGCGTGCCGGCGCGTTACGCCGCCGGCGTGCCCATCGAGCGGACATCGCCGTTCCGCCTGCTGGAGGCCATTGCGGACGTGCTGCGGGACCATTCGTACGAGGCCGCGGCGGCGCTGGCCCGGCATCCGGCGTTCGGCGAATGGTTGACGCGAAGGCGCTGGCAGGTGGAGCACAGTGGTGCGGCGGCGTTCAGGGACAGCGACGGCTGGCTGGCGCAGCTGGACACGTTCCTGTGCGAGCGCACGCCGTACACCCTCACTGGCGAGATGGGCGGCGCCGGCGGCCGCGGCCGCGCGGTGGCGGAGGCGCTGCGTACCGCGCTGCTGGGCGACGGCATGCTGGGCGGGCTGGAGGGCGTGCGACCGCTGCGTGAGTGGATGCCGCGGCTGCTCGCCCTCGTGCTGGAGATCTACGGCGAGCGGGCACTGCACCGTCACGTGCGCGACGAGCAGCGGCTGCTCGCGTTTGCGCAGAAGCTGCGGGACGTGGCCCACGCCTTCGAGGGCGTGCCCCCGGAACTGGACGAAGTCTGTGACGCCGCCACCGCCATCCACCTCCTCCTCGACGGCGTCTCCGGCGACGCGCTGCCGCCGGACGCAGACGACGTCGCCATCGAGCTGCTGGGCTGGCTGGAGCTGCACCTGGACGATGCGCCCGTGGCCATCCTCACGGGCATGAACGAGCCGTTCGTGCCGGAGGCGGTGAACGCCGACGCGTTCCTGCCGAACGCGCTCCGGTCGCGCCTGGGCATGGAGGACAACGAGCGGCGCTACGCCCGGGACGCGTACCAGCTCACCGCCATGCTGCAATCCCGTCACGTGCACGTCGTCGCCGGCCGGCGCACCCTGCTGGGCGACCCGCTGCGGCCCAGCCGGTTGCTGCTGGCGACGTCGGGTACGGCACTCGCCCGGCGGGTCCGGGCGTACCTGGGCGACCCTGCCGCCGGCGCACCGGCGGAAGTCGTGCCCGGCGCGGTCACCGACGGCGCGCCGCCTGCCACCGAGTCCCGCTTCGCGCTGCCGCCGGAGCGGGTGATCTCGCTGCCGGAGGTGCCCACCAGCCTCAGCGTCACCGAGTTCGGCAGTGTGCTCAGCGATCCATACGGCTGGGCGCTGGGCCGGGCCATTGCCGGCGACGTCGTGGACGACGCGCAGCGCGAACTCGACCCCATGCGCTTCGGCACCCTGGCCCACCGCGTCCTCGAGATGTTCGGCCGGACGCCGGCCGCGGCGTCTGACGATGTAAACGTCGTGGCAGCCGCCCTGGACGCGTGCCTGGACGAGTACGTGGCGCAGAACTATGGCGCCGTCTTCCCGGCGGTACGGCTTCAGGTGGAGCAGTTGCGGCTGCGGCTGCGCACGTTCGCGGCCGTACAGGCCCGGCGTGTGGCCGACGGCTGGCGGACGGTGGCAGTGGAGTACGGCACGCCCGAGGGCGGTGTGCCGCTGCCGTTCGATGCCGGGTTCCGCGTAAGGGGCCGGATTGACCGCATTGACTACCATGCGGCAACCGGCGCGTGGGCGCTGCTGGACTACAAGACCGGCGAGCGGGGCGACGACCCGGAGAAGAAGCACCGCAACCGCGACGGCTGGATCGACCTGCAGCTGCCGCTGTACCGTCACATCCTGCCCCACGTCGTGGACGACGACGGCAACCGCGCGTTCACCGGTGGTGCCGATGCCGACGTCCGCCTCGGCTACATCCTGCTGTGCGGCAACCCCGACGAGATCCGCTTCGCCGAGGTGCAGTGGACGCAGCAGGAGCTGGCGGCGGCGATGGACGCCGCCCGCGACGTCGTTGACACCGTGCGTCGTAACGTCTTCGAGTTCCCTGGGCTCGACAGTGGCTGGTACGCCGATGACATGGCGGAGCTGCTGGGCCGCGGCCGCCTGGTGCTGGAGGATGACGATGTCGCCGAGGAGGTGGCGTCGTGAGCACCGTGCTGTCCCTCTTCGACGACATGGACGAGAACCGCTACACGCCGCCGCGCCAGCTCGTGCTGGCGTCCGCCGGCTCGGGCAAGACGTTCCGCATCTCGTCGGGCATCATCGCGCTGCTGGCCCGCGGCGAGGCGCCGGACGACATCTTCGCGTCAACATTCACGCGCAAGGCCGCCGGCGAGATCCTCGACCGCGTACTGCTGCGCCTGGCCACGGCGTGCCTGGACCCGAAGGAGGCACGCGAGCTGGCGGTGCACGCGGAACTCATCGCCGAGGACGCGACGGCCGCCGCCGCGCGGGCATACGACTGCGCGTTCTGGAGCGGTGTGCTGCTGCAGGCCGTGCGGCGCCTGCACCGCATGAACATCGGCACGCTGGACGCCTTCTTCCTGCGCATCGTGTCGGCGTTCGGCCACGAGCTGGGCATGCCGGCGGACTGGGACATCGGCGACGAGACCACGTCCGCGCGGCTCCGCTCGCTGGCGCTGCAGGACGTGCTGCGCAACCATGACGCCGGCGTGCTGCTGCCCCTCATCCGCTCCATCACGCGGAACCCGCTTACGCGCTCGCTCCATGACGGCCTGCTGCGCAAGCTGAAGACGCTTGTGGCCGTGCACTACGCGCTGGATCCGTCTACGGACGGCCACTGGTCCGGCTTCGACGCCGAGGCGCAGGGCGCCGACGAGGCGGCGCTGGAACAGGAGCGACTGCGCCTGGCGGCGCGCGTGCCCGCGCTCACCGTGCCCGCCACGAAGGCGGGCACGCCGCGGAAGCATTATGCCACCAACCTGGAGAAGATGCGGGCGGCGCTGGAGGCCGGCGACTGGGCCTCGTTCCTGGGCCTCGGCCTCGTGAAGGGCGCGTGTGCCACCGGCCGGTTCGACTCCCTGGACGTGCCCGATGACATCCTCGCCTTCATTGACGACGCGTGGGATGTGGCACGCCGGGAAGTCTCGTTGCGCATGGCCCGCCGGTCCCACGCCCTCGGCCGCTTCGCGGAGCTGTACGCCGAGGCGCTCGAACGCCGGCGCGCGGAACTCGGCGCCTACGAATTCGACGACGTCACGCGGCTGCTGGGCGGCGGCGACCCGCTGGGCGCGCGGGCGGACCTGTACTACCGGCTGGACGCGCAGACGAAGCACGTGCTGCTCGACGAGTTCCAGGACACGTCCGTGCCCCAGTGGCAGGCCATCGAGCCGCTGGCGGACGAGCTGCTGTCGGGGCACCAGGACGAACGCGGCGCCATCATCGTCGCCGACCCGAAGCAGTCCATCTACGGCTGGCGCGGCGGTACGCCGGACCTGGTGCGTCACCTGCGCGGCGCGTACGCGCTGCAGGAAGCGCTGCTGGCGAAGAGCTGGCGCTCGAGCCAGGTCGTCCTCGACTTCGTCAATGACGTCCACGCTGAACTGTCCCGGGAGGAAGTGTGGGGCAGGGAAGGCGACGCCGAGACGGCGAAGTACACCGACGTCGCCAGGGACTGGCTGCAGGAGTTTGCCACGCACGCGCCGGCGAGGGACCTGCCCGGCTACGTCGAGCTGAAGATCGGGCCGAAGGACGACGACCCGGGCGAGGCCCGGCCGCGGCTCATGCGGCGTGCGGCGGAGGAAGTCGCGCGGCTGATGGAGGAGGCGCCCGGCCGCAGCATTGGCGTCCTGACGCGGACCAACGCCGCCGTTGCACGCATGATGCTGAACCTGAAGGACCTGGGCGTGCACGCCAGTGAGGAGGGCGGCAACGCGCTCACGGACGCGGCGCCGGTGGTGGCCATCCTCGCGCTGCTGCGCATGTCCGACAACCCCGGCAACATGGTGGCGCGCTACCACGTGGCCCGTTCGCCGCTGGGCGCGGCCATCGGCTACACGGACCATACTGACCTGGCAGCGACACTCGAGCACACGTCGAAGCTGCGGCGCCGGCTGCTGGACGACGGCTATGGCCCGACCATCACCGCCCTGGCGGACACGTTGCGGAACGCCGCCGACGCCCGGGAACGACGTCGCCTGGCACAGCTCGGCGAACTGGCGTTCCGCTTCGACAGCCACGCGACGCTGCGCCCGTCGGACTTCGTGCAGTTCGTGCGCTACGAACGCGTGGAGGACCCCGTCGCCGCGAATGTCCGCGTCATGACCGTGCACCAGGCGAAGGGGCTGGAATTCGACATTGTCGTGCTGCCGGAACTCGATGCGCCCATGGTGCGCAGCCGTTACGCCGAGGTGCTGGCGTACCGCCCGTCGCCCGGCGCGCCGGTGACCCGGGCGTTCCCGTTCGTGAACAAGGCGCTGTGCGCACTGTTCCCGTCCTTGCAGGAACTGGAGGCGGCGCAGGAGCAGGCATTTCGCAACGAGCTGCGGGACGGGCTCTCCACCATGTACGTGGCGCTGACACGGGCAAAGCATGCGCTGCACATCGTCGCCAAACCCAACCAGGGCAACGGGCGCACGCCGGCGCGGCTCATCCTGCGCGCACTGGCGCCTGACGCAGAGGCCTTTGCGGAAGGCGACGTGGTCGTGTGCCGCGGCGATGCCGGCTGGCACGAGAAGCTGAAGCGCCTGGAGGCGGAGCAGGCGGAGACGTCGCCGCAGCCGCAGACGCCGGCGAGGCCCACACCGCCGCTGGTGCTGCGCCAGAGCACCGCGCGCACCAGGGCGCTGCCCCGGCGCAGCCCGTCCCAGCTCGAGGGCGGCGGGCGCGTGGACCTGGGCATGATCCTGCGCCTGAGCCCCGCCGCCGCCCGCGGCTCCATTGCCCACCGCTGGTTCCAGGAGGTGCGCTGGCTCGAGGACGGCACGCCGTCGGACGACGAGCTGCGTACGCTGGCCGCCGAGCTGCAGACGAACCTGGACGCCGCCGCCGTGGGCGCGCTCATCGGCGAGTTCCGCGGCTGGCTGGACGTGCCGGAGATCAGCCAGCTGCTGCGCCGGGGCCGCTGGCCCGGCGAATCGGGCGTGGAGACCGAGGTGCCATTCATGGCCCGCACCGGAGACTACATGGTGGAGGGCTTCATGGACCGGCTCGTCCTGACCCGCGCAGGCGGGCGGGTGGTGGCCGCCGCCGTCGTGGACTACAAGACCGACGCCGTCTCGAAGGCCGCCGAGGTGGAGCAGCGGGCCAACCACTACAGGCCGCAGGTGGACGCGTACCGCCGGGCCGTGGCCGGCATGTACGCCATTGATGAGGACGCGGTGGAGGGCTGGCTGGTATTCCTGGAGGCCGGCAGTGTGAGGCGGGTCTGATCGCTTCGCAGGGTGGGGCCGGGACTCCCGCACCCGGGCCTCCGTTGGCGGTTGCGGGTGCCGTGCACAATTGCACAATTGCGCAATTGCGCAATTACGCACAGGATGTAGCGCCGGACACACCGGCCTGAAATGCGGCGCGGCCCTGAAGCAAAACGCGCCGTCTCCCGTAAGGATGGGTAGACAGCGTCGTTCCTCGCACCGGGAGTGCGCATGACCGAGTATCCCGTCACCGTCCACGTGGCGCCGGCCACGGAGAACCGCAACCGCCTGACCACGGCGTTCCGCTTCTTCCTCGCGTTGCCGCACCTCATCCTTGTGGGTGGTCCCGCCGCCATCGGGCTGGGCGTCGGCTGGAACTGGGACGACGGCTGGAGCTGGAGCAGCAGTGCCGGCCTCCTGGGGCACGCCGTCTTCCTGACCACCATCGTCATGTGGTTCGCTATCGTCATCACGGCCGCGCACATAGACATGCTGTGGCGCTTCGCGGCCTTCTTCGTCCGCTGGCGCGTGCGCGCCACGGCGTACCTCATGCTGCTGCGGGATGAGTACCCGCCGTTTGGGGAGGGCGACGGCGAGTACCCTGCGTTCGTGGAGATCGGCGAACCGCCAGCGGAGCGGGACCGCCTCACGGTCTTCTTCCGCATCCTGCTCGCGCTGCCGCACATCCTGCTGCTGGGTGTGCTCAACGTGCTGTGGGCGTTCACCACCGCCGTGGCCTGGGTGGTCATCCTGTTCACCGGCCGCTACCCGGAGACGCTCTACGGCTTCGCACTCGGCGTACTTGCCTGGTCCGTGCGCGTGGAAACGTACGTGCTGCTGCTGCGCGACGAGTACCCGCCGTTCTCGCTGAAGACCTGAGCCGTCAGCCGACCATGTGGGCGTGGGTCCTCGGCCTGGATTCCCGGCGCCCCTATCGGGTACTGGAACTGGACGGGCCGCCGCGCCGGGCGATTGATATCCGCGACCGCGACGGCTGATGCGATCCGGCATCCTGTGATGCGTCCGCGCCACGGATGTCATGAAAGGCGGCGCAGTCGCCGACATTGTGGCGGGGAATGGGAAATGCACGTGTAGTGAGTCGAGACTCTGACGAGCTCCACGGTATCAGCGGAGCGCCGGAGTCGCGTCCCGGGCGGCAGGTGAACCATGTCGGCTATTCCTCAACGCGCAGGCCCAGCAACCACAGTCAGACCCGAACCGGCCGTACTGCCCGCTGACACTCAGGGATCGCCCGATAGCGCGGCGCTCACCCGGTTTCGCGAAGTGGTCGTGTCAGCGTGCGAGCGGCTGCACGCACCGGCGGCGGTACTCACCCTCGTGCAGGACGGCGAAGCGCGGGTGCTGGGCAGCGTTGGTCTCCCCGAAGACGTCAGCGGTCCCGAATTGCAGGTCCTGCCCGTCACGCTCCAGGAGCAGATCGCCACGCTGTCCGAGCCACTCGTGATTCATGGCGGTGCCGATGTCGCCCCTGCTGCATCGGGTCTGCAGGCGTGTGTCGCAGTGCCTGTTCACGGTGTCGGTGGCGGTGCAGCGGGCGTGCTCGCAGTACTGGATGGCAGCTCTCGGACCTGGTCCGAGGACGACGTGCGGGACTTGCAGGACCTTGCGGGCAGCGCGGCTGCGGACTTTGACCACGTCCTTGAACAACGGCGCATCGGTTCGCGTCCCCGACGGGCCGACGGACTGATGGCCGGGTTGCTGCTGGAGGCCCCCATGTTCCGACAACTCGTGGAACAGTCACTGGTGGGTATCGCGCTGATCCAGGACAACTATTTCCGGTATGTCAATCCGCGGCTTGCCGAGATATTCGGCTACACGGTGGAGCAGATGTACGAGATGTCGGACGTCCTGGACGTCGTGCTGGAAGAGGACCGGGAGATGGTGGCGGAGAACATGCGAAAGCGGCTGTCGGGCGAAATTGACAGCATGCGCTACTCGTTCCGCGGACGACGTCGCGACGGCTCCGTCGTCCTCCTCGAGACGCACGGCACGCGCACCGAGCTGGACGGCCGGCCCGCCGTGATATCCACCGTCCTGGACATGACCGGCAGGCGCCGGGCGGAGCAGAACCTGCGCCGCCGGGAGGAGCATTTCCGGTCCCTCATCGAGAACGCCTGGGACATCATCGAGGTCGTGGATGAGAAGGACATCATCCGCTACATCAGCCCGTCCGTCAACCGGGTCCTCGGCTACCGGCCGCAGGAGATGGTGGGCCACGGCGCGAGCGAGTTCCTGCACCCGGACGACATCTTCGAGAGCCGCGCGGCGTTCCAGCAGGCCATCGAGCAGAGCGCGCTTGGGGAGCCGCTCGAACTGCGACTGCGCCATCGCCGGGACGGCTGGCGCACGGTCGAACTGCGTGGCAAGCTGGTTGACGGTCACGACGGTGAGACACTGGCCATCGTCAACGCGCATGACGTCACCGGGCGGCGTCGGACGGAGCGGGCACTGCGCAAGAACGAGGAGCGCTACCGGCTGGTGCTGCATGCCACGAACAGCGCCATCTGGGACTGGGACGTGAGATCGGGCAGCGTGTTCTGGAACGGGGACAGTTACCGCATGCTGCGCTACGTGCCGGAAGAGATGAAGCCGCGCATTGAGTGGTGGTACGATCGCGTCCATCCGGAGGAGCGCGCCCGCGTAGTCGGCGGCCTTCACGCCGCGCTGGGAACCATGAACGAGACGTGGACCACCGAGCACCGCTTCCTGCGGGGCGACGGCGTGTACGCCACCGTCCTCAACTGCTGCCACATCTCCCGGGACGCCGATGGCAATGCCTCTCGCGTCATCGGTTCCATGCAGGACGTGTCTACGCGACGTGCCGCCGAGGACGCGCAGGCTTTCCTCGCCCGTGCAGCGTCTCTGCTGGACGAGAACCTCGATCATGAAGCGGGCCTCGCCCGCCTGGCCCGCCTCGTCGTGCCCGCGCTGGCGGATTACTGCACCCTGGACCTGCTGGATGAGGACCGCATGCTTCACCGGGTCGCGGCAACCCACGTGGATCCCGGTCGCGAGCCGGCGCTGCTGCAACGGACGCACCGCTCGCTGGATGATGACCCCGACCGCCACGCCATCGTACGCGTGGCGCGTACCCGTGAGCCGGTGCTCGTCGCCGAATGCACCGACGCCATGCTCGAGGCCATCGGCCGGGATCCGGAGCACCTCCGACGGCTGCGAGAGACCCGGGTGCGCTCCCTCATGATCGTGCCGCTGACGGCCCATGACGCCGTACTGGGCACCATGACCATGGCCATGTCGGAGTCGGAGCGGCACTACAGCGCAGCGGACCTGATCCTGGCACAGGAACTGGCGGCCAAGGCCGCCCTGGCCGTCGAGCATGGCCTCCTGTTCCGCAGGGCACAGCAGGCGGTTCGCGCCCGCGACGAGGTGCTCGGCATCGTGTCCCACGACCTGCGCAATCCGCTTAACCTGATCCAGCTCAGTGCCGGCATGCTGCTGGACGCAGGCGACGAGCGCCGCTCCTCGCATACCCGGCCGCTGGAGATCATCAACCGGTCCGTGGCCCAGATGAATCGGATGATCGGCGACCTCCTGGACCTGTCCAGCATCGAGGCCCGCAGCTTCTCCATTGATCCCCGGGAACACGACCTGTCCGAACTGGTGGCCGAAGCCGATGCGCTGCTGAGGCCGCTGGCGGCTGAAAAGGCCGTGCAGCTCTCGTGCATGGTGGAGTCCGGCCTGCCACCCGTGCGCATGGACGCCCACCAGGTGCTGCGCGTGCTCTCGAACCTCGGAGGCAACGCCATCAAGTTCACGCCGGCGAACGGGACCGTCACCATCCGCGTCGATGCCGACACGGCAGGCGTCAGGTTCATGATCGCGGACACGGGGCCCGGCATCCCGCCGGAGAACCTGCCCCACGTCTTCAATCGCTTCTGGCAGGCCCGCAAGGGCGACCGCCGCGGCGTCGGCCTCGGTCTGGCCATCGCCAGGGGCATCGTCGAGGCCCACGGCGGACGCATCTGGGCAGAAAGCCACAGCGGCGCCGGCGCCACCTTCTACTTCACCCTGCCGGCAGTCACACCGGGCGATGACATGCGGGCGACCTGACGTTCGCCCATGCGTGAAGTCGCCCGAGGCAGGGTAGTGCGCCGCCCACGGCCGTCGCTCGCTTCACGCCGCCGTTGACACCGCACCCGCGGCGCCGTACCGATGAGCATGCCCGGGAGCGAGCAGGACACGGACATGATTGTCGTCGGGGCCGGCCTGGCGGGCCTGGTGGCGGCGGCGGAAGCGGCCGACGCAGGCCGTCGCGTGGTGGTCGTGGACCAGGAGGGTGAGCAGAGCCTGGGCGGGCAGGCGTTCTGGTCGTTCGGCGGGCTGTTCTTCATCAACTCACCGGAGCAGCGCCGCCTGGGCATCCGCGATTCCCCCGACCTGGCTTCCCGCGACTGGCACGCCACCGCCGGCTTCCACCGCGATGAGGATCACTGGCCGCGGCGCTGGGCGGACGCATACCTGGACTTCGCGGCGGGGGAGAAGCGGGCGTGGCTGTACGGCCAGGGCATGCGCTTCTTCCCGGCCGTGGGCTGGGCGGAACGGGGCGCGGCGGGGGCCGGCGGTCCGGGCAACAGCGTGCCGCGCTTCCATGTCACGTGGGGCACCGGCCCCGCGGTGCTCGAGCCGTTCGTGCGACGTGTGCGCGAGCACGAGCGCGCCGGCCGGCTGGCGTTCCGGTTCCGTCATCGTGTGCGTGAGCTGGTGCTGCGCGACGGCGTCGTCGTCGGCGTGCATGGCGACGTGCTGGCGCCGACGAACGCCGGGCGCGGCGTCGCATCGGGCAGGGACGTCGTCGCGGACTTCACGCTGCACGGCCAGGCCGTCATCATCACGTCAGGCGGGATCGGTGGAAACCACGACCTGGTGCGCCGCCACTGGCCGGTGGACCGGCTGGGCGACGCGCCGGCGTTCATGCTCACGGGCGTGCCGGCGCATGTGGACGGACTGCTGCAGGAGGCGGTGGTCGAGCAGGGCGCGCGGCTCATCAACCAGGACCGCATGTGGCATTACACGGAGGGCCTCCGCAACTGGAATGGCATCTGGCGGGGCCACGGTATCCGCATCCTGCCGGGCCCGAGCAGCCTGTGGCTGGACCCCACCGGCCGGCGCCTGCCGTTCCCGAACATTCCCGGCGCCGACACGCTGGGCACGCTGCAGCACATCACGACGCGCAACTGGCCGCACACGTGGTTCCTGCTGAACCGCGTCATCATCAAGCGCGAGTTCGCCCTGTCCGGCAGCGAGCAGAACCCCGATCTTACCGGTCGCGACATGCGCCTCACGCTGCGTCGCCTCGGTCGTGCGGTGCAGGCGCCGGTGCAGGCGTTCATGGATCACGGCGCGGACTTCGTCGTCCGCCGCACGCTCCGCGAGCTCGTGGAAGGGATGAACGCGCTCATCGGCGACGAGCGCGTGGACTACGACATCGTCGCCCGCGAAGTGCACGACCGGGACGCGCAGGTCCGCAACGTGGCGGGCAAGGACCCGCAGCTCGCCATCGTGCGTGATGCGCGACGCGTCCTCAGCGAGCGGCTGGTGCGCGTTGCCACGCCAGCGCCCATCCTCCATCCCGCCCACGGCCCCCTCGTCGCCGTGCGCCTGAACATCCTGACGCGCAAGTCGCTGGGCGGGCTCGAGACCGACCTGCAGGCGCGGGTGCTGGGCAGGCGCGGCGAGCCGATGCCCGGCCTCTACGCCGCCGGCGAGGTGGCGGGCTTCGGCGGCGGCGGCATGCACGGGTACCGGTCGCTGGAGGGCACGTTCCTGGGCGGCTGCATCTTTGGCGGCCGCGTGGCGGGCCGATCGGCGGCCGCGGCATGCGCGTAGCCCCCGTGGCGCGCCGCGCAGGGCCGCGCTGTGCCATGTTGCGCATTGCCGTCCTGCTTGCGACGGCGTTCGCCCTGGCCTGCGGGTCGCCGTCCGGCCCCGGCTCGGACCGGCCGCTGCGCGTGCTCTTCATCGGCAACAGCCTCATCGCCCTGGACGACGTTCCTGCCATCACCGCCGCCCTGGCCACGGCCGCGCCGGTGCGACGGCTGGAGGTCCGGTCGCTGGCCATACCGGGTCGCATGCTCCGGGACCACTGGGACTCGGACCAGACGCAGGGCGTGCTGGAGCAGGACGGGCCGTGGGACGTGGTGATCCTGCAGGACGTCGCCGTCGTCTCCGGCGAGGGCCGGGACTACCTGGAGGACTATGTCGGTCGCTTCCGCGATGCCGCCCCAGGCGCGCAGGTGGCGCTCATGCTGGTGTGGGCGCCGAAGTCGGACGCGTCCTGGTTCGACGTCATCCGCCAGCACGCGACGTCGGTGTCCGCCGCCACCGGCGTGCCCCTCATCCCTGTGGGCGATGCCTGGCAACGCGTGGTGGCGGAGCATCCCGACATCAACCTCTACAGCAGCGACATCTATCCCTCCACCTTCGGGTCGTACCTCACCGCGCTGGTGACGTGGCGCTTCCTCACCGGCGCGACGACGACAGGGCTGCCCGCAGTGCTGCACCTGCCCGACGGCGGTATGGTCGAGCTGCCGCCGGCCGTGGCGGCGCGGCTGCAGGAAGTGGCGGGGTAGGGGGTGTTCTGCACGGCGGGCGACATGCGGCGGGCGACGGACGGCGGGCGAGCCCCCTGCAAGGGGAGCCCGCCCGCCATTCGCCTCGTTGTGTGGCTACTGGCGCGATCGCGCCGCAGGGCCCGCTCCGGCCACCAGACTCAGTGGTCGTGCCTCGGCGTCACCCGGTCGATGGCGGCGCCGAGTTCCTCGTACGCCTCCGGGTCCACCTGCCGGAACGTGGGGATCACATGGGCGATCCGGCCGTCCGGCCCGATGACGATGACGGCCCTGCTGCCTGCCGTTCCCGTGTCCCGCGGGCTGCCGCCGAAGGCGGCGTAGACGGGACTGCCCGGATCGCTGCCGAACAGGAACGGAAAATGACCGTCTGCCGCCCACGAGACGAGGTCGTCCGTCGGGTCGGCGCTGAGGGCGATGAGAACAACGTTTCTCCCGCCATGGAAAAGCTGAGCGTACTGATCACGGTACGCTTCCATTTGCACCGTTCAGCCAGGGGACCGTGCCCTGAAGAAGAACGCGATGACAACGGTCTGCCCGTGGAACTGGCTCAGCCGGACGGGCTCTGCCAGCATGCCGTAGCGCGTCGCGCCCGTGAAGCTGACGTCCGGTGCCAGGGTCCCCACGGGCAGGAAGGCCTGCTCCGGCTGCTGTGCCCTGACGTCCGCCGGCCAAGCCGCGACGAGGGCGCCGGCCAGCAGGCCCGCTGCGAATATCCGCCTCACTCTGCCTCCCGTGCCGTTGGGTGTCGGATGCCGGGCTGCCGCCCGACGCTGCCAGATCCATGGTAGCCCCGACTGCCCCGCCGCCGCCAGTGCCCCACCATACACCATCCCCATACACCATCCCCATACACCATACACCCGTGCCGAGGCACGACCCCGTGCCGCGAGGCACGACCCCGTGCCGCGAGGCACGAGACCTGCTGCTGCTCCGGGTCAAACAAGTTGATGGAGGCGTCTTCGTGACTGACGGACTCAGGGCCGGCCGCGCATACTGGCGCGTCGGTCCAGCTCTCGCGGCAGCGCTCTCGACAGCGCTGGTGGCAGGTGCCGGCTGCTCCCTGCACAGCACGCCGGCGGTGGCGGAACCCGACGACATCGAGATGACGGTGCTGTTCATCGGCGATGCCGGCGAGCCGGACCCACGGGACCCCGGCGCGCCGCTGGATTCCCTTTACGCCCACGCCGCGGCGGCGCCGGGGCGGACGGTGATCCTGTTCCTGGGCGACAACATCTATCCCGACGGCATCCCTGATCCAGCGGCGCCGGATTATCCCGACGCTGTGCGTCGCCTGCGCGAGCAGGTACGGGCGGTGCCGCACGGCGCCCGCGGCATCTTCGTGCCGGGCAACCATGACTGGGCCTCGTCGGGCCCGTCGGGTCTGTACGCCATCCGCCGGCAGGAAGCGCTCATCACGGAGCTGGCGGAGGGCCGGGACGTGCGGCTGCTGCCCGAGAACGGGTGCCCCGGCCCGGTGGCGTTGGATGCCGGTCGCGTGCGCCTCATCATGGTTGACACGCACTGGTGGCTGCATTCCTACCTGGTGGAGGACGAGCTGTCCGACTGCCCGACGGACGTGCACACCGCCACGGACGTCCTGCGCCAGCAGGTCCGGCCGACCATGCCCGGCCAGATCGTCATTGTGACCGGCCACCACCCGCTCATGACCGGTGGCAAGCACGGCGGCTACTGCGGCATCACGGCCCCGTTCAACCGTTGGGCCGGCAGCCCGCAGGACATCCTTTCGTCGGCGAACCGCACGATGCGCGACTCGCTGACGGCGGCGTTCGAGGAGAACCCGCCCTTCATCTACGCCGCGGGCCACGACCACAACCTGCAGGTGCTACGCGGGCCGCCGGAGGCGCGGTACCTCGTCGTCAGCGGCGCGGGCTCGTACTCCAAGGCTACCTGCTCCGTGCACATGCGGGAGAGCTACTTCAGCGCCCACAACCGCATCGGCTTCATCCGCCTGGACATCATGCGGGGCGGTGGTGCCCTGCTCAGCGTCCACCACTTCGACCGCGAGGGCAATGGCGGCCTCGCCTGGTCCCGCTGGCTGGAGGAACCGGGGTCATGATGACGACGTCGCATAACGCCGTACCGTCCAATGCGACACGCCGCGTCATGGCGTCCGCGTGCCACGCGTGGGCATCACTCCGTGCGACGCTGTCTCTCGCCAGCGTCCCTGCGTCCGCGGTTCGTGCGACGGCGGTTGCCGCCTGCGTCGCTGTCGCCATCAGTACAGGCGGTGCGTCGGCGGCGCACGGCCAGGCGGAACTGACGCCGGAGGAACTGCACGTTCTGCGCATCGAGGCCACGCCCATCGGGGCACTGCCGCGCATCGGTGCGCCCATGCCCGCCAGCCGGGACCACAACTACTGGGGCCTGCGCGCCCACGGCGGCATGCGCGGCGGTCGCAGCGGGCCGGACATGGCCGCCATCGCCGGCGGCGTGGACTTCCAGCTCCTGGGCGGCTCCGTCTTCGGCGCCACCGCCGGCTACCAGGAACGGGAATGCACGCTCCTCGGCGAGGACTGCGGCGGCCACTTCATGTTCGAGGGCCGCGCCCGCATCAACCTGCTCACGGGCAGCTCGCGTATCGGGGCAGCCCTGGGCGATTACAGCTCGACGGTGACCCTGGGCACCGATCTCGGCTTCGGCTACGCGCCGGACTTCGTGCCCGGCCAGCACGCGTGCACTGTGGACTTGGGTGTGCCCGTCTCACTGGGAATGTTCCAGAAGGTCCGGCTGGTGGGGTTCCTGACGCCAGGCGTCATCTGGGCCGTGGACTGCGGCGGCGAGCCCGTGTCCGGACAGCGCAACTACATGCTTGGATCGGGTATCGGCGTGCAGCAGCTCCTGCACCGCGGCCTCGACGTGCACCTTGGCCTGCAGAAGATCTTCCGTGCAGCCAGCGGCTACCAGTTCGGCCTCAGTGTCACCTGGACGCTGCTGCCGTAGCGCGGCAGCAGCGGCGCCGCTGGTGACGGCCCGCACGGCAGTGCTCGCCGCTGCGGTGCTGGCCGTCGCCGCCACCGCGTGCGCCAGGCCGGCGGTGCAGGTGGACGCCACTGACGTCACCTGCCGCACCGCGTTCGGTAACGCCGCCCCACCTCCGGCGCCATCAGTGTCCGCCGCACGTCCGGCGGCTGACACGACCGCCGTTCCCGCTGCTCCTGCATTTCCCGCAGAGATGCGCTGGACGCTGCCGGCCGACACGGGGCAGCGGCGCGAGTTGGACGCCTATTGCTCCGCCGTCGGACCCGCGCTGCTCTACGAGCCACCGGGTGCCGGCACGGCCGCCACTATGGGCACCGGCGCTGGCGAAGGTGCTGGCGAAGACCATGCCCGGGCTCCTGCGGTTGCGGAACCCGCAGCCGAGGGACTCGTCGTCGTCGCGTGGAACATGGCGCTGGGCGGCGGGGACCTTGAGCGGCTGGTGGCCAGCCTGCGTGACGGCCGATATACAGGCGGCCCGCCCGCCCACTTCGTGCTGCTGCTGCAGGAGGTGCCGCGCATCGGGCCGCCCGTGCCGCCGGCAGATGCACTGCCGGACGGCGCGCGCACCAGCTCCACCCTCGACATGCCCGGCCCCGACATCCGGCGCCTTGCCGAGGCCACGGGACTGCACCTCCTCTACGTGCCGTCCACCCGCAAGCCCACAACGGACGGCCGCGACGTGGACCAGGGGGCCGCGCTCCTCTCCACGCTGCCACTGGCGGAGCCCCGGGCCATCGAGATGGCGCACGGGATCCGCCGTCGCGTGGCCGTGGCCGCCCGCGTCACGCCGCCCGGCTTCGGCACGTCCGTGCACGTGGTGAGTGCGCACCTGGACAACTTTGCCTTCAGCCATTTCGCCGGCAGCTTCGGCAGCATCCGCGCGCGGCAGGCGCGTTCGCTGCTGCCCGCGCTGCGGCAGATGGCGGCGGCAGGCGAGCCTGTGCTCCTCGGTGCCGATCTGAACACCTGGCTGCGCGGGCCGCAGGAGGCGGCGGCGAGGGTCGTGCGGGAGGTGCTGCCGTTGCCAACGCCGCTGACGTCATTCTCCACGGCGGACCGGCTGGGCGTACCACGCCGCCTGGACTACGTGCTTGCCGCTGCGCCCGCCGGCTGGGAGTTCGTCGAGTACCGCATCGACGACCGCTACGGCTCCGACCACAACCCCGTGCTGGGGCTGCTCCGGCCAGCGGGGACCCAGCAGTTCAGCAGATGATGCACGGTTCTTGCCCCACACGCGTCTGCTAACGGATAAATGCCCGGCTGACGCGGTTTTTCTGCCGGGCGAAACACAGCGACAGGGCTACGGTGGCGGGGACTGGCAGGGACATGGCTGAAAAACGCGGCAGCTACAACGGCCGGGGTCTGCCCGTGGTGCGCCTGGCGCTCTACTACGGACTGCTGGTGGCAGTGGGCGCCGTCGTGGTGCGCTACGTGCCCGGCGGCCGGGATGCGCTGGTGGCGCCCATCGCGGTGCCAGGCGCCGGCGATTTCGAGGCGCTCCTCACCGGCGGACATCCCACGGCTACGGCAGCACCCACTGCGCCATGGGCCGGCGCCGGCGGCCGCGGCCTGCTCACCCTCATCGCGGTCATCGGCGCACTGGCCCTCGCCGCGCCGGTGGCGTGGGTCCACATGTACACCCGCCGCCTGCGCTACGACCCGTCGCTCATCCACGCCATCATCGTGCTGCCCATCGTCGTGGCCGGCGTGGTGCTGGTGGTGAAGAACAGCCTGGCCCTGGCCTTCGCGCTGGCGGGCATCGTGGCCGGCGTGCGGTTCCGGCAGAAGCTGAACGAGCCTCAGGAGGCCGTCTACGTGCTGCTCTCGCTGGGCATCGGGCTGGCCGCGGGCGTGCAGGCCCTGGACGTCGCACTGGTCATGTCGCTGGCCTTCAACGGCGTTGTCCTGGTCGTGTGGCGCTACGACGTCGGCTCCATCTACAGCGGCGGCCGGGGCGCCGTGCTCATCGCCGGCGACGGCAGTGTGCTGGGTCCGTCATCGGGCGAGACCCGGCGTACACTGCTGGCCCGGGCAACAGACGCGGCCGATGGCATGGACGCCGATGGCATCATCGTCGTGCATGCGGTGGACGCGGACGGCGCCCGACGCATCGTCGAGGCGACGGCGGACCGGGTGGCCAAGGACTGGCGCGTCACGGAGCCGGTGGCAGACGGCCGCGGGCTGACCCGCTTCGAGATCGTGCTGCAACTGCGCAAGAGCGCGGACCCGGTGGAGATCATGGCGGAACTGGAGGAACGCTGCGGCCGGCAGCTCGTGGCGGCGGAGTACGTGCCGTTCCGGCCGGATGAGGACGAGGAGGACGAAGCATGAAGCGTCGCGCGCCAGCCGGTGCCGTCAGGGCGAACGGTCCGGCATGTATCATCGCCATCTGCGTCGCCGCCTGGGGCGCTGCGTGGAGCATTCCCGGAGCGGGCGGCGCACTGTACGCACAGGTGCCGGGCGACACCCTGACCGTTGCTGCCGGTGCCCGTTATGACGCCCACGGTTTCATCCGCTTCATGAACGGCGCGAACTGGCGGGATCTCTGGGTCCAGCCCGTCCGGGTGCCGGTGCTGGACGTGCGCACGTTTGCCGGCGGGCTGACGCCCCTGCGCGCCGGCGGTGGCAACCAGAGCATCACGCTGCATTTCACCGACGCGCAGGGCATGCGCTGGATCTTCCGGTCCATAGACAAGTTCCCGGAGCGAAACCTCGGGGCGGAGCTGACGGACACACCGGCCAGCGACATCGTGCAGGACCACATCAGTGCCCTCAACCCCGGCAGCCACTTCGTCATGCCCGCCCTGCTGGAAGCGGCGGGCGTTCTCCATGTACGGCCGCGGCTCTTCATCATGCCTGATGACCCGGCCCTGGGCGAGCACCGCAGGGACTTTGCCGGCATGCTGGGCGAGCTGGAGGAGCGGCCCGACGAGGGGCCGGACGACACGCCGGGCTTCGCCGGCTCGCTGAGCGTCAAGAACACCGAGAACTTCCTCGACGACCTGGAGGACAGTCCGGAACACCAGCTCGACGAGGCGGAGTTCCTGCGCGCGCGGCTGGTGGACATGCTGGTGGGCGATCCGGACCGGGGCACGGACCAGTGGCGCTTTGCCCGCTTCGGCGACGGGCCCTACACCTGGCGGCCCATCCCCGCCGACCGGGACTGGGCCCTGGTCCGGGCCGACGGCGCCCTCGTGCGCCTGGCCCGGCGGTTCTACCCGAAACCCGTTCGCTTCGGTGACCGCTACGCCTCCGTCGAGGCGATGACGTACAGCTCCCACGCCGTGGACCGCCGTCTGCTCACCCGCCTCACCCGCAGCGACTTCGCCAGAGAAGGCGCGCATCTGCAGCAGGTGATAACCGATGACGTCATCGCCCAGGCGGTGGCCGGCATGCCGCCGGAGTATGTGGCACTGCGCGGCGATGAGATCGCCAGCATGTTGCGCGCCCGGCGGGACCAGCTGCCGGCGGTGGCGGAGGCGTTCTACGAATGGCTGGCCACGGATGTTGATGTGCGTGGCACGGACGAATCCGACTTTGCCTGGATAGAACGGCGCGCCGATGGCACCGTCCGCGTGGTGCTGCGCAGCGAGGCAGCACCGGTGATGGCGGACCTGGAGGCGAACGGCGCGGCGGGTACGGGTGGCATCTATTACGACCGTGTGTTCCTGCCGCGCGAGACCCGGGAGGTGCGCGTCTACCTTCATGGTGGGGATGACCATGCCCGCGTCGTGGGCCCACCTGACGGCCCCATCCTCGTAAGAATCATCGGCGGTGGTGGCGATGACCTGCTGGAGGACCTGGCCGGCGGCGCGAGGTTATACGATCATCGCGGCGACAATCGAATCGGCAGCTCAGCGAATACCCGGTTCGATGACTCGCCGTGGATCGAGCCGGATTCGCCTGAAGGGCTCCGCGCCAACGTGCTGTGGGCCCAGAACTGGGGCAGCGACGGCGGTATAGGGCCTGCCGTCACTTACCGGGAGCGCGCCGGCTTCCTGCTGGGCGCTGGCGCGGAATTCACCCGCTACGGGTTCCGGCGGGCGCCGTACCACTGGCAGGCGGCCGGTTCGGTACAGTATGCGCCGGAGACAGGCGGCATTGCCGCAGGGCTCGTGCTGGACTACCGCATGCAGAACTCCAGCCGGTCCGTCAACCTCGCATTCGACGCGTCCAATGCGGAAACGTTCCGTTTCAATGGCTTTGGCAATGAGTCCTCGTTTTCAGAGGCTGGCGGCGATGTGAGGTTACACCGGCTGACCTTCAGGCCATCGCTGGTCTGGCACATTGGCCCGCGAGCCGGGCAGGCCGTCAACCCGGACGGATCTGACGAAGCCGATGACGTGCCGGAAGACGACGAGGGCGCGGCTGCAGCGATCCGCTGGGCTCCCGATGCGCCGCGCCGCCTGACGGGGTCCTTCGAGGTCGGGCCTGCCTTTGCCTGGACGAACCCGCGGCTGGCCGACGCCGCAGCCTTTGCCGTAACCACCGATGCCGTCACGCAGGTCGGCATGCGGGCCCTGCTGGACGTGCGCCGAACCGATCGATCTGCAGCGCCCCGGCGCGGGTTCCGGGTGCAGGCGAGCGCCGCCGGGTACCCGCTCGTGACCGGTGTCGCGGAGGCCGCGGGCAGCGGCGACATGGCGGCGCATGTTGCCGCCAGCGTCGCCACGTACGTGCCCCTCCTGGGGGATGGGCTGCACCTGGCGCTCCGGGCCGGCGGCGAACACGCCTTCGGCGCGTATCCCTTCTTCGACGCCCCGTTCCTTGGCGGCCGCCATTCGCTGCGCGGGCTGCCTGCGTACCGCTATGCCGGCGACGCCACCGCGTTCGGCGGTGCGGAGCTGCGCATGCCGCTGGACTCACTGGTGCTGCTGGTCCGCATGGAGACCGGCGTCTTTGCCTTTGCCGATGCCGGGCGCGTCTGGCACGGTGGCGCTTCGCCCGGAGGCTGGCACACCGGCCTCGGCGGTGGTGCCTGGTTCGCCGCCTTCGGCAGGTCGGCCAGCATTGCCGTGGCCC
Source organism: Longimicrobiales bacterium (assembly GCA_035461245.1). Taxonomy (GTDB): domain Bacteria; phylum Gemmatimonadota; class Gemmatimonadetes; order Longimicrobiales; family RSA9; genus SH-MAG3. Next base: position 33,520 of record DATHVP010000100.1, on the reverse strand, counting down.
GGGGCGAAGGCACGCGCCTGTACGCCTGGTTCGGGATGCCCTTCTGAGGATGATGACACGACAACACGTGTACCGCTATGAAGTGGCCGATCGCGAGACCCTGGATCGCATTGCGTCGGATCCCCCGCCCGCAGGCTTCACGGCCGATGGCTCCGCGGCGGAATATTTCCGGGACATCTTCTACGACACGGCCGCCGCCGACCTGGACGCCCGTGGCGTCTCGGTGCGACTGCGGCTGCATGACGACGGCTCGGCGCTGCTGGCGGTGAACGTCACGGACCGGGAGCCGGCCGGTGACGGCGCAGTGCAGCACACCCGCGAGGCAGAGGTCACCGGCACGGACCCGGCCTCGCTGTTCCAGGGCGACACGGAAGCCGCGAACCTGCTGCGCAGCCTCGTGGACCCGGCACGACTGGAGCCCGTCTTCGAACTCGAGGTCGTGCGTCGCACGCGCACGCTGCGGCCAACGGAGCCGGCGTCGTCAGGGGCGGATGACCCGCGCGACGTCGGCGTCCGCCTGTCCCTGGACGTGGTGACGCTCCGGACCGGCGAGTTGTCGGCGGACATGGTCGAGGCCGAGGTCGCCGCGGACGATGCCGGCAATGATGTCGCCCGGAAGCTGGCCGGCGAGTTGAAGGAGCGTTACGACCTGAGGCAGGTCCTTGCCGAGCGGGCCACACGGGCCCGGGAACTGTTCCAGGACCTGGACGTGGTGGCGCTGAAGAAGGAGCTGCGCGGGGCGCGGGAAGTGGCCGTTGTCGTGCACGAGCGCGGCGCACTCGCCATGCTGGAACGGAAGGGCCGCCTTATCCTGCCGTGGGCGCCCGGTAGCGGCGGGGGCGCGTGCCGGCGGGCACTGCGCCGGGCCTTCGGTCATGGTCGCGCCCGCATCCGTCTCCTCGGCGTACGCGGCGATATGCCGGGCCGCCCCGCGGTAGAGGTCTGGCTGGCGGAGGACCTGGAGCCAACCGAGGACACCGCGAACATTACCTGGATCCCCACACGGCGGGCGCTGCGCATCGCTGGCGGGCCCGGGCTGCGGGACGCCCGTACACTGGCGGCACTGCAGGTGGTGGCCCGCTCCAGCTTCGTGAGCTGGGCGCCGCCCGCCGCAGGCGCCGCGGTCCTGCCCGGTCGGCGCGGCCGCACGGAACCGTTCGAGCTGGTCCTGCAGCGACTCGAGGCGGGTGACCCCACGTGGGAGCCGCCGGCCAGCGACGTGCCGCCGAACCTGCTGCTGAACATGGAACTGTCCCGCCTGTCCTTCGACGAGCATGTGCTGGCCATGGCCGAGGACCGTTCCGTGCCACTGCTGGAGCGGCTCCGCTTCCTGGCCATGTTCGGCGAGCGCAGGGACGACTTCTTCATGAGCCGCGTCGCCCACTTCAAGCGCATGCTCGCCCGGGGCGACAACAGTACCAGCATTGACGGCATGACGCCCGCCGAGATCCTCGACGCCGTCGCGACGCGCGCCCGGCACATGACCCAGGCGGCGTACGAACTGCTCAACCGCCAGCTGCTGCCGGCACTGCAGCGGCACGGCATACGGGTGGAGCGGTGGGAGGCCCTTTCCGCTGCTGACCGCGCCGCGGTGCGTGACCGCTACGGCGAGAGGATCGAGGCGCTGCTCATGCCGTTCGCCGCCGACGCCGCGCACCCGTTCCCCCATGTGCGCAACCTGCGGCCGGCCCTGGCCGTGGTGGTGAGGCCGCCCGACGGCGATGAGCAGCTCATCGCACTGGAACTGCCCGGCGAGCTGCCGCGCTTCGTGCCGCTGCCGGACGGCCGCCGCTTCGTGCTGCTGGAGGACGTGATCCAGTCCGTGCTCCCGGAGCTGTACCCCGGCGTGCAACTCGTGCAGGCGCACTCGTTCCGTGTGACCCGCAGCGCGCACATGGACCTGGGCGGTGAGCCACTGGACATGCTGCAGGCTGTCGAGGAGGAGGTCAGCCGCCGCCCGTTCCAGGAGGTGATCCGCCTGGAAGTCGAGCACGCCATGCCGCCCCATATCCGGCATCACCTCCTGCGCGAGTTCCAGTACGAGGCCGAGGACCAGCTCAGCACGCCCGGCGAACAGGACATCTACACCGTCGGCCGGCTGGTGGACCTGGCTTCACTGAAGGAACTTGCCGGCATCGACATGCCCGAACTGCACTACGGGCCACTCGAGCAGCAGTCGCCGCTGGATGAGGGCCGAACCGTGTTCGAGCAGGTGCGGGAGCAGGACCGGCTGTTCCACTTCCCTCACGACGACTTCCAGCGGACTGTCGAACGGTTCCTGCACGAGGCGGCCGATGATCCCGACGTCGTCTCGCTGCGCGCAACGCTGTACCGTACCAGCAGCGATTCCGGCGTGGTCGCTGCCCTGCGCCGCGCCCGCGAGAACGGCAAGGACGTGGCGGTGCTCGTCGAACTGAAGGCCAGCTTCGACGAGAAGCGCAACATCGAGTGGGCACGGGGCCTCGAGAAGGAAGGCATCCGCGTGGCGTTCTCGCCCGTCCGGTTCAAGGTCCACGCCAAGATCGCGCTGGTCGTGCGGCGGGAAGGTGAGCGCATGCGCCGTTACGCGTACATCGGGACAGGCAACCTGAATGCGGCCACAGCGCGCACGTACGTGGACCTGGGCCTGCTCACGGCTGACAAGGTACTCTCCCGTGAGGTGGGAAGCGTGTTCAACCTGCTCACGGGGTACTCGGTGAGCGGCAGCATCTCCCGGCTGCTCGTCGCGCCCTTCGACATGCGGCGCCGGCTGCTGCGCCTCATAGACCGGGAAGCCGCTCACGCCCGCGCCGGCCGGCCTGCCCGCATCCGCGTGCAGATCAACGGCCTCGCCGACCGCAGGGTCATCGGCGCTCTCTATCGCGCGTCCGCCGCCGGCGTGCGCATAGAGATGATGGTGCGGGAGATCTGTGCCCTGCGACCCGGTGTGCCCGGCGTGTCCGACAACATCACCGTCGTCAGCGTCGTCGGGCGGCTGCTGCAGCACGCCCGCATATTCCACTTCGCCAACGGCGGCGACGACGAGTACTATATCGCGTCCGCAGACTGGCGCCCCCGCAACCTGTCGGAGCGCGTGGAGGTGGGCACGCCCATAACTGCGCCCGAGCACCAGGCCATGCTCGACCGGGTGCTGGAGGAGACGCTCAACGAGCCGTCGGCGTGGCGCCTGGGGCCCGACGGCACGTACAGCCGGTCACCCGCTGCGGCACTGCAGGCCAGCGGGGGCGACAAGCGCGCGGGGTAGCGCCGGCACCCAGTGGCGGGAACGTCCTGTGGTGCTCCCCTTGTTGCGCCTGACGCGCCCGACGGACATTGTGCTGTATCGACCGGACGGCCGGTAGCAGACTTCACCGAGCATCGACGCTATGAACGATCAGGTCCCGCAGCCCCGCAGGCGCAGCACTGCCGTCGTCACGGCGGTGCTCGCTGCGCTGCTCGTCGCCTGCGGTGATTCGCCGTCCGGACCGCGCCACACCAACGATATTGACCTGGACGCGCTGTTCCAGCCGGCGACGGCCGCGGAGTTGGCGGCCGTTGAGGCCGAATGGGCGGCCCGCACCCCGACGGCGGCGTCCGTAGTCGAGGAAGCATCGAGCCTCACGCTGATGGCCGGCGGACTTGGCACCGTCCGCGTCTTCTCCCACGTGGTGGACGGGCACCGCCACTACGGTGCGACACTGGCGCCAACGGGCGCTGCCGCCGGTTCGCTGCCCGTAGTGGTCTTCGCGCACGGCGGTGACACCGGCATCAACATGAACGATGTCGCCCTCGTCACGCTGGTGCTGGGCGAGACGGTTCGCAACTTCGTATATGTGGTGCCGTCGTTCCGGTCCGAGCGCCTCATGGTGGGTGAGGCGAGCTGGACCTCGGAGGGCGCGCCGAGCCCGTGGGACCGGGACGTGGACGACGCCCTCGCCTTCCTCGACGTCGCACTGGAACGGGTGCCCGAGGCCGATGCGTCGCGCATCGGTGTGCTGGGTGCGAGCCGCGGCGGCATGGCAGGACTGCTCATGGCCATCCGGGACCCGCGCATCCGCCTGGTCTCAGAACTCGCCGGGCCCACCGACTTCTTCGGCCCGTGGTTGCGAGGCCTGGTCCAGGACGCCCGGGATGGCAGCCTGCAGCCGCTGCCCGGCATCCACGTCCTCGATGAGCGCTTCATGCAGCCGCTCTTCCGCGGCGAGATGACGCCGGCGGAGTTCCGCCTGGAACTGGTGCGCCGCTCGCCGGTGCTGTGGGCGGACCGCCTGCCGCCGGTGCAGGTGCATCACGGTACGGCCGACGACATCGTGCCTGTCAGCCAGGCGCACTCACTCGTCAGCGCCCTGGCCGACCTTCAGCGGGATGTGGGCGACGAGGTGTTCCTCTACCCGGGCGCCGGCCACAACATCCTGGAACTGCGGGAGGTGGATGCGCGCATCATCTCGTTCCTGCACCGGCTCAGGCAGTAGCTTCGTCCTAATCGATGAAGGGTTCCGGGCGCAGACCCGGCCCGCAACAGGGAGCACACATGGCAGCAGGAGCAGCAGGCGCGTCGGCAGGCGCGGCCGCGGCAGCGGCAATCAGCGAAGCCATCAAGGCGTCAGGTTCCATCGTCCGCGTCGAGGCGCGGGACTTCGAGGCGCTGGTGGCGAGCATGCAGGACCCGCTGGTGCTGCACCAGGAGCCCTCGGGCATGTTCTCCCGGAACCATCGCTACGCCACCCACTACCGTGGCTTCACGTTCGTCGCCCAGGACCGGGACCGACTGTTCATGCCCGCCGCCGCCCAGGTCATCAGGGCGCGCAAGATCTGGTTCCCGGACTGACGGGATGCACCGAGGCGCCACGGCGCGCCCTCCTGACAGTCAGTCCGGGCCGGACCCGTCCCCACTCCGGCGGACGCACGCACAATTGTGCAATTGTGCATGGCTGCGTCCTGTGACGAGGCGTGCTCACGGGCAGAGCCCCGCGTCAGTCTAGTCGCGGGCGGCCCGTACGCCGGTGACGATGAGGACCAGCGTCGCCCAGAGCAGGGCGGAGGCCACGGCAAAGTCCACGATGCCGCGCCACGGGGCAGGGAAGCGGCTCACCACCAGGACGGCAAGCACGATGGCGAGGGAGCCGGCCCAGGCGGCGGCCATGGCACGCGGCCGGGCACCGATGAAGGCCATGGCATGCAGCGGCGCCAGCGCCCGGTACCAGGCGCGGGGCTCGTGGTGCAGCATGCGCAGCCTTTGGATTACCCACGGCACCCAGCGGCGCTGCAGCGCGCGCACGCCCTCGCCGTACACGAAGGCGGCGGTCAGCGCCACCAGCGCCACCCACTCCCACGGGCCGAGCCCGGCGCTCACCGTTTCGAGCGCCCGCGCACCCAGCCGGACCACGGCGGTGGCGAACAGCAGGACCACGCCAAGCAGCCCCCAGAGGAACGCCACTGTCGCCCGTCCAGTTGGACCACTGTCGGGCGACCCCGTTGCTGGCCGGCGGTCCCGGCGGGTTTTCGCTTCCATGCTGGCAACACTCATGGCAGACAAGATAACTACGGCGGGAAGCCCGCGTGCGCGTCAGCGCCTGAACTGGTATGCGAGCTTCAGGAACAGCCCGTCAGCGGTGCGTGTGAGCTGGTCGAAGGCAAAGCTGTCCTGGTCCATGAACGACACGCCATAGCCCAGGAACGCCACCGTCCCCGGCGTCGGCTGGTAGGACAGCAGCAGGTCCAGGCGCATGCCGTCGGTGCGGAACGCCTCCGTGGCGCCGGGGTCAATGCCGCCGGCGATGCGCAACGGCTCGCCCGTGCGCGCGTCCCGCAGCGCCGACCGCCGCTCGGCCCGATACTCGGCAATGCCGCGGATGAAGAACGAGCGTGTGGGCTGGAGCTCGGCGCGCAGCCGCGGCAATACGGTACGGGCGAACTCGGAGCCGTCCACGGCCCGGTCAATACGCTGCCACGTGGTGCTGAATCCCAGCCGTACCGACTGCGACGGCCGCACCGCCAGGCTGCCGCTCACGGCGCGGGCGTTGCCCCCGCCGCCCTCGGCGAAGATGGCCACGCGGCCGCCGCCCACCGAGGCGCGGCCGTCGAACTGCTGGAAGACGGGCGAGGACGCACTCAACTCGAGCGACGGCCCGCTGACCCGGTCCAGCGGCGCATACGGCCGGATGCCCACGGGCGTGACAGTCTCGAAGCGGGTGTAGTTCTGCGGGTCCAGTTCCACGAAGTCCCGGCCGGCCCGGGCGCCCAGGTCCCAGCCGCGGACGCGGAACGTGGCGTTCACGAACTCGGAACCCTCCACCGGGCCATCACTGCCGAAGTCACGGTGCGTCCAGATCCGGCTCGGGCCGAAGAAGACGGTGATGCGCTCCAGCGCGGCGTCGGCGGCGCCGAAGTACGTCAGGCGGTTCATGGCGCGGCCGGTGACGACGTCGCGCCGGTTCACGAAGCCGGCGTCCGACTCGAAGTCCTCGCCCACGCCGTTCAGCGCATAGTTGAAGCCCCAGGACCTGCCGGTCCGGTCGAACTCGGCCTTCCACACCGGCGACGTCGCCTGGCCGTCGCCCCGGTCCGTCCTGGACGCACCCGCCTGCGCCTCCACGTAGTACAGCTGCCCGAACACCACACGCGTGTCCGCCGACGCCACGCGGTTGTAGCCGGGGCCGCTGCTGGTGATGGTGCGGTCCGTCAGCGTGGCGCCGGCCCACGAGTTCGCGCCCAGGTCGTGGCGCAGCCGCGCGACGTTGAACAGCGCGTGTCGCTGCGGGCCGGGCTGGCCCGTACGGTCCAGTGCCGTCATGTACGCGACGCTGGTGCCGCCCAGCTTGCCGGTGAGCTTGCCGCCGGCAATGGGGTCGGCAATGCGCCGGGTGTACACCAGCTGGTTCGGCGTGGCGAACAGCTCGATGCCTTCCAGGAAGAACGGTCGCTTCTCCGGCAGGAACAGCGCGAACCGCTCGTTCACCGTGACCTGGCCGGCGTCCGCCTCGATCTGGCTGAAGTCCGGGTTGATGGTGGCGTCCAGCGAGAAGTTGGTAAAGCCGAGGCGTGCATTCACGCCCGCCGACGGGTCCGCCGACGCCCGTCGCCATGTGCCATCCTCCCGGGCGCCCGGCATGTTCGCCGTCACGAACGGCTGCGCCTCCAGCACCACGCCCCGCCGCAGGTCGTGCAGGCCAGTGAGGACTCCGCCCTGCGCCAGGAAGCTGGCGCTTGCACGGCGCACTTCCGGCCACACGTCCGTGACGCCCGTGCGCTGGATCCGCCGCTCGATGTTCAGCCCCCACGTCATCTCCGGTGCCACCGGGTAGCGCAGGCTGCGGAACGGGATGCGCACTTCCGCCGTCCAGCCGGCGTCCGTCACGCGGCCGGCGGACTCGAAGTGGAAGTCCGGGCTCGTGTCGATGCTGCCGCCGAACGTGCGGCCGGCACTCGCCGCGCCCTCCGTGCGCACCCCGTCCTGCTGCACGCCCAGCGGGTTCACGCCGAAGAAGAACGCACGACGTCGGTCCAGGAACGTGTCCAGGTAGATGATGACGTGGTCGTCGCCGCTGATGTTGTCCCGGTCGGCCCGCGTGGCGCGAATGGAGGTCGGGTCGGCGTCATGGGCGATGATGCCGAAGTGGATGGCATCCGGCGAGTACCACACGCGAACTTCCGTCCGTGCCGTAGCCGGCCGTCCGTCCGCCGGCTCGTACTGGTGAAACCCGTCGATCACCGCCGCCCGGGCCCACACCTCCTCGTCCAGCACGCCGTCCACGCGGACAACCGCGTCCTCGATGCGGGGGATGGTGACGTCCAGGGCGGCGTCGGAGGCCGCGCCGGGGCGGTCGGTTGCAGCAGAAATTGAGTTGGAATGGGCAGCGCCGGCCGGCGCCATGCCGGACACATCGGCAGGCGCCGCGGCGGCCCCCCCGGCCAGGAGCGCCGGCAGCAGATACTTCAACAACATCATGACTCCAGAAGCAGAACCGTATTTCGTGGCGGGATCCTACAGTGCCGGGAGGAGTCAGGCCAGTGGCGAGGCCGGGGGCGAGACGGGGTGCAGCGGCGGGGGAAAGCTGCGGCGGTGGCCCCAAACCTGCCCTGTCTACGTCCGGAATGGGCGGCATCGCTCGCCGCAAGGGTGGGACGGGAACGGGTCAGGTGCAGCATGGCGGATGGAAACACGGCAACACGGCCAAACGGCCCCCGGATCGTACTTCTGGTGGCGCTGGCTGCATTCCTGGCGGACTGGGCCACCAAGTCGTGGGCGCTCACCCTCGGTAACGACGCCATGGCCGCCGGGATCCTCGCGCTGGAGGTCGCCCGCAACGACGCCTTCGCGTTTTCTGCCGGCTCCGGCATCGTGGACGCCACAACTGTGGTGAGCGTGCGACTGCTGGGCCTGCTGCTGGTACTGCTGCTGCTCAGCCGGTCCGGTGCCCTGCCCCTGCGCAGTGCACTGGGTGTGGCTCTGCTGGTGGCGGGCGGGCTGGGCAATGCCCTGGACGTGATCCTCCGGGACGGCGCCGTCGTGGACTTCATCAGTGCCGGCCCCTGGGCTCTCTCCCTTGCCGACCAGCCCATTCTGCTGGGCTTCGTCTTCAACGTCGCAGACATCTGGGTCTTCGCCGGCGTGTTCCTGCTCTGGCCGCAGTTCCGCTCCATGGGGGTCCGTGCACAGCAACGCATGGCGGCGCTTGAACAGCGGGTCCTGGCCCGGGTGGAAGCGTGATCGCACCCTCGTAACCGCCAGCCCCGAGGGTGCCTGGGATGGCTGACACCAGCGGTGCCCCTGAGCCCCGCCGCCGAACGCAGGATGATCCGCGAGGCCAGCACGGTCCGCGAGGCCAGCACGATGCGCAACACCACGTCGGCCCGCCGCCGCCGCCCGATACCCGGCGCCAGATCCGCCTCTACCCCGCCCAGTGGATCGGCGTCCCCGTCCTTCTGCTTCTGCCCATCCTCGCACTGGCCGGCGCCTTCGGTGAGACACGTGCGACGGCGTCCGTCACCCATGACGGCGTCCGCTACGACGTCGAGTATCCCACGCGCCTGAGGGCGGGGCAGCACACCGCCGTACTCGTGCGCGTCACGCCACTGGCCGGCCCTGCCGGCGACACCGTCGAGGTGGTATTCGACGGGGCGTGGCTGGATCGTTTCACGCGCATCACTGCCGTTCCCGAGCCGGAGACACCGTGGCGGCTGCTGCTGCCGATGACGGCGACCGGTGAGACGGCGGAGGCGCGCGTCGAGATGGAGGGCAGCCGGCTCTGGCAGGGTGAGGGCACGGTGCGCCTCGGCCGCGCCGGCGGGTCGAGCATGGACGTCGTCGTACGAACGCTGGTGTTTCCCTGACGGAGGAGACTCATGGAGATGGTCATCCGCATTGCGGTCATCTATGTGTTCCTGCTGGTGGCGCTCCGGGTCATGGGCAAGCGCGAGTTCAGCCAGCTATCGCCGTTCGAGCTGGTGACGCTGTTGCTGATCCCGGAGATCCTGACGGAGGCGCTGAACGTCGGCGACACGTCCCTGACCGGCGCCATTGTCGGCGTCGCCACGCTGCTGGGGCTGGTCTTCATCACATCCGTGCTGGCGTACCGCAACCGCACCATCGGGCGCTGGACCGAGGGCGTGCCCGTGGTGATGGTACGCGATGGCCGCCTGGTGCCGTCTGTCCTGGACCGGGAGCGCGTCTCACCGGAGGAGATCATCGCCGAGCTGCACAAGGTGGGGCTGGAACGACTGGAGCAGGTGAAGTGGGGCGTGCTGGAGACCGATGGTCGCATGAGCTTCATTCCCGTCGGGCACACCGGCATCCAGCCGCGCCGGGAACACCGGGGCGCGCCGGCCTGAGCGAAGCCTGTCCGGCTGACCGGAGCCCGCCCGCCTGACGGGAGCCCACCGGTGCTGGGCCCGCCCACCGGCAGGACGACCCACCAGCGACGAACGCAGAGCGCCGCGACCCCGTCAGGATCGCGGCGCTCTGATGTTTGTGATCACCACCTCCGACGCGATCAGAGGAAGCGGTGGATCTCCGCGCGGTTCTGGCTCAGCATCGTCGCCTCCAGTCGAACGTCGTTGCCGACGCGGAGCTGGTGGAAGTAGTTCACTGTGGCCTGCGGCGCGTTGTACGGCAGCGACACCGTCACGTTGCCGCCCTGCGTCTGCATGACGAAGCTGCCGGCATTGTGGTTGATGGACGACACGCGGCCGCTCATCTGCACCAGCGTGCCGGTGCCCGTGCCCGCGCGCTCCTGCGCGCTCTGCGTCACCTCCACCCGCGACACATAGGTGACGCCCTGCATGTCCTGCACGTGGATTACCGCCAGGTCGCCGCGCTCCAGCGCAGTGACCGGGTACTGCTGGTTGCGGTAGGTGACCACCGTGTTCTGGTCGTAGCGCACGGCGCCGGTCTGGCCGTCCGACGTCCGGACCTGGATGGCCTGCTGCTGCGTGTTTACACCCTGGATCTCCACGGATACCTGCGCCTGGCCGCCCGCGGCGGGCTGGCCGAGGACTGTGCCGAGTACTTCCTCGAGGGCGCCCAGGCTGTTGCCTGCGCACCCGCTCATCGTGAATACGGCAGCAACTGCCGCCAGTCGCCGTCCGGTTGTTGCAAGCATGTTTTCCTCACTGCTCGGGTCCGCTCCATGTGCGGGCCACAAGTGCAAGGGGAGTGCCGGAAGTGCTTGTCAGTCCGAAAGTTGCGGTTGTCTTGGAAAGCGGATGGTGAAGCGGGCGCCAGCGCCGACGTCGCTGTCCAGGCTGATGGTGCCGCCCAGCAGTTCCGTCAGGCGCCGGGCGATGGCCAGGCCCAGGCCCGTGCCGCCCTGCTCCCGCGTCGTTGCTGCAGCCACCTGCCAGAAGGGATCGAAAACGGCAGAGTGGTCCGCCGGGTCTATGCCGATGCCGGTGTCATGCACGACGATGACGACCTCGTCGTCGGATGCCCTGCCGGCCAGGCCGACCTCGCCCTGCTGCGTAAACTTCGCGGCGTTGGACAGCAGGTTGAACAGGACCTGCCGGACCTTTGCCGGATCGGTGTGCCAGGTCACCCCTGACGGCGGCAGCTCGACGGGGAAGTCCAGCCCCTTGCGCGTCATTGACGGCTCGACGAGGGAGGCGGCCTCCTCCAGCACCTCCCGGAAATCCGCATCGCGCAGGCGCAGATCCGCGCGGCCCGCCTCCAGCTTCGCGTAGTCGAGGATCTCGTCCACCAGGCTGAGGAGGTGACGGGCGCTCTGCTGGATCCGGCCCGTGTACTCGGTCTGCTGTTCCGTGAGTGGCCCCGCCACGCCTGTCTCCAGCAGGTCGGCGAAACCGAACACGGCATTGAGCGGCGTACGGAGTTCGTGGCTCATAACGGCGAGGAAGTCCGTCTTGGCGCGGTTTCCGGCGAGGGCTTCCTCATAGAGCGCGCGGTTGGCCTCAGCCAGGGACGCGCTTTCCGTTGCCAGCCGCTGCAGCCGCGCCTGCGCGGCCTCCGCCGCCTGCCGCGCCGCCTGCTCGCGCAGCAGCTCCCGCTCCCGTTCCTCCTGCGCCTTCTGGTGCGTCACGTCCCGGAGCATGACCATGGACGCGGGTCCGGTCTCCCAGCTCGACTCGATGACGCGGACTTCCACCAGCGCGGTGTCGCCGTCGGATCGGACCAGGTCGAGCTGGGTTTCGCTGCCATTGACCACCGGCAGGCCGAAGGGTTCGCCGACCAGCTGGTCCGGGTCCCGGCCGAACAGACGGCCCGCCGCCGGGTTCGCGAAGACCACAGTGCCGGCTTCATCCACGACGACGATACCGTCCACGTTGCCGTGAATGATGCTGTTGAAGCGGGCGCGCTCGGCTGCCAGTGCCCGGTGCAGGGAGGCCGTGTCCCGGGCAAGGCGACGCAGCCGGATGGAGGATCGGACCGCACGCTCGATGAAGGCCGGCGTCGCCGCGGCCGCCGGCACCCAGCCGTCAACGTCCCCGCCGTTCCCGGCACCATCGCCGGAGGCGCCATCAGTCAGGGCCCCGTCGCCCGCGGCGTTGGCGCCGGCGTGTGGCGGTGCGGCGCCCGCAGCAGCTGGAGCGGCGACCTCTCCCAGGATGACGATTGCGGCGCCGGCGTGCCGCCTCCGTACCTGGTCCAGTACAGCCGCCAGTTCCTCCGGGGCATCGCACTCCAGCACGACGGCGTCGGGTTCGTGCCCCGCCTGACCCTGGCGCGCGTCGATCGTGGGCGCGTACTCCCACTGGAACTCGTCGGTGCCCTCCTGCCGCAAGGCGCGCGTCCGCGTCGCTGCCTCGGCGCCGCCGACGACCAGTACCCGTGCTGCCATGTGCTACCCGCGCTCCGCTGGTTCAGTCCTGTGCGCCGTCGGCCGAGCCCAGGCGCATGGGAGTCCCCGCCAGGATGCCGCTCACGCCGCTGAACGCTTCGTGGACATGCAGGCCGTCGCTGTCTATGGTGAATCGACGGATCGACGTGTCGTGGGCCGAGCCGCGCATCTTCAGCACGAGGATCCCGCGCTGCATCTCGCCACTCACCTCCACGTAGCGCAGCAGCAGGATGGTGTCGGTGAGGGTCGAGACGTGCTTCTCCGTCACCGACGTGCCGCCCAGGATGCTGTTTGCCGTCGCCGTGAACAGCCCGGCAATCTCGAACTTCTTGATGTACGACGTCAGGTTGATGACGAACTCGCGGAAGCTCCGTATCGACGTCGTCCGCTCCAGCGCTGACAGGCTGTCCACGACGACACGCCGCGGGCCGAACTCCTCGATGGTCGTGCGCAGCCGTAGCAGGTGGTCCTCAATGGGCATGGCGTGCGGGTAGAACGGCACGATCTTCAGCAGGCCGTCGTCCTCCATCCTGGCCAGGTCCATGCCCCAGCTCTGCGCGTTGCGGACGAGCTGCTCCCGGCTCTCCTCGAAGGCAAACAGTACGCATCGCTCGCCCTGCTGCACGCCCGCCCACAGGAAGTGCATGGCCGTCAGCGTCTTGCCCGTGCCAGTGGCCCCCGACAGCAGGATGATGGAGTCCCGGAAGTAGCCGCCGCCCGCCATGGCGTCCACCTCGTCAATGCCCGACGACAGCCGGATTGTGGACGAATGCTGCGTCAGCTCCATGGCCGAGAGCGGGATCACGATGATGCCCCTCCCCGCGTCCACCGTGAACGGAAACTCGCCCCGCTGGTGCGTCGCGCCCCGGAACTTCAGGATCTCCAGTGTGCGCCGGCGACGCTCCTCGTCCAGGATGTTGCGCAGGATGACGACGTTGTCGGCGACGAATTCCTCGACGCCGAACCGCGTGATGGGGCCGTAGTCCTCCGTGCGTTCTCCCGTGAACACCGTCGTGATGCCCAGGGCCTTGATGGTGTTCACGATCCGGTACAGCTCCGCACGTAACACGGCATGGTCCCGGTACAGCGAGAACAGCGCGTTCACCGAATCCATGGCCACCCGCTTCGCGCCTGTCCGGCGTATGGCGGCTTCCATTCGTGCCAGCAGAGCACTCAGGTCGAAGTCCCCTACAAGTACCGCCTGGTCCTCAGGGCGTGGTGAGGCATCCACGAACGCCCACTTGCCGTCACGCTCCCACGCCTCGATGTCCCAGCCGAACCCCCGCATGTTCGTGCGGATGTCCGCCGGCGTGTCCTCGAACGTGATGAATACCCCGGGCTCGTCGAAGTCGCGGATCCCGCATGCCAGGAACTGCGTCGCGAACACCGTCTTGCCGCTGCCTGCGGTACCCGCTATCAGCGTCGCCCGGCCCGTCGGCAGCCCGCCATCAGCCACCGTGTCGAATCCCGGAATCCCCGTCTCCAGGCGCGTTACTGAACCGGGTGTGCCGTTTCGGTCGGTGGGCATCGTCATCAATCTTCCTTCGTGTGTTGGGCCGGCAGAGGGTGCAGGCCCAGCACCGCCATCACCCGCCTCAGATCGTCAAGGTCGCCGGTCACTCGCCGCGGTGGCGTCGGCACCTCCCGAATCAGCGTCGGCGTGGCCATCACACGAGCCGTTTCCGCGCGCTCCGGATCACGTAGCACGTCCACGACTTCCAGCGAGATGTGCACATCACCCTGCAACCCACGGAGTCGCTCCACATTCCGCACTGCCGCCTCAGAGCGCGGTGTCTCCCCGGCAACAAACAGCGTGAGATGCAGTTTCACGGACGCGATCCCGGTGCGAGCGCGCTGGCCCTGTGATAGGGCGATGAGGAGTGTGTCCGATATCCGGACACGACACGGCGTGGAGGGGACGATCCGGCCACACCACGACGCTGGACAGCCCGCCTGGCGGGCTGTGAACAATGCTTCATGCGTGTGGCGCTCCTGCCGCCGCTCTCGGAGGTTAACTGCCGGACTGTTCCCGGCAATCTGCGGGATGGCGTGCCGATTGTAAAGAATGCTTTACAAACGGGATGCGGCCGGCCGCCCTGTGCAGGCTGCCGGCCGCCACGCTCGCGGGGCGAGGGCTGGACTACAGATGCTTCTCGATGAGCGCGGCCAGCGAGGCCTTCGGCACGGCGCCCACAACCCCGTCTATCGGCGTGCCATCCTTGAAGATGCCGATGGTGGGGATGGAGCGGATGCCGTATTCCGCCGCCGTCTGCGGCGCGTCATCAACGTTGAGCTTGCTGAACGTGACGCGGCCGTCGTACTCCTGGGCCAGCTCCTCGATGACGGGCGCGACGAAGCGGCACGGCCCGCACCACGGAGCCCAGAAATCCACAACCGTCAGGCCGGCGCCCGCCTGCACCTGAGACGCAAACGTCGCGTCCGTCAGCTCTGCCACCTTGCTGCCGTTCCTGATCATCCTGCCCTCTCCAGTCTCATGTTGCCGTTGTCACTGTGGTCGCGGCCCACTGGCCTCCCCGTATATATCAATATATAATTATAGACGTCGCTGGACAAGGGCCGCAGGACTGGCCAGCCTTTAGCCGGCGGGTTCTCATGAGCGGAGGCATGACATGGTGGAGCAGACAACGACCTACGGCCTGAGCACGACGATTCCCCTGGCTTACGACCAGGCGGTGGCGCGCACGCGGGAGGAATTGGGGAAGGAGGGGTTCGGCGTGCTCACGGAGATTGACGTGCGAGCGACGTTGAAGAACAAGCTGGACGCGGAGTTCCGCCCCTACATCATCCTGGGCGCGTGCAATCCGCCGCTGGCCCATAAGGCACTGACGGCGGAAACGGATATCGGGCTGCTGCTGCCGTGCAATGTCGTGGTCTACGCCGGCGATGAGGAAGGCACGAGCGTCGTGGCGGCGCTGGACCCGGAGGCGGCCCTGGAGTTGACGGGCAACCCGGCGGTGAGGCCGCTGGCCACGGAGGTGAAGGAGCGTCTGACACGCGTGCTGGAAGCGCTGTCTACGCAATCGTAGCGTAGCTGGGCGTCGGCTGTTGTGCTGTGCCCGGCCTTGATCATCCCGGCCGGTTGATCATCATGGCGGCGACGCCGGCAAAGAACTCGCGCAGGGTCGCGTCGGCCTCCGGGGGCAGGTCAGCTTCCCGCAGGGCATTGTCCATGAGCTGGAGCCAGCGCTGGGCCGCCGCCGTGTCTATGGGGAAGGGCGCGTGACGCATGCGCAGCCGCGGATGCCCGCGCTTCTCGATGTAGCGCTGCGGGCCGCCAAACCGGCCGATGAGAAAATCCCGGAGGCGTTCCTCGGCGCCCTCCATGTCGTCGGGCGGATACATGGGCCCGAGGATGTCGTCGTGGGGCACCTGTCGGTAGAACGCCGCGACGAGGCGGGTGAACGTGTCTTCGCCGATCATGGCCCCATTGTGCCACGTTGCCTCGCCCAGCGCCACCCGTGTGCGCCGTAATTCCGGAGGCAAGCCCACTGTCCACGCAGATCAGTAACTCACAAGGGTAGAAGGTCCCGCTCCCATGTGGCTCGTCATAACGGCTCTGCTCCCGCCTCCCGGCGAGGAGTACCTCATGCTGGATGCGCTGCGACGGGCGGGCGCCCGGGCAGTGGAGCAGGACGGTGAGCGGGTGCGCGCCTGGCTGCCACCGCCGTCAGATGTCCGGCGCGCGGTGGCAGACGTGGAACGGGGCCTTCGGGCGAGTACGTCCATGGCGGATCCGCGCGTCGAGTGGGATTTGCGCTCTCACGAGGCGTGGCTGGCGCGCTGGGCAGCGGAAGCCGCGCCCATCAGGGTCGTCCCGGGTATCGTTGTCATGGGGCCTGATACGGCCGACCCTGGCGCCGCAGACGCTGGCAATGGCGTGGACGGCGACGACGTCGTCATCCGTCTCGAGCCGGGTGTTGCCTTCGGCAATGCGGAGCACCCGACGACGCGGGGCTGCCTGCGCCTGCTGCGGGACGAGATCGTGTCGGGCGCCGTCGTGTGTGACGTGGGGTCAGGCACCGGCATCCTCGCCGTTGCTGCGGCGCTGCTGGGCGCCCGCCGGGTGCTGGCGCTGGAGACGGACCCGCTGGCCGCCGACGCTGCCCGTCGCAACGTACAGTTGAATGGGCTGGCGGACGTGGTGACGGTGCGTCGGGCCGCCGTCGGGCCGGCGGATGCGGGGGCCCTCGCGCCGGTGGACCTCGTCCTGGCCAATCTGGAAGCGCCACTCCTCACCGCCCTGCTGCCGGGCTTCAGCGACGCCATCGGCGAGAGCGGTGGGGTGATTGTCGCAGGCGTGACCGGCGGCGAGGAGTCGTCGTTCAGGGACGACGTCGTCAACGCCGGTCTGCGTGTCCACCGGTCCGGCCGGGAGGACGGCTGGTGGTGCGCCGTTCTCCGGCGCTCAGGTCAGCAGCCGCGGCGCTGAACCACGATGTTGCCGCGGATCAGCGGGGCAACGCAATCGCGTGTCAGGGCCTGGGGGAACGGCCCCGGTCCGCCTCCACCATCGCACTGAACATGGCGTCCGTATCCGCCGGCGGTCGGGTGAGCCGGCTGACAACGATCGTCGCGACCAGGCCGGCGGTGAAGCCGGGGATAAGCTCGTACATCACGCTCCGCAGGGGCGACAGGTACCATGCGATGGTGGTGACTGCGCCAGTGATGGCGCCGGCCGCCACGCCTGCCCGTGTCGTGCCGCGCCAGTACAGGGCCAGGATGGAGGTGGGCCCGAGGGCGGCACCGAGGCCGGCCCACGCGAACAGCGTCAGCCAGAACACGATGTTCTCGGCCAGCAGCCCGAAGCCCAGGGCCGCCGCCACCAGCAGGACGACGAGGATTCGGCTGTAGAGGACCAGGCGCCGGGGCGGCAGCGGCTCGCCGCGACGCAGCACCTTCTCGTAGACGTCCCTCACCACACTGGACGTGGCCACCAGCAGCTGGGAATCGGCGGTGGACATGATGGCGGCGAAGATGGACGCGACGACGGCGCCGAACAGCACCGGCGGCAGGTGCGCCTCCGCCAGGGCGGGGTAAAGGCTCTCGGGGTCGGCGCCGGGCAGCATGCTCGCCTCGGGGAAGTAGACGCGGCCGGCAAGACCGATGAGCACGGCGCCTGCGGCCATGACCACGTTCCAGGCAGTCCCGACCACCGCGGCGAAACGCAACTGGGCGGCGTCATTGATGGACATGTAGCGGACCAGGATATGCGGGTTGCCCGGCGACCCGAGTCCGATGCCAACCCATGCGATGAGGGCGCCCAGGCCGACGGCGAACGGGTCGAGCATGCCGGCGTCCAGGGCCCGCAGTTCTGCCAGCACCGGTGTCCAGCCGCCCAGCGCACTGATGGTCATCAGCGGCAGCGCCACCAGCGCGCCGAGCATGAGGATGCCCTGCAGGGTGTCCGTCAGGCTCACCGCCAGGAAGCCGCCAAGAATGGTGTAGCCCAGCACCAGCAGGGCGGTGATGAAGATCCCGGTCTCCGGCTGCAGCCCGAAGCTGGCGCCGATGGCCTTGCCGCCCCCCACGAACTGGGCCGCCACATAGCCCACCATGAACACCAGCATGATCGCGGAGAGCAGGATGCGCAGGCGGCCGTCCCGGTCGTCGAAGCGGGCGGCGAAGAAGTCGGGCAGCGTGATGCAGTCGTACGTGCCCGTGAAGCGGCGCAGCCGCGGCGCATACCAGAGGAACAGCATGAGTTCGGCGACGATGTAGCCGACGGCGGCCCACAGCGCACCCACACCCCGGCTCCACGCCATGCCCGTCAGCCCCAGCAGCAGCCACGCGCTGCGGCCGGACACCACGGCCGATAATGCGACAACGAACCGGTTCAGCCGGCGCCCGGCAAGGAAGAACTCCGTCAGGCCCGCCGACGAGAAGCGCGCCGCGTACACGCCGATGCCCAGCACTGCCACCAGGTACGTGACGAACGCGCCCAGGGCGTACGCATTGACAGCGATGACCGGCTCCATCGGCCTTCCTCGTTCTGTGTGGGTGCGTCCGCCAGCGTCAGCCGGCGTCGGCGTGGTTTGTCACGCGCCTGGCCGCGCGCCCGCCCTCTGCGTCGTGACCAGGGAGACGGCTACATACAGGACCAGCGAAACGACGGCGCCCGCAACGATCTCCGGCACCACTGGCAGCGTGATCCAGCCCTGCGCTGCCGCCACGCCGGCCACAGCGCCGCCCAGGATGCCGGCAATGGCGCCGGCCGCAGTGCCCCGCTGCCAGTACAGGCCCAGCACCACGGGCACGAAGACGCCGGCGGCGTACATCGTATACGAGAGCAGCAGCAGCCCGATGATCTCGCGGACCGACAACGCCAGCAGCAGTGCAAGGACGCCAATGGCCACCGTACCCAGCCGCGAGATGAGAAGCAGCCGGCGCGTGTCTTCCGCCGCCGCAGGGTTCAGCACCTTCACGTAGATGTCGTTGGTCAGGTGTGACGTCCCGGCGATGAGCAGCGAGTCCGCGGTGGACATGATGGCGCCCAGGATGGCGCCCACCACGATGGCGCCGGACCACACCGGCAGTACTTCCACCACCAGCATGGGGATGGCCTGCGACGGCTCGATGCCGTCGCCGAAGATGCCCCGGGCCGCCATCCCGGCGAGGGCGGGGAACGCGGCGTAGATGATGAGCACGGCGCCCGCCAGCAGCGCCGCCCGCACGGCAACGCCTGCGTCACGTGCCGCGAACAGCCGCTGGTAGAAGTCCTGGCCGATGAGCGTGTACATGAGCGTCGGCAGGATGGCGGCGACGATGAGCACGCCGCCGGCGCCCAGGGGCTCGAAGAAGGCCGACGTCGTCACCTCCAGCTCCATCCCGGCGATGCCCTCCCGGATGCCGGCGAAGCCACCCGCCGACCGCAGGCCCAGCACCGCGGCGATGGGAATGCCGATGAAGATGATGAGCAGCTGCAGCGCATCCGTCAGCGTCACGCCCCACAGCCCCGACGCCGCCGTGTAGACGATGAAGAGGATGGTGGCCGCCACCGCGGCCAGTGTCGGGTCGATGCCCAGGATGCTGAGGGCGCCCTGCGACGCCCAGACCTGCGCCCCCAGGATGCCGATGATGGCCGCCAGTGACAGGACTGCACCCAGCAGCCGCACCGCCCGGCTGCCGTAGCGCAGTTCCAGGTAGTCGGGCACGGTGACCAGGCCGAGGCGGCGCATGCGCCGGGCCGAGACCACTGCCAGCAGCAGCAGCGACAGCCCTACGCCAAAGGCGTACGCCATCCCGCTCAGGCCGTAGCGGAAGCCCCAGCCACCCGTGCCCACAACGAAGCCGCCACCGAAATGCGTCGCCGCCAGCGCCGCAGCGGCCAGCGGCACGCCCAGCCGCCGGCCCGCCAGCAGGAAGTCCGTCGAGTCGCGGACGTAGCGCGTGGCATACAACCCCACCGCGAAGATGAGGAGGAAGTATCCGCCGACGATGATGAGCTGCGGTGTCTGCACGGCGGGCGATCAGCCGCCGTCGGACTGGACGGGGTCCGGCTCGCCGGTCCAGTCGCTGCCGTAGATGACGGGGCCGCACTCCGTGCAGATGCTGTGGCTGAAGAGGGCGTCGGACCGGTTCGAGATGTAGGTCTCCACGCCCTCCCAGAAACCTTCGTCGTCCCGGACCTTCTTGCAGCTCGCGCAGATCGGGATGAGTCCCTTCAGCGTGCGCACTTCCGATAGTGCCACGCGCAGCTCCCGGTTGGTCTCCGCCAGGGCCGTGTTTGTCCGGGACAGCAGCCGCGCTCGCTCCCGGCCCGTGCGGTTGAAGCGCACCAGTACGCCCACCAGGATCAGCGACATGATCAGCAGTGCGCCACCCATGATGCCCATGGCGCGCTGTCGCACGATGACCGCCTCGCTCTCTCGCTGCTCGGCCTGCAGCCGCGCGTTCACCAACTCCTGGCGCTCTACCTCTGCCCGGGCGTCTGCGGCGGCAATGCGCTGGACCGCGTGCTGGCTGAATACCGAGTCCCGCAGGGCCTGGTGCGCCCGCAGGCTGGCCAGCGCCTGTTCCGTGTTACCCCGGCTCTCGTGCGTATCCGCCAGCGCGGCCAGCACATCCAGCGCGATCGTGCGCTGCTCCGTCTCGGTGGCCAGGACCAGCGCCCGCTCCAGCGAGGACTCCGCCGCGCGCAGGTTGCCCGTCATGCGGTATGCCCGCCCCAGGTGCAGCAGCGCCATGGCCTCCCGCCGCGTATGATCCGCTGCCCGCGCCGTCGACCGCACCTCCTCCAGCAGGGCGATGCCCTCGGCAACGTTGCCCTCCAGCACGTGGATCATGCCCAGATGAACCGCGTTCAGCGACCAGCCGCTCAGCACGTCCCGGCTGGTGAGGCGCGGATCGTCGGGCGAGTGGTACGCCGCAATGGATTCTTCCAGCCGGGCACGGGCTTCCGGGTAATTGCCCATGGCCATGTGCAGCAAGCCCAGGTTGTGCAGGGCATAGCCCCGCACCGCCGGCTGGCCCAGCGTGTCCGCCGAAGCCACGGCCGCGTCCAGCACCGGCACCGCACGATCATACAGCTGCAGGTCCCGCAGGGTGTTGCCGATGTTGCTCAGCACCAGCGCCCGGCCCCGCAGGTCCGAGGACAGCCGCCGCAACTCCAGCGACCGCTCGAAGTACTCCAGCGCAGGCTCGTAATGGCCCCACTGGTAGTATGTGACGCCGATGTTGTTGTACGCCCGCCCAAGGCCCGCTGTGTCTCCCGCTTCCGCCCACAGCGACTGGGCCCGCCGCAGGTGCACCAGCGCACTGTCGAACCGGCTCATGCTCCAGTGCTGAAGCCCCAGCGAGTTGTACGCCTCCGCCTTCTCGCCCCGGCCTGCGTCCGACGCCAGCGCCGCTACGGCCGCCCGGGCCTCGGCCAGCCGGGCTTCCGGATGCTCCGGATCGTCCGCTGGCACCTGACCGCACAGCACGGCCGGCGCCGCCAGCAGCAGCGCCGCCGCCATCACCCAGCAATGTCCTCGTCGTGCCACCAGACCCCTCCAGCCCGCTTTCTGATCCGCGCAATCTAGCCGTGCACCCCGCCGCACGGTACCGGTCCGCGCCGCGTCTGCCCGCCACCTCACCCTTGCGTCAACCGCCCGGCGGCTATATATAAGGCGCAACTTATAAAAGCCCGACGGGCGATTCCGACGGAGGCGCTATGAAGATTGACGTGGCCGCACACATCGGGGCGGTGGAGCGGGGCTCGCGACTCGGCGAGCGGGACGGCGAGCCGGTACGGGTGGTGACGGCGGGACGGACGTACGCGACATCGGTGGAGGAGCTGTGGGACGCCGTCACGAATGCGGAGCGGATACCGCGCTGGTTTCTGCCCATCGAAGGGGACCTGAAGCCGGGCGGCCGGTACCAGCTCCAGGGCAACGCCGGGGGTGAGATCCTGGAGTGCCAGCGCCCGACACATCTGGCGGTGACGTGGGAGTACGCGGGAACGGTGTCGTGGCTCACGGTGCGACTGGAGGCGGTGGGAGCGGATCGGGCGCGGCTGGAGCTGGAGCACTCGTTCCGTGAGGATGCGCACTGGGAGCAGTTCGGCCCTGGCGCCACCGGTGTCGGATGGGACATGGGCCTGATGGGACTGGGCGAGCACATTGCCAGTTCGGCGCCTCGCGATCCTGCGGCGGCGATGGCGTGGATGATGTCCGACGAAGGGCACGAATTCATTCGTCGCAGCGCCGGTCACTGGCAGGAGGCGGACGGAGCGGCTGGCACCGCGGCGGAGACGGCGGCGGCGCGTGCGAGGCAGACCGTGGCCGCGTACACCGGCCAGTCACCGGACGAGCAGTCGGCGGAAGGCTGAGGTGCACGCCTTCGACGTGCTGGGGGATCCTGTGCGACGCAGGATCCTCGAACTGCTGGCGGAGGATTCCCGTGCGGCAGGCGAGATCGTCAATGTCATCAGCGGCGAATTCGGCATCTCGCAGCCGGCGGTATCCCAGCACTTGCGCGTGCTGCGGGAGAACGGCTTCGCCCGGGTCACTCCGGCGGGCACGCGCCGGCTGTACGACCTGGACGCGCGTGCCATGGAGGAAGCTGACGCCTGGCTCCAGCGGGTGCGCGAGTTCTGGGAGACGCGGCTGGACGCCCTGGCCCTGGAGGTGGCCCGGGGTCGTCGGGAAAAGGCGGGTGCGGTGTCCGGTGAGTTGGCTACCCGCCGCGGGCCAGCCGCACCGCCGTGATCACGACGACGACGCCCAGCAGCGCACTGACCCGCGCCATGAGCGATGCCGCCCGGCGTGCCTTCAGGGCCGCCGATGAGCCCGGCTCCAGCCGGGACGCAGCCGGTCCCGTCCGGAAGTCGTGGACGGCCTGCAGCACCAGCATGCCGCCCACGGCGCCCAGTTTCCAGGCCAGTGTGGTGCCGTAGTCCGACCGCCAGAAGTCCCCCGATCCCGACAGCGCCATCCCCAGCAGGCCGCGGAAGTGCAGGTTAGTCAACCCCGTCACGAGCAGGATCCCGATGGCGATCCAGCCGGCGTCCCGGAACCGGGTGCCCAGTTCCTGGAACAGCCGGGCCCGCAGTGCCGGTGGCTCCACCTTGCGCAGCACCGGTGCGCCGATGAGCGCGAAGAAGAACATGCCGCCCAGCCAGAACAGGGCGGCGAACACATGAATGGTCACACTCAGCATGTAGGCCGACAAAACCGCTCCCGCGCACCTGATACCATTGCCCTGATTCGTGCCGGGAAGGTATGGGATGGCCGCCTTGATCGGGAGGGGTGTATGGGTGCCGGCGTGCTGGCGCGGCTGCGGGCGGCGGCGATATCATGGACGAGGGTCCCAACCTGACCTGTCACCCGGCGAGGCCTATGCGACCCGTGCGTTCAGTGTTGCTCAGGGCATCCACCAGCCCCTGGCTGGCCCGGCGGCTGCCACGCTGGTACTTCACGCGGCGGGCGGTGCGGCGGTTCATGCCCGGCGAGGACCTGGAGGACGCGCTTTCTGCGGTGGCGTCACTGCGGGATGACGGGTTCCCCGCGGTCATCACGCAGCTCGGCGAGAACGTGGATGACGAGCAGGCGGTGAATGTCGTCGTCGGGCATTACCTCGCCGCGCTGGACCGTGTGCGCGACGAAGGTCACGACTGCCATGTGTCCGTGAAGCCGACGCACCTGGGGCTGGACCTGTCGTCGGAGCTGTGCCTGGACGCGCACCGCCGCCTGGCGGCCCGGGCCGCGAACCACGGCAACGTGCTGTGGATCGACATGGAGTCCAGCCTCTACACGGACGCGACGATCTCCCTGTTCCGTTCGCTGCGGCGTGACTTCGGCAACATCGGCCTGTGCCTGCAGGCAAACCTGCGGCGCACGGAATCGGACCTGGCGCGCCTGCTGCCGCTGGCACCCTCCATCCGCCTGGTGAAGGGGGCGTACGCCGAGCCGTCGGACGTGGCCTTCCGGCGGAAACGGGACGTGGACGCCGCCTACCTGCGGCTGGCGCAGCATCTGCTGCGACATGACTACGACGAAGGCGACGCCATCATCGGGGTCGCCACCCACGATGTCGCACTCATCCAGCAGGTGGCGGCGTCGGCCCGGTCCCACGGCCGGGGCGCTGACGATTTCGAGGTGCAGATGCTGTACGGCATCCGCAGCGGCGTCCAGCGCCAGCTCGCCGATGAGGGGTTCCGCGTGCGTGTCCTCATCAGTTACGGCGACCACTGGTTCCCCTGGTACATGCGACGGCTGGCGGAGCGTCCCGCAAACGTGTGGTTCGTTGCCCGGAGCGTGTTCGCGCACTGACGCTGCCGCGTCGCAGCGGCAGCGGCCGCCGAGGGCTTCCCGATCAGAGGGGCCGCTGGTAGTTTCAGGGCGTGTTTCCCCCTGCAGAACGATTCGCGGCGGTGCTGCCGATGCTGTTGCCCATCCTGGTTGCCGTGCAGGCCGCGGCCGTCCAGTTGCCCGCATTTGTGGAGCCCCCCGCCGACGATCGTCTGATCACGCAGTATCGGTTGCAGCGGTGGACGGACACGGACGGGCTGCCGCAGAACAGCCTGAACGCTGTCGCGCAGACGACGGACGGGTTCCTCTGGTTCGCGTCGGAGGAGGGTCTCATCCGTTTCGACGGCGAGACCTTCATCGTCTACAACCACGGGAACACGCCGGCATTTGTGCGCAGCCAGGCGCTGGCCCTGGCGGCGGCCGGCGACGGCTCGCTCTGGGTCGGCCTGGAGGGCGGCGGGCTGGCCCATCATGAGGGTGGCCGGTTCACCGTGTATGGGCCTGGTGACGGGCTCCCGTCCGCACGGGTGCAGGCGGTGGCGGTGGCCCCTTCCGGCGACGTCTGGGCCGGCACCGACCGTGGCCTCGCCCGCGTCGCCCGCGACGGTACCATCACCGTGGTCACGGGCCTGCCACACCAGAACATCAGTGCCCTCACCGTTCTGGACGGCCATGTCTGGGCCGGCACCCGCGCCGGCCTGGTCCGCGTCACCGATGGCGGCGTGGCTGTCTTCAATGAAGGTGACGGGCTGACGCACCCGGACGTGCGCGCCATCGTAGCGGCGCGTGGAGGCGGTCTCTGGGTGGGCACGCTGGGTGGGGGGGTGCTCCACTTTGACGGAGCGCGGTTCGCGTCACTGCACCCCCGGCTGGCGCGGGAACAGGTGACCGCCGTCAGCGAGGACGCCGCCGGCGGCGTGTGGGTGGGCACCGTATCCGATGGCCTGCACCGTGTTCGTGACGGTCGCGTCGAAACGCTGCACGCCGACAATGGTGGCGCTGCCATGATCTGGGCGCTGGCGCACGACGCCGAGGGCACGCTCTGGGTGGGCACCAACGGCAGCGGTCTGCTGCAACTGCGCCCGGCACCCATCATACCGCTGGGCGCCCCCGAGGGACTGTCAGAAGAGATCGCGCTGGCGGTGCTGCAGACGCGTGACGGGGCCCTCTGGGTGGGCACGGCCAATGCCGGACTGAACCGCATCAGCCCTGATGGCACCGTCCGTCGGTACGGCGCAGCGGACGGCCTCCCTGAGAGGCGGGTCCTGTCGCTGGCGGAACTGCCGGACGGCGACCTGCTCGTCGGTGCGCCGAACGGCTCGCTCACGCGCTACCGCAGCGGCCGCTTCGCCGATGCCGGCCGGGGACTGGACCTGAGCGGGTCCGTCATGGCCATACTGGCGGACACGACCGGCGATTTCTGGCTGGGCACCACTGCCGGGCTGGTCCGGGTGACGGACGGCGCCGTCACATGGCGCCTCACAGCCGCCGATGGACTTGCGGACGACTTCATCATGACCCTGCACCGGGGGACAGACGGGGCAGTGTGGGTGGGCACACGGCAGGGCGTGAGCCGCGTGGTAGACGGACAGGTCACGCCTTTCACCGCCGCGGGGGTGCTGCGAGGCGTGGCCGTTGGCGCGTTCTTCGACGGCGGCCCCCGGGGGCTCTGGGCTGCGACGCAGGGCTCCGGCATCGTCCGCATCGATGGCCCGACGCCCCGCTTCCTCCGGGCCAGTGACGGCCTGTGCGAGGACATGGTCCATGCCATCGTGGATGACGGCGCCGGCAGCGCCTGGATGAGCTCGAACCGTGGCCTGTTCCGTGTGTCCATGGCCGACCTGGCCGCGTGGTCCAGCGGCGCCGGCACCAGTGTGCAGTGCCGGCTTTACGACCGCCCGGAAGGCATGCGCAGCCGCGAGGCGAACGGCGGGTTCATGCCCGCCTCCGCACGCCTCGCCGACGGCCGCATCGTGTTTCCTACCATGCAGGGCGTCGTTACGGTGGACCCGCGCCTGTTCGGTGCGGCGGCGCCGCCGCCCCGGCCAACACTGCGGCGCGCCGTCATGGACGGTGACACGATGGCGGTCTTCGCCGATGATCGCATCATTGTCAGCACCCAGCGCCGGGACGTGGAGTTCCAGTTCACGGCGCCCTTCTACCGGGGCGGCAACCGGCTGCAGTTCCGCTACCGGCTGGAAGGCTTTGACAGCGGCTGGCGGGACGCCGGCGGCCGCCGGTCCGCGCACTACACCAACCTGCCGCCGGGCGACTACGTCTTCCGCGTCATTGCCGGCAACGAGGATGGCGAATGGCACCCCGCCGCCGCCGACGTCGCGGTCTCTGTGCCCCACCGTTTCCATGAGGCCTGGTGGTTCCGGTTGCTCATCATGGCGGTGGTGGCGGGCATCGCGGTGCTGTGGCACCGCCATCGGACCGTGCGCATGCAGGCGCGCGCCGAGCGGTTGCGGGCGCTGGTGGAGGAGCGCAGTCGCGCGGAACAGCGTTATCGTGACCTGTTCGAGAACGCCAGTGACATGGTGTTCACCACCGATGGCAGTGGCGTGGTCACGTCGTGGAACAGCCAGGCCGAGACCGTCACCGGCTGGTCCAAGGAGCAGGCCATTGGCCGGCCCATCACCGAAATCATCCCGCCGTTCGGGGAGCCTGCGGACGGCCAGCGTCGAGACGTTTCCTTCGCCACCCGGACCGGCGGCACCGCCGTCGTGGAGTTCGCCACGCGGGTCATCGAGGAGCAGGGCGCGGCCGCGGGCTACCAGGTCACGGGCCGGGACATGCGCGAGTGGCGCCAGATGCAGGTGCAACTGGAGCACGCCGCGCGCATGGAAGCCGTGGGCAAGCTCGCCGGCGGCATCGCCCACGACTTCAATAACCTGCTCACGGTCATCACCAGTTCCAGCGAGATCGTGACCACGGAACTGTCGCCGGATTCGCCGCTGCGGCCCGACCTGCAGCAGATCCGTGCGGCTGCGGACTCGGCCGCCGGACTCACGCGCCAGCTGCTGGCATTCAGCCGCAGGCAGATGCTGCAGCCGCGCGTCGTCAACGTGAACGAGCAGGTGGTCAAGGTCGTCGGCATGCTGCGCCGCATCATCGGCGTGGACATTCGCCTGGAGACCGACCTGGCACCCGGCACCTGGCCCGTATGCGCCGATGAGGGCCAGCTCGAGCAGGTCCTCATGAACCTGGCCTTGAACGCCCGGGACGCCATGCCCGAGGGTGGCACGCTCCGGTTCGCAACGGCGAACGCCGACGTCAGTGACAGGGACGCAGGGGGCCTCGGCCTGGAGACCGGCAGCTACGTCATGCTCGCCATCGAGGACACCGGTCTCGGTATCGAGAAGGACGTGCTGCCCCACGTGTTCGAGCCGTTCTTCACCACCAAGCCGGCGGGGCGGGGCACCGGGCTGGGGCTGGCCACCGTCTACGGCGTGGTCCGGCAGAGCGGCGGCCAGATCCTGGTGGACAGCACGCCCGGTTCGGGCACCTGCTTCAGGATCTTCCTGCCGCGGACCAGCCGCACCGATATCCAGGTGCCGGACCAGGCCGCCGGGTCGGCGGACGCGGAGCCGTCCACTGCACGCGTGCTGCTGGCGGAGGATGAGCCCGCGGTGCGTCGTCTGGCCGAGCGCATCCTGACGCGCCACGGCTTCACCGTACGCTCCGCCGGGAGCGGCGGCGAGGCACTTGCCGTGCTGCAGGACTCCGGGCCCGTGGACCTGCTGGTCACGGACATGGTCATGCCGGGCATGAACGGCCGGGAGCTGGCCCAGCAGGTCCAGGCGCTCTACCCGGACACCCGCATCCTCTACATGTCGGGCTACACGGAAGACGAATTCATTCGAGGTGGCGTGCTGCCGGAGGGCGAGCGGTTCCTGCCCAAGCCGTTCACGCCCCGGGCGCTGGTGGATGCGGCGGGCAATGTGCTGGCCGGCGCGGCGCAGGAGGGCGGTTCTGACGGCGGGTAGCTCGCTCAGCTCCGCTGCTTCACGAGGGCTTCGCAACGGGTGACGAGCTTCGGGTCGCCCAGGCGTTCGGCCCACCTGTCGAATCCCTCCCGCGGGCCGTGCCATTCCATCTCGTCCACGTCGTCGAAAACCGGCGCATCCAGGCGCAGGGTGGCCAGTGTCCGGAACAGCGTGGCCAGCTCACGGTGCGTTGACAGGCGCTCCGCGGGCATGTCCTCGATGGGGCCGTACGTGTTCAGCAGCCGTGCAGCGGTGGTCGCGCCGATGCCGGGAATGCCGGGGTAGCCGTCGGCGGAATCGCCCACCAGCGCCAGGTAGTCCGGAATCAGCGACGGCGGCACGCCGAACTTCTTCTTCACGCCCGCCTCGTCCCGGTCCGTCTCGCTGCGCCGGTCCACCTGCACCACCCGCGTCCCGCGCACCGACTGGGCCAGGTCCTTGTCCGGTGTCCAGATGCGGACCAGCGTCACCCGCGGGTCGGCATCCGCACGGTGCGCGGCGGCGGCGAGGGCGTCGTCCGCCTCGAACTCGACCATCGGCCAGACCATGACGCCCATGGCGTCCAGCGCCTCTTCCAGCGGATGGAACTGCGCCCGCAGCGCCGGCTCGATGCCCGCGCCCGTCTTGTAGTCAGGCCACAGGTCGTTGCGGAAGGACTCGATGACGTGGTCCGTGGCAACGCCCACGTGCGTGGCGCCGTCCTCCAGCAGGCCCAGCACGGTACGCAGTACGCCCAGCACCGCGCCCAGCGGCGGGTCCTCCTTGCGGAACCGCCGCAGGCCGTAGAAGTGGCGGAACAACTCGTACGTGCCGTCGATGAGATGGACGATCATGCCGCAAGGTACTGTGGTGGGCGGGCCATTGTCGACCTACTGCGTCCGCACGATCTCGTCGGTGATGCGGTAGCCGCCGTCCAGCCAGTCCAGGATCTCCCGGGCAGCCGGGTGGTCCATGGCGGCGTAGCGCTGCCGCAGCGCGTCTGCCTTCTCCCCCAGGCTGTCCAGCCCCACGTCCTGGAGGATCAGCAGGTCGTCGCGCAGCAGCGGCGCCAGTTCCTCGCCGCACACCGTTACGGCGGCGCGGTAGAACGCGGCGCCGTACTCGTAGCCATCGCCCTCCCTGTAGCAGTCGGGCAGCGTCAGCATGGGGACCCGCGTCAGCACCGGCTGCAGTGCGGGGTTCACGCCGTGGGCGGCGACCCGGCCATCCAGCGCTGCCGGCCGGCCGGTGAACGCCCTCAGGTGCAGGTAGCGGGACATGCGCTGGCCGTCATTGACGGGGTAGTTGTCCCACAGGAACGGCAGTCGCCGCAACTGCTCCGCCACGCGCTCCACATGACCTGCGGAGATCTGCCGGGAGCACACTTCCTCACCCGTCCAGAACACGTGGATCGCCGGGTCCAGATCGTTGCCCAGTGCCTCGACATAACCGGCAGGCCGGTGCCCGAAGACGCGGTCGAGGACCGGGTCGTCGGAATAGTAGCTCGGGCACATGATGATCCGGCTGGCCGCGGTGCGGCCGGCACACCAGTGCACGATCTCCACCTGCGTCGCCGCCAGGCCGGTTACGTCGCCGCGCATGTCGTCGAAGAGGATGGCGACGTCGTCCACGCCCACGTCGTCCAGGAACGCCAGCTTCGCGGCCAGCGCCGCCTTCGCGTCGGCGTCGAAGGAGCGGTAGATCTCATAGGGGCTCAGGCCCACGCCGAAGCGGACGCCCTGGTCGCGGCAGTGGGCAGCCAGCGCCGCGAGTTGAGTGGCTTCCTCCCTCGGGTACGGCTCCATCCAGCGCCGGCGCAGGTACGGGTCCGCCTTGGGTGCGTAGTGGTAGAACCCGTAACCGTGCGGCGCCAGCGCGCTGACGTGGTCCGCCCGCTGCTGCCAGCTCCACGGCCGGCCGTAGAATCCCTCGATGGTGCCCAGTTCAGTCATGCCCATGCGCCATGTTTCCCGTGAGGTGCTGTCGGTCATGATGCACGAGCCCTGCCGCCGGCGCCACCCGGCGCGGACGCCGCGCCTTAGGCGGCGACCGCCGCCCGCTCCGCCCCGCGTCCCGCGCGAACCTTGACGCAGACGCCTGTCCCGACCTACCATGGACGACCGGCCGTCGATGGCGACGGCTGCTCCCCCACGACAGACCCCGAAGCCAGGGTTCCAGCGCCTCTCAAGGCGGAGGCGAGCCGTACCCCATAGCAGAGGAGTTCTTCATGATGCTCACCCGCAGTGCCTTCCGGCTCCTGCCCATGGCCGCCTTGCTGTTTGCCACGGCGTGTCAGGACCTGCCGGAACCGACCTCGCCGGTGGACCCGTCCTTCAACGCCCAGGCCAACCCGCGGGCGCACACCGCGCAGGACCTCCGGGCCTGGTTCGCGGCCGCCTCGCCGGAAGCGATGGCGTTGCCACAGACGGTCTACGCCGCCCATGACCTGGCGGCGAACCTGCTTGTCTTCGGCGTGCAGAACGCGAACGCCGCCCGGGGTGTGCAGATGGCGCTGTCGCGGCGTGGTATCCCGGCGACGGCCTATCGCATCGAGCAGGCGGAGCCCATCGAGTTCATGAACCTGCGAGCCCGGCACCGGCCGACCATGGGCGGGCTCCAGATCCACTGGAGCAACTACGTGTGCACGCTGGGCTTCAATGTGGCCCACAGCGCCGGCCGCTCCTTCATCACCAACTCGCACTGCACGGCCAACCAGGGCTCCACGGGCAATACCGCCTATTATCAGCCCTCCAGCAGCGTGGACTCGAGCCCCATCGCATTCGAGGCGGATGACCCGTCGTATTCCCGGATCGCGGGCTGCTCGGGGGGCAAGGTCTGCCGCTACAGCGACGCCGCCCGCGCGCTGTACGTGTCAGGCGCAGAGTCCGCCCAGGGCGTCATCGCGAAGACAACTGGCGTGAATAACGGGAGCCTCGATACGTCCGGCAGCTTCAGTGTCACGTCGCAGGACAACAGCTCCACCAGCTTCAGCGGCGTAGTCCACAAGGTCGGCCGCACCACCGGCTGGAGCAGCGGCAACGTGACCAGTTCCTGCGCCACCGTGAACGTGTCCGGCAGCAACATCCAGCTGCTGTGCCAGACGCTGGTACAGCGCAGCGGCTCGGTCATCGTGCAGGGCGGCGACAGCGGCTCGCCGGTGTTCCGCGTCACCAGCGGCGACAACGTACAGCTCGTCGGCATCCTCTGGGGCGGCAACACGAGCGGTGACCTCTTCGTGTTCAGCCCGCTCAAGAGCATTCAGGACGAACTGGGCGCGTTCAACGCGACGACGAGCGGTTCCACGCCACCGGGAGACGGTGGCGACGACCCGCCGCCGGGAGAGGAGCCGCCGTGCGTACCCCGCGGCAACAGCGGCAAGTGCCGCTAGGCAGGTCGGCCCTTCAGCCGCATGCCAGGTAGAACGGGGCAGGGTGCCACCCGGCATCCTGCCCCGTCCGCCGTCATTGGCCCCGTCCGCCGCCACTGCGCGGCCACGCTCAGTTCCCGTCCAGTCGTGCGAAGGCGATGTAGTCGGTCTTCACGGGCTCGTAGCCGGCGGCCCGAACCGCGCGGGCGATCTGGCCGCGGTGGTAGCTGCCGTGCAGCGCGACATGCAGCAGGATATCGCCGATCGCATTGCGGAACGGTACGCCCTGGCTGTTGCTGTAGACGATGTCCACGCCGTCGTCGCCCTCACCCAGCCCTGCCAGGAACTGGCCGTAGCCTTCGGCGTTGGACGCGGCCAGCGCATGCAGCCGCGGCAGCGGCAGGTCCGGCCACACGGGCTGGGCACTGCTGTCTCCGCCGGTGAGACGCAGCAACCAGACCCGTTCTGATCCCAGGACATGGGAAAAGAGGGTCAGCGCCTCATCCGTGCAGGCGCCCGGCTCGGCGTCCAGCATCTCGAGGATCCGGGTGTCCGCCCAGAACATGTGCTCGAACAGTCTGGAATAATCGTGTACCATTGTGCTTTCCCTGTGCGATGCCGGCTGCCGTTGTACAATACTCTGACGCACTGTACACCGTAAGACGCAGGAGCGCCGTGCCCGAGCTGCCGGACGTCGAGATATACCTGGAGCGCCTGGACGCGTTCGTGGCCGGGCGCGTGCTGCAGCAGGCGCGCATCCTCAACCCGTTCGTGCTCCGCTCCGTGGACCCGCCCGTCTCCGCGCTGGAGGGCCGGACCGTCAACCGTAGCCGTCGTATCGGCAAGCGCATCGTGCTGGAATTCGAGGGCGACGTCTCCCTCGTCATACATCTCATGATCGCCGGCCGCCTCCGCTGGCGGCCGCCAGGGAAGAAAATCGGCGGCAAACTCGCCCTCGCCGCGTTCACCTTCGAGCACGGTACGCTCTACCTCACGGAGGCCGGCAGCACGCGCCGGGCCATGCTGCACGTCGTGGCGGGGGAGGAGGGGCTCGTCGCCTTCGACCGCGGCGGGCTGGACGTGTTCGCCACGGACCTGGCGGCGTTTGCCGAGCGCCTGCGCTCGGAGAACCATACACTGAAACGCGCCCTCACCGATCCGCGCCTGTTCGACGGGATCGGCAACGCGTATTCCGACGAGATCCTGCACCGGGCCCGGCTGTCTCCGCTTCAGCTCACGCAGAAGCTGGACGATGCCGACGTCGCCATGCTCTTCGACGCCGCCCGCAATACGCTCCGTGACTGGACCGAGCGCCTGCGGCAGGACGTGGGCGATGGGTTCCCCGAGGAGGTCACCGCGTTCCGCCCGGAGATGGCCGTCCACGGCCGCTTCGGCCGGCCGTGCCCCGTGTGCGGCGCCCCGGTGCAGCGGATCCGATACGCCGCCAATGAGACCAACTACTGCGCCCGTTGCCAGACCGGTGGCCGCGTCCTGGCCGACCGGGCCATGTCCCGCCTGCTCAAGGACGACTGGCCCCGCTCCATCGACGAACTGGAGTAGCTGCACGGTCCTTGCCCTCCATGTCCCGCAACCCTTGCATATGGAGTGGAATCATGAACAGACACACGGGATTCGCGTTCGTCCTGGCCGCGGCGGTTTTCGCCGCAGGCTGCGACGTGAACGTTGATCAGGACACGGACCCGGCGGTTCAGCCGGGTCTGGAGCAGCAGGACCCGAACCAGACCGGCACGCAGCCGATGCCACCGCCGGACCCCGCCGGTGAGATGCGCATCGAGGTGAACCTGCAGGCGCGGGAACTCTACGTGTACCGCAACAACCAGCGTACCGCTACGCACTCGGTGGCCGTGGGCAGCAGTGAGTGGCCCACGCGGACGGGCGAGTGGACCATTGATGAGGTCGTCCTCAACCCGCGCTGGGTGCCGCCCGAGGAGGAGTGGGCGGAGGATGAGGAGCCCGCCGAGCCCGGGGATGACGACAACCCGCTGGGCGCAGCGCAACTCATCTACGACGCGCCCCGGTCCATCCACGGCACCAACGAGCCCGGCTCCATCGGCCAGGCCGTTTCCCACGGCTCCATCCGCGTGACCAACGAGGTCGCCCTCGAACTCGCCCGGGAAGCCATGCGCGCCGGCGGCGCCGACC
>DATHVP010000099.1:0-56592 GCA_035461245.1 Longimicrobiales bacterium | reverse complement strand
GCCCGGCCGGACATCCGGGCACTGGTCGACGCGTATCATGGCGACGCACCGGACCCTGACGATCCCACGCAGCAGGTGGCCTTCGGCACGTCCGGGCACCGGGGCTCGTCCGTGCGCCGGAGCTTCAATGACGCGCACATCGCCGCCATCGCCCAGGCTATTGCCGAGTACCGGAAAGGGCAGGGGATAACCGGGCCGCTGTTCGTGGCGCAGGACACCCACGCCCTGTCGGGGCCTGCACTGGACACGGCGCTCCAGGTCTTCGCGGCCAATGACATGCAGGTGGTGCTGGACGGCGGCGCAACGCACACGCCGACGCCGGTGCTGTCCCACGCGGTGCTCCGCCACAACGCCGGCCGCGGCTTCGACAGCGGCTTCATGCGCGGCGACGGCGTGGTCATCACGCCCTCCCACAACCCGCCCGAGGACGGCGGCTTCAAGTACAACCCGCCCAACGGTGGCCCCGCGGACACGGACATAACGGCCGTCATCCAGGACCGGGCCAACGACCTTCTGCGCGGCCGCCTCGCCGGCGTGAAGCGGACGGGCGCGGAGCAGGCGGAAGCCAGGTACGCCGGCGAACGCCGGGATCTCACCAGCGCCTACGTCGCAGACCTGCCGTCCGTGGTGGACATGGACGCCATCCGCGCCTCGGGCGTGCGCATCGGCGTGGACCCGCTGGGCGGCTCGTCGCTGAAGTGCTGGGAGCAGATCGCCGACCGCTACGGCCTCAACCTGGAGATCGTGAACCCCCAGGTGGACCCGACGTTCTCGTTCATGACGCTGGACTGGGACGGCCGCATCCGCATGGACTGCTCGTCGCCCCACGCCATGGCCGGCCTCATCGGCATGCGTGACCGCTTCGACGTGGCCGTCGCCCAGGACCCGGACGCCGACCGGCACGGCATCGTTACGCCGTCGGCCGGGCTGCTGAACCCGAACCACTACCTGGCCGTGGCCATCTGGTACCTGTTCCAGAACCGGCCGCGCTGGAGCAGCACCGCCGGCATCGGCAAGACGCTGGTCTCCAGCTCCATGATCGACCGCGTGGCGAAGCACCTGCGCCGGCCGCTGGTGGAGGTGCCCGTGGGCTTCAAGTGGTTCGTGGACGGGCTGCTGTCGGGATCGCTGGCGTTCGGCGGCGAGGAGAGCGCGGGCGCGTCGTTCGTGAGGTTCGATGGCGACGTGTGGACCACCGACAAGGACGGCATCATCCTGTCGCTGCTGGCGGCGGAGATCACGGCGCGCATGGACCGGGACCCGGGCGAGGTGTATCGCCAGCTGGAGGCGCGCTTCGGGTCGCCCGTCTACGAGCGCGTGGACGCGCCTGCTACGCCGGAGCAGAAGAAGGCGCTGAAGGCGCTGTCGCCGGCGGCGGTAAAGGCGGAGAAGCTCGCCGGCGACGTCATCATCGACCGGCTCGTGGCGGCGCCGGGCAACGGCGCCGCGCTGGGCGGGCTCAAGGTGGTGACGGAGCACGGCTGGTTCGCGGCGCGGCCCTCAGGCACCGAGGACGTCTACAAGATCTACGCGGAGAGCTTTCGGGACGAGGGACATCTGCGGCGGATCCAGGAGGAGGCGGTGGAGATCGTGGGGGCGGCGTTCGGGAGTGGGGATTAGGCCCGGATCTGCTCCCGCGCCGTGCCCAGAGTGGCGGCGCACATGGGACGGGCCCCGGGGGGCGACTGCGCCAAGGGGCGGGCCAGGGGGCAGCGGGCGCACAAAGGGCGGGCCTGGGGGCTGCGACACCGATTGGCCGCGGCTGCCGTGCAACTGACGGGACGCGAGGCTGACTATTGCGCGCCAGCCGCGGCGTCAGGGGGCTGTGGCGCCGATTAACGCGGCTGCCGGGCAACTGACGGGGCGCGAACCTGGCTGTTGCACGCCAGCCGCGGTGCCAGGGGCGACGACGCCGATTTAACGCGGCTGCCGTGCAACTGCCGAGGCGCCAACCTGACTGTTGCACGCCAGCCGCGGTGCCAGGGGCGCCGGCGCCGATTTAACGCGGCTGCCGTGCAACAGCCGAGGCGCGAGGCTGGCTGTTGCACGCCAGCCGCGACGATAGGGGCGGTGGTGCCGACTTGCCGCGGCTGCCGTGCCTTAGCCGCGCCCGCGGTTGGGCGGAGACCTGAAGTCGCCAGCGCAATTTCGACCCATCCGGCTATTTGAACGCCCCGGCGGCGGCGCCACATTCCCGGGCATGACGAACTCTGCCCCCGGTGGCGACCCTGCGGCGACCAACGTCGTCCGGATCTCAACGCATGGTCCAAAGGACCAGGTCGAGGCGCACATTCTCGCGCTGACCGCGCCTCAGCACGGCGTCGTGACACGGCACCAGTTACTGGAGGCCGGCGTGTCGCGCTCGCGGATCGACAACCTGCTGCGGAGCGGCCGGCTGCAGCGCATTCATCCTGGCGTCTACCGATGGCGGGGGCACCCCGCGGACGCGTGGTCCCATGCTGCGGCGGGGATGCTCTCGGCCACCGGTGGCATCGACGGCAGAGGGGTGGATGGGGTTATCCGGTCCGCGCTCAGTCATCGGTCCGCTGCCATTCTGCTCAATCTCCTGCCTGACGTCAGCGATGGCGGGGCAGTTCATGTGTCCGGTCTGGGACTCCGCAGGACGCGCGGGGTGCGGTGCCACCGGTTCGACGTCGGCGACGACGACGTCGTCCTGCTGCGCGGCCTTGCTGTCACGTCCCTGGCGCGCACCATTGTTGACGCTGGTGCTGTCGTGACTTCGCGGGAGCTGGAACAGGCGTACGCGGCCGCGCTCAGGCGGGACCCGGAGCTGCGACGTCGGCTCGACTTCCTGCTGGGGCGACGTCCGCGCACCTCCCGAACCCGCGCCCTGCGCCGACTGCTGCGGTACCTGGACCGGACCGCCACCGCCCCCATGTACCTCCGCTCCCGTGCGGAGGAAGCGTTCATCGAACTGATTCAGCTTGCCCGACTGCCCATGCC
Organism: Longimicrobiales bacterium; assembly: GCA_035461245.1. Classification (GTDB taxonomy): domain Bacteria; phylum Gemmatimonadota; class Gemmatimonadetes; order Longimicrobiales; family RSA9; genus SH-MAG3. Next base: position 53,628 of record DATHVP010000099.1, on the reverse strand, counting down.
CCTGGCCAACACTATGTTGCTGGGGTACGAGGTGGATTTCCTGTGGCCGGAAGCCCGGCTGGTCGTCGAGGTGGATGGACGGGCCTACCATGACACACCGCATGCATTCCACCGTGACCGGCAGCGCGACCTGGTCCTTGCCGCGGGCGGCTACCGCGTCCTTCGGTTCACATGGCGGCAGATCAGGACGGACAAGCTCGCGACGGTCGCCGCCGTCGCAGGGGCGATCGCGGAGGGGCGCATCCGGCACGCCGGCGCCAGCGCGTAAGATCTGTCGCCGGGCTCACGAATAGCCGGCGCGACGCGGCTACTGTGCAACCGCCAACGCGACGAGCCAACCGTTGCACGCCAGCCGCGGTCCCGGGGCAGAATTAGCTCGGTGCGGCGCGGCTGCCGTGCAACCGCCACTGCGCCGAGCCGGCCGTTGCACGCCAGCCGCTCCCCCCCGGCGCCGCAACGACCGCCATGCGCATTCGGCGAGCACCTCAGGATCAAGGCTGGCGCTCCTGGTCGACGCTCAGACGAACCAGCCACGGTACGTCGAACTCGTCGAGTTCGACCACCCACACCGTCGGCAGTGCGCTGTGGTGGATCTGCATTCGGGCAGGCAGGCGCACGCGGCCGCGCGGCTGGCCATTCGATGCGACCACTGTCCAGTCCGCAGCGTCGTCATCAGGCGCGTTCAGTTGCAGCCACACCGAGCCGTCCGCTCCGGCCCGCACCGTCCGCACAGGTGGCCGATGGGTGGGCAGCTGGATTGCGCTACGCAACGCGCTCTCCAGTTCGCGTTCCGTGGCGCCCATGGAACCCGCGACCACCAGCATGGGCGTGACCAGGCTGTCGAGGACACTGGATGGAACAGGAACAGCGGTGTAGCGCAGGTCCGTGGAGTACGCCGTGTCCCCTGCGCTGTCCAGCCGGACGATCGTCATCGTGCCGTCCGTCGTATTCTCCGGCACGGACCAATCCACGATGACCCTGCCGTCGGGCGCCGCGATATCCACGGGTCGGGCGGGTCGCAGCACCGGTGCATAGCCCTGCCGGCCGCCCACGCGAAAACTCACCGCGCTCTCGTCGGCGGTCTCCCAGCGGACGGTATCGACGACCTCGCCGTCCCGGTTGAACAGCACCACCGGATAGCGGTACGGCCGGATCTCGCGGTCCGAGCCAACCATGATCGCGCGATCCGATTCAATGAAGCCGTCAGGCAGGGGGCGCGATGGCACCACGGTCAGGGTCACCCCGCGGACGCCGCTCTCGACGGTGGCTCCCAGAGTCGGCGTCGTCCAGAGCAGTTCGCCATCGGCGGAGAACCATATAATGCGACGGTTGCGGACATCGGCAACCCACAGCGTGTCTCCCAGCAGCCCCATGCTGACGGGCGACGCGAACTCACCGGGTCCCTCCCCGGGGCCGCCGATGACCCGCAGCAACTCGCCGTCGGAATCGAAGACGCGGACGTCCCTGGACATCGCGTCGAGGACGAAGACGTCGCCACGGTCAGAAACGCGGACCTGACGGACCTCCGAAAACCCAAAATCCGGGTCCTCCACGCTCCCGATCCGCAGCTCCTCGGTATAGCCGAGGGGCGCCAGTTCGTCCATGTGACGCCCGGAATCTGACGTTGGCTCGCCGCACGCGGTCATGGCTGCCGCCATGCAGGCCATTGCGACGGGCAGGCCGCGGTTACTGCTCATCGGGCGGCTGGCGGTCAAGGGTCACGAAGACGACGATGCGCTCGAGGGGGACGATGCGAACATCGTCCAGTGTCCGGGATGCGTAGCCCGGCGCGGATATCTGCAGCCGATAGTTTCCTTCCTGCAGGCGTGGGAGCAGGAACCGGCCCTCCGTATCCGTGACGGTACCGAGTTGCGCATCGGCCACGCGAACCTGCACTGCGGGAATAGGGTCACCGGCCTGATTGACGACGGTGCCGAGCAGTGACCCGGCTTCTGCGATGTCGCCCCTCACGGCCCGGGGCCGGCCCGCCGGCGCTGGTTGCGCGACTCCTCCCGCAGGTCGGTGGGGAGACGGGTCCTGCCGCGTAGCCGGCACGTGGGGCTCACCGGTGCGCGACAATACTACCGTCAGTTCGGTGCGATGCCCCGCCGCCACGAGAACATCCGACACGTCCTGCGACCGGTAGCCCGGGACGGAGACCTGCAGCCGATACGTGCCTGGAGCCAGGTAGGGAATGAGGAAACGCCCGGATCGGTCCGTCACGGTTCCGACGTCGCCATCCCCCATGCGTATGAGGACGCCGGCCACGGACTCGCCGGTGTGATCCACGACCGAACCGCTGATGGACCCGTCCTCCGCGACCGCGGCACCTGAAACCGGTGCCCGCCCCGCCGGGACCTCTGCAGGGGGAGGCGGAGCCTGGGGCGCGGGAGTCTGCGGGACCCGAACCTCCGCCGGGGGCGGCGGCGGATGGGGCGGGGAGGCCTGCGTGACGCCAATCTCACGCACTGCCGGCGGTGCCGCCGGGCGTGGCCAGGGTATGCCGCCCTCCGGAACGGGGGGTGCCGCCACCGGTCGAGAAGGCCACGCCACGCCGGCCTCCGGAACGGGCGCGGCATACGGCTGTGGAGGAGCAGGCGCCGCCACCGGACGAGACGGCCACGGCACGCCGGCCTGTAAAGCGGGGGCGGCGTACGGCTGTAGGGCAGGCGGCGCGGGCCGCTCCAGCGGCGGCTGCGGCACCGGGGCGTGATGCACCGCGGGCACCGGCGGCTGACCCATGCGCGACAGGGTGATGGTTACCTGGGCCCGCTGGCCGGACACGATCCGGACATCCGTCACGGCCTCGGAGCGGTAGCCCTGGGCGGACACGAGCAGTCGGTACGTCCCCGGCTCCAGGCGCGGGATCAGGAAGCGTCCCTCCCGGTCGGACACTGTGCCGACGGTGGCGTCCGCGACGCGAACCTCGGCGCCGACGATCGGCTGGCCACCGTGATCGACGACGGTGCCGCCGACACCACCCGTGGCTGCGACGTCCCTGCCTGCGACGTCCATCGCTGCGACGTCCCTGCCTGCGACATCCATCCCTGCGACGTCCGTGACCGCCGCGTCCGTGGCTGGGTTCGCCGGCTGAACGGCGGACTGGCCGAAGATGGGCGCGGCCGGCGCCCGCACCACGACCATGAGCGCCAGGGCGGTCACGGCCAGCAGCGCGCGTAGCAGCCTGCGGTGTCCTTCGGTTCTTTGCGGAGTCGTCATGGCAAGGAGCCTCCTCTCGAGGTTGCCGGTGAGATGGGCGGCGCCCGTAGCGCAGGCCGGCAGGTGGCTGCCGCCGGCGACGTCCAGCAGGAACCGCGCGTAATGGCCGGCGCTTCCGGCACCGCCGGAACGCGCCAGTACCCGATGATCACAGTCGATCTCCAGGGCCTGGTACAGCCGGCGCACGGCCCACCACGCCGCCGGGTTCCACGGCATCGCCGTCACGATCAGCGCACCCGCCAGCTTCAGCAGCGGGTCCCGCCCGCGAACGTGCTCCAGCTCATGGCGCAACAGCAGCCGCCGCTGCCGACGGGGCAGGGCCGCACTCCACTCCGGCAGCAGCACCCACGGCCGCACGACGCCGGCGGCGGCCGGGCCCCGGGTGGGATGATGCACCACGTCCAGGCCGGGAAGACGTCGCACGCGACCCGCCCGCCGGAGCCGCCGCAGGCGCAGCACGGACACCGTCAGGGCACCGAGCAGGACCAGACTCGCCAGCGGCCACGCCACGGCGGCCGCACCGTCCAGCCGGGCGGTGCTCCTGGCGACGGCGTCCCTCACGCTCGCGGCGACACGCCCGATCGCGGGCGCGTTCCAGATGGCGCTGACGGCCCGCGTCCCTGCCATGGACAGGCGCTCGGCGAAGGACCGGCGTTCGGCGAAGGACGATCGCCTGACGAGAGGCTCGGCCGGCCCCGCCGCGGCGACGGGGTCCGCCGGGGTGCCAGGCTCCGCAGCAATGTTTGACGCAACGAAGGAGGCTGGAGGCTCAGGCCCGGCCCCGGACGACGCCGCAAGCAACGGGACGCCGAGTCCGCCAACAAATCCGCCGGCCAGCGCCGCGACCCAGAGCAACCTGCCGCCGCCGAACCGCTCCCGGACGAGAGGCTCGACGGCAGCCGCCGCCAGTGCCAGCAGCAGCATGACCACTGTGGCGTAGATCATCCAGGCAATCACTCGCGGCCCCCTTCCTTCAGCCGCGAGTCCACCAGTGCCCGCAGACGCATCAGCGTGTCCTCGTCCAGCGACTCCTCCGCCAGCAACTCCGTCATCAGCAGCTCGGGCTCGCCGCCGAACACCGTGCCCAGCACGCGCCGGAGCGCGCTGCGCGCGGCCAGCGACCGGTCGACGGCGGGGAAGTAGCGGTGCCCCTTGCCCTCCGTCTCCCGGCGCACGTGACCCTTGCCCTCCAGGATCCGCATCAGCGTCAGCACCGTGGTGTAGGCCGGGTCATGGGGCAGGGCGCTGCGCACCTCCGCCACCGTGCCCGAGCCGCGCTGCCACAGCACCGTCATGATCTCCAGTTCGCGCTCGGTGAAGCTGATTCCGCTCATGTCTGCCTATGTGCTCCGGGTGGTCGGCATTCGGCCACGGCACCGCGGCGTCATACACAGCCGGCAGTGCCACGTGCTATGTACTAAGTAGTTAGTACCACCGCGGGTGTCAAGGATCTTGCCGGGCGGGCGCCGAACGCCTCAGCTTGACACATGGCACCGCTACGGTGGGTTGCCGCGTTATCGTTACGGACCCGGACGGGACCGTGTGGATCGAACCGTGGCGCCCGCGGTCAATGCGGGGGGCCCCAGTTCCGGTCTACCTGGTGAACGGCGGGGGAGTGAGGAAGGAACTGGTTCCTGCATTTCCAGACGCGTTCGGGCCTCCTGGAGTGTACTATGCCGTCGTCCAGGACAGTGCCACCGATGTGTTCGTTATCCAGCGCGATGGGCGATAGCGTCCGCAACGCCGTCATCGCACGCGCCGGCTGGGGCTTCGCCGGCTGGGTCTTCGCCGGCAGGAGCTTCGCCGGCAGGGATTTTCTGGGCAGGGGCTTCGTCGGGTGCGCCCTCGCGGCCTGCATTGTCGCGTCCGCCTGCACCTCCGCCTCCGACCCACCGGACACAGAGGTTCGCATCATAGTGGAGGACGGCGTAACCATCGTCGAGAATCCGGGACTGCACATTGCCGACTCGACGGCGTGGCGGATGGACACGGCCGACGTCGTCCGGATCGGTGTGGTGGAAGGTGCGCCGGAGTACATGATCGGCCGCCTCGCCGGCATGTTGCGACGTCCCGACGGCACGATCCTCGTCGCCGACGCCATCGCCCACGAGATCCGGGTCTTCGACGAGCGCGGCCGCTTCGTGCGCAAGGTCGGGCGCGCAGGGGAGGGGCCCGGCGAGTACGGCATGTTGTACAGCCTGTACGCGCGCGGCGATTCCATGGCGGTGCTGGACAATGAGGGCAGCCGGATCACCATGCTGGGGCCGGACCTGGAGTATTCGCACCGTTACCGGCCCCGGCTGCTGGAAACGAGCGCAACGGGAGTAATGACGTCCCATAGCATCCGCGGCTTCTTCGCCGACGGTCAGATCCTCTTCAGCGACTATCTCAACGTGTGCCTCGAGCAGCGCCGGGAGGGCGGATTCTGCGCGGACAGCAGCGCATACTACCGGTCCGACGGGGCCAGCCCGGCGGACGCCTCGTACGGCCGGTTCGTCTCGGGTCGCAGTGAGATGTTCCGCCGGCCGGGTGCGAACGTCGGCATTGCGGAGCCGCACCCGCAGGCGTTCACCGCCATGCACGGGGACCGCTTCTATTACGCCGACGCCGAACGCTTCGAGGTGCGCGTATACGGCCCGGACGGCAGCCTGGAGCGGGTCATCCGCGTCGCCGCCGATCCGCCCAACTTAAGCCGCAGCGAACTGTTCCCGCCCATGGCCGCGGCTCCTGACGGGGATGAGCGCGTGCGTCTGGCCCGGGAGCATTTGGCCGAGGTCCAGCGCACCATGCGCCTGCCGGATACGCAGCCGTTCTTCAGCGACATGGTCGTCGACGAAGGCGGCCGCATCTGGCTGCGCGAGTTCACGCGAGTCGGGATGCCGCGCTGGTTCATCTTCGATACCGATGGCCGGCTGCGCTGGACCCTGCGGTCGCCCCCTGCCATGGTGCGCCAGCCGGTGCCCTGGGCACGGGCGAACCTGCAGATCGGGGAGGACTTCATCCTCGCCGCTGAGCGCGACGAGTACGGCGTCGAGAGCGTAGTGCTCTTCCGCCTGCTGAAGCACTGACCCGGGGAGCACCAGTGGGACACCTGGCTTACCGGACGGGAATGACAGCGGTACCCATTTGGAGGATTCTCGTCGTGCTGGCGCTCTCCGCGGTCGGCAGCGGCTGCGACGGCAGCGAGGATGCACGATCCGCAAGGCCGGCGGACGATCCCGCGCCAGCGGATACAGTGACGCTCACACCCGGCGGCGCGAGGGAAGTGCCGCCGGCAACCGAACGTCACTTCGATCCAGGATCGATCAGTGTCGGCGACAGCTTGCTGGGCCTCGTCGTGCGCGAACGCGAAGTGATGCGCGTATTCGATGACTCGGTCTGGGCCGGCCGCGTCCACTTCGCGGGCGAGATCACGGTGACCGGTATCTACCAGCGCCACTTCGACTGGCCGGAGCCTGACGCGCTGTGCTTCCACGTGGACGATTCGTCCGTTCAGGCTGTGCCGGCCTTCTCACCGGACTCCTGGACTTCGGCGAACGCGAAAGTGTGGTTCTGCCTCACGAACCCGGAGCGGGCGCAGGCGCTCCTCGGCAGCGGCGAGACGCCGGTCCGCGCGACCGTAGTCGTCGACGACTACGCCGTGCTGCGCGAGTTCAGCGACGTCTTCGACACCGCCCGCCTGGTGCGCGTCGAGGCGCTCGAGGGGCACGCACGCCCTACGCTGCGAGATCCGTAGCGCGGCAGGCCTTACAGATTCAGCCAGTAGTTGACCTTGGCGACGAACATGGTGCTCGCCGGGCTCCGCAGCATGCCCCGGGCATCTCGCCAGAGGTCGAGTTGCGGATCGTGACCGTTGTCCGAGCGTCGCTGCTGGGCCACCAGGTACAACGTGGAGCCGGGGCGGTACTCCCAGCGCAGCACGGCATTGCCACGCAGCGAGAGTGTGTTGAAATCGCGGTTCGCAACCGTGAACTTGCTGGCCGGCCCGCCTTCATCAGGGTCGATGTGGAAGGTCCGTGTGTCGGCGTCGTACGTAACCGTGCCGATGTCCCGTCCATATTCCAGGTATGACGAGGTACGGGCCGCTTCCAGTTCGCGCAGTGCACCATAGTCGGCGGTGGAGATGAACGGCTGCGCGAACATCTCGAAGGAGAGCGTCGGCGTGAAGTTCACGTTCACACGCGTGTCCATTGACACCGTCGTCTGCCGCAGCTCCGTGAAGATGTAGCGGCGTCCGAACGTGGACGTCTTGAGGGAATCCGTCACGGCGGTCACGTACTGCGTAGACGTAAAGTTGCGGTTGAGGCTGGGCCCGATGCTCATGGACCAGTATTCCGCCGGCCGCATGCTGAGGTTGGCGGAGATGCGGCTGCCGCCGTCGTCGCCCTCTCCCCACGAATAATTCATGTTGATGCGGCCGGACACCGTGCGCCGTGAATCCGAGTTGATCATTCCGCCGATGGACTGGCCGCCTCTCGCGCGCGCCAGCGGGCCGCCTCGCGTAAGCCGGTCGTCGAAGCCGACCACCCGCTTGGTGATGTTGACGTTGGCGCCCCAGAAATTCAGGAACTGCCAGTTGGTGTTCAGGTTGACGCGCCCGCCTAGGAAATCGCCGCCGGTGTTCCAGTTCAACTGCGGCCCCGTGCTGATGCGGTAGCTCCGGAAGCGGCTGGTGGGCGTATTCTGGACGTAGACGAGGCTGCCACCGGCGTTCATGCGATCGACGCCCGTGAGAAAACCCATGTCGTTGATCTCGAGCCCCGGGCTGACGTACGTGAAGTTGGCATCACCGCGCCAGTGGAGCCCGGCACGCCTGCCCACATCGAATTTCGCGGCGAAGCCGTTCATGGACGTGAGCTCCGGGTCCAGCGTCAGGTGGTCCGCGTCGGGGCGCTGGTAGTAGCGTGAAGACTGGAGCTGCGTGCGCAGCATCGCCTCGGGCGAGCCGGTGACCCAGGAATAGGCGAACACGCCCTCTGCCGACCAGGTACGATTGAGGAACTCGTGAGAGATATCGAGGCCGCCGGCATACGCCGCCGAACGCAGCTGTCGATCGAGGCCGGTGCCGTCCAGGCGGCGGTTCACGGCGCTGGCGATGGCACCGAGCTGCGTCTGACCGCCTCGCAGGTCGCGCAGCGCGCGGCCGATGGCGTAGTTGGTCGCCGGCTCGACGATGGTCTCGCCCAGGTCGCCGTCCCGGTTCTGCCATGTAGCACTCGTCTGCCCTGTCACCGCCTCCAGGAAGCCGAGGCTCCAGCCGCCGGAGGTTCGACCGGTGATCTTCGCCGCACCCAGGATGGACGCAGCGTCGGGACGGTCGGAGAACGCGGTCCCCGATGGTAACGAGCCCTGCGGCGCGCGGCCGATGCGGCGCGAGTAGAAGAGGCGCGTGTCCCCGAACCGGAAGATGTCGGCTCCTTCCACGAAGAATGGCCGCTTCTCCTGCAGCGACTGCTCGAACGCGCTGAGGTTCACGGTCGCCGGATCGACTTCGACCTGACCGAAATCGGGGTTGATGGTCGCATCGATGGTCAGCGCCGAGGTCAGTCGGTACTTCGCATCGATCCCCGCGCCGCGGAAGTAGTCCGAGCCGTCCCGGAACGGGTTGCCCTCGGTAACCGGCGTGTACTCGGCCCGGCCCAGGCTGTACGGCATGATCTCCCAGCGGCGGCCCGGGCCAATGCCCTGCAGCCCGTGCAGGTGGCCATAGCGGGCCACACCGCCGCGATCCCGACGCGGCGTGAATGACAGCACGCTGACTTCCTGCAACCGGTTGACACGGCGGGACATCTGGATGCCCCACACGTGCTCGTCCCGCTGCGCGAAGCGCAACTGGCTGAAGGGGATGCGGAGTTCTACAGTCCAGCCTTCGGCATCCACCGATGTGGCGGCATCCCAGACGGCGTCCCAGGACGCGTCGGCGCGGGAGCCGCCGTTATGCACTTCGTCCCGCTTCACGCCAGCCGGATTCACGCTGAACTGGTAGGCCGTCAGGTGATCGTGGTGGCTGTCGATCATGACGTGGAACCAGTCGGAATCCATCAGATACGAGTCGCGGCGGCCGAGCCGCTGGCGCACGTCTCCCGAACTGTCCCACAGCCTGGCGCCGATGTAGAGCGCGTCGTCGTCATACACGACGTACACTTCCGTCCGCTCCGTGGACGGCTGCCCCTCGTCCGGTTCCGTCTGGATGAAGCCGGTCGCGACGACGGCGTTGTTCCAGACCTCGTCATCCAGCCGGCCGTCCAGGGCGATGCGGCTCGTGCGTCGGACAGCGTGGACCACGGGGGCCAGCGCGTGATCGTCGGCCCGGCCGCCGAGGGTGGGACCGGACGGTGTGGAGGCAGGCAGATCCTGCTGTCCTGCCGCGGGGGTGCTGCCGCCGACAATGACGGCGCCGGCCAGGGCCCAGGCGGCGCCTCGAATCACATGGATCAGATCTCGCAAGGACGGAACCCGATAAGGGAAGGTCGAACCCGGGCGGGCTGCCGGGACCGGTGGTTCAGATGCCGCAGACGGGCGGCACACAACAGTGAAAGTTACCGTATGCGGCTCCGGATTTACAGCCCCCCGGGTCAGCGCCCCATGAGCACCCACAGCGCGACGTTCACACCCACGGCGTAGCCCCCGGCGGAGAACTCGGCGAAGTAGCGGGGCTCGTCTGCCTCCCGCTCCCAGCTGTCGCCGAAATCGGTGTTGTGGCTGACGAGAACGAGGATACGGTCGTCATCATCAATGAGGGCGTACAGGCGAGGGGTGTCGGTCTCCCAGCCGAACTCGGAGGTGCGGCCGCCGCTGCGCCGCCAGAAGTTCAGCGACGGGATCTGCGGCACCTCGTCCACGAGGAAATAGCTGGTGAAAAGGCGGTGCCCCGGGTCCAGCTCCACCAGCGGGTACTCGGGCAGGATGCGGCGCAGGTTGCGCTCGAGCTGGGCGAACGCGTAGTCGCCCCACATGTCGTCAGCCCACAGGAACCCGCCCTTCAGCAGGAACTCGCGCATGCGCTCGATCTCCTCGACAGAGAAGTCGTAGGAGCCGGGGTCGCTCATGAAGAGGAACGGGCAGCGGAACAGGTCCGGGTCGGTGGCGCCCACGGCGGCGATGCCCGGCGAGCCGTCGTCCAGCCGGCTCATGGGCACTGCCGTCAGCTCCGAGAGCCGGGTCAGAAAGTTGATGTCGGCGGCAGGGTAGTCGGTGCTCCAGCCCAGGCCCGATGGCAGGCTGCGGCTGCGGTCGTAGCGCAGCCGGCAGAAGGTGAAACCGCCATGCCAGGCCGGCATGCCCTCGGTGATCGCGCGGGCGTTGGTCACCTCACGGGAGCGCTGCACCACTTGCGCCGCGGCAGCGGTGGCCAGGGTGACGGCGATCAGGGCGACGACGACGGCCGCGGAACGGTTTCGTTGCATGGGGGCGCTCCCGCTGGTGGGGCTGAACCCGGAATCTTGCGGTCTGCCGCGCACTGGTCAACCAGGCAAGCCCCCGCGGCGCCATCGTGCCGTGCTTCGTTCTCGGTGCCCACCGGCCGCAGTTCGACGTGTGGCCCCGCCGACCGGGTTGCAGCAGGTCTGCGAAACCGCGATATTTCAGCATTATAGCGCCCGTAGCTCAGGTGGATAGAGCAACGGTTTCCTAAACCGTGGGCCGCAGGTTCGAGTCCTGCCGGGCGCACTGGGCGATGCAAGCCCCGAGGGTCGATTACCCTCGGGGTTTTTGCTTCCCGCCTGGGCAGGCGTTTTGCAAAGCAGAAAAAGGCGCGGTCGTCGCAATCGGGCGAGGCCTCACAGCAGCAGCGCACCTCCATACGAGAGCGAATCGGTAACATGCCGGACACGACTTCAGGCAACCCACCAGTGCGGCGTCACCGCCGTGAAGCAATAGTAGAGGCTCATCCCACCCCGGAGGTGAGACACATGATCCACGAGACAGAGCAGTCCGAGAGCCTGGCCGGCGTACCCGTGGGCGTGGAGGTTGAGGTGGTGCAGGCGCTGCTGCCTGGGGGCGTATCCGCCGGCGGCGACCACGCGCTGCGCAAGGGCAGCCGCTGGCGCTGCCGCCTGAACGGGACCGCCATCATGCTGCTGCACAACAGGGGCGGCCGCATGGTCAGCCTGCGCCGGGACGAGGCACGCTACATCCAGGTTCGCCGCCTGGGCGGCGACAGCATCCAGGGCTGAGAGGGGCATAAGGCCGTCGCCGCCGAGGGCGACGGGCCCGCCCGGCCGAAGGCTGCCGCCCAGTGAGGCGGCAGCAGACCACACGTCACAGATCCACGACCTGCCCGTGCTCGGGAACGAGCGCGGGCCAGCCGAGTTCATCCTGTATGCGGAACCGCAGCGCGTCGGCGGCCGAGGGCTCGCCGTGCGTGACGAATACCTTGCGGGGTGGCCGCGGCGCCGTGCCCAGCCACGCCATCAGTTCGTCGGCATCGGCGTGGGCGGACAATCCGTGCAGCGAGACGACCTCCGCGTGCACGCTCACACGGACGCCGTGCATCTTCAGCTCCCGGGCACCCTGCTGCAGGGCAGACCCGCGGGTGCCCGCCGCCTGGTGGCCCACGAGGACGATGGTGTTGCGGGGATCATCAGCGAAACGTCGGATATGAAACAGGACGCGGCCGCCTGTGGCCATGCCGCTGGCGCTGATGATGATCATCGGACCGCTGCGGCGGTCAATGGCCTTTGATTCCTCTGGCGAATTCGTGATCCGGGCCGAGCCGAAGACGGCGGCGCACTGCTCACGGTCCAGGCGGTGATACTGCGAGTACTGGCTCATGAGATCCGTCGCGTCGGCGGCCATGGGGCTGTCCAGAAAGACCGGCACGTCGGGGATCTCGCCCGCCTGGCGAAGCGCGTGGACGTGGTAGAGCAGCGACTGGGCACGGCCTACCGCGAAGGCAGGGATGACCACGACACCACCGCGACCCGCAGTCCGGCGAATCACTTCAGCCAGTTCGTCGGCCGGCGGCAGCCGGGGATGCGTCCGCTCACCATAAGTGGACTCCACAACCAGGTAGTCGGCTTCTGGCACCGGCTCCGGCGGGTAGAGCAGGGGATCCATGGGCCGCCCGACGTCGCCACTGAACAGGATGGCGAGGCCTTCCACAGAGACCAGGGCGCTGGCCGCGCCGAGGATGTGGCCCGCCTGCCGGAACGTGAAGGTGACAGGCCCCGCCTCATGGGGCCGATGGAAAGGCACCGTGCCGAAGGAGTCCAGTGACGCAATGGCATCGGCCCGGGTGTAGAGTGGCAGCGACGGCGTATGACGGGAATAGCCCAGCCGGTTCGCCCGCTCCGCCTCTTCCTCCTGCAGGTAGCCGCTGTCGGGCAACAGGATGCTGCACAGGGCGAAGGTCGGCTCCGTGGCGAACACTGCCCCGCGGAACCCGTCGCGCACCAGCACGGGCAGGTAGCCGCTGTGATCCAGGTGGGCGTGGGTGAGCACCACCGCCTCGATATCCGAGGGCGGGGCAGGGAACCGGGCCCGGTTGCGCAGTCGCAGCTGTTTCAGCCCCTGGAACAGACCGCAGTCCACGAGGACCTGCCGGCCCCGGACGGTGAGGAGGTATCGCGAGCCGGTCACGGTGCCGGCCGCGCCGTGGAAGCCGAGAGTCACAGGTGACACGGTTTCAGCAGTCCACAGTCGCGCCGGCACTCTGCGCTGGCCACTTCACGCATTGCATCCGCGTACTCCTCAGGTTGAAGGTGGCGGGCACACGAGAACAGGAACACGGGAACCGCGCACGACCTTGTCCGCCACGCTGCCCAGCAGGAGACGGGTCGCGCCGCCGTGGCCACGGGTGCCGATGACGATGATGTCGGCGTCCGACTCTTCAGCGGAGCGAAGGATTCCGTGCGCTGCGCTCTGCGCCGTCACCACCTCGGCCCTGACATTACCTGCCGGCGACGGCGCTGTTTCCAGGACGCGCTGCAGATAGGTCTCCGCTTCGGCCTCCGCCGCCTGCTGCATCTCCGCATTCAGCTCGCCGGTATACTCGATGCTGGACGCAATGACATGACTCGGCGGTACCACGACCCGGATGACGGTGCAGTCTGCTGAAAGGGCCGTGCACAGGGGCCAGGCCCAGGCCAGCGCCACCTCCGATTCGACAGAGCCGTCCACGGCGACAAGGATCCGGGCAGACCCCGGCTCCGGCACAGCCCGCGGATGGGCGTCCTCCGCCGCCTGCGGTACCACCAGCACCGGCACGCGGGCCCGGCGGATGACGGCGTCCGTCACACTGCCCAGCCAGGCGCGCTGGAACCCGCCGTAGCCATGCGTGCTCATGACGATGATGTCAATGCCCCGGCGGGTAACGTGACGGCAGAGCGCCGTGCCCGGAGCGCCGGTGAGCAGCGCCACTTTCGGCTCCGCACCAAGTTCGCCACCCACGTCCGCCGCCTGCCGCTCCAGGTATGCCTCCTCGCCCTCTCTGACACGGGCTTCCACCACATCGCCGCCCAGTGGTGACAGGCGGTGATACAGCGATCGCGCCACGTGCACCGTGACCAGGTGAATTTCGGCACCCGTGGCCCGCGCCAGCCCTGCGCCCCACGGCAGCGCCCGCTCGGCGCCTGGAGACCCGTCCAGGGGAACCAGGATGGACCGGATCATGACTGACCTCCTTCCTGAAGCCGTCGGACGTTGCACACGAGGACGGGAACCTCGCTGCCGCGGATGACCTTGTCGGATACGCTGCCCAGGATCATCCGGCGCAGGGCGCCAGCCCCGCCCGTGCCCAGGGCGATGACGTCAATGTCATGCTCCTCGGCGTACTGCAGGATCGCCCTGGCGGGAGAGACATCATCCGTGACGTGCGTCAGGATGGTATGGCCCGCCTCCCGCAGCGGTTCCGCTACCTTCTCGAGTTCGGCTTCCACGGCGTCCCGGCTGAGCGGGGAGGTGAAGGCCGGATAGGGGTCGTACGCGTGTGGCGACACGTCCCATGACAGCGGAGACACCACGCGCAACAGTGTGTAGCGTGCGGCGAATGGTGATCCCAGGGCCAGCGCATGGGGAATCGCCTCTTCGGCGCGCGCCGTACCGTCGAGCGGGATGAGCACGTGACCCAGGCCCCGGTCCGCCCTCAGGGCGCCGCCGAACTCCTCATCCTCGGGCCGGATCAGGAGGACGGGCACGCCAGCCATACGGATCAAAGAATCGGCGACGCTGCCCAGCCACGCCCGGCGAAGCCCGCCGTGCCCGTGCGTCGTCACGATGATGAGCGATGCATCAACGTCAACGGCGTGTTGCGCGAGTACATCCGCAACGGCGTTCGACGCCGGCGGCGGGTACTCCAGCGGGTCCGCCGGCGTGGACAGCAGTTCGCGGGTGACGGCGTCCGGGAGCTGGGAGCCAATCTGCCCGACGAGGCCATCGAGATAGTCCGCCGGGCGACCCGGATCCGGATCCCTCGGATGGGGCGTCCAGACGAGCGCCAGCTCCAGCTGCGCATTCTGGCGCCTGGCCACAGCGATGGCGAAGGGGAGGGCCTGTTCGGCGAAACGCGAGCCGTCCAGCGCTACGAGGAGCTTCGTCTGCATGATGCCTCCGGGTCAGGGGGTCATCTGGCCCTGTACCGGTGGCTCCGCACGTGTCCGGGCCCGGGGCAGGATTACGGTGACGGTCGTGCCGGCATGCAAGCGACTCGAGACACTCGTGTGGCCGCCGGCGCGCCGCACGATCCGCTGCACGATCTGCAGCCCCTTCTCACGCCCCGGACGCTCGCCTGGGGCGGCCGGCTGGAACAGGGCCGGCAGCCTGTCGTCCGCTATGCCGCAACCTGTGTCTGCAATGAAGATGGCCACGGCATTGTCGAGGCACAGGCAACTCATCGCCACGCGCCCGCCCGCGGGGGTGGACCGGATGGCGTTCGTCAGCAGATTGGCCAGGACCCGCTGAAGCCGTGGGGGCTCGAGAGCGACCTTGCCGGCCTCAGGGCAGCAGCCTGGGGATGAATGCAGTTCGACGCCGTGAAGGGATGCCAGCGCCCGGTGCCGGGCAGCAGCCTGGTTGAGGGCCAGGCCGACGTGGGTAGCACTCGCTCCCGCGCCTACCGCACCCGTGAACTCAGGATTCAGCACGTCGTCGATCAGGGCGTTGACCTGATCCACCATGCCCCGGATGACGCTGATGGAGTGAGCCGCCTCCGCGGTGCCGGCAGAAGCGCGTCGCTCCAGCGCATCACAGCACAGCAGAATGGTCTGCAACGGACTGCGCAGGTCGTGTGCGACAATCCTGAGCATCCCCTCCAGTTCAACTGCTGATGCATCCGCAGCCGCTGCCAGCGTTTCCGCTTGTGTGCCCGCCTCCCCAGGAAGCGGGCACCGACTGCTGCAGGTCGCAATCATATCGGCTCCCCGTTGGCTCCACGCCTCACGCATGATGCACTTCGACCGAGCCACAATCTGTCGGGCAGATCCGGACGTCTCGTGAGGATGCTCCCGCCCCCTGCGTTCCTCGCTGCATGGGTCGTTCCGTCCCGGCCCGCTCAGCTCGGTCTCGGACCGCTGTATCAGCCGGCGTCCGCCACGCTGGGGGCCGCCCCGGCTACTGCTTCCACGATATCAAAGGTCGAAACGATACCGGCGAGCCGGCCGTGCTCCACCACGAGGGCACGGTGGATGCCCGCCCTCACGAGGAACCTGGCAAGTTCAGGTACGCTCGTGCCCGGCCGTACATGAATCGTCGCCGCCGTCATCAGGTCCCGGGCGCACGGACCGCGCCCTGCATGCGCCGGCCCGCCATATGCCTTGAAACGCACAATGTCCGAAGCCGATATGACGCCCAGCAGCCGGCCGTCATCATCGAGAACCGGTGCGGCACTGATCCCTTCCTCCCAGAGGAGTCGAGCCACATCGCCCAGGGACGTGTCCGCGTGCACCGTGGTGACACGGTTCTGCATGATGTCGGCGACCTTGAGCCGGGCCAGGTTCTCCGCCGCGGCATCCATCATGACCCTACCTCCGTCACATAATGTCGGGGGCCCGCTACCGCGACCCCGTGCGAGCATAGCGGATGCGACAGGTCTATGGTATCGGAGCCGCCCCTCACCGCGTGTAGGGACATTGCCGACGTCTGCCTCCGCCTGCCCAGATGCAGGCGCATGCAGGCGCGTGTAGGCGCCTTCGCCACACAGGTCCGGCGCTTCCCCGACAGACACGCCGGGCTCCACGCAATACCATGGGTGCAGGCACCGCGTCACGCGGCCACGGCCGCCTCTCGAGATGGAGCACGACCATGTCTCCTGCCACACGCATCCTGATCCTGGGCGCCGCCGGTCGCGATTTCCATAACTTCAACGTGCTCTACAGGTCGTCTTCGGCACATTACGTAGCGGCGTTCACCGCACAGCAGATCCCGCATATCGCAAACCGGCGATATCCCGCTGAACTCGCCGGTCCGCTGTATCCGGACGGGATCCTCATCCATCCGGAGGCGTCACTGGAGCTTCTCATCCGGGATGAGCGAATCGATCGCTGTGTACTGTCGTATTCAGACCTGTCGTATGCGGATGTCATGCACCTCGCCAGCCGGGTGAATGCGGCGGGCGCTGATTTCGAGCTACTGTCCGCGTGGCGGACCATGATTCCCTCGCGGCTGCCGGTCATCTCGGTGGGTGCCACCCGAACGGGGGCGGGGAAGAGCCAGACGAGCCGGGCCATTGCGAGTGCGCTGCGGGATGCCGGGCTGGCGACGGCCGTGCTGCGTCATCCCATGCCGTACGGCGAACTGGCGTCACAGCGCGTGCAGCGCTTCGCCACTGCGGCTGACCTTGACCTGCACCGCGTCACCATCGAGGAGCGGGAGGAGTACGAGCCGTACCTGGAGCTGGGCCAGGTCGTCTATGCCGGCGTGGACTATGACGAGATCGTCCGACAGGCAGAAGCGGAGTCGGACGTACTCGTCTGGGACGGCGGCAACAACGACACGCCGTTTCTGGTCCCCGATGTGCACATCGTCGTGGCAGACCCGCACCGCCCTGGCCATGAACGGGCCTGGTACCCGGGCGAGACGAACGTACGAATGGCCGACGTCGTCATCATCAACAAGGTGGACACGGCCCTGGCCGAGGCGGTGGAGGAAGTGCGACAGAACGTCCATGCCATCAACCCCCGGGCGCGGATTGTGGAAGCCGCCTCACCGCTGGTAGTGGATGATCCGGCCGTTATCCGCGATCGAAAGGTGCTCGCCATCGAGGACGGGCCCACGCTGACACACGGCGGCATGGCGTATGGCGCGGCGGTCCTGGCCGCCCGGGCTGCGGGCGCCGTACTGGTCGACCCGAGGCCGTTTGCCGTCGGTGAAATCGCCGACACCTTCACGGCATGGCCGCACATCGGCCCGCTCCTGCCCGCCATGGGGTATGGCCCGCAGCAGATAGCGGATCTCCAGGAAACCGTGCGCCGGGCCGCGGCCGCCGGCGTGGAGGCCATTGCCGTAGGCACGCCCATCGACGTTGCGCGCATCCTCGACCTGCCTGTCCCCCATACCCGGGTGCGGTATGAACTGAGCTTGCGGGGCGGGACCTCGGTCCAGGAACTCATCGCCCCGGTCCTCGAGCGAGCCAGGCGACAGGCAGGCGTCTGATGCCGCACTGCCTCCGCGCCGTAGCCCTCGACTACGATGGCACGATCGCCGAGGACGGCATGGTGGACCGCCATGTGCTGACGGCTACGGCGGAACTGCGCCGGCGCGGATGGCGGGTGATCCTGTGTACGGGCCGGATTCTGGCCGAACTGCGGGAGGTGTTTCCCGGTGCTGAGCGGCATTTCGACGCCATCGTCGCAGAGAACGGCGCAGTGGTGGCATTGCCGGGTCGTCCGGAACGGGCACTCGGGCCGCCGGCACCGCTGGAACTGCTCGATGCGCTGCACAGCCGGCGTATCCCCGCTCGCGCCGGCACCGTCCTCCTCGCCACCCAGGCGCGTCACGCCGTGCCGGTGATAAGGGAGATCGGCCGGCTGGGACTCGACCTGCAACTCATCCGAAACCGGGCCGAACTCATGCTGCTGCCTTCCGGTATCACGAAGGCGACGGGGTTGCTCGACGCCCTGGGCGATGTAGAGATCTCCCGCCACAGCACCATTGCGTTCGGCGACGCCGAGAATGACGCGGCCATGTTGCAGGCCTGTGAAGTGGGCGTTGCCGTGGCGAACGCCGTTGACTCATTGCGGCGCCAGGCCGATGTCGTCCTCGACCAGGCCGACGGCGCCGCCATCGCGGAGTTCCTGCTGGGCCCCGTTCTAGGCGATGGTCTCGACGTCCAGCCGGCACGCTGGCAGGTGGAACTGGGGAGTGAGGAGGACGGCACGCCCGTCACATTGCCCGCCTCCGGCATCAATGTGCTCATCTCCGGCGAAAGCAGTGGCGGCAAGTCGTATGTCGCGGGCGTTTTGGTGGAACAACTCGCAACCATGGGCTACTCGTGCTGCGTGTTCGACTGCGAGGGCGACCATCAGGCGCTGGGTGAGCTGAGGGGCGTCGTCACCATCGGCGGCCCGGAGCCGCTGCCCACACCCGCTCAACTCGCCCGCCTCGTGCGCAACCGCTTCTCCAGCGTCGTCGTGGACATGTCGCTCCTGCCGTACGACGCGAAGCGGGCTTACCTCCACTCTGCGCTGATGGAACTGGTGGCGCTGCGCAGGAGCACCGGGTTGCCCCACTGGATCGTGCTGGAAGAAGCCGACCAGCTGCTGCAGGATGATGTCCTGCCGGCGGAGCAGCCACACCTCGCCCCCATCGGGTTCTGTCTGGTCACCCACCGGCCGGGCGCCCTGAACCCGGCGCTGCTGCCGTCCATCCACGCGGTCATAGCCCTGGGGGGTGCCGAGCGGTACGCCCGCGGTATCGCGCCCGAAACGGGGCACGTGTTTCCGGATGACGCCGACCTGGGGCCCGGCGAGGCACTCCTGTCGCTGGTCGGTCGGCTGACCCGGTTCCGTGTGGCGCAGCGTATGACGAGCCACGTGCGCCACGAGCGGAAGTACGCCTTCGCACAGGTCCCAGATCCGCGGCGGTTCTACTTCGGCAGCGGCAGTGGCAACGCCGTGGCCGGCAACCTCGCCGAATTCTGCGACCTCGTACGCCACGTGCCCGGGGATGTACTCGAGCGCCATCTCCAGTCGGGGGATTTCTCCCGCTGGGTGCGAGAGGTCCTGGCCGATGACACCCTCGGTGCCCGGCTGCGCTCCGTGGAACGGTGGTACCGAACCGAGGCCTCGCTGGACATAGAGCAGTTGCGCTCCGCCGTCACCGCGGAGATCGAGAGCCGCTACCAGGTAGAGGACCCCGCCCGGACGCCCTGACAGCGCGGGTGACGGCCATCCGCGTCGCCCTCGTCCTTGTGGGGAAACGCCTGAACCTCGCGCCGCTCGCCGGGCTTGCCATTGACGCACCCGCCGCGGCGGCTACCATAAGGTCATGCCGGCACGATGGCTGCACACCGCCGGCGCCGGCCGGGCCTACTTGAACGCGCACCAGAAACCCATCGGGGTAGGGGACATGACCAAGAAGATGGAAGAGCTGCTCGGGCAGGACGCACAGGACCTGCTGCAGCACACCTGCACCACCGTCGCGAAGGACCAGCTGCACCTGCCGGGGCCCGACTTCGTTGACCGGGTCTGGGCCATGTCCGACCGGCCAGTGCCCGTGCTGCGCAGCCTCCAGCAGATCTTCGACCATGGCCGACTCGGCGGGACCGGCTATCTGTCCATCCTGCCCGTGGATCAGGGCATCGAGCACTCCGCCGGCGCCAGCTTCGCGCCCAACCCCATCTACTTCGACCCGGAGAAGATCGTGCAGCTCGCCATGGAGGGCGGCTGCAACGCCGTCGCATCCACCCTCGGCGTGCTGGGCTCCGTGGCCCGGCGCTATGCGCACCGCATCCCGTTCCTGGTCAAGCTCAACCACAACGAGCTGCTGACGCACCCCAACAAGTTCGACCAGATCTACTTCGGGCAGGTGGAGCAGGCCTTTGACATGGGCGCCGTCGCCATCGGCGCCACCATCTACTTCGGCTCCGACGAGTCCACCAGGCAGATCCAGGAGACCAGCGAGGCGTTCCAGCTCGCCCATGAGCTGGGCATGGCCACCGTCCTCTGGTGCTACCTGCGCAATCCGGCGTTCAAGCAGGACAAGGACTACCACGAGTCCGCCGACCTGACCGGTCAGGCCAACCACCTGGGCGTCACCATCCAGGCCGACATCATCAAGCAGAAGCTGCCCACCAACAACGGCGGCTACAACGCCCTCAAGGGCTACGGCAAGACCCACAGGAAGGTCTATGAGGAACTGACTACCGACCACCCCATTGACCTGTGTCGGTATCAGGTGGTGAACTGCTACATGGGCCGCGCCGGCCTCATCAACTCCGGCGGCGCGTCCGCAGGGCAGTCCGACATGCAGGAAGCCGTGCGTACCGCCGTCATCAACAAGCGCGCCGGCGGCATGGGCCTCATCTCCGGACGCAAGGCGTTCCAGCGACCCATGGACGAGGGCGCCGCTCTGCTCCACGCCATCCAGGACGTCTATCTGGATGACGAGGTTACTGTAGCCTGATCATTCGAACGGGAACGGGAACGTAAACGGGATCGGATCGTTTACACCTGTGAAATGCATGGGGGGCGACCCTGGGCGGCAAAACCGCTCCGGTCGCCCGCCGTCCTCGGCCCCCGTAGCACGTCGCCCGTAGTTCGTCGCCCGAAGTTCTTCGCCCGTAGTTCTTCGCCCGTAGTTCTTCGCCCGTAGTTCGTCGCCCGTAGTTCGTCGCCCGCTACACGTCGCCCGCAGTTCGTCGCCCGGCCACGCTGTCCGCGTCCTGCAGCAGGTCCGCGATGGTGGTTTCCTCCAGCGGCGCCTTCATGGCCTGCGTGACCGCTGTCCACCGATGATGCGCCGCGCATGGACGGCGGCTGTTGCACGGCCTGTCTCCCAGCAGGCAGATCGGGTTCAGCCTTGCCGTCTCGAACGTGCCCGCCACCCGTGCCACCGTAAGCCGGGAAGGGTCAATCGCCAATCGGAACCCGCCCGTTGGCCCCCGCGCGCCAGCGACCACACCCGCCTTCGCAAGCTGGTTCAGCGTCTTGGACATGTAGTTGACCGGCGCCCCCAGCGCCCGTGCGATGCTCTCAGCCGAGACCCGCTGCTGCCCGTCCACCCGGGCCAGGTACAGTACCGCCCGCACCGCGTACTCCGCCGTCTGCGACAATGTCATCGTTCCTCCTATTCTCACTCGAATCTGCGTATCTTCCGGACTCGTGACCAGTCCCACCTCCCGTCGATCCTGTAGTCCGTTGCCGTACAGCGGAATCATCCATTCCCTGACTTGCCGCCCTGGGTCGCCTCTTTCATTATTCTCATGTCCATATGCGGTTTATAACAGACGGGAGGGAGTCATGAAGTTCGGCGGGCGAATGGTGGCGGTACTGGGGCTCACGCTGGCAGCAGCGGCGTGTGGCAGCGGGGACGCGGCACCGGCAGGGGAACGCGGCGACCGGGCACCGAGCGTTGAGCCGACGGGCACGGTGCACGAGGTAACGATGGCGTCCATCGGCGGCGAGCGGTTCGGTCCCGACGAGCTGACGGTGCAGCGGGGTGACGTTGTGCGGTTCGTTCTGGAGAGCGGGGTTCACAACGTGTCGTTCCCGGCCGACGTGAATGTTGCGGGCGTGGCGTTGCCGGAGGCGAGCCCGTTCCTGCAGGTACCGGGACAGCATCATGACATTCTGATAGACATGCCGGCAGGCGAGTACACGTTCCACTGCGACCCCCATGTGTTCCTGGGCATGGTGGGCAAACTGACGGTGCTCGACTGAGCGCCCACGGATTGAAAGACGAGGCAACGATGCAGAAGAAGGCCCTGGTAGTGGGCGGCGCGGTCGTGCTGGCTGGAGTGCTGGCGATGAACGCTGTTCCGGGCAACCGAACGCTGGGCGCGACGGACATTGCGTCGCGGACGTACGTAGCGCCGGGTGAGTACGACGAGTTCTACGGCTTCCTGTCGGGCGGCTACAGCGGCCAGCTGAGCGTGTGGGGCATTCCGTCGGGCCGCATGCTGAAGGTGATCCCTGTGTTTTCGCAGGACCCGGAGACGGGCTATGGCTACACGGAGGAGACGAAGCCTCTGCTCATGACGAGCTTCGGTTTCCAGGCGTGGGACGATTCCCACCACCCGCACCTGTCGCAGACGAACGGCAGTGCGGACGGCCGGTGGGTCTTCATCAACGGCAACAACACGCCGCGCATCGCGCGCGTGGACCTGGAGTACTTCGAGACGCGGGAGACGCTGGAGATTCCGAACACCGGCGGCAACCACGGCTCGTCGTTCGTGACGCAGAACACGGAGTACGTATTCGGCGCAACCCGCTTCAGCATCCCGGCGGAGAAGGATGCGGACGTACCCATCTCCTCGTTCAAGGACAACTTTGCCGGCAAGATCAGCTTCATCAGCGTGCGGCCGGATGACGGTCGCATGAACCTGGAGTTCCAGCTGAAGGTCCCGGCGTACAACTACGACCTGGCGCGCGCGGGCAAGGGCCCGTCAGGCGACTGGGTGTTCTTCACGACGTACAACACGGAGCAGGCGCACACGCTGCTGGAGATCGAGGCTTCGCGTGCGGACAAGGATTTCATCCTGGCCGTGAACTGGAAGAAGGTGGAGGATGCGGCACGCAACGGCGCAGGCCGGCGCGTGGACGCGGACTACTACCACAACTATTACGACCCCTCCGTCAGCATGGCCGTCTCGGAGCGCAAGACGGGCGTCCTGCAGATTGACCCGACGGAGGTGCCTGGCGCCGTGTTCCTGCTGCCGACCCCGAAATCGCCCCACGGCGTGGACATCGACCCGAGTGGTGAGCTGATCGTGGCTGGCGGCAAGCTGGCGACGGTGATCCCGGTGCACTCCTACTCGAAGATGGTGGCGGCCATTGAGGCCCAGGACTTCGAGGATACGGTGAACGGCATCCCGGTGCTGCGCTACACCTCGACGATTGCAGGTGAGGTGGAGAACCCGGGTCTCGGCCCGCTGCACACTGAATTCGACGGCCGCGGCTACGCGTACACGTCGGTCTACATCTCCTCGGAGATCGTCAAGTGGGACCTGAAGACGTTCGAGGTCGTGGACCGCATCGAGGCCTTCTACTCGATTGGCCACCTGATGATTCCCCGGGGCGACAATGTGGACCCGGCGGGCAAGTACATGATCGGCATGACGAAGACGGCCCGCGACCGCTTCCTGCCGACGGGCCCGAAGCAGAACCATCCGGCCCAGCTGTACGACATCTCCGGCGACAAGATGGTCATGCTGTCGGACTTCCCGACAATCGGTGAGCCGCACTACGCACAGGCTATCGAGGCGAGCCGGATCAAGGACCAGAGCAAGCGGATATTCTCGCTGGAGAACAACAACCACCCGCGTGCACTCAAGCGGACGGAGGATGCGCGAGTCGAGCGGGAGGGCAACGTGGTGCGGGTCTACATGGCCCACATCCGGAGCCACCAGCGTCCCGACAACATCGAGGGCATCATGGTGGGTGACACGGTGATCTTCCATCACACCAACGTTGAGCAGGACTGGGACGTGGTGCACGGCTTCGCCATCAAGGGGATGGGCACGGCGGAGGTCCTGGTCTCGCCGGGGCAGACGAAGTCCCACGTGTGGGTGCCCACGCGGACGGGCGTGTACCCGTTCTACTGCACGGCCTTCTGCTCCGCACTGCACCAGGAGATGCAGGGCTACGTGCGGGTCTCGCCGAAGGGGTCGAACACCCCCCTGGTCTGGCGGACAGGCAATGAAGTCGGTGGGGCAGTAAACGTCAACAACTGATGAATCCGGGTGCGGGCGGGCGGTCCGCCCGCACCTCGGGCTGCGAGGAGAAGGACCGGATGTCGAACTATCGCGTACGTGCGAGACTGCTCCTGCTGGCTGCAGCGCTGCTGCTGATCCCGGCGTGGTCACTGCCGCTGTGGTCCATCAGGATCGTGGCGCCGCAGTACAATGACGGCCTGGGCATGTATATCGGTGTGCAGGACATCGTCGGGCACACCCAGCACGACATCCAGAACATCAACATCCTGAACCATTACATCGGGATGAAGCCCATCGTCCCGGCCGAGGTCACTCCGCTGGAGGTGATGCCGCTGGCGCTCGCATTCCTGATGGGTGCTGCCGTGGTGGCCATGCTCATCAACCGGCGCTGGGCGGCCGCCGCATGGCTGGCGGCGTTCGTTGTCGTGGGTGCGGCGGGATTCTACGAGTTCTACAGCTGGAACTACGATTACGGGCACAACCTGAGTCCTGACGCGCCCATCAAGGTGCCGGGCATGACGTACACGCCGCCGCTCATCGGCACCAAGACGCTGCTGACGATCCGGGCCAGTTCGTACCCCCACTGGGGCACGGCCTTCGTCACCCTGTCGTTCCTGGCCGGGCTGGCAGCGCTGGTCACCCTGTGGCGACGGGGGGAGGGCGGGCCCGCGGCGGTCGCGTTCCGCCAGCTCCAGGCCCGCGTAGCGGCCCGGACCCGCGCCGCGGCGGTCCTCGCCGTCGTCGCCTCCGCTGCGCTGCTCGCAGGCTGCACGGGCGCTGCTGCCAGTGACGCGGCAGACCGGCGGGCGGAAGCCCCGGAGTTCGCGCCGGACCAGCCGCCGTGCGATTTCTGTGACGGCATCATCCCCGCCGAGCGCTTTGGCGGGGAGATCGTGACCCGGGACGGCAACACCTACCGGTTCATGTCCGTGGAATGCCTGGCCGGGTTCGTGGCCGGCGGCCGGATCAGTGAGCCGGAGATCCACAGCATGCGGGTGGTGGACTACAACCATGGCGAGCGCCTCATCGACGCCCGCACCGCTCACTACGTCCGCAGCGGGCTGCGGGAGAGCCCCAACGGGCTGAACCTGCTGGCGGCGGAGGCGGAGGTGGTTGCCCACAATCTGCACTTCTTCTTCCTGGGCGACCGGCTGACCTGGCCGGAGGTGCTGGAGCTGGTCCGGACGGAGTGGTCACTGTGATGACAACGACACTTCGCCGCTGGGGCCGCCTGGTGGTGCTGGCGCTTCTCATGCCCCTTGCATCGGCGTGCGGCATCGCGCCGGAGCCCGTGCACCTGGGTGCCGAGGAGTGTGCCCACTGCAGCATGCTCATCACGGAGCGCCGTTACGCGGCCCAGCTGCTGAACAGCAACGGCAAGGCGTTCAAGTTCGACGCCATCGAGTGCCTGCGCGATTTCGTTCAGGGTGGCAGCATTGCCGCTGCCGACATCCACTCCCTGTGGGTGACGGACTCTGCGGGCGGCGAGGATTGGGTGCAGGTGGAGGATGCGGTATTCCTGCACAGTGCCGAGTTGCGGACGCCCATGGGCGGCGGTCTGGCGGCGTATGCCGCATCGGTGGACGCGGAGGCTGCGGCCGCCGAACTGAACGGGCATCTCATGACGTGGACGCAGCTGCTGGCAATGGCGCCGGCCGCCAGCCGCGACGGGCATGGGCATGGGCCGTAACCGACTGCTGGTGGCGGGCGCTATCGCCCTGTTTGCCGGCGGCACGGCCGCTGCCGGCGCCCGCAGCGGAACCGCCGTGGGGGCTGTGGTGCCTGCGGGTGTTGTCTCCATGGAGGCACCGGCGCCGGGCGGGGAGGCGCCCCGGATCCGGAGCGCTCGCGGCGAGTGGTCCGACCTGGCCGTGGCGGTGGCAGCTGCCGGGACCGGCGACACGCTCCGGCTGGCCGGCGGCGTGCACCGTTCGGGCACGGTGGTCATCGACCGGCCCGTCACGCTGCTCGGCGAGCCCGGCGCCGTGCTGGAGAATTCCGGGGGTGCCGGGCTGCTGCACATCACGGCGGACGGCGTGACGGTCAGGGGATTGACCCTGCGGGGTACGCCCTCCAGCCATGTCCGGGACCACGCAGCCGTACTGGTGGAAGGGGCCAACGGCTGCGTCATCGAGGGCAACGCCTTCGTCGACAACTTCTTCGGCATCTACCTCGCGCGGAGCTCCGGCTGCCGGCTCGAGGGCAACACCCTGACGGCGTCCGGCGACCGGGAATCCTCCGCCGGCAACGGCATCCATCTGTGGAACGCCACGGACGTAATCGTCACCGGCAACCGGGTGCGCGGCCACCGGGACGGCATCTACCTGGAGCACGTGCAGGGCGCCAGCCTGTCCCGCAACGTCAGCGAAGACAACCTCCGGTACGGGCTGCACTTCATGTTCTCCAACGGCAACGAGTACATCGCCAACGAATTCCGGCGCAACAACGCGGGCGTGGCGGTCATGTACTCGAAGGAAGTCGTCGTCCGGGGCAACACATTCGAGGACAACTGGGGCGCCGCCGCGTACGGCCTGCTCATCAAGGACATCTACGACAGCGTGATCTCCGGCAACACGTTTCGCCGCAACACGGTGGCCATTTCGTCGGAAGGCAGCACGCGCGTGCAGGTTACGGGCAACCGCTTCGTGCGCAACGGCTGGGCTGTTCGCGTCCTGGCCAGCAGCCAGGAGAACCGCTTCACGGCCAACGATTTCGTGGAAAACTCGTTCGACGTAACCACCAACAGCCGTCAGAACTACAACACGTTCGACGGCAACTACTGGAGCCGCTACAACGGCTATGACCTGACGGGCGACGGTATTGGCGACGTGCCACACCGGCCGGTCCGGCTGTTCGCGCTGCTGGTGCAGCGCTCGCCGGCGGCACTCGTCCTGCTCCGCAGCTCGTTTCTGGACGTGCTGGAAGTGGCGGAACGCGTGGCCCCCGTGCTTACCCCCGAGACACTCGTGGACGAGCGTCCACTCATGAAGGAGACTGCGCGATGATCCGGATCCGCGGCCTGCGCAAGAGCTACGGCCGGACCAGCGTCCTCGACGGTGTCGACCTCGACATCGCGGCGGGACAGGTCACGGCGATACTCGGCCCCAACGGCGCCGGCAAGACGACGCTCATCAAGTCGTGCCTGGGCCTGGTGCACCCCGACGCCGGCGAGATCTCCATCGGCGGCGTCAGCATCAATGGCGACGCGGAGTATCGCCGTCGCATCGGCTACATGCCGCAGGTCCCGCGCTACCCGGAGAACCTGACGGTGCGTGAGATCCTTGCCATGATCCGGGACCTCCGGGGCGGGAACGAGGGGGATCTCGACACGGAGATGATGGACGTGTTCGCCCTGGAGACACAGATGGACAAGCCGTTCCGGGCACTGTCCGGCGGCAACCGCCAGCGCGTCAGCGCGGCCATCGCGTTCATGTTCCGGCCGCCTCTGCTCTTCCTCGACGAGCCGACGGCGGGGCTGGACCCCGTGGCGAGCAGCACGCTGAAGGACCGGATCCGCCGGGAGAAGGAGCAGGGGCGGACGGTGATACTGACGTCGCACGTCATGAGCGAGATCGAGGAACTCGCCGATGTCGTGATCTACCTGCTGGATGGCCGCATCGACTTCGAGCGTTCCGTGAACGACCTGATGCACGGCACCGGCGAGGCGACTCTGGAGCGCGCCATTGCGCGCATGATGATCAGGGCGGTGGCATGAACACGCTGAAGATATTCCGATACCAGACCCGGGACGTGCTGCGCAACCGCTGGATCCCCGGCTACGCGCTGTTCTTCCTGCTCATCAGTGACGCGCTGTTCCGCTTTGGCGGCGATGGCGAGCGAGTCATCCTCAGCCTGATGAATGTCGTGCTGCTGCTCGTCCCCCTCAGCGCCGTCATGCTCGGGGTGATGTACCTCTACAGCTCCCGGGAGTACATCGAGCTGCTGCTTACCCAGCCCATCCGCCGGGGCGAGCTGTTCCTCGGCCTGTTCGGCGGGCTGGCCCTGCCCCTGTCCGCCGCGTTCGTCGTGGGCGCCGGGCTGCCATTCCTCTATCATGGTGCGGCCGGCACCGGCGCGGCGCTGCCCATCCTGCTGGGCACAGGCGTGCTGCTTACGGTCATCTTCGTTGCGCTGGCCTTCGCGCTGGCGCTGGTGACGGAAGATCGCACCCGCGGCATGGGCCTCGCCCTGCTGGCGTGGATGGGTTTCGCCGTCCTCTACAACGGCCTGGTGCTGCTGGTCGTGCAGCTCTTCGCCGACTACCCGCTGGAGCGGGTCGTCATCGGGCTGTCCGTGCTCAACCCCATCGACCTGGGGCGGATCCTGTTGCTCCTGAACCTGGACGCTGCCGCCCTCATGGGCTTCACGGGTGCCGTTTTCGAGCGCTTCTTCGGCGGCGCCACCGGCAGGGCGGTGACGCTGGCGGCGCTGAGCCTGTGGCTGGCAGTGCCGCTGCTGCTGGGCCGTCGTGCGTTCCTCCGGAAGAACTTCTGATGTTGACGCGAACGATGGCCCACCGGATTACCCTGGCTGCGGCGGTACTGGTTCTGGGCGCGTGCGCCGCACCGCCGGACGTGGTGGTGCAGGGCAGCCGCGTACCGGACTATGGCGCCCGGGACCTGGCAGGCCAGCAGGTCAGCCTGCGGGACATGCGCGGCGAGGTGGTACTGCTGAACATCTGGGCGACCTGGTGCTACCCGTGCCGCAAGGAGATGCCCGGACTCGAGGACCTGCACAGGGAACTGGAGGCCAGTGGCTTGAACGTGCTCGCGGTCAGCGTGGACGCTGCCGGCGCTGCGCCTGAGATCCACGAGTTCCTGGGCGAGCTCGGGCTGACCATGAAGGTGCTGCACGACAGCCGCGCCGACATCAGCCGTGTCTTCTCCACCCGCGGCGTGCCGGAGACGTTCCTGATTGGGCATGACGGCGTGCTCCGGCACCACTGGATCGGCCGCATTGACGCCCACTCGGAGTCCGTACGCGGGCCCGTCATCGCCGCACTCAGGGACATGCACGCAACCCTCGCCTCTGCGGATGGAGACACTCGCTGATGGAAGATTTCGTACGGCGCTTCATCCGGTCCAGCCTGCTATGGCTGGGGGTCGGCGTCCTGATGGGCGTCTGGATGGTCTTCGACCCCGGCACTGCGCTGGCGTACCGGCCTGCGCACATGCACGCGAACCTGCTGGGCTTCGTGAGCATGATGATCTTCGGCGTGGCCTATCATGTCCTGCCGCGCTTCGCAGGACGGCCCATCCGCAGCCGGCTGATGGCGCGTATCCACCTGGTCGCTGCCAACGGCGGCCTGGCGCTGATGGTCGTGGGCTTCATGCTCCGCGTCAGCAGCTATGGGGCAGGGACGGCCATCCTTGTCGTGGGCAGCATGGCCAGCGCCACCGGTGCATTCCTCTTCATTGGCAATCTCTGGGCGACGCTGGAGCCGCACCGCCCGGGGACGCCGACGGGCATGGCACCGCCCCGTCACACCGCACCGCCAGGCGCGGCTGGTCGGGGCTGACCGCAGCGTCAGGACATACCTGCCGGCGTCCACGGCGCCAGCCGTCAGCGGCCCGGTCCGGCACCGTCCGTAACCACGACGACATCGCCCTCCCCGCGTCCGAACGTCTCCGGCTCGTACATCATCTCCGCCCGCGCCGGCGGCACGACGAACGTGCCCGGCGTCGTCGCCCGGACCAGGTAGCTGTATTCCCATACGCCCGCCGGCAGCAGGGAACTGAACGCCTCCGCCCGGTCATCCCGCAGGTTCTGGTGCTCGAACCAGGTCGCCTGCCACAGTCGCGGCGGCGGCGGCGCGGCGGGAGCCGGCGGCAGCGCGCCACGAGGCGGTGGGGGCGGACGCGAGCCCGCCCGATTCGCGGACGCCGCGTCGGTGAAACCTGTCCCCGCCAGGGCAGGATTGAGTGGCTCGACGCCGCCAGGCAGGGGGTCCACCAGCGCGACATGGTAGCGGGCCGACGGTGCCACCATGGTCACCGTCACGCGCACACGCGCACCGGCGCGCAGGCGCCAGGTGCCGTCCGCATCGCGGCTCACGTCCGCCGGGTCATCCACGGCCTCGTACCGTCGCGTCACTGAGAAGCCGCGCTCCGCCGACGGCGTGCGCGGATCCGCCGGCGCGTAGCGCAGCGCCGCCCGGAAGTACATGCGGCCCTCGCCCGTCCGGCCAACGACCAGGTCCGACATGCTGGCCTCCGATGCATCGGCACGGAGCAGTTCCGCCATGGGCACCACCACGTGAGTCACGTCGGTGGTCCGTCCGCGGAACTCGCCGCCCCCGGCGTAGCGGTCACCCAGCCACACGCCGGCGGTGAAAGAGGGCGTCGTCGCCTCAAATGTCCTGAAGTAACGCTCCAGCGCCACCAGCACCCAGCTGTTCTCCTGCGTTCCCGACCAGCGCCCCGCCGTGCGATGGGCGAGGAGTGACCCGGCCAGTCTGGCGACGATGTCCGTGTCGGCGCCGACGGCCGTGAGTGCCTCCAGCGCCACGGCGTCGGAGCGACGTCGCGAGTGCAACAGCACGTGGGTGCCATCGTCCTCGTAATGCTCGGCAAAGCTCACCGTGCCCGCCGTCTCCACGAGGCGATTGAGCAGCGCGCGACGGAGAGGCTCACGCGCCTGCGGATCATCGGCCAGCACGTACAGCAGCCAGCCGGTGGCCTCCACCGGGAATCCGCCGACCGCGTGTGCGACCGCCGTCACGGCCAGCCGCCGCGCGTCAGCGGCGGCTTCGGCATCCCCCAGCCGGTGGCGCACGTATACAGCGTATGCCTCGGCGCTCCGGCGCGCTGCCGGCGGCCATTGCGCCGTGTGCTCCTCAATGCTGCCGAGGTAGTCCCGGGCGGCGGCCAGCGTGGCTGCCGGCACGTCGAACCCGTTCGCCCTGGCGCGCTCCAGTGCGTGCGCCGTGTGCAGGCTCACGAACGGGTGGGACGGCCCGCCACCGCGCCAGAACGGCCAGCCGCCGTCGCGTCCCTGGCGGGCAACGAGATCGCTGATGTCCCGCTCCACCGCCAGCACCAGCGAGTCCGGCGGGGGCAGCCCGTCGGCGGCAAACGCGTCCAGGAAGTCCCGCAGCGTCGCCACGGCCAGGACACGTGACGACAGGTGCTCCGTGCCGGGGAACGGGTAGGTGTGCAGGAACAGCACGGCGTCCGTCAGGGACTGCAGTGCGGTGGACGAGATGCTGACCTCCACGCCACCGAAGTCCTCGATGACGCCCTGCGGCCTGGCCAACGGCAGCACCACCGGTGCGGCATCATCCATGGTGCCGTGGAGGGCGAAGGTTTCCGGCACTCCCGGCGTCAGCACCGGCACGGCCGCGGCAGCGGCGTCATTGAGTTCACCGGCCACCGCCACCACCTGCACGAACGCAGTACCCGGCCGGAGGGTGGATGCGTCGAACCGGACCTCCGCCCGTCCTCCTGCGGGCAGTGTGACCTGCCGGCCGTCGGGTCCGTGCAGGTCCAGCCCGGACCCGCGGGCGGCGACCTCAACGGTGAGCGCCGAGTCACTGCCGTTCTGGAGCAGGACCGGCAACTCGAATCGGTCGCCCCGGTGCAGGAACCGTGGCGCCATGATCCGCACCATGAGTTCCTTCCGAGCGGTTACCGCCGCCTCCGCCGTGCCGTACAGGTCGCTGCCCGCCGCGGCCACGGCCATGACGCGATACCGGGTCAGCGACGCCGGCATTCGCACGTCCACCTGGACCGTTCCGGTCGCATCCGTTCGCAGCGCCGGCTCGAACACGGCCAGTGCAGAAAAGTCTGAACGAAGCTCGACGTCCGCGTCGCCGCGAGCGAGGGTCGAGGCCGCCCGCATCATGAGTTGGCCGCTTGGCGGCGAGGGCGGCGGTGGCGCCGCCGCGGGCGGGGGCGGTATCTCCACGTCAGCGCCTCCACCGGCAGTGCTTATCGTCGTTGCCCTCAGTAACCCGGTGGCGGCGAGCACCAGGTTGCCTGCGTGAGCGCCCGCCGCCGGCACCACTACGGTCAGGCGCCGCGCCTGCTCATCGGATCCTGCCTCCAGCACGTACTCACCAGGCGGGAGCCCGCGCAGCGTGAAGCTGCCGTCGAAGTTCGTGACACCGGCGGCGCCGGCCTCGACCACCCGCACCGGCACGCCCGCCAGCACGCGACCGGCATCATCCAGCAGGAGACCCGACAGCGTTCCGGGGCCAGCGCTCCGCGG
The DNA here is from genome assembly GCA_035461245.1 of Longimicrobiales bacterium. Classification (GTDB taxonomy): domain Bacteria; phylum Gemmatimonadota; class Gemmatimonadetes; order Longimicrobiales; family RSA9; genus SH-MAG3. The sequence goes on along the minus strand of DATHVP010000099.1, from coordinate 21,395 downwards.
CCACTGGACCACCCACCGGCGGCTCTGCTGTTCCCGGACCCAGTGAAAGCGGGGCGCATAGAAGACGGACAGCGGATCCCTGAGTTCATAATCACCCAGGGCCAGGACCGCCTCGTCCACCATCCACACGGCCACTTCGGCGTTCGGCACGGGCCGTCCGCCGGCGTCCTTCACCTCCACTCTTACACTCGTACGGCCGCCCGGCGCCGCCAGCGAATCTGCCGGGATCACGACTACGTCGAGGCCGCGCCGTCGCGGCGGCACGTTCAGGCGCACCTCGCTGCTGGCGAAAGCGACGCCACCCGCGGCATCCTGCAGGTCAACGCGCACGCCCACGCCGCCCAGGAAGAATTCGGTGATGGGGACCGGCAACTCGGCGCCGGGCTCAGTGAGACGCAGCCGTTCGGTGGACAGCAGGCCGGCGCCCCGGACCGTCACCAGCGCCTCCGCCGGGTAGAACGGCGCCTGCACCAGCAGCCGGGCCGTGTCCCCGGGCTCGTACTCCTCCCGGTCCGCCACCATGTCGAACCAGCCCGGTCGCGACCGCGGGTCGGGCGGGCCGCCGGGACCGGCGACCTGCAGGGTGATCTCCGTCCGGCTCGTCCGGCCGGCGCCATCCCGCACCTCTGCCGTCACCACGTGCGCACCGGCGGAATCCGCGCTGACCGGGCAGGTCACCGGCTCCGCGGCGGACACGACCCTGCAGATCGTCCGGGCAGGGACATTGTCCGGGGGCACGGCGTCCGCACGTCGTGCATCGGTGGGGCGTGCCAGTGTCACGTGCACCGGACGCCCAGCCACGGCGCCGCCGTCGTGGTCCACGACGACTACCTGGATCTCTGCGGCCTCATCGGGCCGCAGCCACGCCGCCGTCGCCCGTAACCCCACACTCACGTCCGCCGGGTGGACGAGCAGGTCCAGCGCCGCCGACACCACCTGTCGCGTGACATCCTGCACCTGGGCCTCAACGCGCACGGCCACGGGGAAGGGCGGATCCACGGACAGCAGTTCCACCAGCATCCGATGCCGGCCCTCACCGTCCGTCCGGCCCCTCAGCACGTGTTCCTCCGGGTCCGGCCTTATGTGATACTCCCACCCCGGTGTCCGCCCGAAATGCCAGCGCGTCCATTCCGGCGGTTTATACCGGCCCGGCTGCGTTCGGACCCGCCAGTCCACGTCGGCTTCGCCCAGGCCGCCACCGCCGAAGTAGGAGGTCTGGAGGGCGACGTCGATCATGCCACCCACCATGTGCGGCCCCGGGTCCGCCTCCAGGCCGACTTCGTAGTCGGGCCGCCGGAACTCCTGGATCAGGAAGCTCCGGGAGTGCTGGTTGCCGAGTTCCGCCCCGACGGTATCGGCCCGGAACCGCAACGACGCACGTCCCAGGTTCACTGCATCCGGCAGGTCCACTGTCGTGCTGAATCCGCCCAGGCCGGTTACGGGGAGTTCAGCGGAGAAAAGCGACTCTGCCCGCGGCCCGTTCACCTCGAAGTCGACGGACTGGAGACCTGTCGGCAACGCCGGTTCCACCGTGCGGGCATCGGCAAAGCGTCGCAGCCAGCCCTTCAGGTGAACGGTCTCTCCCGGCTGATACACGCCCCGGTCCGTCAGCACGTACCAGCGCAATTGGGGGCGCGGCGGGCTGTACGACCATCTCGTGCGCGCCGTGGTTGCCCCGCTTGCTGGCAGCAGCGCCGCGTCCGCGCCGAGGCGGGCCACAACCGCAAGCGCCCCGTCGGCGCCCAGCGGAACCCGCGTCGTCCCGTTCCCCGTCGTCACGGAACTCTCGCCACCGGGCAGCGCCGTGATTTCTGCGCCCGATACGGGGGCTGCACCTCGCAGGGAACTGGCCCACGCCAGGATGTCCGAACCGTCGGTGACCGCCGCCAGTCCCAGATGCGTGGACTGGATCCACGCCGCCGCCATCGGCCGGACCGACATCCGGTCGGGCGAGGTGTCCGGCAGGGGGCTGGCGGGCTCCGCCATGATGATGGCGTGGCCCAGTCCGTCCTCGAACGCGGCCCCCACGTCCACCTGCAGCTCGGCGAACCCTGCGCCGGCAGCGGACGCCACGGTACGGGACAGCACGCGTTCGCCCGGCGGCGCGGGCGGCTGCCCACGGTCCTGCCGCCAGCCATCCATCGCTTCAGCCCATGCCGGCCAGTGGTGCGGCTCCACGCGGTATACCTGAACCTGCACCTCGGGCAACCCCCAGCTGTGGACCACCACGCGCGGCGGTCCGTCAGGATCGAGCACGATGAGCTGTCCACCGGAAATCGCCAACGCCGGCACCGGCGGTCCGACGTCCACCGTCAGCATACGATTGCCGGTCAGCTGCTGGCCGAAGCGGTCTTCCAGGCGGGCAGCCACCGTCACCGTGTACCGGGTCTCCGGTCGAGCATCACCGGTGATGACGATCTCGTTGTCCAGCACCCGGACGTTCATGTTCTTCAGCTCGGGTTCCACGCTCACCAGCCCCGCGGCCGTGGTCCCCCTCGCCACAGGGTTCGTGAGCTGGATGCGCCACGGTGATCCCGGCGCGCACGGATCCCGGGAACAGCCGTGGCTGGCGACCTGCAGCGTGCCGTGAGTGAAGAACCGGACCTCCTGCGGCCGCTCCGTCCGGCGCGGGCCCTCGGTGCCGGCCGTGCCGCGCTCGACGACAACGCGTACGTCGGCAGCCGCCGGCAGCGGCCGGACAGGCCGCAAAGTCACCCAGTGCCCCGGCAACAGTTCATCCACCAGACGGCTCACCAGAGTGTCCGCGGCGACTTCATCAGGTCGGGCGGCGCGGACAGCGTGGACCGCGCCGTTGGCCAGCAGCCGCGTCGTGTTCAGGACCGTGCCGACCTCCACCGGCTGGTCGAACGCAATGAGCACCACCGGGTCCCGCACGACGCTACGCGCGAGCGCGTCTGCCGGCTCCGGCCGGCCGAAAACGCCGGGTTCAGGTACCTGCCGCTCGGACCGCAGCGCCGGCCACGCCCCTGTGGCCCGGGGCGCCGGCGTGGCGAAGGACGCCTGCACCGGTGCCTCCAGCATGTGACCCGTAGCCGACGACGCGCCGGCGGCGACTTCAACGGCGAACGCGGGGGCCATGGGGAAGCGGCCGGCCGCCGGAACGAAGCGCAGCGTGCGTGGATCCAGCCACGTCCAGCGGCCTGGCGGCTGCGGTGACAGACGGACCGGTGGCGTACCCACTTCCGCCGCGGCCACGGTGGAGAGGGGGACCATGGCATTGCTGAACGTGATGGTCAGGTGCGGCGCCAGCGCCGCCTCCCCGTCCGGCGTGACCCGCACCACCCGAAGGGCCCTGTCCGCCGGACCGGTGGCCGGCGGCGCCACGGAGTCGCCCGCCGGAAATGTGGCGAGTTGCACGCGCCCCGTGCGGGGCGGCGGCGGCGTGGCCGCCGGGAAGCGGAAAGGCTCGCCACTCGCCGCCGGCAGGGTCGGCAGCCGAGCCAGCAGGGCCGCCGAGCGTGTCGGCGCCAGCGGCACATCCTGCGGCCGGGCCGATGGCAGGTGCCCGGGCGCCGCTGTCGCAGGCGCCGACCGGAGACGCACCTCAAGCCCCGGCTCCGAGGGGCCGCCCGACCGGGCGGCCGGGGGCAGCGGCAGGGGCGGGATCACCACCGTATCCGGAGCCATGGTGCCGCCGCCGGCGATCCCGTCCCCCCGTACCGGCCACGAAGCACCGCTGCGGGCACAGGACACCCCAGTCATGCTCACTACGGCCATGATAGCGGTGCCCACGACAACTCGTCGTGTTCTCTCCACGGTGACCTGCCTGTCGGTGTGTTGTCTCTCAGTGCGGTGCAGCGATCTGGCCTTGCCGCTGTGCGCTGCTCGTGGCGCTGCAAGGTAGGGTCCACGGGTGCTTGACGGCACCTTACGACGTCCCTCACGGCTGTTTCTGCGGCGGCAGCCGCCTGCCTCCGCCCTGCCTGTATCAGCCGCCTGCCTCAGCCGCCTTCGCCGGGCATCGGCGTCCCCGTCAGGACTGCAGTCAGGCCAAGCACCACGGCGGCTGCGGCGAGTTCGAAGGCCGCTCGCCTCCGGACCGTGCGTACGCCGTCGTCGTCATCCATGGCCGGCAGGCCCCGCCGCCAGTTCAGCAGACCCAGGAGCAGCACCGCCGCGACCACCAGCAGCTTCCCGGCCAGTACCTGGCCGTAGCGGGACTGCCAGAGGTTGTGCACGCCGCCCAGGTGCTGCCAGCTCAGCCACACGCCCATGAGTACGAGTGTGCTGACGGACACTATCGCCACCGGTGAGAACGCCCGCAGCTGCGCCGCCTGCGCCCGCGCCAGCGCGGCCCTGTCTGCGGCCCGCGGACGCGCAACCAGGATCACCGCCAGCGAACCCAGCCAGGCACCCGCCGCCAGCGTGTGCAGCGCATCGGCGGCCACGAGAACGGTGCGTCCATCCATGGACATGGCATGACTGGACAGCGCCAGCGTCAGCACCAGCAGCAGCACGCCCGCCAGCACACCGTACCAGGGGGCGGGCAGAGGCTGCGCCACAGTGCCGACCCTGACATGCCGGCGCATCCCCAGGAGCAGGAAACCGGCGGCGAGCCACAGCAGGACCAGCCCCTGCAGCATCCACACCGTGCCCCAGGTCGTGCCGCCGATGAGGAGTTCCAGGTCGTCACGCAGGGGAGCGAAGGGATCACGAAACGCCATAAGCTGCACCACCAGCCGGAGCAGCCAGACGTGGACCAGCACCACAGCAACAATAGCCGCCAGCCCCGTCACCCGGCCGGCAACATCATCAAGCGTTCGGGATAGATCGCTGGCCTCGCCGGCAGCCGATGGCGATCCGCCCGCCGCCAGCGAGCGGGCAGCTCGCGGCGCGATCACCGCCCGCCATATGACGACGCCTACCAGGAGAAGGACGCCGGCGAAGAGCAGCCACCGCTGCAGCAGCGGCAGCACCGTCCCCATCAACCGCCGATGCGGAAGGTGAACGTGCCGCGCTGGGCGTGACCGTCCCGGGCAAGCACTCGCCAGTGGACCGTATAGGTACCCGCAGCCAATGGAGCCTCGGGTTGGATGAAGACCTGACGCCCGTCCTGCGGATCCGCCGCCGCGGCCGTCGTCACCACCAGTTGGTCGCTGCCCAGGGTCAGCCGCACTGTGGTCCCGTTCATCTGCGGCGCCTCGGAGAACCCCAGTCTGATCTCCGCGGGTGAGGCGGCCAGAACGGTATCAGCTGCGGGCCTGGACCAGTCCAGACGCAGGTGGCGGGCGGCGGCGTCGGCGGTGCGAACACCGGCGTCAACGGCCGGCGCGCCAATAATCGCCACGGCCGCCACGATAACGGCGAGGATGGGTCCCTTCATTGACTGGCTCCTGATGGTCTGCGTTCAAATGTGACAGGCCACTGGCGATTCTGCCCGGATTCCCTGACATTTTTTGTAGCAACCCGACCGTGCGCGAGTGTAGCGGTCGCCGTAGACCAGGTCAACACGAAGCAGAGTGGCCGTGCCAGATGCTCCGGGCCGTAAGCATACGCTCGCCGACCGGCTGAGCCTGCGCGTGCGGTCGCCGGCTGTGCCTGCACCTGCGATCGTCCATTCATCATACACTCCGCCGTGTGCCGCGTGCCCCGGCGGCAGGAAGCCGGGCAGGGAATGGCCGCATGAGTGAGACGGACAGGGTGATCGGTCGGCGGACGATCCTGCTAGTGGAGGATGACAGTACGCTGCGCGACGTACTGCTGGTGATACTGCGACGTGGCGGCTACCACGTGCTGGCTGCGGGCGACGGGGCTTCCGCACTGGCGCTGGCATCTACGTACGGCGGCAGCATCGACCTGCTGGTAAGTGACGTTGTGATGCAGGGTCTCTCCGGGCCGGCGACGTGGGAGCAGCTGCTGCAAGACCGTCCCGACGTGCCAGTCATCTTCATATCGGGGTATGACCGGGACGTCATCAGGCGCCACGGCGTGCCGGAAAGCGGCGCGGTTTTCATGCAGAAACCGGTCAGCGCGTCTGCATTGCTCGCGCGAGTAGCGGAGATCCTTGGCCAACCCGCGCCCCCCTGACCGACCTCCCTTGCAGCCGTTGCTTGCGTGTGCGACAATCCGGCTATGGCCGCGGGTGCTCGGCCTTCTCCGACGCGCCGGCTGCATTTCCCTGAACCGAACTGAAGTGATCCGCTTCGCACTGCTGCTCGTTGCCTGCCTGCTGCCGCACGCTGTTGGGGCGCAACAGCTGGACATCCCCCGGCCCGTCGGGTACGTGAACGATTTCGCCAACGTCATCCCGCCGGACCGGGAAGCGGCCATGGCCCGGGTCATCGAGGAAGTGCGGCAGAAGTCCGGCGGCGAGATCGTGGTGGTGACCCTGCCATCACTGCAGGGTCGGACGCGGGATGAGGTGGCCCTTCGGATCGGCCGGGAATGGGGCGTGGGTCAGGCGGGCGAGCCGGGCGACGCCGCACGCAACACGGGGCTCGTGGTCCTGGTCGTGCCCAGGGAGACGTCCGACGATGGCCGGGGCCACCTGAAGATCGAGACGGGTATCGGCACGAGCGGGTTCATCACGGCCACGGAAGCCGGCCGCATCGCGGACCGGCACATGGTGCCTGCATTCAGGGAAGGGGACTACGGCCGGGGCATCCAGCACGGGGTGGAAGCCCTGGCCCTGGAATACGCCGAACGCTTCGACTTTGAGCTGACAGGGGAAATCGCCGAGCAGGTACGGCAGCGAAGGGGCAACGATCGGCCGCCCGCGTTTCTCATGATCCTCATGCTGTTCATCCTCATCGCCGTCATCCTGTCGGTGCGGAGTGGGGGAGGCGGTGGCGGCGGCGGCCGGGGCGGTGGCAGACGCAGGCGCCGCGGCGGGCCCGTCATCGTGCCCATCCCCATGGGCGGCTGGGGTGGACGCGGTGGCCGGGGCGGCTTTGGCGGTGGCTTCGGTGGCGGTGGCTTCGGTGGTGGTGGCTTCGGCGGCTTCGGCGGCGGTGGCGGCTTTGGCGGTGGCGGCATCGGCCGCAGCTGGTAGAAAGGCGAAAGACATGTCAGATCCGCGCAAGCTAGCGGAATCATTCACGAAGGAACTGCACGATGCGGTGGGTTCGCGTCTGCGCGCTGCGTCCCTGTTCGGCTCAGCCGCCCGGGGCGAATGGGTGGAAGACGTGAGCGACGTGAACGTCGTCGTGCTCATGGACACGCTGGATCCGGTGCTGCTGGACCGGGCGGCGCCCGCGGCCCGTCACGCGCTGGAGCATGGCGTCACGCCGCTCCTCATGGAACTCGACGAGTGGCGCCGCGCCGCCGATGTCTTCGCCATCGAACTGGCGGACATGAAGGATGCCAGCATTCCGCTGCTGGGCGACGACCCCACCGCCGGCGCCGTCGTGGACACCGGCCACCTGCGGCTGCAGGCGGAGCGGGAACTGCGCGCCCGGCTGCTGCACCTCCACGGTGGCATGCTCGTCGCCGCCGGCGATGCCGACCGCCTGGGCACCATGCTGGTCCGGGCGCTGCCCTCGTTCATGACCTACATGCGCGCTACACTCCGCCTGGCGGGCCGGCCCGTGCCGGCTGACAGCCCGAGCACGATCAGAGAAGCGTGCGACGTGGCCGATGCGGACGCCGCAGCGTTCCTGAGGGTGCTCGACGCCCGCAACGCCGGCGGCACTCTTTCCGCCCCGCTCACCGAGCCGCTGGTGGACGGGTTCAACACCGCGGCCACCCGCCTGGCCGCCTGCATAGACGCCTTCGGGAGACACGCCTCATGATACGACAGGGAACACTCGCCGCCGCCGCGATTCTCGCCCTTGCCGGCAGCCTCACCGGCTGCGGCTATAACCGGATCCAGGAGCTGGACGAGCGTGCCGAGATGACGCGGGCCAACATTGACACCGAGCTGGTCCGCCGGAACGACCTCATCCCCAACCTGGTGGCCACCGTGGATGAAGCGGCCCGGTTCGAGCAGCAGACACAGGTGGGGGTGGCGGAGGCCCGCAGTGGACTGACGGCCGCGCGGGAGCAGATGTCACAGGCGCTGCAGAGCGACGACGCTGACGCCATCGCGGCGGCAGACGCCCAGGTGCAGGACAACCTCCGCTCATTCATCAGTATCAGCGTGGAGGCGTATCCCGAGCTGCGGGCGAACGAGAGTTTCCTCCGGCTGCAGGACGAACTCACGGAGACGGAGAACCGGCTCAACGTCGCCCGGCGGGACTACAACGAGTCAGTGACGCAGTACAACACGTACATCCGGCGCTTTCCGTACGCCATCACCGCGCGGGTCATCGGCGCGGACCGGCGCACCCAGTTCGTGGCGCCGGAAGGCACGCAGGCAGCACCGCAGGTGGAATTCAACCGCTGATCAGCGTTCCCGGTAGCCGGACGTGATGGGCAGCCTCCGGTCCCGGCCGAACGCCCGGGGGGTGACCTTCACGCCCGGCGCCGCCTGGCGGCGCTTGTACTCGTTCAGGTCCACCATCCGCAGCACCCGTGCGACGGTGTCTGCGTCGTACCCCTCCGCGACGATCTCGGGCAGGCTCCAGTCCTGTTCGACGTAGCGTTCCAGGATGCCGTCCAGCACGTCATACTCCGGCAGTGAGTCCTGGTCCGTCTGATCGGGGCGCAACTCAGCCGACGGCGGCTTGGTGATGCTGTCCTCCGGGATCACCGGCCCGCCCGGCTGGTCGTTGCGCCAGCGGGACAGCTCGTAGACGAGGGTCTTTGACACGTCCTTGATGGGGGCAAAACCGCCGGCCATGTCGCCGTACAGCGTCGAGTAGCCCGTGGCGAGTTCGCTCTTGTTGCCGGTGGCCAGCAGCAGCCAGCCGAACTTGTTGGACAGCGCCATGAGCAGCATGCCCCGGGCCCGGGCCTGCAGGTTCTCCTCGGTCAGGTCCGGCGCCGTCCCATCGAACGTCGGCGCCAGCACCTCCAGTGCCGCGGTGAACAGGGGCTCGATGCCCAGCTCCAGGATGCCGATGCCGAGCCGGCCGGCCAGCTCCTCGGCATCCGTGCGGCTGCCCTCCGATGAGTAGCGGCCGGGCAGCTTCACGCCGGTGACGTTCTCCGGTCCGAGGGCGTCCGCGGCGATGGCGGCCACCAGCGCCGAGTCGATGCCGCCGGACAGCCCCAGCACCACCTTCGTGAAGCCGTTCTTCCGGATGTAGTCCCGCGTGCCCAGCACCAGCGCCTCGTAGACCTCGGCGAGGTCGTCGTGGGGCACGGGTCCGGGCACGGACACGGCCGAGGCGGAGTCCCGGGGCGCCACCTCGTCGGCCTGGATGCGACGGACGTTGGCGGGCTCTCCACGCAGCGCGTGACGACGCCGGGGATCGTGCAGGCGCGCCCGGAAGACCTGCTCCAGTTCGACGTCGCACACCAGCAGTTCCTCCCGGAACGCCGGCGCCTCCGCCAGCAGCTCGCCCTCGGCGCCGAAGACCACGCTGTTGCCGTCGAAGACCAGCTCGTCCTGCCCGCCCACCAGGTTGACGTATGCAATGACGACGGCGTGGTCTGACGCCCGCGTGGCCAGCATCCGCTGCCGCTGGCGCCACTTGCCTCGCTCGAACGGCGAGGCGTTGATGTTCACGATGACGTCGGCGCCCGCCCGGGCCAGCCGGCTCACCGGGCCGCCGGGCACCCAGATGTCCTCGCACACGCTGATGCCGACCCACGCGCCCCGGGTGCACACCATCAGTTCGCCGCGCCCCGGCTTGAAATAGCGCAGTTCGTCGAAGACGCCGTAGTTGGGGAGTCGCTGCTTGTGGTAGGTGGCGATCCACTCACCATTGTGCAGCACGGCGGCCGCATTGAACAGGTCGAACTGGCGGTCCACAAAGCCGATGACCGCCGTCATGCCGGCGGTGTCCGGCGCCAGCGACTCCACGGCGTCCCGGTTCGCCGCAACGAAGGACGTCTTCAGCAGCAGGTCCTCCGGCGGGTAGCCGCACACCGCCAGCTCCGGAAACGCCACCACGTCCACGCCGGCCGCCCGGGCTGCAGCGAGCTGACGGCGGATGGCCGCCACGTTCTCGTCCAGCGCGCCCACCGTCGCGTTCATCTGGGCCAGGCCCGTTCGCAGGATACTCATGGCGCCAAGATCCTCCCGGGCGGGGAGTGCCGCAAGGGCTGCGGACCAGCCCCCCGATGTCTGCGGACCAGCCCCCCGATGTCGGGTACGGCGCATCCCCCCATGCGCTTTCCACATTCTTCGGCACGAAACCGGAGGGATGGATGGGTGAATGCGCCATCGGGGCCCCGAGGCCTGGGCCGCTGAAATGGGCAGCAGCCAAGGTAAGGTGACGTCCGGGGCGTTCACATGTTCGGATGCGACTCAACCGTCAACCGGGCGCTGGTCCGATACCGGGCCTAGCGCCCGGTCCCCGACCGGTTCGACTGCGCCGCGCCATCCTCCGTTCCCGTACCCGCCCGCATCTGCTATTATGCCGCGACTTTGATACCCGTCTACGCGTGGAGCCGGACTTGTACCCTGAGATCCTGAGGATCGGCGACTTCGTCATCACCAGCTTCGGCGTGATGATGTTCCTCTCTTTCATCACAGCAGCGTTCTTCACCGGCCGTCAACTGCAGCGGTACGGCCTGCCGAAGGACTACGCGTGGGACATGCTGGCGTGGTGCGCCCTGGGCGGTATCGCCGGCGCGAAGATCTACTATCTGGCCCTGCACTGGCAGGCGCTGGTGGCGAACCCCCTGGCGGAGATCCTGAGCCGCGGTGGCCTGGTCTGGTACGGCGGCCTCATCGGCGGCATCGTCGCGTACTGGCTGCAGGTGCGGGCCCGCAAGCTGCCAATGGCCACCATGTATGACGCGACGGCGCCGGCCCTGGCCATCGCGTACGCGGTGGGCCGGCTGGGATGTTTTCTGGTTGGTGATGACTATGGCCGGTACACGGATGGCCCGTTCGGCATTGCGTTCCCCGAAGGTGCACCGCCGAGCACTGCCGGCATCCTCCGCAGCATGGGCGAGACGGTGCCGGCCCACATCGCCGATGCCACCGTAGTGCCCGTCCACCCGACGCAGCTCTACGAGATCGGCCTCGCCCTCATCATGTTCGGCATCCTGTGGCGCCTCGGCACCAACCGCGGCTTCCGGACCGGCCAGCTTTTCGCCGTCTACATGGTGCTGTACGGGCTGGAGCGGTTCGTCATCGAGTTCGTCCGGGCCAAGAGCGATCGCATAGCGATACTCGGCGTCGGCCTCTCCACTTCCCAGCTCATGAGCGTGCTGCTCGTCGCATTCGGTGCCTGGCTCTTCTTCAGGCGCAGGGCAGTGGGTGCGCCGGCGCCGCTGGTTGATGGGCCGTCGGCGGAAGCCGGGGCACCCGCACCGGCCACCGCCCCCGGCACCGTCGCCAGCCGGGGCTCACGACGGGAGCGCCGCCGCAGGTAGGACCACGCAAGTTGGTACGCAGCTTGCCCTTGCACCTGGCATGAAGACAATCTGCGTGACCGCCTGCCTCGTCCTTGCGTTGCCTGCAGCAGCGGCCGCCCGGCAGGCTCCCAGCGTGCCGGCGGATCCGCCGGTATCGGCAGAACCGTGGTTTCAGCGCAGCGTGATGCTCACGGCCGAGGTGGGCGGCGCAGCATTTTCGGACTTCCAGCGGGCACTCGCCCGGCCTGCGCCCGGCAGCGCCGGCGATGAGCGGGCGTTCCGGCGCCGCGTCTCGGCCACTACGACGACAACGCTGGGCACATCCGCGACCTGGTGGATGAGCCGGGGCTGGGGCATCCGCGTCGGCGGCAGCTACACTCCTTCCCGTTTCACTGTCTGGAACGAGGCGGAAGCCTCACAGCAGGCCACGGTGCAGACCGAGGAAGCGATCTGGGCCCGTCTTGACACGTGGACGGCCCACGCCGCGGCAGTATTTCGCTTCCCGTTCACGATGGGGCGAGTGGTTCCCTACGGCATAGCAGGCGGCGGTGTTGTCCGCTACAGCGTGGCAGACGACGAGGAGTTGCCGCCGGAAGCCCGGTACGGCCTGGCCGGCGGCCGATGGTCGGGCGCCGCGGCCCTCGTCGGTGTGGGCTCCGCCATACCCCTCCAGCGGAACAACCTCCTCCTGAACTTCGAGCTCACGGGCCACGTCAGCCGAACGCCGCTGGGGCATGGGGCGTCCGGCGAGGAGTTCCAGGCCGGCGACGTCGCCATGCAGCTCACCGGCGACGACGGCAGTGGCAGCGACGGCGTCGGACTGAGCAGCCATCTGCGGCTGACCGTCGGGCTGACGCTGCCCCTGCGCGTGGGCCGTCAGTAGACGAGCAGCGGACGACGGGTCTCCGTGGTGAGACCCGTACGCACCTCCGTCACTCGCAGCACCAGCATGTAGCGGCCCGTGCGTCGCGGCTCCACGGGCAGGTTGACGGCGATGGGGTGCACACCGGCCTCTCCCTCTTCCCGCCAGGCCACCCGTGGATCTGTAGCGGGAGCCACCACACCGGCCGCACGGCCGATCCACCTCGCGATCCGGGTGAGGAGGCCGGGCCCCTCGGCAGGCTCCAGTGCGAACTCGATGCGCAGCGCGTCGGGGCCGACCTCGTCCACCCGGTACACCTCCGCGTATATCCCGAGCATGGTCCCCATGGGGACGGCCAGCACGTGCAGGGGTCGGAGCGCGGGGTCCGCCCGTGTCGCAGGCAGTACCCCTTCGAAGGCCTGGCCGACCAGCAGGTCCGATACGACGGGGCCGTCCTCGGGCACGAACGCATCCAGCGTGTAGCGGGCCCGGGCCGCGTACGCGGCCGCTGTGTCCAGCGCCTCAACGCTATAGACGAATGCCCCTGCCGGCGCCTGCACGGACAGGGAGAAGCGCAGCGTGTCCGTCGTCCAGGCCGGCCCCTCCTGCACCCTCTGGATCCGTCGCGTATATGCCGAATCGTAGGCGAACAGGCCGAGGCGTGGCCGGGTGGCCTCAGCCGGACGCGGCGGCTCTGGCGGCTCTGGCGGCTCTGGCGGCTCTGGCGGGCGCACCAGCGCGCCATCCACCCGCACGACGACGCTGTCGCCGGCGAGGAATCGAGTCACCTGATGGGGAAGATCAACCAGGCGGTGGACGCTGCGCAGCGCATAGCCCGACCGGGCCCTGCCGGAATAGAGAGACGGTCGGTCCCCCGGGAACGGCGGTGCCGGCAGCCCTTCCAGCAGCAGCCGCTCAGGTGAGTAGGCGCGCTGCGCGGTGTCGAAATACTCGATGAAGCTGGACGGATCCCATGGGTTGTTTCCCCGCACCTGACTCCGCGACGACGGCGTCCCGTAGCGCACGGTGAGTTCGTCCAGGTCCCGCCCCCACCGCATCATTCCCGTCACCACGGGCACCTCAGCCATCAGGCGCGCTTCGACATGCCTGGCCATGTGCTCGATCCACCGCTCATTGGGGTCAGTGAGCCACAGGGGATCAGACAGCAGCCAGAAACGCCGCTCGTACTCGCCCCGTTCCCTGGCGCCCAGGCGACGCACCTGGCGCAACTCGGCGTGGTGGAGCAGCCATTCAGGATCCGTCCACTCCCGTCGCGCGTCCTCGTCCATGCGCAAGAGCGCCTGGACAAACGCACGCTCCGCGTCATCCAGGCTGCCGCCGGCATTCAGGGCGAGACCCAGCAGCAGGTGGGCCCAGAGCGTGTCGGCCGAGAGGGCGGCGAACGCCCTCGCCGCCGCCACTGCTTCCGACGTCCTGTCGTCCAGGACGAGCAGTCGCACCAACGGCCCTGCCGCCGCGCGCTCCGCCGGTGCCGCCGAGAAGTATCGACGCAGCACCTCCACCGCCTCGCGCCGGGCATCAATGACCCTGCCCACTTCCGGCGTCGACGGCCGCGACGCGACGAGGGTCGAGTCGAAGCGCAGGCAGAACCGTCCGACGATCTCATCACAGTCATGGCCGCTGAACCCACCCATGGAGAAGGGGGCCAGGTTGCGGGCCAGCCGCTCGAAGCGCGCCTCGGCCGAACGGGCCTGCGACCGCAGCCGGCCCAGGGTGTCCGCGGCCTGGGCGACGTCCACCTGGACCGGGAGGCGGGCAGCGTCCACCGGGGCAGTAGCGAGCAGGGAAGCGAGGAACGCAGTGGCTAGCATCGGGCCAAGTTCAGCGTGGACTTTTTCTTGCGTGCCCGGCTCGCACACGCACGCTAACCTCGAGGAGTCCGCCCATGAGTCGCGCGCAGCCCGGCGCAGTCATTCTGGACCAGCTTCGAGACCGCATCGTCAACGGTCTCTACTTCGGAAACTGGCAGCCCGGCGAGCGGCTGCCAAGCATCCGCGACATCGCGGACGCGGAATCCGTGGACCGCAAGACGGCCGCCGCGGCGTATCACCGGCTCGAAGAGGAAGGCCTCGTCGAGGTGAAGGCACGGTCCGGCGTGTTCCTGCGGGACGAGCGAACCAATGGCGGCGGCCGGGGCGGGCCGCTGGAGAAACTGCAGAAGAAGTGGCTCAAGAACACCTACGACGGCGCCCGCGCCCTGGGGCTGGAGACGGGCACGGTCCTGCGCCTGTTCAACGCCGTTGCCGAGGTGGAAGCCACGCCGATCCCCGTGCTGGAGGAGGATGAGGCCTCCGCCCGCACCGTCGCGCGGGAATTGCGCGAGTGTGTGGGCATCAACGCCCGGCCCGTGCTGGTCCAGGACGTGGCCAACCGCACCGTGGCACTGACAAAACCGCCGTTTGCCATCACCACGCCGTACCACGCCCAGCGCGTCACCAGACTGGTACCCGGCACACCGCTCATCGTCGCCACACTATCCCTCGATCTGCTGCATGACCTGTTCGCCCGGGCCAAGGACGGCCCCATCCTGGTGACGGTACCGAGCGCCTGGACGGCTCGCCGGGTGGAAGCGGCCCTGCGGCAGATGGGTCCGGCCATGGCAGCGAGCCTGGATCGGACGCGCGTCGTCGTGGCCTCAGAGGAGACCGACCTGCAACAGCTTCGCCGGGATGCCGCCTGCGTCTTCGTCTGGCCGGGTTGCGAGGAGGTGCTGTCCGCATTCCCCGAGGACGACTGCGTCAAGCCCGTCCGCCTCCTGTCGGAAGCCACGCTGGACCGGGTTCGTGCGGCCGTGCTCGACGCCGCGCTCCAACCAAGCGTGCCGGCCCGGGCGACGGGGTCGCCACCGCCATCCACCCACGGCGCCGGCACGGTCCGGACCGGCCGGCCGGCCGCTGCTGCCGACCGCGACATTGCCATGGCCGCCGGACCGGCCACCCGACAGGGCTGACCTGTCGGCCGCAGCGTCGTGGCCGATCCCGGGGTGCACCGGGACCTCGGCCGCGACGCACTGGCGGCTCTAGTACGTCCAGCGCCGGCGCACCTCCAGCAGGAACTGCTGTCGCTGCTGGGTCAGCGGCAGTGCGAAGAGGGCGCCGCGGAAGGCCCGGCCGCTGTAGACCGGCTCCCAGGCGAGGGTCGCACGGGACCGGGAATCGAAGGCCCATTCCAGTCGTACCGCCCAGTGGTTTGGCAGTTCGTTGCTGCCGGCGCCGCCAAAGAGGGCGTTCAGCCCCGTCTCCACCGTGATGAACACGTCGTCCCGCAACTGCCGCCCCAGAACGAGCGTCGGAGCGCCCAGCCCCGCCAGCGGCCCGCGGCCCAGGCGGATCTGGAAGATGTCGAAGCCGAAGCCGCCCAGATTGCGCTCCAGTTCGATGGCCAGCAACTCGGCGAACCCGCCGACGAACGCCTGTTCCAGCAGGTTCTCGCCCGGCACGAACTCGCCGCCCAGGGCGAAGGACGGCTGCCCGAAGACGAGGAAGCTGAGGAGTTCCGATTCGGCGATGCCGGCGACGTCGGTGCCCGCCAGCGACAGGCGCGGGTTGTCCAGCGTCCCGGTGATACGGACGTTCACATCCAGCTGTTGACCACCAGGGTCGAAGACGGTGCGCCGGGCGGTAATGTCAATCACGGGGTTGGGCTCCGGGTTACCCAGGAAGCGCACGCTGGCATCCACGATGTCGAACCGGCGTACCAGGGGTCCGGCCAGCAGCGTGTACTGCCCCCGGTTGCCGGTCAGGGTGCCTGTCACCGGGAACGCCGTGCCCACCTTGTTGACGACCAGCCGGCCGGCAAGCTGGACCCGGGCCTCCTCCGCCATGAACCAGGCACCATCGCCGGCAACGACGACAAGATTGCTGATGACGAGGTTGTCGAGGGCGCCGCCGCCCGGATCCGGTATGCCCTCCAGTGGTGAACCCATCACCGGCGCCGGCCCGGTGATGTCCACGAGCTGGCGGCGGCCGCTGCCGAACTGGGGGATGACGACATACCCGTCATCCACCTGCACGTTGCCGGTGAGGCGCAGGCCCAGCGGCGGGCCGGCCAGGGCGAGGCGACCGAACAGGGCCGCGTCCCGCTGGTTGTCGACGCCCATGGGGCGGAAGCGGTCAAACTCCACCGTGATATCCGCCACCGGCTGGTCCAGGCGTTCCAGCACGACGTGCCCGCCCACCACGGCCCAGCCGTCGCTGCGGGCGCGGAGGTCCCTGATCAGCAGCCGGCGACCGTCAAACCCGACGTCGCCACTGATCTGTTCCCACCGCTGGTTCAGGTCCATGATGCGCATGGCTCCGCCGGCCAGCCGCGCCTCGCCTGCGACCACCGGCGCGTCCGCCGTCCCGCTGAGTACCACCTCCGCATTGATAAGCCCGGTCACGTCACGGATATCCGCTGGCGCCAGTGCCGCCAGGGCGGCCAGGCCGAACTCGGTTGCCGAGAGGCGGCCTGCCAGCGGCACGCCGTCCACCAGTTCGAACACGGGTGTGCCGCCGATGCGGACTATGGACGGCAGGCTCACGTCCAGGTCGAGATAGCCTACCGTGTCCACGGAGAGCAGGGCCTGCACGCGCGTGAGACTGTCCGCGTGCGCGATGGTCCCGGAGAAATCGCGGACGGGCAGCTCTTCGATGACGCCATCCTCGAGACGGAACTGGACCTGCACGTGGGGCGCGTCGGCAGCGCCCACGACAACGCCTTCCGCCCACAGCAGGCCCGTCACGCGAGGCGGCAGGCCGACGAGCTGCTGCACGTCGGCCGTGGGCAGGGCCGCAATCTCGAAGCGCAGGTCCACGCCTACCATGGGCAGGATCCGGCCGTCCACGGCCAGCCGGCCGTCACTCTCCAGGTCCTCCAGCAGCAGCCCGTCCACGTGCCACTCGTCGCCGATCCAGCGAATGGTGGTGGGCGCAGCCAGCGCCCAGCGGGCGTCTTCCAGGTCGAACAGCGCCCGCTCGAGCGTGATGATGCGCGGGCCATCCTCGGGAATACTGCCCGTAGCAACGATTTCCACCAGCCCGCCATCCATGCGGATGGCTTCGGTCTGGAGGACGAACCTGGGCGAGGTCAGGTTCAACTCCAGGGTCGCCTCGCGGAATGCCCCGGCGGTGGGCGTACCCAGTTCCCGGCCCATGGCCTGGACGGCAACCACAGGCAGGGCCGTGCCGCCGGCGGCGATGTCGTACTCCGCCACCAGCAGGGCCGCCTGCCACTGGCCTGCGCGGACGTCCGTGGCAGTCAGGTCGCCGGCCAATCGGATGCGGTCGAGGGTCCCGGACACCGTGCCCTCGCCCAGGATCGAGCCGGCGGCCACGGAATCTCCGACTACTGGCAGGTACGGGCCGAACGGGCGCAGTGAAGACACGTCCACGGCGTACGTGATGGCGCCACTCTGCGGCTCAAGGAACCGCCAGTTGCCCCGCGCCGTTACGGCGGCCGTGGCCAGCCGTGCGCCCAGCGTCTGCACATCCAGCACGCCCTGCCGTACCGTCGCCTGAACACTGACGGAATCCGCCGGCCCCGTTTCCCAACCCGCGAAGCGGCCGTCCAGCCGGACCGCCGCGTCCATGACGGCCGGGTCGAAGCCCGAGCCCGCCAGCGTGAAATTCGCCGTCAGTGAGACCGGCGGCACCTCCGGCGCCAGGACGTCGGGCAGCCGCACGGCCAGCAGGCGGCCTCGCAGGTCATACGCGGGTTGGGCGCCCCGCAGGTCGACGGTCCCCTCCAGAAGTGCCACACCGGCGCCGAGTTCCAGCCTGACGTCTACCGCCAGCGGCGCCTGCGTCGGCATCCCGGTCAGGACGACTGATCCCGTCACTGCGCCTTCCAGCGGCAGGTTCGGCGCCATCGCCCGCAGCGCCGCGAGGGGCAGCCGGTCCAGGTCCAGGACCGCCCGCTGCAGCAGGACTTCGTCCTCCCGGAGCAGCGCCCGGCCGGAGATCCCCACCGTAAAGGGTGACGCCACCGTCGGCGACGTGAGAGCCGCCGCCAGGTCGAAGCTGATGTCGCCGTCCGCGCCTGTCACCCGACCGCGGAGGGCACCGCCCCAGGGCAGGGGACCGGTGAACCCCTCCAGCACCGCCACCTGAAGTGGGTCCAGCTGCAGATCCGCCGCGCGAAGGAGGAAGAACTCCTCGCCGAAGCTGGCCGTGAGAGATCCTGTCACCAGGCTGCCGTTGGTCCTGGCCTCGAGCTGCGTCAGCGTGGCTTCCGTGCGATCGCCGGGCAGGGGCCTTACTGACCAGGCGAACGTGGCGGTGCCCGTGGCCGGAAAGGCCGGCGGCAACATGAATGCGACGTCCTCGAACCGGACATCCAGGGCGAGGCCCGTGGCCGTGACCCCGAACCCCGGGTCCGCAGGGTTCCACACGCCCTCCGCCGAGGCGAGGCGGGTCCCGTCCAGGAGCACCGTGGCCACGTCGAACACCACGGTGCCGTCCGGGAAGTGGAACAGCCCATCTTCCGCCCGGATAGCGAGTTGCGCGGGCTCAGGCAACGTCTGGTCGAACTGCATCTCCAGTGTGGACACGCGCAGGTATGGCTCCGGCAGGCCCGGCTGGGACAGCACCACCAGCGGCAACTGGCCCGTCACTGCGCGCAGGGCGAAACGCTGCTCCGGCCGCGTCACCAGCACCGTGCCGTCCACCACCCGCACGTTGCGCAGGCGAACGGTGCGGACCGGGCCACGGGGATCCGGGTCCGCGGCCAGCAACTCCTCGAACACGGCCTGGAAGTTCCAGTCGCCCCGCGGCACGGCCTGCCGGAGCTGGACCACAGGCGTCCGGAACACCACGTCATCCAGCAGGAAATCCGTCCGCGCCGCCGCCCGGGCGTCCACCCGCGCCGTTACCAGGTCGGCCGTGGCAAACCGGGTACCGGACGGGTCGTCCCACACCAGGTTCCTGGCCGTCAGCGAGAGCGGGCCCCGGATGGGGCGGGCCACGACGCGCAACGGTTCCAGGCGGTTCCAGATCCCTCGTTCCCGGGCGCCGATGAGGCCCCGGCCGGGCCCATCCGGGGGTTCGCCGGTGCGCTGCTGGCGCTCCAGACGACTCATCTCCGGGTCCACCAGTTGTGGCTGTGGCGACCCGCCAACGCCCGTGACAAAAAAGTAGATCATCACGGACGCCACCAGCAGGCCTACCATGACACCCATGGCCATCAGCGGCCATTCGTCCCGGGAGAGGAAGCGACGCCGCATGCTAGAACGCGTGGCCGATGCCGAGGTGCAGGCGCAGACGACCCCAGAAATCCGGCCGGCCGGCCTGGAACTCATCGGCGATGCGGACGACCCGGCCCGTGGTGGCGTCCGTGAACAGCAGCGGCGCGACGGGTCGGTCGTATGGATTGACGCCGATATCCACCCGCAGCGGCCCCACGGGCGTCTGAAGCCGTACACCGGCACCTGGTGTAACCCGCCAGTCGGTACCGCCTATGTCCCACAGCGCTCGGGTACCCACCGCGCCGGCGTCCACGAAGGCCACCAGCCGGATGAGGTCCGACCAGAACGGTGACGGCATGCGCAGTTCCAGGTTCGCCACGGCCACCGACGTCCCCCCGGTGGGCACGAACCGGGGCGTCCGGGCGGGCACCGTGTCGCCATCCTCCACGGCGACCTGGTCCGTCACGTAGATCCCCGGCCCCAGCGAATTCCGGTCGAACCCCCGCACCGATGACGCACCGCCCGCGTAGAACCGCTGCTCCGGCGGCAGGAACTGATCTTCGTCATTGATGGTGATGGTCCGGAAGAAGTTGCCGATGCGCAGCCCCAGCGCCGCGACGCGGCGGGCCCCCAGCTCACGGTATGCCGCGCCACTCGCGCTCCAGCGAAAGAAGGTGAGCTCCGAGCCCAGCCACGGCGGTGAGATGGCCACCGTGGTCCGCGCCGTGAACCCCGCCGACGGGTCCAGGGGCGAGTTCGCCTGGTCCACGAAGTAGTTCGCGCCCAGCTCCGCCTGGAACCGGGACCGGGCCAGCGAGTCAATGGTCGCCGGCTCGCAGACCAGGAACGCAGCGCAGAACAGGGCAGGGGACGCCCGCGTCGAACCCCGCTCCGCTTCGATCAGTGCGCTGCCGCCGGAGCTGGCGCCCAGGCGCCGGCTCAGGCTCACCTGACCGCCCGCCGCCTGTCGCTGGTAGACACCGGGTTCCGATGCTCGCTCCGCGAAGCCACCGATCTGCAGCTGATTCCGCGGGCTCCACAGGTACGGCTGTGTCCACGTCGCCGAGAAGCGATAATCGAACTGGTCGCCGCCGAAGCCCACGTCGGCCACCTGCGGGCACGCCCACCGGCCCACGCCAATGGCGAACGGCTCGCCTACGCCCAGCCGGCTCAGTGAACCCCGCAGCGCCAGGCGCCGGGCACCGCCGCCAAAGCTGCGATGGATCCAGCTCGCCTCCGTTCGCAGGCATTCCTCCGTGCCGAAACCGGCGGCGGCCTCCACCACCCGTAACGGCGCCTCGGCTATGCTGACCAGCACCGTGGCCGTGGAGTCCGTTGCCGGATCCAGCTGCAGCGAGTCCGGTGCAACCGTCACCGACACCAGTGACACGATGTCCAGCTGGTACAGGTTGCGCTGGCTCTCCAGCAGGTCCTGCTGCCGCAGCAGGTCACCCGCAGCGATCTCCACCTGCTGCAGCGCACCTTCCACCCCCAGGTGCGGCGCGCCCCGGACAATCACGCCATCCACCGTCACCACCGGACCCGTGTAGACGTCCAGCGCCGCCTCAGCCCGGTTGTCCACCGTGTCCACCGTGAAGCTACGCAGCACCTCCGCCCGGGCGTAGCCCCGGCGGTGCAGCGCGCGCAGCACCCGGTCCGATGACTCCACGAACCGTCCGAGATGAAAGATGTCGCCTGGCTGCAGCGGCAGCCCTGCCGCCACCGAATCCGGGGACATGACCGGCTCCGTGCCTGTGACCTGCAGCATGTCCAGGACGACGGCGCCGCCTCGCTCGATGTCGAAGATGACCTCGACGTTCTCGTCGCTCCCAGGCCGCGGTTCCACCCGCGGCGTCACGCGCGCACTGAAATAGCCGGCGATGCGGAACGCCTGCTGGAGCGTGGCGACATCGCTGCTGATCCGGTTCACGTTGACCCGATGCTCCTCACGTCCGATCCGCGTGAACGGCACGCACA
>DATHVP010000098.1:0-18044 GCA_035461245.1 Longimicrobiales bacterium | reverse complement strand
CGTTTCCTCAGCCAGCTCGACTTGTCGCGCACATCAAACATGACGTCAAGTGCATCACCCAGGGCAGCGAAATAGTTGGACGCTGCCCACAGCGTGAGCACCAGGCCCACGGAAAGCGCGCCGGGGTTGCGGCCGTGGGTGACTTCCCGCACCACGCCCTCCACCATCTCGCTGGCCGCGCCTGGCAGCAGGGTGCCCAGCCAGGCCATGATGTGGTCGAACGCGGCCTCGCCGCCGAACATTCCCGTGAGGGCGAAGGCCACGAGGATCATGGGGAACAGGGAGAGGAAGAAGTAGTACGTCGCCTTTGCTGCCTCTCCCGTGATGTTGTCGTCTACCGCCTCCATGACGATCCGCTTGCCCCGGTCCAGCAGCTTCATGGGATCACGAGGAACGGATCTCCTCCTTGAACTCCCGCGCTTCCCGGCCCGCCCACGCCTTCGTTTCCTGCACGCTCCTTACCGTCTCATCCGGCCGTGGCGGGTTCTTCAGGCCGGCCACGCCGGAGCGGGCCATGAGCCCTCCGACGAGCAGCATGACGCCACCCAGAATGAGGGCCGAGAGGGCGTAATGGGCCCCGCCTCCTCCCAGCAGCAGGCCCAGGCCGATGACCGCCGCGGCCAGCAGCACGAGGCCGCCGGCCAGCGCGAGGCCGAGGGCCGCACCGACCTTGGCCGAGTCCGCCGCCAGTTCGCGGGCCATGTCCCGCACCTCCAGCTTTGCAAGGGCCAGCTCGTTGCGGACCAGGTCGCCACTGTCCGAGGCGAGCCGCTTGAGCAGGTCGCCCACCGCCGGCTCGGCCTGCACGACCGGACTGTTTGCGCGTACGTCAATGGCGGTGCTGGTGGGGATTTCCGCACCACCGGGACCATCGGTCCTGTGTATCGGGGACTGCGTTGACATTTCATCCTCCAGGGCGATTGCCGTTGCGGGAATGGAATGCAACGCGTGTGCCGGTCCCTGGGAATCAGCGCATCAGGTACCGAGCGAGCCACAGTCCGGCGATGACATCAATGAGTGCGTGGGCCAGTATCGCCGGGAGTATCGAGTCGTGGGCCAGCAGCGGCGCGGCGAGAAGGGCGCCAAGCACTGCGGCGCGAAGAGCGCCTGCCGGTTGCTGGTACGCGTGGACGA
This sequence comes from Longimicrobiales bacterium, assembly GCA_035461245.1. Lineage (GTDB taxonomy): Bacteria > Gemmatimonadota > Gemmatimonadetes > Longimicrobiales > RSA9 > SH-MAG3. The sequence goes on along the minus strand of DATHVP010000098.1, from coordinate 16,910 downwards.
TGCCGAACACCCCGCTGCTGAGCAGCAGGGCCAGCCCCGGCGAGCCTGAGGCGGTGATGAGCACAGAGAGCAGGAAGCCCCGGAACACGAACTCTTCGCAGATGCCCGCTGTGACGGAGACGCCGAGGAACATGCGCTTCTCGGCGGCTGTGACGGGCACTAGCTGGCGGGTAATGCCGCTTTCGCGGAATCCGGCCAGGTGGAACGCGAAGACGACGGCCAGGCCGGCGAGGGTCAGCCCGCCAGTCCACGCGACCAGCGGTCCCGCAGGCATGAGCCTGAGGCCCAGTGCAGCGTTATCGAGGCCTGCCAGCCAGGCCACAGCCCAGGTCAGGAGTGCCAGCAGCCACAGGCTGATGACGGAACTGATGTAAGCCGCCCGCCTCGGGAGTGGACCGGCCTCCCTGAGGTGGCGGGCCTGCACCATCATGAGGGCGGGCAGCCCGGCCAGCAGCGCCATCGTCCACAACCGGGCAGGCGTGGCCAGAACGGCGGAGTTGAACCAGACGATGGCGGCGATGGCCGCCACGCCGAGCCAGCCGCCGCGCGTCACGGCGCCGCGGGTACCGAAAGGCCCCGGCTCTGTGAGAGCAGACGGTCGTACAGTGGCCGTGCGGCGAGCCAGACAAATGCGCCGAGGATGAGGCCGGCCACGGCGTCAATGGCGTAATGGAAGCCGCCATAGATGGCGCCAAACGCCAGTCCCGCGGTGAGCGCACCGATGAGCGGCGCCAGCCGGGGCAGGTGCCGGATCACCATGAGTGTCATGGTCACCGACACGCCCACGTGCGACGACGGGAATGCAGCGCCCTGGGCGGATCCGGCTTCCAGCACCCTGTGGGCAACCTGGTAGAAAGGGCCGGCCGCGAGTTCGCCACCGGGTGCGGGGAACAGGTAGCGCGGGCCCTGCACGGGGAAGTAGATGAAGAACAGGTAGTGGGCGAAGAAGCTGAGCATCACCGCGAAGGCCACACGTCGGAACGCATCAGTGCGACCGCGCAGGAAGAGCAGGAGTGGCGGCCCGAAGATGATGAAGTAATAGGACAGGTACGCCGCGTGGAGCGGCTCCGAGAGCCACAGGTACGGCGCCGCCGCCGCCCATTCCTGCGACGGCTGCGAACGGAAGAGGAGTTGCTCCCAGGCGATGATCATCGTGTCGAAATAGCGCCCGTCATGCACGGCACGATTGAGGACGGCGAGCTCGGTGTAGAGCAGAGGTATCAGCAGCAACGGCAGCCAGTCGGCGGTCCCGCGGATGACACGCCGAATCCCGGGTCGTGCCCCGGCAAGTGAGTGCTGGATGGGCGGCATTGGCCACGCAACGGCGATGGCGAGGACGTGCAGTGCCAGCAGCACGGGCCATGCACCCGGCCGGTGCGGGAACAGCAGCGCAACGGCGGCCACCGCCAGGTAAAGCGCGAACAGCCGATCCAGTGGCAGGCCCAGCACGGGCCCGCCGGGCGCCGTCACGTCAGCGGCTTGTCGAAGATGCGGTACGTCTTGTCCGCGACGGCGCCCATGCGCTCGAGGCCGCGGCGCATGTCCCAGTTGTCTTCCAGAATCCACGAGCATTCACTCCGCCACACCCCGGAACGGTTTCCCTCGATGTAGATGTGGGTGATCATGGCGGCATCGAGACCGCGGTTGCGGTAGCCGGGCTTCAGGCCGAGCGTGATAGTACGCGCGGTGTCTATGCGGCGCCGGTACCAGAGCAGCTTGAACAGGCCGAACGGGAACAGCCGGCCGTTCACATGGCGTAACGCCATGTTGTAGTCCGGCAATCCGAGCGCGAAGCCCGCAGGCGCACCGTCCACCTCGGCAATCGCGCATAGCTTCGGGTTGACCACCGGCTTCAACTGCGCCGCCATATGCTCGATCTCGGCGGGGTTCATGGGCACGAATCCCCAGTTCCGCTCCCACGCGCTGTTGTAGATGTCCTGGATGAGGGCGACTTCGTCATGGAACCGTTTCATGTCCAGCGGCCGGATCCGAACACTGCCGTCCCGTGTCAGCCGGTCGTACGCCCGCTTCAGGCGTGGCGGCGCCTCGTGGCCTTCGATCCAGAAGGCGTGCAGGTCCTTCGCCCTGCGGTAGCCCGCACCCTCGAAGAGGCGCGCGTAGTACGGCGGCGTATGCGCCATCATGATGACGGGCGGACGGTGCCATCCGTCCACCAGGACACCAGGTGAACAGATTTCCTCATTGGTGGACAGGTTCATGGGACCGCGCACACTGTCCATGCCCCGTTCGAGCAGCCAGCCCTCGGCCGCATGGAACAGCGCGTCGGCAACAGCCTGGTCATCCACGCTCTCGAACAGCCCGACAAAACCCAGGGCATCGTCGTGGAACTCGTTGTGGGCGCGGTTCACCACAGCCGCAATGCGTCCGACGGGTGCGCCGCCGGAACGGTTGCCGCTGCCCGCGCCACCGGTCCCGTTGCCGTCAGCCCGCCGGGCGAGGAAGAGCTGCACCTCGGCGTGCCGGTGGAACGGGTGCTTCGCGGGGTCCAATGCGGCGCGCACGTCAGACAGCAGCGGCGGCACCCAGTGCGGGTCCCCGTCGTAGACCTGCCAGGGCAGCCGGAGGAATGTTTCCAGCTCGGCGCGCCCCGACACAGGCGACACGCTGATGCCGTCGCTCATATCACGGCCATGCGCCGGCCGATACTGGCGAACGCGTCCAGCACGAAGTCTATCTGATCGTCAGTGTGCGTGGCCATGAGCGAGATGCGGAGCCGGCACGAGTTCTCGGGCACAGCGGGCGGCGTCACGGGGTTCGTGAAGATGCCGCCGTCGAAGAGCTGCTTCCAGAACACGAACATCTGGTCGAGATCGCCGACCTGCACGGGGATGATGGGCGTCTCGCTGCGACCGATGTCGTAGCCGAGGTTGCGCAGGCCGTCCTGCATGCGGCGGGTGTTGCGCCACAACATCTCCCGGCGCTCCGGCTCCTGCTCGATGATGTCGAGTGCCGCCAGGGACGCGGCCACCGAGGCGGGCGGGTTGCTGGCGCTGAAGATGAGCGCGCGGGCATGATGCTTCAGGTAATGAATGACATCCTCGGGCCCGGCCACCACGCCGCCGATGGACGCCAGCGACTTCGAGAACGTGGCCATTACCAGCGAAACACGGTCTTCCAGGTGGAAGTGCTGCGCCGTGCCGCCGCCGAACTCGCCGAGCACACCGAACGAGTGGGCGTCATCCACGAGCACCTCCGCGCCGTAGAACTCGGCCAGCGCCATGACGCCGGGCAGGTCCACGATGGTGCCCTCCATGGAGAAGATACCGTCGGTGACGATGAGCTTCCCGGCCTCCGACGGCGTGCGCGCCAGCTCCTTCTCCAGCGCTCGCAGGTCGCCATGGGGGAAACGGTGCACCGTGCCGAAGGCGAGGCGCGCGCCGTCCACGATGCTGGCGTGATTCAGCTTGTCGGAGAAGAGGTGGTCGTCGCGGCCCACGAGGGAAGAGATCACGCCGAGGTTTGTCTGGAAGCCGGTGCTGAACACCAGCGCCGACTCCTGGCCCACGAACTTCGCCAGGCGCTCCTCGAGCTGTTCATGCAGGTCCAGCGTGCCGTTCAGGAAGCGGCTGCCGGTGCAGCCGCTGCCATACCGGTGCAACGCCGCCTGCGCCGCTTCAAGCACCTTCGGGTGATGCGTCAGTCCCAGGTAGTTGTTGGAACCGACCATCACCTTCCGCTCGCCGTGGATGACGACCTCGGTGTCGTACGACGCTTCGATGGGCACGAAATACGGGTAGAAACCGGCGGCCTGCACCTCCCGGGCCTTCGTGAACCGGTAACATTTCTCGAACAGACTCATCCGCTCTCCAGTGGGCATTGCGCCGCCCCCGCTGAGTACCTACAGCCAGCCATTGTCACGATACCAGCGAGCAGTGGCGCGTAACCCCTCGTCCAGTGGGATCCGCGTCTCGAATCCCAGTTCCGCCCGCGCTGCATCCGTCTCGCACAGCCATCCGGGCGCAAGCATCTCCCGGGCCTTGTCCCGGTTGAAGATAGAACTGCGCCCCACGGCGGCGGCAGCGGTTTCCGAGGTCGCCGCCAACCCTGTCAGCAGCGCCGCGGGCACCGGCAGGCGTCGTACACTACGGCCCACGGCCGCGCCGACCCTGCGTCCTACATCCTCCCACGCGTACGCCACCGGCTCGGCGATGTGGTACACGCCGCCTGCGCCGGGGGCCAGTGCGGCCCGGACCAGTGCAGCCGCCAGATCGGCGGCGTGGACCAGCTGCATCCGTCGCTCCGGCCCTGTCGGCACCGGCACCAGCCCGAACTTCGCGATACGAAAAAAGTGGAACAGGTCCGTGTCCCACGGTCCGTAGACGGCCGGCGCCCGGAGGATCACCGCCTCGATCCGGTCCGCCGCCTCCATAACTACGCGTTCGGCGGCGAGCTTGCTTCGCCCGTAGGCAGTAAGCGGCCGCGGCTCGTCCTGCGCACTGATCCCGCCGGCCCTGGCCGTCGGGCCCGCCGCGGCCAGTGAACTCAGGAGCACGAACCTGCTGGCGCCGGCGGCCAGGGCGGCATCCAGCAGGAGCTGTGTGCCCGCAACGTTTACCCGCTCATAATCCCGTTCGGTCCGGGCGTGGGTCAGCGCTGCCATGTGCACTACCACATCCACGCCGCGACATGCCTCGGCGAGGCGGTCGCCGTCCTCGAGGCTGCCCGGCACCAGTTCGAAGCCCGCATCCAGGAGGTGGCCTGCCCGGTCCGGCGACCGGACCAGCGCACGGACCTGCAGGCCGGCCGCGCGAAAGGCGTCGGTGGCGTGGCGGCCGACAAAGCCGGTAGCCCCCGTCAGCAGCACGACAGGCGATGTCGCGTTTCCAAGCTGTTTCCGGGCAGGCGCCAATGCAACGGTTCCATGGCTGGCGAGTCTCGGTGCGACGGTGCTGCAGCCGCGAAACCGTGAAATGTAACCCGCGGGCGTGGCATCCGGCAGGGTGCGTCCCGGTCGGATCCCGTCACGCCCTGCTGTTCCGGAGGGCTGTCTCGAGTACGTCGAGCGCGGTATCGAGCTGGGCCTCGGTGATGACGGCGGGCGGCGTGATGGCCAGCACGTCTGCCATGGGCCCCTCCGCCAGCACCAGCACGCCTGCGGTGAGGCACTGGTCGGCGACGCGAAGTGCGCGCCCGGCGCCAGGGACAGGCACGCCCCGGACCAGGCCGACGCCCCGGGCAGGGCCGGCTCCCAGACCTGCCCAGCCGGCGGCGGCATCGGCGATGCGCTCCCCCAGCGCCGTCGCCCGGGCCAGCAGGCCGCCGGACTCCACGGCGGCGAGCTGGGCGAGGGCGGCCTCGCAGGCGATGGGGTTGCCCAGGAACGTGCTCGTGTGGATGGCCTCGCCGCCGGATGGCGGCCAGCCGCTCATGGCATCAGGCGTGCCGATGGCGGCGCCCATGCCGATGCTGCCGGTGAGTGCCTTGCCCGCAACGAGGACGTCCGGCACCACGCCGGCGTGTTCGCATGCGAACCAGCGTCCGGTCCGGCCACAGCCGGTATAGACCTCGTCGAAGATGAGGAGCGTCCCGGCGCCGTCGGCCAGGTCCCGGAGCCCGGCAAGGAACCCGTCGCCCGGTGGCACGATGCCGCCGCGGCCGAGGATGGGTTCCGCGATGATGGCGCCGATGGGGTGTGGCGAGGACTCCGCCTCCCGGACGATGCGCCGCACGGCATCGAGTGCGGGGATCACGTCGTCGTCCACGGCAGGCCAGGGTGCGAAGCGGACGCCGTCGAAGATCTGCGCGGCGAAGGGCGCGCGGAAATCTGAGCGCCATGTCGTCGCCAGGGCGCCGTAGGTCAGGCCGTGGTAGGCGCCCTCGAAGGCGACGACGCCGGAACGCCCGGTCCGGATGGCGGCAGTCTTGAGAGCGGCCTCCACGGCTTCGGCCCCGGACCCGGCGAGGATGCTGACCTGCAGTTCGCCGGGCGCGATGGCGGCCAGCCGCTCGAGCAGGCGGACCTTCGGCTCGGGCGGGTAGACATCGCCGAGGCCGTGGGCCAGGCGCGCGGCCTGGCGACCGATGGCGGCTGCGACATCAGCATTCGCGTGGCCTGCGTTGGCGACACCGAACCCCGCCGTCAGGTCAACGTAGATGTTGTCGTCGGCATCACGCACGCAGGCGCCGCGGGCCTCCGTCCAGAAGATGGGCGGCGCATCGAGGCGGGTGACGTTCGGCGACTCGACCCTGGCCAGCCGCGCTGCGAGCGCAACAGACGCGGGGCCGGGGACCGGATCGGCCACACGAGGCAGTTCGTCGCCGGCGAGGCCGGCGGTCACCGCCGTGGCACCAGCACGAACGTGAGCAGCGCGCCGACGGCGGCGCCTGCGACGGCAGCACCGCCGATGAGGAGTACCCGCTCGTCGTCGTCAACCGGCTGCACGGGGTCCACGGGCAGGTCGGAATCCGTTGCGCCGGTCTCCGCACACACGACACACGTGGTGTCGCCGGCAGTGCGGGCGGATCGGTTCTCGAAGACGAGGGGCCCGCCGCACGTGGGGCAGTCTGCGCCGGTGGGCAGCGGCTCGACGGCCTCGTAGAGGGCGCGCCGGGAGATCTCCATGCGGTCGGCGATCTCGGCGACGGAGTCTTCGGTCTCCCAGTAAAGACGATTGGCTTCGGCGGCGGAGCCGGGGTCTAGAGGTGTCATGGGACGCTCCGTGGTTGCAGGGACTGGACACTATAGCCCGTTTCCGCCATGGGCGCGATGCGGAGAGGCGGTTGCCCCGGCGGCGCGGGAGTGGCAGCATACGGCACATGCGTTGCAACGACAGGGTGTCATGAGCAGAAGAGATCTTACCTGGGCCGTGATCGCTGCCCTGCTTACCGCAGCGGGCTGCAGCAGAGCCGACGGCGAGTCCGAGCAGGTGGCGGAACTCGCGGCGGAAGCCGCGCAGACGGTGACGGCGGACACGGCGGTGTATGTGGGCGACGGACCCCGCGAGACACTGCCGTCGAACCGGATCTACTACTCACTGACCCGGCACGACTGGTACGCCCGGGGCGAGCCGCTCCTCCACGACGGCCGGTCCTACCGGGCGACGGGCATGCCGGTCCGGGCGGACGTCCCCGAGATGCAGCCTCTCGGCGATTACCATGGCGTCGAATACTACGCCCGCCCGGATGACAGCAACGGCGCCCTCTACGTCCCCGTCTTCGAGGGCTACTGGCAGCCGTTCCGTCCGGATACCACGCCAACCGGGAACGTGAACTGACGGGACACGCCCAGCAGCCGCACCGTCGCCCGCACCGTCTGGCCGCAGGCAGCCGCGTCGCGCTGGTGGCGCCGGCGGGCCCGGTTGCGGAGGACCGCATCGAGGTGGCCCTGCACCGCTGCGCGGGCCTCGGCCTGGACGTGCGCCTGGCGCCCGCGGCCCGGGGTCGCCACGGCACGTACCTGGCCGCGCCGGACGACGCGCGGCTGGCTGACCTGCAGGCGGCCTTCGACGATCCGGACGTGGACGCGGTCTGGGCGCTGCGCGGCGGCTACGGCACCATGCGGGTACTCGCGCGCCTGGACCTGTCGGGGGTGGCCGCGGCGCCGAAGGCGTTCATCGGCTTCAGCGACAACACGGCACTGCACCTGGCGCTGCATGCCCGGGGCGTGGTCTCGTACCACGGCCCCAACGCCGGCAGCGATGTCACCGAACTGACGGAAACGTGCCTGCACCGGGTCCTGTTCCGGGCGGAACCGGCAGGGCTGTTGCCGGTGCCGGCGGACCGGCCGGCGCGGGTGCTGCACGGCGGCACGGCGGAGGGCACCCTCATTGGCGGCAACCTGGCATTGCTGGCGGCCATGGCGGGCACGCCGGCGGCGTTAGGCACGGACGGCCGCATCCTGTTCGTCGAGGATGTGGGCGAGACGGCGTACCGGCTGGACCGGGCATGGACGCAGCTGGCGCTGAGCGGCGCGCTGGACGGTGTGGCCGGCGTGGCGTTCGGCCGGTTCACCGACTGCGGCGAGGGCGTCATGGACCTGCTGGCGGAACTCACGGCGCCGCTGGGCGTGCCGGTGCTGGCCGACCTGCCGTTCGGCCACGAGCCGGACAACTGGACGCTGCCCCTGGGCGTGCGCGGCCGGCTGGCTGCCGACGCCGGCACCCTGTCACTGCTGGAACCCGGAGTGTCCTGATGGTACAGCGCATCTATACGAAGACCGGCGATGCGGGCGAGACGGCGCTTTTCGGCGGCGTGCGCGTCCGCAAGTCACACCCCCGGGTGGAGGCATACGGGGCGGTGGACGAGCTGAACGCCGTCCTCGGCTGGGCACGGCTGTCCCTGGCGGACGAAGCGACGGCCCGGCGGCTGCTTGACGTACAGGCGGACCTGTTCGCCCTGGGCGCGCACCTGGCCACGGAAGTGCCTGAGGGGCGCACGCCGCCACAGCTTCCGCCTCTGCCCGACACCCGCATCCCCGACCTGGAGGCCTGGATCGACGCGGCGGAGGATGGGCTGCCGGAACTGCGCTCGTTCATCCTGCCCGGCGGCTCAGCCGGCGCTGCTGCCCTTCACGTAGCCCGCACGGTCTGCCGGCGGGCGGAACGGCGCGTTACCGAACTGGCGGCACACGACGACGTCGCACCGTCCATCGTCGTGTACCTCAACCGTCTCTCCGACCTGCTGTTCGTGCTGGCGCGGCGCGAGAACCAGGTCGCCGGCGTGAACGACGTGCCCTGGCAGCCCGGCCGGCCGTAATGACGCTGCGGCACCGGGCGGCCGCCATGGTCGAACGCGTGACCCTGGAGGCGGCGCATAGCCTGGGCACCGAGGCCGCGCTGGTCGTCCGCGACGCCGTCGGCGCTGTGCTGGCCGTCCGGGACCCGCTCATCGAGGATGATCATGACCCTCGGTTGCTGCACCCCGCCCGTACCGTGCTGATCCTGCTGTCCGACACGACGTGCCGCGACGCGGCGGCCCTGGCGGCGGCGGCGTTCATCGAGAGCCTCGACACGGCGCTCCGCGCGCCGCTGGACGAGTTGGAACGGGTGGCGGGCGGTGCAGCCCGCGGGATCGCGTCGGCGGCACCGAACGCCGCCCGGGGCACGACGCTTGAGGACCTGGTTTCCGCGCCGCGGGATTCGGCCGTCATCGCCATTGCCGAGCGGCTGGACCATGCCCGGCACCTCCACCTGCGGCCTGACCTGGCCTGGGCGCCGTTCCATGCGGATGTCGAGACGGTATGGGCGCCAGCGGCGCACTTCCTGGCGCCGGGGCTCGGGCGGCGGCTCGACCGCTGGGCGGACGGGTTCAGGGCGCGGCGTCTGCTCCGACCGCCCCATGGACCATAGGTACGGGCTTGCGACGCACACCGATTCCGTTGCACTATTTCCGGGCTGCAGGTGCGGAGTACCACGGGCCGCACGAGAATCCGATTGAGAGGATGCTGGAATGCCTTACGTGATAGCCGAGCCCTGCATCGGGACCAAGGACGCGAGTTGTGTTGAGGTCTGCCCGGTGGATTGCATCTACGAGGGACCGGATCAGTACTACATCCATCCTGACGAGTGTATCGACTGCGGCGCATGCGAGCCCGAGTGCCCGGTGACAGCCATTTTCCCGGATACCGACGTGCCGCCCGAGTGGACCAGCTACATCGAAAAGAACCGCGTTCACTTCGAGTAGCGTCGCGTGGCGCGCCGCCTCCGGCGCGCCGCCCACGGGATAGACGACAGAAGCGCGCCCGCCACAGTTGTGGCGAGCGCGCTTCGGCATTCTGCAGCGGCGAGCCGGTCCCGGCTACCAGCCGGCTGCGCGGATGGCGTCCAGCTGGGCCTTTTCCGGCTGGAAACCGCCCAGCGGAACGGCAGGATTGGCCTCACCCACCTCCCGGCCTCGCGCAATGAGCACGCTGGCGGCAATGGCGGCGACTGCCACGAGACTGACACTCAGGGTGCGGATAAGCGCCTCTCACGTTGTGGTTGGTGCAACGCTGCTGTCGGACGGCTCGTTGTGAGGCGACTAATGCATTGAGTGTGCCCACCGGCTCGTCTGTGAAATAAACGCCTGACGGGCCCCGGAAGTGACAGCTGCTGCCAGGCGCCATGGACCGGTGCCGCCGGCGGCGCCCTGGGCTGGTCCCCCTCAACCGAGACGCGGCGCCAGCCAGAGTCCTGCGGCAGCGGCGACGAAGAGCGCGATGAGGTTGAGCCAGATGCCCGCCCGCGCCATCTGCGGGATGGTGACCTGGCCGCTGCCGAAGACGATGGCGTTGGGCGGCGTGCCTACGGGCATCATGAAGGCACACGACGTCGCAATTGCACCGACGGCCATCAGGGGCAGCGGCGGGATGCCGAGACCGAGGGCGGTGGCAGCGAGGATGGGCATGGCCATGGCGGCGACGGCGGTATTGGACGCGAGTTCGCTGAGTGCGAGGAACAGCGCGCCGGCGGAGAAGAGCATGACGGCGGTGGGCACGGCGCCGAGGGCGCCGACGACGCCTGCAATGGCCTGGGCAAGCCCACTGGTCTCGAAGGCGCGGGCCAGGGCGAGGCCGCCGCCGAAGAGGAGCAGCACACCCCACGGCAGTTCCCTGGTATCGTCCCAGGTCAGAACCGCGCGGCCGCGTTCGGCCGGGGCGAGGAACAGCAGCAGCGCACCGGCCATCGCAATGGTGGAATCATCAATGCCGGGTGCAAAGCTGGCGATGCCCGGCAGGGTGAACGTGCCGAACGTCTTCGGCTCACGGAAGATCCAGCCGGCGGCCATGAGCAGGAAGACGATGGCGGTGATGCGTTCTCCGCGATGCATGCGGCCGAGTCCGTCCCGCTCGGCCTGGAGCAGTGCACCGGCACCGGGCTGCAGCGGCTCGGGCGGATAGAGCCAGCGCACAAGGAGCAGCCACGTCGTCGGCAGCATGACCAGGACGACGGGCACCCCCACCATCATCCACTCGGCGAAGCCGATGTGGCGGCCGAGCTGGTCACTGGCCGCCGCAGCGAAGATGGCGTTGGGCGGCGTGCCGATGAGTGTGCCGACGCCGCCGATGGTTGCGGCGTATGCGATGCCCAGCATGAGGGCGGTGCCGAAGTTGGACGGTGCGCCATCACCGCCGGGGCCGAGCAGCGTGCACAGGGCCAGGCCGATGGGCACCATCATCGCGGCCGTGGCCGTGTTCGAGATCCACATGCTGAGGAACGCGGTGCCGAGCATGAAGCCCAGGACCAGGCGATCGGGGCGGGTGCCAACGGCGCTGACGATGCCCAGCGCAATGCGGCGGTGCAGCCCCCAGCGCCGGAGCGCCAGGGCGAGGAGGAACCCGCCGAGGAACAGGAAAACGACGGGGTTCGCGTAGGGCGCCGCCGCCTGGGCGGGTGCGAGGATGCCCAGTGCCGGGAAGGCGACCAGTGGCACCAGCGCGGTTGCGGAGATGGGCAGCGCCTCCGTCAGCCACCAGACGGCCATGAGTGCAGCCACGGCGGCGGTGCGCTGGGCCGCCGCATCAGCGGGATCCAGCGGCAGCAGCAGCGTGGCCGCGGCCAGCAGCGGGCCCAGCCACAGTCCGACCGGCAGACGTGCCCGTGGGATGAGCTACTCCAGCGGCTCGCCGGTCTCGTCGAACATGGGGCTGGTCTCGCGCCAGAGCTCCTCGACGCGGGCGCGCAGTTCCCGCACCTTCTCCTCGTCCTCCTCCGAGTGCTGCAGGTGGTACCGTGCGGCGGAGAGTGCGCTGAAGGCACGCCACAGCGCCCGCGACGCCGGCGTCCGCTTCGACGAGGGCCGCTTCTCGTCCGCGAGCCGCGACACCACCCACTCGGCCAGCGCATCGTCCAGCAGCATGACCTGACCTTCGTCGTCCTTCGCTTCCTCGGCCACGAATGCGGCGAGTTTTCGCTTGAACGATTTCGGCACGCCCGCGATGATGTAGACGCTGATATCATCGCGCTCGAGCAGTTCTGCACTCATGGGGCGGACCCTTTCATTACGGGAACGGCGCGGCGTCGGGGGTGACCCGCGCCGCTGCCGTGCCGGTCAGCGTTCCAGCACCATGGCAAAGCCCATGGCGCCAGCGGCGCAGATGCTCATCAGGCCGAGGCCCGCATCACGCCGCTTCATTTCATTGAGCAGGGTCGTCGCCATCCGGGCGCCCGTGGCGCCGAACGGGTGACCGATGGCGATGCTGCCGCCCATGACATTGATGCTGTCCTCGTCCAGGATGCCGACCTTCCGGTCCCGGCCGAGTTCCTTCCGGGCGAACTCGTCGGAGTCCAGCGCCTGGAGGTTGGACAGGATCTGGGCGGCAAACGCCTCGTGCATCTCCCACAGTTCCATGTCCTGCATGGCGAGCCCGGCACGGTCCAGCGCCTGGGGCACGGCGTACGCCGGACCCTGCAACAACTGGGCGCTGGGAGCGAGGGCTGTGTACGCCCAGCTCCGGATGTAGCCCAGGGGCTCGTAGCCCAGCGCCGTCGCCTTCTCCTCGCTCATGACGAGGACAGCGCCGGCGCCGTCGGTGAGGGGCGACGCGTTACCGGCCGTCACGGTCCCGTATTGCCGGTCGAAGACGGGGCGCAGCGCCGCCATCTTCTCCTCGGTGGTATCGCTGCGGATGCCGTTGTCCTGGGCAAGGACCTTCTCGTAGCGGGGCGGTACGAAGGTGGGCACGATCTCCGCCGTGAGCCGGCCGTCGGCGGTGCCCTGCGCGGCGAGGCGGTGGGACCTGAGCGCCCAGCGATCCTGTTCCTCCCGGCTGATCCCGTTCTCCTTGGCCATCCGCTCGGCGCTTTCGCCCATGGTCTCGCCGGTGGACGGCTCGGCGATGGCGGGAGTGATGGGCGCCAGGTGCTTCGGCCGGATCCCCGCCAGCGCCTTCATCCGCGCACCCACGGACTTCGCCTTCGAGGCCGAGAGCAGCGCGTCCCGGAGGGAGCGGGACAGGAGCATGGGCACGTCGGACAGGACTTCCGTGCCGCCGGCGATCACGGTATCCGCCTGGCCGGCCATGATGGCCTCCGCCGCCGACGTGATGGCCTGGGCCGACGAGGCGCACGCCCGGCTCACGGTGAAGGCCGGGACGGTGGGCGGGAGGCCCGCCTCCAGGCTGATCTCCCGGGCCACGTTCGGCGCCGCGATGGACGGGACTACGGTGCCGAAGATGAGGTGGTCCACCTCCTTCGGGTCCAGCTCCGCCCGGTTCAGCAGCTCGCGCACGGCGACGGTGCCAAGCTGGACGCCACTCATCCGGGACAGCTCGGATCCGGCCCGGGCAAACGGGGTCCGGCAGCCCTGCACAATGGCGACTCTTCGAGCCATACGGCCTCGTCATGGAAGTGATGGCACGGCGGCGGATGCCCGATCTTGCCGAATTTCGGGCCCGCTGGCAAGGGACGAATGGGGGCGGCATGATGCGGCCGACCTGCTACGGGCGACTTACTACGGGCGGTGTACGGCGGGGCCGCCCGGCGGCGGCTGGGTGCGGCGGCGGTCAGTCCTTGCCGACCGCCTCTTCCAGGGCGTTCCAGCCGAGGAGCGCGCACTTCACGCGGACGGGGAACTTCGCGACGCCGGCCAGCGCCCGCATCTCGCCCAGGTCCTTGTCCTTCGCAGCGTCGGCGTCGCCGTGCATCATGGCCGTGAACCGGTCCGCCAGCCGGAGCGCCTCCTCCGCCGACTTGCCCCGGACGAGCTGCGTCATCATGGAGATGGACGACTGGGAGATGGAGCAGCCGTCGCCCACGAACTTCACGTCCTCGATGACGCCGTCCCGGACCCGGAGCTGGAGATGCACCTCGTCGCCGCACGTGGGGTTGTTCATGTGCACGTCGGCGTCCGGGTCAGGCATCTGGCCCTTGTTCCGGGGCTTCTTGTAGTGGTCCAGGATCAGCTCCTGGAACAGCGAGTTCAATTGGGGCGTCGAGCGGTCGATGGTCATTTTAGCGGATCCGGGATCGGGATCGTAAACGTAAACGTTTAACGTAAACGGGTGGAGACGGCAGGGAAACCACCCGGTGCGCCCCCAGACCCCCGTTGTTCGTCCCCGTTCCCGGTTACGTAAAACGTTCCCGTTCCCGATCGTTGAACGTTTACGTTTACGTTTACGATCCCGATCCCGATTCGTTGAACGTTTACGATCCCGATCCCGATTCGTTGAACGTTTACGATCCCGATCCCGGGCGAAGCTACGCTTCGCCCAGCATCTCCTTCATGCTGGAAAAGAAGTTCTGGCGCAGTTCGGTGGATTCCTCTGGGGTGAGGGTGCTCGTGCCGTTCTGGTGGACCTCCAGCAGATCCGCCGGGATTTCCTCCAGGTAGCGGGACGGCAGCACGGTGTCCACGGCGCCGTTGCGCTTGCGGCTGAGGCAGTAGGACAGGCCCAGGCGCTGCTGGGCGCGGGTGATGCCCACGTACAGGAGGCGGCGCTCCTCGGCCAGGGGATCGGCGTAGCCGGCGTCGTCGCCGTCGGTGGGGACGAGGGAGCGGGCGTGGGGCAGGATGCCCTCCTCGAGGCCGACGAGGAAGACGTCGCTGAACTCGAGGCCCTTGGCGCTGTGCAGTGTCATGAGCGTGACGCCGCCCAGCTCCTTCTCCTCCTCCTCGTCGTCCATCTCGGCGAGGGTCAGGCGGGCGAGGGCGTCGGTCATGCTCGGCGGCTCCCAGTCGGGCGTGCCGGCGTCCTGCCAGACTTTCCGCTCGTAGCGGGCAATGGTGCCGACGACGTCGCGGACGTTGTCCACCCGGGCCACGGCCGTCTTCTCGTTACCCTTCTCGCGACGGATGGCGTCCTCCAGGCCGATGCGCTCAAAGAACGCCTTCGCCCACGCGGCGAGCGGCGGCGTGACCTCGGGGATGGGCGGCATGGTGGCGGCGGCCTCGGCGGCGCGCAGCTCCCTGCGTGCGGTATCCAGCAGTTCGTTGAACTGGTGCACGGCGAAGGCGGGCCCGCTGCCGACGTCGTCGGTGGTGACAGCGGAGAGGAGCTTGCCGAACGGCGTGCGCCGCTCCCGGGCGATGTCGGCAAGCTTCAGGATGGTGGTCCGGCCGACGCCGCGGGTCGGGTAGTTGATGATGCGACGCAGCGCGATCTCGTCGTTGGGCGACACCACCGCCCGCAGGTACGCCAGCGCGTCCAGCACTTCCTTTCGCTCGAAGAACGAGGTGCCGCCCACCACCCGGTACGGGATGTTCTGCGTGCGGAGCGCCTCCTCGATGATGCGGGACTGCGGGTTCGTGCGGTACAGGATGGCAAAGTCCTCCCACCGCATCTTCCGCGTCATGCGCCGGACCTGGATCTCCCGGGCCACGGCCTCGGCCTCGGCCTGGTCGCTCTCGTGGGTGTACAGGTCGATGGGCGCGCCGATGGCGTTCTCCGTGCGCAGCGTCTTGGCGTGGCGGTGCCGGTTGCCGGCGATGACGGCGTTGGCCGCGGCGAGGATGCGCTGCGTGGAGCGGTAGTTCTGCTCGAGCCGGATGACCGTGGCGCCGGGGAAGTGGCGCTCGAACTCCACGATGTTGCCGACGTCGGCGCCACGGAACGCGTAGATGGACTGGTCGTCGTCGCCGACAACGCACAGGTTGCGACGCGGGCCGGCGAGGATCCGCGCCATCTCGAGCTGCACGGCGTTGGTGTCCTGGTACTCGTCGATCATGAAGTAGTGCCAGCGCTTCCACAGCGCCTGGCGGACTTCCTCGTCACTGCGCAGCAGCTTCACGGTGAGCAGCAGCAGGTCATCGAAGTCCACGGCACCGCACGCGCGCAGCGTTTCCTCGTAGCGGCCGTACGCGTCGGCGGAGAGGACAGCGTAATCATCGGCGCGCGTGCCGGTGGCCTGCTGTGATGCGACGAGCTTCACGGCGTCCATGGGCTCCACACCCCGCGTCTTCCAGTCGGAGATCTGCCGCATGACGCGCTTCAGGTCGAAGCTGTCGTCGTCAATGGAGATCTCCGCGCACGCGCTGCGCAGCGCGCCCATCTGGTCGCCGGCGCTGTAGATGGCAAACTTTCTCGGCAGGCCCAGCCGCTCGCCGTGCTCGCGCAGGATGCGGACGCCCAGGGAGTGGAACGTGCTGATGGTGACGCGCTTCGCCTCGTCGGGCGCAAAATCCCGCACGCGTTCGCGCATCTCCTCCGCCGCCTTGTTCGTGAACGTGACGGCGACGATGCGCGCCGGGTCCACCTTCTCGTGGCGGACCAGGTGCGCGATGCGGTAGACGAGCGTGCGCGTCTTGCCTGAGCCGGCACCGGCCAGGATCAGGACGGGGCCGGTCGTCTTCTCGACGGCGCGGCGCTGCTCCGGGTTCAGGGCGCGGAGGTGCTGCGGTATCACCGGGTGCTGCGTTCGGGTGGTGTAAGATCGTGTATGCGGGGAAATAGAGGCCCGGCGGGTTGCGGGCGCAACGGCTTGACAGGCGGGTGCCTGCTACTGGCAGGTGCGAAGTGTCGGCACAGATGCCGGGAAGTGTTGGTGAGGGCCGTGTGTGCTGTAGCGCCTCAGCTCACGATCCTCATATCCACACTTGCTACTTTCCACTCACCAGCTGATCGGACCAGCCGCAGATCGGCTCCCCTGGAATCCGACCAGCCAGGTTGTGTATCGTTCAGGGAATGGCGTACCATCTGGAATCCTGCATGCACGATCACGACGTCCTCGCCAACACGCTCCACCATCGAAACGAAAATCCTCGTGGTCCCGCCTGCGGCGCGGCAAACCGGATTGAGAGCAGTCGACCGGCAAGCGGCCCATGCCGGGTGCCTTGTGGCGTCGGCATCAGGAATCCCGTTCGCGGCCGCGGCGGCAATGGCAGCACGCCTGATGCCTTCAGCCGGCCGCGCACGAGGGTCGGCCTTGCCATTCGCCCTTGGGAGAGAAGAATCCAGGAAGATTGCCGTGACCGGGCTGCCGCCTGCGGCGAAATCGCGCAAATCCTCGAGCACCCACTCGAGCGCGACCGCAACT
>DATHVP010000097.1:0-19344 GCA_035461245.1 Longimicrobiales bacterium | reverse complement strand
CGTCAGTGACCGACGTGCGCACTGGTGATCGGGTGGCGTGCCTGTCCGGGAACGCCTTCGCCGAGTTCGACGTGGCAGCGGCCCGCGCCGTCGTGAAGCTGCCGGAAGAACTGGGCGAGATGCCGTTCCCGGGTGAGGCGATGGGCTGCGCCATGAACGTGTTCCGCCGCAGCGCCGTGGCCGCCGGCGACACGGTGGCCATTGTCGGCGTCGGCTTCCTGGGCGCGCTGCTCACGCAGCTGGCCAGCCAGGCCGGCGCCCGCGTCATTGCCGTGTCGCGCCGGCCGTATGCACTGGAAGTGGCCCGTCGGTGCGGCGCCGCCGAGACCGTGGCCATGGCGGAGGATGGCGCCGTCATCGAAACCGTCAGGGAACTCACTGACGGCAGGATGTGCGACGTCGTCATGGAGGTGGTGGGACTGCAGCGCGCCCTGGACGTGGCCGGTGAACTGACCCGCGAACGGGGCCGCCTCGTCATTGCAGGGTTCCACCAGGATGGCCCGCGGCAGGTGAACATGTTCCTCTGGAACTGGCGCGGGCTGGATGTCATCAATGCCCATGAGCGGGACCCGGCCGTCTACGTGCAGGGCATGGAAGCAGCCGTGTCAGCGGTGATGACCGGCGTGCTGAACCCCGCATCCCTGTACACGCACGAATTCCCGCTGGACCGCGCCGGCGACGCGCTGGACGTCATGCGCACGCGGCCGCACGGCTTCCTGAAGGCGCTGGTGCGGACATGAGCACGATGCTGCAGCAGCCTGGCCCGTGGGAGCCGGCGGCTGCGCCGCGCCTGGGCTTTGTCGGCGTCGGCTGGATCGGGCGGCACCGCATGGAATCGCTGGCTGCCAGCGGCGCCGGCCGGGTGGCGGCCATTGCCGACACGTCAGCGGAGCGGCTGGCGGAGGCCGCGGCGGTGGTGCCTGATGCCGTCCGCATGCCATTGCTGGCGGACGTGCTGGAGATGGAACTGGACGGGATAGTGGTGGCCACGCCGTCTGCGCTGCATGCGCAGCAGTGCATCCGTGCACTGGAGGCGGGAGTGGCCGTCTTCTGCCAGAAACCGCTGGCGCGCACGGCAGAGGAGACGCGCACCGTGGTTGCCGCGGCCCGTGCCGCCGACCGGCTGCTGGGCGTGGACCTGTCCTACCGGCACACGGCGGCCATGCAGGCGGTCCGGCGGCTGGTGCGCGACGGTGACATCGGCAACGTCTACGCCGCGGACCTCACCTTCCACAACGCATATGGTCCCGACGGCGGCTGGGCCCGTGACCCGGCGCTGTCGGGCGGCGGCTGCGTCATTGACCTGGGCACGCACCTGGTGGACCTGGCGCTGTGGGTCCTGGACTTCCCGCAGGTCCGCTCCGTCCATGGACAGCGCTATGCCCGGGGCCAGCGCCTGCTTGCCACCGCCGCCGAGTGCGAGGACTACGCCGTGGCCACCATCGAACTGGCGTCCGGCGCCGTTGTCCGCGTTGCGTGCTCGTGGGAATCCAGCACCGGCCGGGACGCCGTCATCGAGGCCACGTTCACCGGCAGCGCCGGCAGCGCGGCCATGCGCAACGTGGACGGCTCGTTCTACGACTTCGTGGCCGAGCACTGCACGGGTACATCCGCCATTACCGTGGCGTCACCCCCTGACGACTGGGGCGGCCGCGCCCTGGAGCAGTGGGCCCGGCGGCTGGCCACCGGCCAGCGCTACGACCCTGACATCGAACACGTCATCACTGTCGCCACTACCCTGGACGGAGTGCTGGGACGATGAAGGTGCTCATGACGGCGGACGCCGTGGGCGGCGTCTGGAACTATGCGCTGGAACTCTGCCGGGCGCTGGGCCGCCATGGCGTGGAAGTCACGCTGGCGACCATGGGGCCTCGTCCCGGACGGCCGCAGCTCGATGACGCGCGAGCGTGCCGCAACCTGCGTCTCGTGCAGAGTGACTTTTCGCTGGAATGGATGGCTGACCCGTGGCAGGACGTGGCCGCCGCTGGCGCCTGGCTCCAGGAACTGGCCGCGCGGGTGCAGCCGGACGTGCTGCACATCAACGGTTACGCCCATGCGGCCCTGGACATCCCGGCACCCAGGGTGGTGGTCGCCCATTCGTGCGTCTGCTCCTGGTGGCGGGCCGTGCACGGCCGTGACGCCCCCGCCGAATGGGACCGCTACCGTCAGCACGTGAGACGCGGCGTGCACGCCGCCGATGCCGTGGTGGCGCCGACGCGCGCCATGCTCGCCGAACTGGGCGCCCTGTACGGCATGCCACGGAACGGGCGGGTCATCCCCAACGGCATGGACATGGACATGCTGCCGCTGGGAGCACGGGATGCGTTCGGCCGTTACGGCCGGGAGCGTAAGCTGCCGGGAACCATGGTACTGGCCGCGGGACGGCTGTGGGACCCGGCAAAGAACATGGATACGCTGGCCCGTGCGGCAGCGCGTATCCGCGTGCCCGTGCACGTCGCCGGCTCCGCCACCGGCCCGGGCGGGGCTAGCCATCCACTGCACGGGCTCCACCATCTGGGTGCCCTCTCGTCCGGCGCGCTGCGGCACTGGATGGGTCGGGCATCGGTGTTCGTGCACCCGGCCCTGTACGAACCGTTCGGCCTGGCGCCCCTGGAAGCCGCCCGGGCACGCACGGCCCTCGTGCTCTCGGACCTGCCGTCACTGCGCGAGGTCTGGGGCGACACGGCCACATACTTCCCTGCCCGTGAAGTCGAGGCCCTGGCGGACGCGGTCAACCGTCTCATTGACGACCCGCTCCTCATGCGCAATCGCGCCGAGGCCGCCTGGCGCCGGGCCCGGGCCATGACGGGCCGGGCCATGGGCGCAGCATATCACGCCCTGTATCGCGAACTGCAGACGGACGCCCGGGCGGGGACGACGGCTACCGCACCGGCGACCACAGAGACGACGGAGCCGTAGGCGTGCGCATCGTGCTGTTCTGCCACTCGCTGCTGTCCGACTGGAACCACGGCAATGCCCACTTCCTCCGCGGCATCGCGTCCGAGCTGGTGGCCCGCGGTCATGACGTGAGCGCATACGAGGCCCGGGACGCGTGGAGTGTGCGCAACCTCGTCGCCGAACACGGGACCGCCCCGCTCCACAGGTTCCGCGACGTGTATCCCGACCTGCACGTGGAACGCCATGACCCGAGGACGCTGGATGTGGACGCGGCACTGGACGGCGCCGACGTCGTCCTCGTCCACGAGTGGAACGAGCCCGCACTCGTGCAGCGCATCGGCCAGGCCCGCGCCGCCGGCGGCTCGTTCTCCCTGTTCTTCCACGATACCCACCACCGTGCGGTCACGGCGCCGGAGGAGATGGCCGCCTGCGACCTCACTCATTACGACGGCGTACTGGCCTTTGGCGACGTGATCCGGGATTTGTACCTGGCACGCGGCTGGGCACAACGAGCGTGGACGTGGCACGAGGCCGCCGATACGCGCGTGTTCCGGCCGCTGCCCGAGCCGCCGGACGGGCCTGACGGCGACGTCGTCTGGATCGGCAACTGGGGCGACGACGAACGCTCCCGCGAGTTGCTCGAGTTCCTCATCGAGCCCATTCATGACCTCCAGCTGCGTGGCGCCGTGTACGGTGTCCGCTACCCGGACCACGCCCTCGCACTGCTGCGCGAGCACGGCCTCGAGTACCGCTCGTGGCTGGCCAACTTCGACGTGCCCCGCGTCTTCTCCCGGTTCCGGGCTACCGTGCACGTGCCGCGCAGGCCGTACGCCCGTTCGCTGCCTGGCATCCCCACCATCCGGCCCTTTGAGGCCATGGCGTGCGGCATACCCCTCATCTCCGCGCCATGGGCGGATACCGAGGGCCTGTTCCGTGCCGGCGAGGACTACCTCCTGGCCCGTGATGGCGGGGAGATGAAGCGGCTGTTGCGGGACCTGCTCAATGACACGGAGATGGCTGCATCACTCGCGGTCAGCGGCCGGCGCACGGTGCTGGACAGGCACACCTGCGCGCACCGGGTGGACGAGTTGCTGCACATTGTCGCCGGCCTGCGGCCGGTGGCACCCTCAGTCATGAGCACATGATGAACGTTGCCTTCTTCGGGTCCAGCCTGGTCTCCGCATACTGGAACGGCGCCGCCACGTACTACCGCGGCATCATCCGCGCGCTGGCGGACCGGGGCCACCGCGTCACCTTCTACGAGCCGGACGCATGGGGCCGCCAGCAGCACCGGGACATGGACGACCCCGACTGGGCGCGTGTCGTCGTGTACAGTGCCGACGGCGAGGAGGGCGTGAGGCGGGCGCTGGACGACGCGCGTGCCGCCGACGTTATCGTGAAGGCCAGCGGCGTCGGCGTCTTCGACGAGATGCTGGAAAGCGCCGTCCTCGAACTGCGTACTGCGTCCAACTCCATCATCTTCTGGGACGTGGATGCACCGGCCACCCTGGACCGGGTGCATGTCGATGCCGGTGACCCGTTCCTGTCATGTATTCCCCGGTACGATCTGGTCTGCACGTATGGCGGCGGCGACGCCGTGGTGCGGGCGTACACCGCGCTGGGCGCCAGGGCGTGTGTGCCGGTCTATAACGCCCTCGACCCCGCTGTTCACCATCCGGTGGCGCCGGACCCACGGTTCCTGGCGGACCTCGGGTTCCTCGGCAACCGTCTGCCGGACCGTGAGCAGCGCGTGGAGGAGTTCTTCCTGGACGTGGCAGCGGCGCGCCCGGCTCGCCGGTTCCTGCTGGGCGGCAGCGGTTGGTCAGACCGGTCGCTGCCACCGAACGTCGCATATGTCGGGCATGTCTACACGCGGGACCACAACGCCTTCAACTGCACGCCCCTTGCAGTCCTGAACATCAACCGGGACAGCATGGCGCGGTACGGTTTCTCGCCGCCCACCCGCGTGTTCGAGGCCGCAGGCGCAGCGGCGTGCCTCATCACGGATGCCTGGGATGGCATTGAAGCGTTCCTCGAGCCGGAGCATGAGGTGCTGGTTGCGCGTAATGGCGCCGACGTCGCCGCGTACCTGGACCGCCTGGACGAGGGATCCGCTGCCCGCATCGGGCAGGCGGCCCGCAGGCGGGTCCTGGCCGCGCATACGTACGCCCACCGCGCGGCGCTGCTGGAGCAGGTGCTGACCGGCCAGGTGCCCACGGCCGTCACGCCGGTCCCGGGATCGCCATGACAGAGCGGCCGCTGCGCTTCGTCTTCATCGGCCTGTCCATCACGTCGGCGTGGGGCAATGGCCATGCGACGACGTATCGCAGCCTGATCCGGGGGCTCTCCCGATGCGGCCACGACGTGCTGTTCCTGGAGCGTGAGGTGCCGTGGTATGCCGGCAACAGGGACATGGCGGCGCCGCCATTCTGCCAGCTGTCGCTGTACCAGGACCTGGCGGAGCTGAAGCGGAGGCACGAGGGCGACGTCCGGGATGCCGACGTCGTCATCGTTGGATCCTACGTCCCGGAGGGCGTAGCCGTCGGCGACTGGGTCATCCGGACGGCGCGGGGCGTGACCGCGTTCTACGACATTGACACGCCGGTCACCCTGGCGAAACTCGCAGGCGGCGATTTCGAGTACCTGGCCCCCGCGCTCATCAGTCGCTACCAGCTCTACCTGTCGTTCACCGGCGGGCCCATGCTGGAGCGCATCGAACAGGAGTATGGCGCACAGCGCGCACTGCCGCTTTACTGCTCCTTCGATCCCGACCTGTATCATCCATTGCCCGGCACGGTCGCAGACGGACAGGAGCCGGGCTGGGACCTGGGGTACATGGGCACGTGGAGCGACGATCGCCAGCCGACCCTCGATCGGTTGCTCACCAAGCCAGCCCGCCAATGGGGTGGCGGCCGCTTCGTCGTGGCGGGGCCGCTGTACCCGGACGGAATGCGGTGGCCGCCGAACGTGCAGCGCATTGATCACGTGTCGCCCGACCGGCACCCTACGTTCTACTGCCGCCAGCGCTTCACGCTCAACGTCACGCGCTCGGCCATGATTGCCGCGGGGTATTCGCCCAGTGTCCGACTGTTCGAGGCGGCTGCATGCGGCACCCCCATCATCACCGACTGGTGGGAGGGGCTGGACACGGTGTTCCGGGTCGGGAGCGAGGTCCTGGTGCCCCGCTCGTCACGGGACGTGCTGGACTGGCTGGTGGACATGCCGGGGACACAGGGGCGTGAAGTGGGCGAGCGGGCGCGCCGTCGTGTCCTGGCGGAGCACACTGCCGTCAGGCGTGCCAGCCAGCTGGAGGGTTACGCACGCACCGCATTGCGCATGAAGCCCGCCGCCTGACGGAGACACGGATGATTGAAGCCATCAAGTTCTGGAACGAGCCGAACAACCTCTCTCACTGGGACTTCCAGATGGACCCGGAGTGGCGGGAGTTCAGCGAGATGACCCGTCTCGCCGGCAGCACCGTGCGGGCGCTGCGGCCGCACCTGACCAGGGTCCTCGGTGGCATATCGCCCATAGACCCCGACTTCGTACGGCTGCTCCAGCGCCACGGCGTGCTGGAGGAAATGGACGTCGTCGCCGTGCACGGGTTTCCGCTGGACTGGAACAACTGGACCATTGACGAATGGCCGGACCGGATCGCCGAAATCGAGGCGGTTACCGACCTGCCCGTCTGGGTGACGGAGGTGGGGGCCTCCTCGTTCGGTGCTGACGAAGTACAGGTCTTCGGGCTCCGCCGCACGGCCGAACTGCTGAAGCATCGCGTGGACCGCGTCTTCTGGTACAGCCTGTTCGACCTGCCGCCGACATGGTCCGCCACGACACGGCACCGGGAAAGCGAGGGCAGTTCCTACTACCGCCACTTCTACATGGGGCTGATCCGGCCGGACGGCAGTCCCAAGCCCGCAATGCAGCATTTCGATCCCGGGCTGGGCATCTGCCAGTGGTTCCACTTCCGGGACCCGCGCCTGGACTCGGCGGTGGAATGGCTGCGAGCCCTGGGCGTGCGCAAGCTGCGCACAGGCATCTCGTGGGGTGACTGGCACCGCCCGGGCGCGCCCGACTGGTTCGACCGGCAGATGGAGGCACTGGCGGAGTTCGACACCACGGTGACCCTCTGTTTCACCCCGCCGTCCCGCGGCCAGCGTGAGTGCCACACGTCGCCGCCCCGCGTGCTGGAGGAGTTCGCCGCGTTCGCCGGCCAGATCGTGGAACGCTATGTTCCCGACCATGACCGGGAGCAGCCGCCCCGACAGTACGCCCGGGCCGGCTGACCCCCGGCAACGGGACTGATTACACCGGGCTCCCATCATGACGATGCTGCTGCAGGCGGCCGCAGATACTACGTCCATCCAGGGCGCGGCTACCAGTGCTTCGCCGCTGCTGCGCATTGCCTTCATCCTCGCCCTGGCTGCCGTGCTCCACCTGCTGGTGCTGGGGCTGCGCCGAGCCGGGGAATGGATCGTCACGCCGGACTCCTCGCCGGAGATCGCGCGCGACCTGTTCGTGCGCCGGCACCCGAAGCTTGCCACCATCACGACGCTGGTCGTGAGCGCTGCCGCGTTCATCATCTACTTCGTGGCGTTCGGCCTCGTGTTCCGGGAACTGCAGTGGTTCGATGTACGCACGTACTTCGCTTCCGCAACGGTCATCGGCCTGGCCGTCGGTTTCGGTTCCCAGGGCCTTGTCCAGGACGTGGTCATCGGCCTGACGCTCATCTTCTCCAACGCCTTCAATGTAGGCGACATCGTGGAGATATCCGGGCAGGTCGGCCGCGTCGAGAAGCTCGGGCTGCGTTTCACGACGCTCATCAACTTCGTCGGCCAGACTGTCTATGTGCCGAACCGCAACATCGGCCTCATCGGCCGGTTCCGGCGCGGTGCCGTGCGGGCGTTCGTGGATGTGCAGCTGTCGGAACGCGTGCCCGACGACGAGGTCATGACTGCTGTGGATCGTGTGGCCAGGGGGCTGCGCAGCCAGCACCCGGCCGTCTTCATCACCGATCCGGAGTTGCAGGGTCCGTTCAGTGCCGACCCCGGCGAGTGGCGCTACGTCCGGGTGAAGTTCCGGATCTGGCCGGGGCAGGGCTCGTTCATCGAGGGTGCGTTCCGGCAGCGCGTCCTGGCAACCCTGCGCCGGCTGGACCCTGACTATGCGGACTGGATGGTGACCATCGCGTACCGCGTGACGCGGTAGCAGCGGTCGGCGGCAGGTCTGCACCACGCAGAGGCGGCAGGCGCCGGGCGCGCCTGCCGCCCGGTGCGTCAACCGGCGATGCGATGGGTGATCTGCTCCGCCTGCGCAGCGCTCAGCAGCGGCGAGGACGCCAGCAGTCGGGCGCGCTCCACCAGGTCCAGGGCGTCAACGCTGCGTCCCTGCGTCGCCGCATGGGCCGCGTCGATATACGCATGCGCGGCATCCATGACGGCGCCCCGGGCCATGGCCTGGTCGCCGGCCTTTTCGTACAGGCGTCGGGCTGCCGCGTAATCACCGGTGGCGGCGCGCAGGCTCGCGGCCAGCACCAGGCAGGAGTAACCCGCCGGGTCCTCCGCCGGGCGCAGTGCGGCGGACCGCTCCAGCAGGCGGGCGGCCCGGCGCCAGTGCTGCGGCTGCCCGAAGTACGCCTCCGCCTGTGCCCTCAGCTCGTCGGCCCGCTGCTGGTCCACCACCACCGGGTTGGGGTCATGCTGTACTGCCTCTGCCGGCGCGGCTGCCGTCATGGAAACTGCTGCCGCCACCACCACGAACTGCGCAATCCTGGAACTCATGGGAACCCCCTGTTATCAGGTCATGTAGTCTGCTGTTGCTGCGGAACGCGCTCCGGCGCTCACTGGATATGACGGCGCCGGCAACGCCCGGGATTCGGCCGAGGGATGGACGGCTGGCATCCCGTGGCGAACCCGTGGTAAAGAGGGGTGGAGGCCCGCAGCGGGCCCGGACCGCGGCGCTGGAGGGCGTGGATCTTGCCCCTCGGCATCCCGGATCGAAAGCGCGGGCACACGCGATGGCGGACATTGAACAGAAAACAGGAGCACTGACGTGCGTGTCTTGAGAACAGCCCTGCCGGCACTCGCCCTGGCCGCCGTGAGCGTCACGGCAGGCTGCGCGGTGAACCCGGTGACGGGGCAGCGGCAACTGGCCCTCATCTCGGAGGGCCAGGAGATCGAGATGGGTCGGCAGGTGGCGCAGGAGGCCGTGGCGGCCATGGGCCTCGTCGAGGACCAGGCGCTGCAGGACTACGTGAACCGCCTGGGCCTGATGATGGCCAGGACATCGGAACGGCCGGAACTGCCCTGGAGCTTCCAGGTGGTGGACGACCCCACGCCCAACGCCTTTGCGGCGCCCGGCGGGTTCATCTTCGTGACCCGCGGGCTGCTGGCCATGATGCGCAATGAAGCCGAACTCATGGGCGTCCTCGGCCACGAGATCGGCCACGTCACGGCGCGGCACTCCGTCACCATGATCAGCCGGGCCCAGCTGGCGCAGATCGGACTCGGCGTCGGCTCCATCATCAGCCCCACAGTAGCGCGCCTCGGTGATGTTTTCGGCGGTGGCCTGCAGCTCCTCTTCCTGCATTACGGCCGGGACGCCGAGCGACAGGCCGACGACCTGGGGTTCCGGTACATGCTCGAGCACAACTATGACGCTCGTGAGATGGTCAACGTCTTCGCAGCGCTCCAGCGCTCCGGCGAACTGGCCGGTCAGAGTGCCGTCCCGAGCTGGCTGGCGTCGCACCCGTACCCGGAGGAGCGGATCCAGCGCATCCAGCAGGCACTGGCGGAGCTTGGGCAGCAGGAGGCGCTGGCTCGCACGCGGGTGGGCACTGACGATTACATGGCGCGCATTGACGGGTTGGTCTTTGGCGAGAACCCGCGCAACGGCTTCTTCCGGGACCAGCTCTACCTGCACCCGGAACTGCGGTTCCGCATCGGCTTCCCGGCCCAGTGGCGGACCCAGAACACCGCGCAGGCCGTCCTTGCCGTGAGCCCGCAGCAGGACGCCGTCATGCAACTCACCCTGGCGCAGGGGACCGAGGTGGAGGCGGCGAACCGGTTCTTCGGGCAGCAGGGCATCGCTGCCAGCCAGGTGAGCCGGCAGACGGTCAACGGCCTGCCCGCGACGGCGGGCTTCTTCGAGGCGCAGACGCAGGATGGTACCGTCCGCGGCTTTGCCGCCTTCATCCGGCACGACAACCGGACCTACCAGATCCTGGGCTACTCGCCCGCGCAGATCTTCGCCCGGTACGACCCGGTGATCCGCGGCAGTGTCGGCAGCTTTGCCGTGCTCACGGACCAGAGCGCGCTGAACGTGCGGCCGAACCGTATCACCATTGTCCGGCCGCCGCAGTCCATGACGCTGGCGCAGTTCAACCAGCAGTACCCGTCGCAGGTGTCCATGGACCACCTGGCCATCATCAACCAGCTGTCCGGCCCGAACGCGACGATTCCGGCGAACTACGCCATGAAGCGGGTCGTCACCGGCAGCTGATCAGAAGTCCAGGCGCACGCCGCCGTTGATGACCCGGCCGTCGAGGGGCGCCCACGCTTCCGTGGTGCGCCTCCCGTCGGCGGCCCGCTGCGGCAGCAGCAGCGGGTCCCAGCGCGTCTGACGTACGCCCCCGATGTTCTCGAAGTTGACGAACACCCGCGCGGGCCCGACCCGCCGCTCGGCCAGCACGCCGAACAGGACGTACGGCCGGCTGCGCTCGCGATAGGGGTTGTCATGCAGCGGCTGCTCGCCCGTGAAGTACGTCTCGAAGCCCACGCGGCCGGCCTCGTCCTCCATCTCCCACATCAGCACCAGCCCTGCCGCCATCCCCGGGGTGAGGGCCACGTCCCGGCGGCCGGCGCCGTCCGGATCGGGCTCCGTAGCGCTCAGCCAGGTCCAGGATGCAATGGCATGGATCGGCTCGATGTCCGCGTTCAGGAGCAGCTCGGCGCCGCGGGTACGGGTGATGCCCGGCACGTTCGCCACACGGGCGTGCGCCGTTCCGGCACCGCGCAGCGCCACGGCGTCCGTGATCCGGGAGGTGAACCCGGTGACGTTCACGGCAACGTCGCCGATCTCACGCCCTACATCCACGGAGTATGACGTCGCCCGTTCCACGGCCAGTGGGTCCCGGGCGACGTGGCCGAGGCCGATGGCCTCGACTTCCTCGATCCAGTAGCCGGGCAGGTGGTGGCCGGCGCCGGCGGAGACGCGGACCGTCCAGTCCCCCGGCCGCAGCAGCACGGCCAGGCGCGGGCTGAACAGCGCCCCATGATCCGTGGGCACGTCCACGCGGCCGCTGGCGGACATGGCCAGCCATTCCGCCGGTGACCATTCCTGCTGCAGGAACAGCCCGGGCGTGACCGTTGCCTCGTCCACACCGTCCACGTCGCGATGCCGATAGGACTCCCGCTGCAGGGCGGTGCCGGCTACCCAGGTCTGGCCGCCGAGCACACCGGCAACGGCGGCTTCCCCGAAAAGCGACGAATGGCCGTCCCGTTCCGGGCGGCCGGCGAACACCCGGTCGTTGCGCTGTTCTACCAGCGCGCCGCGGAAGGTCACCCGCCGCGCCCCCCACCACGTCGCCGCCACCAGGCCCGCATCCGCGCGCCGGGTATCCAGGGCATCAATGCCGGTGCTCGCGTCCTGGAACCCGCCGGTGCGCTGTTCCACCACGGCGCCCGCGGT
This sequence comes from Longimicrobiales bacterium, assembly GCA_035461245.1. Taxonomy (GTDB): domain Bacteria; phylum Gemmatimonadota; class Gemmatimonadetes; order Longimicrobiales; family RSA9; genus SH-MAG3. The sequence goes on along the minus strand of DATHVP010000097.1, from coordinate 7,755 downwards.
GAGCATGACGGTGCTCGCACCGCTGGACGCGAACAGACGGGGCCGGATCGTCGCCCGGCGATGAGCCGGCATGTCCGACCACCCGTCGCCACTCACATCCACCGACGGCTGATCGTGCCCACCGGCAACGAGGGTCCAGCCCACGGCGGCCGCTTCATCCGACGCCAGCCAGGCCACGGCGTCCAGCCCGCCCCGCGTCGTGGCATTGACCAGCAGTTCGCGCTCGCCGTCGGGCCGGCGAGAGATCAGGTTGACCACGCCGCCCAGCGCCGACGCGCCGTACAGGGCCGATGCCGGGCCCTTGATGAGTTCCACCTGCCGCAGGTCCATGGGCGGAATCTGCAGCGGCCCCAGCCCCGTCGCCTCGCCGTGCAGCGGCAGGCCATCCACCAGGATCTGGGCATACTGGCCACGCATGCCCTGAATGCGGACGGCCGCCCCGCCGAACGCCGGCGCCGTCTGCTGCACGCGTACACCGCCCATCTCATTGAGGAGCATGGCAATGTCGCCGGGGGTCATGAGCAGCTTTTCCTCGATCTCCTCCCGGCCCACCACCTCCACCCGCAAGGGCTCGTCCTCCGGCAGCCGGCCCGCCCGGGTGGACTCCACGATGATGGCGTCAATACGGACGCGTGCCGTGTCCGGCGGCGCCTGCGCCGCGGCCGGGACGGACCATGCGGCCTGTGCCAGCACGGCGCCCGCGATCAGTCGCTTCATGTCTGTTGCTCCAGCCTGTCAGGCGTTGAACCGGAACCGCGCTGTCGATGCCCCGAGCGCGACGCCCGCCATGATAGCGAGGGCGACGAAGTGCAGCCATAGCTCAGCGACGCCGTCGCCACGCAGGAATATGGCACGAACGACCTGCAGGAAGTGTCGCACCGGGTTCAACTGGGTCAGGTGCTGGAACAGCGGTGGCATGGCTTCCACCGGATACATGAAGCCGGACAGGATCACCAGTGGCAGCATCATCAGGAACATTGTCATGAAGGCTTCCTGCTGGGTCCTGGAGATGGTCGAGATGAAGAGGCCGAGGCCGAGGCATGTCAGGATGTAGAGCGTCGAGGCCAGCAGCAGCACGGCAATGCTGCCGTGGAACGGCACGCGGAACCAGAGCAGTGCCACCACGAAGATGATGACGAGGTCAATGACCGCGATGAGGGCAACGGGCAGCGTCTTGCCCATCATCAGCTCGCCCGGCGTGAGCGGCCCGACCATGAGCTGGTCCAGGGTGCCCAGCTCCCGTTCCCGCACCACCGTCAGCGCCGTCAGCAGCATGCACATCAGGAGCAGCAGGACGCCGATGATGGCCGGCACGTTGTAGAGGCGACTTTCGAGGCCCGGGTTGAACCAGGCCCGGGCCTCAAGGGCCACGCCGGCCGCCGCGGGTCGGCCGGCCATCCCGTACTCCTGGATCACGCGCCCGGCATGACCCTGCGCCACCGTCGCCGTGTTGGACTGGCTGCCATCCACGAGGACCTGCACGGTGGCACCACGACCCGCATGCACGTCCCGGGCGAATCCCACGGGGATATGGATGCCGACAACGGCCTTGCCGGCATCGAGGGCGTCCTCCAGGTCGGCGGCCCGCGTCGAACTGCCGATGATACTGAAGTAGCCCGACGCGGTGAGGGCGTCGGCGACGCCGCGGGACTCGGCCGTGCGATCGAGGTCCACGACGTATGTTGGCACATCCCGCACGTCCGTTGTCACGGCGTACCCGAACAGCAGCAGCTGCAGCACCGGCGACGCGAAGATGATCCGCTTCGTCTTCGGGTCCCGGAAAATCTGTCGCAGTTCCTTCCGCACCAGGGCCGCAACCCGCTGGACGCTCGACCGGTCCATCATGTCACTCCGCAAGCCGCTTGCGGAACGCCAGCGTCGCCAGGGCGATGCCCACGGTGGCGAAGAGCAGCATGCTCAGGCCCTGCACCCACAGCGCGTCCAGGCCCGTGCCCTTGAGGAAGATGCCGCGAGTCACCGTGATGTAGTATTTCGCCGGCACGATCCACGTCACCGCCCGCAGCACCGCGGGCATGCTGGCAATGTCGAACAGGAACCCCGACAGCAGCAGCGCCGGCAGGTACGTCGCGACCATGGCCACCTGTGTTGCCAGGACCTGCGACTTCATGACGGCGGAAATGAACATGCCCAACCCCAGTGCACCCAGCAGGAACAGCAGGGTCATGACGCCCAGCAGCAGGACACTGCCCCGGAACGGCACATGGAAGACCAGGATGCCCGCCACCGTGATGAACGCCACGTTGAATGCGCCGATGCCCAGGTACGGCAGCAGCTTGCCGACGACTACCTCCAGCCGGTGGACCGGCGTGGACGCGAGCTGCTCCATGGTGCCCCGCTCCCACTCCCGCGCGATGGTCAGTGCCGTTAGCAGCGCGGCGATGATGGACATGATCACCGCCACCAGCGCCGGCACAATCATGTTGCGGCTCTCCAGCGCAGGGTTGTACCAGACCCTGGATTCGGCCCGCACGGGCGGCTGTACGGCCTGACCCGGCGGCCGGCCCGACAGCAGCACGTCCCTCGAGTAGCGGCTCACGATGGCGTCCGCGTACCCCAGTGCAATGGTCGCCGTGTTGGCGTCGCTGCCGTCCAGCAGCAGCTGTACGGGCGCCGGCGCAGGACGGCCCAGGTCCCTGGCGTGGCCCGATGGGATGGACAGGACCGCCGTCACCTGGCGACGCTGCAGCAGGGCATCCGCCTCACGCTGGCTGGTCGGCCGCGACACCACACGGAAGTAGCCGCTCGCCTCGAACGCCGTCGCCAGCGCCCGGCTCCGGGGCGTGCGGTCCAGGTCCAGCACTGCGATCCGGATCTCACTCACGTCCCACGTGATGGCGTAGCCGAAGAACAGCAGCAGCAGGACCGGCACCAGGAACGCCAGCGCCATGCTGCGAGGATCGCGACGCAGCTGCAGCCATTCCTTGCGCGCCATGGCGCGCGTGCGCATCGCGCTCAGCATGGCTACCCGTCCACCGCGCCGCCGCCCCGGCGCACCAGCGAGACGAACACATCCTCGAGGGACGGGGACACCACCCGCAGGCGCGCCGTGGTGAAGCCGTCCGCCCGCAGCGCCCCGGCAACGGCCGTCGCCACCGGGTCTTCCCCCACCGGCTGGCCGGCCGCGTCCCATTGACCCGCCGTGAACGGGCCGGCAGGCACGGGCGAACCGCTCGCGGGCAGCGCTACCCGCAGCGACCGGCCGAACGGCACGGTGTCCGCCGCGGGCAGTGATACCGCCAGTGCCCGGGCGGCTGCCTCCGCGTCGACGCCGTCCACTTCGACGATGCGTTCACCGGTGGCGCCGCGCAGGCCGGCGGGCGTATCATCGGCGATGATCCGTCCACGGTTCATGAGGATGACGCGGTCGCAGTACTCGGCCTCCTCCATGTAGTGCGTGCTCACGAGCACCGTCGTGCCTGACCCTGCAAGGTCGGCAATGATGTCCCAGAATGACCGGCGGGCCAGGGGGTCCACGCCCGATGTCGGCTCGTCCAGGAACAGCACTTCCGGCTGGTGCAGCACGGCGCAGCCCAGGGCCAGCCGCTGCTTGTAGCCCAGCGGCAGGGCGCCGGCCAGGTCCCGCTCACGGCCGGCCAGGCCGGCCATCTCCATGACCCACTCCCGGCGTGACCGGTAGCGGTCGCCACGCACGCCGTACAGGCCCGCGAAAAGCTCGATGTTCTCGCTCACCGTCAGGTCGCCATACAGCGAGAAGCTCTGCGACATGTAGCCGATGGCGCGGCGCAGGGCAGCCGCGTGCCGTGACACATCGTGCCCGGCGACCAGCGCCCGGCCCGACGTCGGCGGAAGCAGCCCGGTGAGCATGCGGATGGTCGTCGTCTTGCCCGCGCCGTTGGGCCCCAGGAAGCCGAAGACGGTGCCACGCACCACATTGAAGCTCACGTCGTCCACGGCCGTGAAGTCCCCGAAGCTGCGCCTCAGGCGTTCGACCGCGATGGCGTCAGTCATCGCCTGGTTCCCCTGGCCCGGCACCGAAGGCTGCAGCGCCGACTGGCCCGCCGGCTGCCACGCCTGCACCCGCGGCTACGCGCGGACCGGCCGCCTGCAGCAGCGAGATGTACACGTCCTCCAGCGAGACCCGCACGGCCACCGGATCCGCGCGCATGCCACCTGCGCCCAGCGCGTCAGCCACGGCTCCGGCCGAACCGCCGTCCCGCAGCACGGCGTGCACGCTGTCGCCGAAGATGGCGGCGCTGGAGACGTCGGCCAGGCCCAGCAGGGCGTCCCGCAGCTGGCGCGGATGCGAGCCCCGAAACGCGATGAGCCGGCCTTCCAGCCGGCCCGTCAGGGTTGCAGGCCGATCCAGCTCCAGGATCCGCCCGGCGTCCAGCAGCGCCACGCGGTCGCACCGCTCGGCTTCATCCAGGTATGACGTGGACAGGACGATGGTCATCCCGTCCGCCACCATCTGCTGCAGGATCAGCCACAGCTCCCGTCGGGAGACGGGATCCACGCCGAACGTCGGCTCGTCCAGCAGCAGGACCTCCGGGTGGTGGATGAGGGCGCACGACAGCCCGAGCTTCTGCTTCATGCCGCCGGACAACTGGCCCGCCAGCCGGTCCTGGAAGTTGCCGAGACGCGAGAAGCGGAACAGCCGTTCCATCCGCTCTGCACGAACCGCCCGCGGCACCTCGTACAGGTCCGCGTAGAACAGCAGGTTCTCCCGCACCGTCAGGTCGGAGTACAGGCCGAACCGCTGAGCCATGTACGCGATGTGCGGCTTCACCCGCTCCGGCTCGCTTGCCACGCTGTGGCCCAGCACCGTCGCTTCTCCCGACGTCGGCGGCAGCACACCGGCGAGCATCCGCAGCAACGTCGTCTTGCCGGCACCATCGGGGCCCACCACCCCGAACAGCTCGCCCCGGCCGACCGTGAAGCTTACGCCGTCCACGGCCGGGCTGCTGCCGAACCGGCGCGTCAGCGCCTCAGCAGCGACGGCCGCGTCACGGATCATGATGCAGCGTGACATCAACGGGCAGGCCCGGCTTCAGCACCAGCGCCGTGTCTCCCGTGACCGCCACCTTCACCGCGTACACCAGCTTCACCCGCTGTTCCGCAGTCTGCACGTTGCGCGGCGTGAACTCCGCCTCGCTACCGATGAACGTGACCCGGCCGGCATGACGCACCGATGGGGCACCGTCCCACACCACCCCCGCCGGCGTGCCCAGCGAAACGGCGCCGACCCGGTCCTCCCGTACGTAGATCCGCACCCAGCGGTCCGACAGGTCCGTCACTGTCAGAACCGGCGCCCCCGGCTGCACCGCCTCGCCTGGCTGGCGGTGCCGCACCGTCACGACCCCCGCGAACGGCGCCCGGACCACCGCATGCTGCAGGGCAGCGTCCACCTGCGCCACCGCGGCCTCCGCCTGCCGCACCGCCGCCGCCTGCGCCGCAACCCGCTCCGGCCGCGGGCCCGCCTCCAGCAGCCGGACCTGCTCCGCCGCCTGGGCGTGCCGGGACCGGGCCACGTCCATGGTCGTCACGGCATGGTCCAGCACCTCCCGGCTCACGGCGCCGCCAGCTTCCAGCGCCGCCATCCGCTCCACGGTCCGGGTGGCCTCGGCAAGCTGGTGGCGCGTCGCTTCCTCCGCGGCCCGGGCCGCCATCAGTTCCTCGCGGCGCGTGCCGCTTCGCAGTTCCGCCAGCAGTGCACGGGCTGCCTCGAGCTGTGCCTGCGCCGCCTGCCGGCGCGCCCGCAGCTCCGCCGATTCCAGACGCGCCAGCTCCTGGCCCGCCGCAACAGCCTCGCCCTCCACCACCAGCACGGCCTCGATGCGCCCGCCCGCCTGGAAGCCCAGGTCCGCCGTCGTCGCTTCCACCGTGCCCGTCGCTACCAGGCCCGACTCGCCGTCCGTACCGCGGGCGTACCAGCCCGCTACCGCCAGCAGGGCCAGCGCCACAACGACAATCGCCACGCGCACCCGCTTCATTCGTTCCATGGACTCACCCCCTCAGGCCGTTTCCGCCGCGAGTCCGCTCCGGACAAATGCCACCGCAGACGCCACCACCTCGTCCCGCGCCTCGCCGGTCAGCAGGTCCAGGCCCGTATGCGCCTTCAGCGCCCGGTGCAGGATCGCGAGATGGACCGGCACGGACAGGATGAAGATGCCCAGCACCGGCGCCGGCCCCGCGCGGATCACTCCCTGCGCCTGACCCTCCAGGACCAGCGCCGCCAGCGCCCCCTGGACCCGCTTCAGCGGCTCTGCCACCGCCACCGGGGGCGCCTCGCTCAGTACCAGCTCCTGCATCATCAGCTGCGGCAGGTCCGGGTTCGCCCGCAGGTGGTCGAAGTACGCCAGCACCACACCTTCCGCCCGGTCCAGCACAGGGCCGCTTGTCGCCACCGCCGCCGCCACCCGGTCCGCCAGCGGCGCCACCACACTGGCCACCACCCGGTCGTACAACTCGCGCTTCGACCCGAAGTGGTACGTGATGGCACCCAGGTTCGCGCCCGCCGCGCTCGTCACCGCCCGCACGGACGTGCCCTCGTAGCCGTGTCGTGCGAACAGCCCTCGCGCCGCCTGCACCAGCGCATCCCGTGTCTCGCCCTCGTTATTCATACGTTTGTATGATAGCGCCGCGGCCGCCAGCACGTCAAGGGCCGCAACCACGTCAGGGCGCCGGGGCGCCCGGCCGCACAGCCGTCCCGACGCACGCCGCACGGATTCATGGTGCCGGACCTCGCGGAGCACACGCGGCCCGTCTAACTTCGCGGCATGAATGACCAGGCTGCAGCCGGCACGCCCCGGCAGGCATACGAGGGGCGCATTGCCCGATTCACCCGCATATGCGACGACCTCGCCGCTCGCTCCCGGCGCCTCTCTCAAGGCCGGGTCCTGGTTTTCGCGGCCCTGGTGGTCGCCGGCCTGTTCGTGGAGCGCCGACCGGGCCCGGTGAGCATCGGGCTGGCGGCCGTGCTGCTGGCGGTGTTCGTGGTGCTGGTGGTCATGCATGTGCGGCTGCGCCGGCGGGAGGAGTGGCACCGCCAGCTGGTGGCGGTCAACCGCGCGGGACTGCACCGCCTGGACCGTGCGTGGGACGAGTTGCCGCAGCATGCACCCCCAGCGGCGGCGGCCAATCATGCGTACGCCGCGGACCTGGACATCTTCGGCCGGGCCGCCATCACGCAGATCCTTGGCCCGGCGGGCAGCGCCATGGGCGCGGCCACGCTGGAGGCGTGGCTGCTGAACCCGGCGGCCCCGCCTGTCATCATGGAGCGGCAGGCGGCGGTGCGGGAGCTGGCGCCGCTGCACGATCTCCGGGACGCCCTGGCCATCAACGGCCGCCGCACGCGCGCGGTGCGCCACGGCGACGTGGAGCGGTTCCTGGCGTGGGCAGAACGGGACACGTGGCTGACGGGACACACGTGGTTGCGGCTGCTGGCCTGGCTGCTCCCCCTGTCTGCTTTTGCACTACTGGGGTTGCAGCTCGCCGGTGTGCTGGACCGGGCGTTCTGGCTGCTGCCAGTGTTCGCAGCGTCCGTCCTGTACTTCACCACCGGCGCCACGGTGCGCAGGATTCTGGACGAGGCTTTCGGCCGGGAGGGCATGTTCACCCACTACCCGGAACTCATCGGCCTCATCACACACTCGGACTTCAGCGCACCGCTCCTGCAGCGGGCGCAGGCGCGCCTGCGCCAGGATGACGAACCCGCGGACGGCCAGCTGGGACGGCTGCGCCGGCTCATGCACCTGGCGGACCTGCGCCTGTCCA
>DATHVP010000096.1:0-8808 GCA_035461245.1 Longimicrobiales bacterium | reverse complement strand
ACGACATCATCTACGTGGCCGACTCGGAGTCAGGCCCGGCAGCGAACCAGTTCACCGGCCAGCGCAACGCGGGCTGGGAGCGGGGCATCCGCATCGGCGACGCCCGGGACGGCTGGGTCTTCCACTTCATCCCCGAGACGTGGAACCGGCCGAACCTGAACGTGAACAGCTTCAGCGGGCCGGAGGGTGTGGCGGTGGACCGGGACGGCAACATCTACGGCGCCGAGGTCTCCCAGAGGCGGATCGTGAAATACACCCGGCTGCACCCGCTGATGGTGCCGCGGCGGTAGCGGGAGTCGCGGCGGGGCCGCGTCCAGCGCGTCTCACGCGCGGCGCGGCAGACCCGCGATCAGCCGACATCCGACCGCTACCGCCACTGAGCCCGCAGCTGCGCCGCCTCCGCGTCATCCCACGCCTTCTCCTCCGGCGTCGCCGGCGCCATGCGGTACAGCCAGGACAGGCCATCGGCACCCGTGTACTCGTCCCTCCTGCGGTAGACGGGGTCCTGGTGCGCTGCAGCCACACTGACAAACTGAAAGCCACGCCCCGCCAGTTCGTCCAGCAGAGGGCCGATGTAGTCGGAGACGAGGAGGTTGGCGTGCAGCAGCAGGACGTGGGCGACGTCGTTGCCGACCTTCCGCCGGGCGACCTCCTGGTAGTGCTCCGCGGCACGCAGCACGTGTTGCACGAACGCAGCACCGATGGAGTCCGCCCGGGTGGCGTTGCCGGCGCGGACGGCTTCGCCGTACGCCACCGCCAGGATCCAGTCGGAGGTGTCGATGGACACGTGGGCGATGGGTGAGCCCAGTTCCCGCAGCAGCGCCAGCGCCGCATCCTGCCGCTCCGCCGTGGGCCCCTGGTGCAGGAACGGGAAGCGGAACCAGACGGTGTTGGCACCCGTCAGCGACTTGACGACGTCGTGGCAGCTCCGTACGTCCGCCAGCCATTGCGCCAGGGGTGCGCTGTTCAGGTCGAGATGGCCGGCGGAATGGTTGCCCACGTCGAGCCCTGCGGCCACCCAGCGGTGCACCGAGGGCGCGCCGGCACCCAGCCGGGCGCAGTTGGGGAACGCCATGGCGGGCGCGTTCCGGGCGACGAGGGCGTCAATAAGGCGCTGCAGTGCATCGCCCTGCGTCTCACCGGGCCTCACCGCGCCGATCCACGGCAGGTCGTCTACCGTAATCGCCATGGCCGGAAGCCCGGCGGCCGGCTGCCCGCCTGCCGACGTCGTGTCGGACGCAGCGGGCGCGCGATCCGGCCGCGGGGGCGGTACTCCGCCGTCGCAGGCCGTCACCACCAGCCCCGCGAGGCATGATGCCGCCCGTGCCAGTCGCATCGTATTATGTACCCAGCGGGCCAGTGGTGCGGCGGTAAAGCAGCTGGTGTCAATATTGCGGAGCCCCTCGGTCATGGTATAGTGTGGATTGCCGGAACCATGCCGGTCTCTCCCCGACAGACTCGACGTATCCAACCGGACGTGCCTGACGGAGCATCCTGCTCCGGCTGCGGGCCAATCCCGGTGCAGAGAGGATGCAGAATGACCGGGACACGCCTTATCACGGCGCTGCTGCTGACTTGCGCGGTCACCCTGACCGGATGTTTCGATCGTGACACTGCCGGCCCGACGCCGGCGGCGGTGGCGGAGGTTGAACTGTCGCCCGTGAGCGGCACGTTGCAGCTTGGCGACAGCATCCAGCTGACAGCGCGGGCGCTCTCGTCCGCGGGGCAGGCGCTGGCCGGGCGGACGATCACGTGGTCCACGAACAGCCCCTCGATTTTGCGGGTGAGCAGCACAGGGGTGGTGGTGGGCCTGTCGGCGGGCCAGGCGACGGTGACGGCGTCCACGGGCGGGAAGTCCGCCACTGCGGCCGTTGACGTTCACCCGTGGAACATTGCCGCGGGTACCGTCGTCATTGATTCGACGATGCTGCGCCTGAGCGGTGATGCCACCGAGCGGTCCGCGGGTCGGTATCGCTTCGAGGTCCTCTCTGCCGCAGCGCCGCAGCTGGGTCCCGGGCAGATCATCGTCGGCGCCGAACAGGGTGGTTTCCTGCGGCGGGTAGTGGCGGTGGCGAACGAGGGCGGCCACGTCATCGTGGATACGGAGCCGGCCTCGCTGGCGGGCATCGTTCGTACCGGTGGTTTCAGTGCGAGCACCAGCCTCCTGTCCGGGACGGGGCTGTCGCCCGCGCAGTTGTCGATGGCCGCCACGGCGCATGTACCCGGGCGGGTTCTGTGGGGTGAGGGCCGGTTCGAGAGCCTGGCGCAGGGAATGACGGCACAGGCGGGTGGCTTTGACCTGGCCGACATCGACGTATGTGCGCTGCTGGCCGCGTCGGGCAGCGGCGCCGCCTGCCCCTCCGGTCTCGATGAGCTTCGGTTCACCCATGGCACCCTGGCATTTGAACCTGAGTTCCAGGTTGAAGCCCAGTTTGCGGAATCCCGGCTTACGAGATTCCGTGGCGTGCTGTCCGGTCCACTGGGGCTGGATGTCGGGCTCAGGGCCGGCGCGTCGGCCCCGGTGGGCGCGTTCGTGGCGCAGTCAAACCTGTTCACCTTCACCCGCCCGTTCCTGTCGGCCATCGGCCCGGTGCCCGTCGTCGGTCACGTGCAGCTCGTTGTGGACGTCAGGCTGGAGGTGGCACAGTCGGCCAGCGGCGCAATGGAGACGGCGCTGGCATCCCAGTCTGTCATCCAGCTGGGCGCTGAATGGGCCGGCAGCTGGAGTCTCATCGAGGGGAACAGCGGCAGCTTTACGGCTCGGGAGCCGGCGCTGGCGCAGGGCACGCTGGCCGGCGCAACCCAACTATTCGCGCGGGTGGCATTGGTGCCGCGGGCCCAGGTCGTCATCTATGGCGCGCCCGGCCCGTTCGCAGAAGTGCAGCCGTTCAGCGCAGTCACGGTGTCGCGCGGCAGTGCCACCTGCACCATGAACGGGACGTCAGGTCTGAGCGCAGCCGTCGGGTTCGCCGTCCCGTTCCTGGACGCCAGGGTCCATGCGCTCAGCCATGTCTGGGGTCCCGTCCTTGAAGGCCCCCCCGCGGACTGGCCGTGCCCGGTGGGCGGCATCAGGGTCAATGTCAGCACCACGGGCGAGGACATTGACCCCGATGGGTTCACTGCGGTGCTGGATGAGGCACCGGCAGGCTCGGTGGGCCCGAATGACCAGATGACGCTCGAGCTGGTGGAAGCCGGAGCCCGGATGCTGCGACTGGACGACGTCGCACCCAACTGTTCCGTCCAGGGCGAATCGGAGCGGGCCATCACGGTGGCGGTCGGCGCGGTTTCGGAGGTGGCATTCGAGGTGTCCTGCGTGGCCATCACCGGTGACCTTGAGATATTGACCGTCACAGGCGGGCAGGAGGCCGATCCGGACGGCTATCTCGTCTCTGTAGCCGGCGCGACGCCGCTCCCCATGGGCATCAACGACCGCCTGCTGCTGCCGGGACTGAAGCCAGGCCAGACGTCGGTCGAACTGCAGGGCGTTGCCGCCAACTGCACTGTCGCGGGCTCGAATCCGCGCACTGTCAATGTCCCGGAGCACGGAGCTGCGGCCGTGACATTCGAGATCACGTGTGCCGCCACCGGCATCGACGTAAGCGTCACGTCCACAGGCGTCCCGGCTACGGACGATGACTGGGAGCTGGTGCTGAACGGGGCGGTGAGCCGTGCGATCCGGGCGCCGGCGCAGGAATCATTCAGCGTGACGGCGGGCACTCATGAGCTGGCGCTGCAGGGCCTGCCGGACAACTGCACCGTGCAGGGCGACAACCCGCGGTCGGTGGCGGTAGCTGCAGGCACGACGGCGGACGTGGCGTTCAGGGTGGAGTGTGCTTCCGGTACCCTGACGGTCAATGTCAGCACAGGGGGCAATCCCTGGCCCACAGTCACCTACACGGTCAGCGCTGGTGGGCGCAGCCTTGCCGTGGGCGTGAATGGCACTGTCTCTTTCGCCGATATGCCAGCGGGTCCCGTCGAGGTAAGGCTGGAGGGCGTCCCGTCCCATTGCACCGTGCAGGGGCTGAACCCGCAGACGGTGGCGGTGCCAGGCACGGTGTCCATCGACGTGGTGTGTGAGCCGCCAGCGATCTGCTCGCCCACCCCGGAAGTGACGATGCTCGAGGACATCCGACACCATCCGGGTGAGGGCGGTACCTGGTCTGGGGAGATCCTGGCGGCCCAATGGAACCTGATGCGTGCGACGGCCAACTCCGCAGCGCCGGCCATCGAGGACGAGCGGCTACCCGGTCCCGACGTCGGAATATCCATGGGCGGCTCGGACTTCATCAAACTGCTGCCAGTTGACGCCGGTCGTGTCGGGGAGTCAGTCACGCTGTACGTCGAGGTGATGGGCGAGATCGAAATCGATGGCAACGGGGACGACGTGGATGTCCACGCCATCCTGCGCTACCACGGCCTTGCCGGCGGTTTTCTGGAGGAGCGTCGGTACACCATCCGCGATGGGACGACGACGGGTGCAGCCGGCGTCTTCCCTGCGTCGGCGATAGTGATGGTGTCGGCCCTGCTCGGCGACTGGTCCGAGCTGCAGTCCGAACTTCACATCAGCGTGGGCCCTGGTTCCAACGGCAGCGTGTCCGCCGCCACGGCACAACTGCGGGTTAATCGCCTCGTGGAGGTGAGGGACGCAGGGGGCAACGTGGTGCCTGTTGCCTCCGCCTGTACGGCATCGGGTACGGTGTACTGAGCGTCCGGCGGGAGGCCTGCAGGCCGGGGGTCAGTTCAGGGGTGCGGGCCGACGACATTGTGCGCGGCGGCCCGCACCTGCAGTCAGACAGGGCGTGAACGCGCCGACGTCATGGATGACTGATACGGATGCCGCCGTTGGTGGTGCCCACTCGGATCTCCGGCCCGCCGCTTCCCAGCGTTGCGGATACCTGGCGCCGGGTGATCCGACCCTGCACCGTGAGGGGCATGTCCGTGGTGATCCCGCCATTGGTCGTGGACAGTTCCAGCCGGGCATTCATGCCCTCGGGGACAGCCAGCGTCACCGCGCCGTTGGTGGTGCGGAGCTGGACCCCTTCCAGCGGCAGCGTGTTCGTCAGCGAGGCGCGGATCGAGCCGTTCGTGGAGCGGATGTCCAGGCGACCGGCCGCCTCCGTGGCGGTGATGCTGCCATTGGTGGTGCGAGCCTGCACCGGGGCGCGGGTGCCGGACACCGCGATGGCGCCATTCGTCGTGCGCGCATTCACGGCTACCCCTTCCGGCAGCTGGATGCGTACGCTCACCGTCCAGTTCCGGGTCCCTGAAGTTCTGGGGCCCGAGGCACGCACGGTCCCATTGACCGCCCGGACTTCCACGTCCTCGCCCAGGTCCCGTGCGCCGGCGGCGGTGAGGGCCCGGGCCATGACGCGGGCCGTGACCCGGACCTCCGAACCGCTGTACGCTTCAACGCGGATGCTGCCGTTCGGGCCGACATCGATATCCAGCGTGCCGTCCGCCTGCTCGAAGCGGTACTGGCGGACTTCGCAGTGCTGGTTGCGGCCCACGTCCCGGGCGCTGCACCAGTCCTCCGGCGACTGCGCGCTGGCCGGGAAGGGCACCGCGGCGACAAACATGATGACTGCAGCCGCGGCAGCGGGACCGCGGCGAAATGGCATTGCCTTGAGCATCGGGGCCTCCGGATATCGTTTCGTTCGACGTCCCTACGACTGCAGTCGCTCCCGGTTTCACTTCCAGCCACCCGGCCTGGACGCCGCTGCGCCGGGTCTGCCGGCCGAATCCCGTCGCGCGGTACACGGCCTCGCGCCGGGCCGATCCTCGAGCAATCAAGTGCTGGGCACATCCGCGATGTATTACCCGCGATTGCCGGGAATCGACGGCTGAGGAATGTCGCCACCAGCGCGGCCGCCGCCCACCGGACGGCGCTGATCCTGGAGCGGGCTCGTGCGGGCGCAGATCGAGTGGCGCTCGTTGCGGGCCCTGCCTGATCCCGCGCCTGAGCGGCCAACCGCTTGCAGCAGCCCCGGTTGGACCCTATAGTTGCGCACACCAGGGGCATGCCCCGCCAGGTGGTGCGGCACCCTACGCAACTGATCCGGAGCTGCCATGATTTCGGCCGTGGCGCCGTTGACCGAAGGGACCGACTCCGAACTGCGAGTACGTCCCTCCGATCGGCGGCTATTTCCCATAGCAGACAAGGTCCTCAGTGGCGAACGGCTCAACCCGGCCGACGCCCTTACGCTTTTCGAATCCCACGACCTGCTGGGCATCGGCGCCCTGGCCGACTGGTCGAACCGGCGGCAGAACGGGGACCGCGTCTTCATCTGCGCGAACCAGCACCTCAACCCGACCAATGTCTGCATCCTCCGGGCGACGTGCACGTTCTGCTCGTTCGCCCGTACGCCGCGCGAGGACGGCGCCTACACGATGACGCTGGAGGAGGCTTTCCATGAGGCGTCCATGGCGACGGACACGCCGGTGCGGGAGTTCCACATCGTCGGCGGGCTGCACCCGAAGCTGAAGCTGGCCTACTACGAGGACCTGATCCGCGGGTTGAAGGAGCGCCACCCCGGCGTGGAGATCAAGGCGTTGACGGCCGTGGAGATCGCGCACCTGGCGCGAATCGAGAAGACCACCGTCGAGGACGTGCTCGTCCGGCTGCGGGAGGCGGGCCTGCAGACGCTGCCGGGCGGCGGAGCGGAGGTCTTCGCCAAGGGCGTGCGTGCGACCATCGCCAAGCGCAAGCTGGCCGCGGAGGAGTACATCGACGTGCATCGCACGGCGCACGGGCTGGGCATCCGCACCAACTGCACGATGCTGTACGGCCACGTGGAGTCCATGCAGGACCGGGTAGACCACCTGCTCATGCTGCGGGAACTGCAGGACGAGACCGGTGGTTTCCTGACCTACATTCCGCTGGCGTATCACCCGGACAACAACGAGCTGGGCGAGGAACTTGGGCGGACGGGCACCGCGACGACCGGGTTCGATGACCTGAAGAACCTGGCCATCGGCCGTCTGTTCCTGGACAACATCCGGCACATCAAGACGCACTGGATCATGAACACGGCCAAGGTCAGCCAGGTGGCGCTTCACTTCGGTGTGGATGACCTGGAGGGCACGGTCCGGCGGGAGCGTATCTACCACGAGGCCGGTGCACACACGCCGGAGGGGATGACGTTCGCCGAGATCGTGCGGCTGGTGAAGGACGCCGGGAAGCGGCCGGTGGAGCGGAACGTCCACTATGAGGAGGTGCGCTCGTGGTGATTCGCGCCAACGGGTTCGTGTCCGGCCCGGGGCCGGTGAATGGTGGCGCGTCCATCCCGTCGGAGCAAAGGACGTTGCCGGTCCTGCAGACCACGGCGCCACGTCGTCGTGAGCCGACGGAGCAGGGCTCGGTGGGTGCGCAGCGCCGTCTCGAACAGCCGGCCTATGTGCCGCCAGCGGTGGAGTCCCGGCCACACGCCGCGGAGATCGTCGAGTGGATGGAGTACCTGGAGCGGACGCCACTGCTGGAACTCGGCGCCCGTGCGGACACGCTACGGCAGGAGAAGCATCCGGAAGGTCATGTCAGCTACATCGTTGACCGGAACATCAACTATTCCAACCTGTGCGTGACCGACTGCCGGTTCTGCGCGTTCTATCGTCGTCCCAAGGACGACGAGGCGTACGTGCTGAGCTACGAGGAGATCGGCCGCAAGATCGACGAGGCGAAGAGCGTCGGCGCCGTGCAGATCCTGATGCAGGGCGGTCACAACCCGTACCTGCCCCTGGACTGGTATCTCGAGCTGCTGCGCTACATCAAGGAGCATCATCCCATTCATGTGCACGGCTTCAGTGCGTCGGAGGTGGAGATGATGGCGAAGGTCTCGAAGCTGCCCGTGGACGAGGTCCTGCGCATGCTGCACCAGGCGGGGCTCGACTCGATGCCAGGGGCGGGGGCGGAAGTGCTTGTGGATGCGGTACGTGACTTCATCGCCCCGAAGAAGATTGACAGCGCGCGCTGGATCGAGATCCACGAGGCCGCGCACGAGGTGGGCATGCTCACCACGGCGACGCTGATGTACGGCGTCGGCGAGGTGTGGGAGGATCGGCTGGAGCACGTGTTGAAGCTGCGGGCTGCGCAGGAGCGTTCACTGCAGCGGGGCGGTGGCCGGTTCACCGCATTCATTACCTGGTCGTTCCAGCCGAACCTGACGGAAATGCAGGACTGGCAGATCGACGAGGGCACGGGCATGGACTACCTGAAGATGACGGCCCTGTCCCGGCTGGTTCTGGACAACTTCGATAATGTGCAGGTCTCGTACGTCACGCAGGGTCCGAAGATGGCGCAGATCGCGCTGCGATTCGGCGCCAACGATTTCGGCTCGCTGATGATCGAGGAGAACGTGGTCAGCGCCACGGGTATCGACTTCATCATGCCGGAGGCCGAAGTCTGCCGCATCATCGAGAACGCCGGCTTCCGGGCTGTGCGGCGCTATCAGAATTACGTGC
Source organism: Longimicrobiales bacterium (assembly GCA_035461245.1). Classification (GTDB taxonomy): domain Bacteria; phylum Gemmatimonadota; class Gemmatimonadetes; order Longimicrobiales; family RSA9; genus SH-MAG3. Next base: position 354 of record DATHVP010000096.1, on the reverse strand, counting down.
TGGCGCAGGACACGGATGACGGCTGCCCCTGCTGTGTGCGGCAGGTGCAGCACGGCTGATGAGAGTTGGCATAGGCTACGATTCGCATCGTTTTGCAGACGGCCGCCGGCTGGTGCTGGGCGGCGTGGAGATCAAACACCCGCAGGGCCTCGCCGGGCACTCGGATGCCGACGCCGTGGCCCATGCCGTGACGGACGCGCTGCTCGGAGCAACCGGCCAGGGTGACATCGGTCGCCACTTTCCACCCGATCATGAAGAGTGGCGCGACGCCGCATCGCTCGACCTGCTCCACCGTGTGAATCTGCTTGTCGCCGAACAGAACTATCAGGTCGTCAATGTGGATGTCACAGTGAT
>DATHVP010000095.1:0-5285 GCA_035461245.1 Longimicrobiales bacterium | reverse complement strand
GACGATGGACATCATGCCCGCCGCCGCCGTGAACAGCACGATGGTGGCCGCGGTGATGAACATGCCTGTCGTCGGCGAGATGGCGCCGTCGGTGACGATGCTCAGGATCCAGCCGCCGCCGCGGAACTGGTAGGCGGCGATGGTGACGTAGGCGAGGATGATGGCGAGGGTGCCGAGGAGGCGAGCGGTGGCGTTGTAGCGCTGCTCCAGCAGGTCGGGCACGGTGTACTGGGCGATGCGTCGCACGCGGCCAGCGAGGAAGTAGGCGACCACCAGCCCCGCCCACGCGCCGACGGAGAACCAGAGTTCCGCGATGCCCACGCGGTAGGCCAGCCCCGCGCCGCCGAAGAGCGAGCCGGAGCCGATCCAGGTGCAGACCAGCGTGCCCACCAGCAGCAGCACCGGCACGTTCCGGCCGGCGACCATGAAGTCGGCGTGGCTGTGCACGCGGCGCGACCGGTAGATGCTGACGGCTACCAGGATGAGGGGGTAGCCGATGACGACGGCGGTCAGCAGAGACAATGGTTTTTTCGGGATCGGGATCGTAAACGTAAACGTTCAACGTTCAACGTTGCGGGAACGGGAACGTTCTCGGGTCGGACGCTAAGGTAAGCGCTGGCGGGAGCAGCGGGAACAGTGTTGATGGTGGGGGGCCGCGACGCGGCGGGCGCGGCGTGGCTCGTCACGCGCTGGCGCCCCTCATCACGCGCCGCGTGGCCCCCACCGTCGTGGCTCAGGTGGGCGGATCGCTCCGGCCGAAGCGGTCCCGTACCTGGCGGGTGCCTCGCCGGACGAGGCCGTACAGGAGCAGGATCAGGCCCACGAAGACAAGGAGGTGGACGGTCCAGGCCAGGATCCGGAAAACCAGCCAGAGGACGGCCCAGATGACGATGAGTACGATGCCGAGCGTGATCCAGAGTCGCATGATCTCTCCAGTTGAACGGGTCTGCGACACCGGGAGACAAGTATCGGGCCACGACGCGCCGGCATGCGGGTTATGGGCGTTTCACGGAGAGCAGCCGGAAGGATGTCACCACCGGATGCGCACGGGCGGTGGACTCGGCCCCGAAAACCGATGAGACAACCGTCGTCCCCGAACCGAGCACGCCGCCGCGTACCTCCCACTCGAAGATGGCCGGGGCGCCGTCCTCCAGCGTGCCGAACGAGATCTGGCCTCCAAGGCGGTTGTCCCCCAGGGGATCAATACCCAGGAAACGCATCCGGTCTCCGTAGCGGCTGCGTACTTCATCCTCCCACCTCGGCAGCTCGTAGCGCAGGACGTGGCTGACTTCCAGGTAGTCGTACTCGATGGACATGAGCGTGCCTGCCACGGGATCCAGCCATACGGTGCCGGTGACGTGCACATGCCGCGGGTTCTCCATTCTGCGGAATCGCAGGCCGATGGCATCTGACCGGCGACTGCCGATGGAGAAGCAGTGGGTGCGGTAGAACGCCTCCGACGTCAGCAGCTCCGGTGTGACCGGATAGAATTCGGCAAACAGCGAATCCGCCTGCGTCGGCTGAGCGAAGCCGAGGGTGAGCAGAAGCTCCGGTTCAGGGGCCGGAAGCGGGTTCGGCACCTCCACGACACTCGTGTCCATGAAGGCACTGACACCACGGAGCGCCCCGACACGCCGTTCCCGGGGGATCCGGGTAACTGGCCGGATCAACTCCCCGACCACGACGAGCTCCTCCTGGGCCGCCATTACCGCGCGGAGCGAAGCCAGCATCGTCTCCAGGAGGCTGACCAGTTCCGCCGGGTTGGCAGTGCCCGGACACCTGTTCGCCGTAACTACATCGATAGGATCCAGTGGTACGGCGGCGGCCGGGACGACAAGCACAAGCGCCGTGTCTCGGGCTCCAAGCAGGTATACAGGCGATTCCCAGTCGGCAGTCTCCATCCGCTGGATGACAAAACGGTATTCGCCGGGCCCAGGCACCTGGAACTCCACAACGCCATCGGACGACGTGAGCGCACTGGCGATAATGCGCTGCTCCTCGGCGCTCACGGTCGAAACCTGAGCCCCCGAAACCGCCGAGCCCGCGGAATCATGGACCTGCACCGTCACGCGCGCCTGGCCCTGAGCGCCGGCCGTTGCCAGGAACAACAGGACACCTGCCAGCGCCAGAGCGGCCGTGAACCCGGGAACCCGTCGGGGGCAGTTGCTTTCCAGGTCGCCGAGAGGCGCCATCGACCTACCGCTCATCGCTAATTCGTGAGACCCGGAATCGAACGACGGAGGGGATACCGAACCCCCCTGCAATGGTGCCCCAGGCGTACTCATCAGCAACCGCATGCAGTGTTACGCCGGGCGGTAAATGCGCGCGGCGGGTTGGAGCATCGCGTTCCGTTACATACCAACCCTCAGCATCCAGTTCGAGCCAGACGCGCCCGGCAACGTCCACATGCGCAGACGTACTCGTGACGCCGATCCCGGAGTTGCGAACTGCTGGCTGATGCCTGGCATCACCCAGTGCATTCCGGATCCTTTCGCGCGCTGCGGATGCGGTCAGGATACCTGCGCCGGCCAGGTGATCTACAACGTCCAGGCCCGATAGCCACTCGTCGATGACCGCGCGATCCACTGGCCGGGGCGTGTACGCAATGGAGCCGGCCCACTCGGTGGCACCAGGGCCGGTAAACACACGCGCGTTGACAGCCCCGGAATCTGCCGCCGGATCCGGTTGCGCGATAACAGCCACGAGCGTATCGCCGGCGCTGGCAACCACATGCCCTCGGGAGAACGGGTTCATGAGTGTTACCTCGCCTGCTCCCGGCAACGAAACAACCAGATTCCGGTCCCACCTCAGCGGCACGCGCGCATGTTCTGTGGACAGCCGAGGCCCGTGCCAGACCAGCGCGAGGTCTGACAGGTCCGCTGTCGTCGCCACCGCGGCGGTTATGACGGAGCCGTCGAAGGCCAGGACCTGCCGGATGCCTGCGGGCAACTCGTCTGAATCGAAGGTCCCAGTAGCCTCCAGGCTCTCGATCGAGAAGGTCGTGAGTCGCCTGAGAAGTGGATCGTGGACCCATACCTGGCCGTCGAAGTATCCAATCCGGCCGATCCGCCGGAACTCGCCCGGCCCTGACCCGCGGCGCCCGAGGCTTCCCCGCAGGTTCCCGTCGCTGCCGAACAGCAGCACGTGTTCAGTAGCTGCGTCCACTACGGCGATGGAGAAATCCGGCAGGGGCAGAACTTGCTGTACCGAAGTAAGTGGGGCCTCACTGCTTTCAGGGTACACGATCTCCGCATGGAGATACAGGTCCCCCGCATCCGCTCCCGGAGGCGGGCCGGGAGGGAATTGCAGTAGCGTGGTAGACAGCAGGAGCGCAGCGTGTAGTGAATGCATGTCGCCTCACTCACGAATGCCCGGTGCCCAGTCACGGCCGGCACAAGGGCGGGTTCAGCAATCAGGCAATCCCGTCCGGACGATACCACCTAAAAAAAAAAAAACAAGTGCATCCCGAGCAGTGTGACGTCGCGCACGCCAAGCGTCCATCACCCCATCCCCGTTCGCTCCTGGAGAGACGCCCCTCCGCGCCCTCTTCGTGCCCGCTGCGTCTCCGCGTGAAAACCAGAACCGCAGAGAATTCAGATGACCCCGTGCAGCGGCCCGCCGCGCTCACCCAGCCGGTCGACGCGTCTCTCCACAACCGGATCCGTCTCCAGCGGCGGCGCATGGTGCGGCTTGGCGCGCGCATCAATGATCAACGGCCCGCGGCAGCCCCAGTGCTTGTGCTCGATGAAGCTGGCGACGCCGTGCACGTCGTGGGACGGGTTGCTGCGCGTGAACGTGACCCAGACGAAGTTGTTGATGCTGGCGGCGGTGAACTCCGCGTCGTCGCACAGGATGATGAGGGGGACGCCCGACATGTCGGCGCCACGCAGTTCGACGTCGAGGACGCCGACGTCGCGTTCCACCTCGTCGTAGCCGGGGAACGCCGGCCCCTGTACGGCCAGCACGCCGGGCATGACGAAGCGGTGCGCGTCGAACGGCCGCGGCAGCGCAATGCCCGCCGGCAGTTCCATCCGCAGTTCACGCTTCACCTCGCCCGCCGCGGCGAACACGACCATCGAGCCCTGGTTCAGGCCGGTGCCGGTGTAGTCCAGCGTGTCGATGGTGGTGCGGGTGTGGAAGTGCAGATCTCGCGTGAGGTCAATGCGCGCGAGCACGTGCTGGATGAAGCCGGCGACGTCGTGGATATCCAGCGACGGGTCGTCCTCGTGCGCTGCGATGAACAGGTACTTGGCCAGCGAGAGCTGGTTCTTGCCCAGGATGTGGCTGGCGATGGTGAGCAGCTCCATGGGCTGTCGCTCGCGCATGAACGGTGTGTAGCGCTCGCTGCCGATGGCGAAGAGCAGCGGGTGCACACCCGCGGCGTCCACGGCGTGCACCGCCTTCACGCCGTTGATCTCCTGCGGGATGGCCGCGCCGGTCATCTCGTGGATGAGCGCGCCGAAGCTGGTGTCCTCCTGCGGCGGCCGGCCCACCACGGTGAACGGCCAGATGGCGCCCGGGCGGTGGTAGACGCGGCTGACCTGCATGACGGGGAAGTCGTGCACCAGTGAGTAGTAGCCGAGGTGGTCGCCGAAGGGGCCCTCCGGCTTGACGTCATGCGGCTGGACGACGCCGGTGATGACGAAGTCGGCGTCGGCGGAGATCATGGAGCCCTCGTCGTCGTACGCGTAGCGGAACGCACGGTTGGCCAGCGTGCCGGCGAAGATCACCTCCGCCAGCCCTTCCGGCAGCGGCATCACGGCGGCCAGCGTATGGGCGGGCGGCCCGCCGACGAACACGCTCACCTTCAGCGGCTGGCCGGCGGCGTTGGCCTTCGCCTGGTGCACGCCGATGCCGCGGTGGATCTGGTAGTGCAGCCCTATCTCCCGGTCCTGCGCGTATTCGTTGCCCGCCATCTGGATGCGGTACATGCCCAGGTTCGCCTGCATGACGCCGGGCTTCGTCACGTCCTCCGTGTAGACCTGGGGCAGCGTGATGAACGGGCCGCCGTCCCGTGGCCAGTTCACGATCTGCGGCAGCGCAGACACGGTGGTGCGCTGCTGCGCGGCGGGCGCACCGGCGAACCGCACGCGACGAGGCAGCGCCGCCACCGCCGTGGGCATCACGCGCCCGTAGCGCAGCGGCGACTTCAGCACACGCATGGGGTCGTACTTCAGCTCCACCAGCGCCTGCACCTTCGCCAGCGTGTCGCGGAAGATGTATTTCGAGCGCTCTATCGTCCCGAAGAGGTTGGAGACCGCCGGGAACGGCGAGCCCTTCACGTT
>DATHVP010000094.1:0-10344 GCA_035461245.1 Longimicrobiales bacterium | reverse complement strand
CCACGCGTGCACCGCGCCGGGCCAGCGCCTCCGCCTGCGCTGGCGCGTACACCAGCAGCCGCCGGTACCGGAACACCAGCGCGACGATGCCCGCCACGCCGGCCAGCCAGAGCACCCGCGCCGCCAGTGGCACCATGGGCGCCAGCAGCAGCAACGCGGTGGCTCCCACCGCGACGATGCTCCACAGCAGCTTCTGCCGGCGTGTCACGAACCACACGCCCACCAGCGGCGCGGCCAGTGCCAGCCAGACCCACGGGTCGATGATGAAGAGGGCGTCACCGTAGAACCAGCGCTCGCTGAACGGCGCGAGCAGGCGGATGCCGTACGTGTTCATCCAGTCGAGGGCAGGGTGCGTGAGGACACCCAGCGTCGCCAGCCCGAGTGTAGGCAGGGGGCGCACGGGCGGCCGGTCGCCTTGTTTTCGTCGGCGCCGGCCTCGATCATACAGCAGCACACCGGCAGTGACGAGCAGCGGCAGCAGCACCATGGCCAGCGGGCCGTGGGTGATGCCGCGGCGCACGGCCAGCGACGTGTACGAGCCGGCGATGGCGGCCACGGCGTCGATGTCCGGCGCGTTGGCGGCAAGCACGAGGGTTGCCGTCGCCAGGGGCGTCGTCCGGTTGAGCCCCGCGCGTGACAGCGCGGCGCCGGCCAGGGAATGTGTCACGGGATCCACGGCCGGATTGTCGGCGCGCCGCGCGTCCAGCGCAAGGGCGGGTCGCGGCCAGCACCTGAGAGCGGATGCAGCGAATCCTGATCCTGCTCGTCGTCAGTGCAGTCATATTCGAGGCCCGGCCCGGCTCACTGGTGCCACTGCTGCTGGCCGCCGCCGCCGCACTCCTCGTTTCCGTGCGCCTGCCGCACCGGGAGACGGCGCTGCTGAACCCGTTGCGCATGCTCCGCTTCCTGCCGTGGTTCCTCAGCCAGTCCGTACTCGGCGGACTGGACGTGGCCCTGCGCGCGTTCCGCGGCCGGCGCGCGCTGAATCCCGGGCTGGTGGAGTACACAACCCGTCTCCAGCGTCCCATCGTCCGGGTCATCTTCGCCAACACGGTCAGCCTCATGCCCGGCACATTGACGGCGCAGCTGCACGGCGATCACCTCACCGTCCACGCGCTGGACCACTGCGCGGACATTGTGACCCGCCTGGCGGAAGTGGAGCACCACGTCGGTCGCGCGTTCGGCGAGGATCCGGCATGAGCATGGCACTGCACGGCTTCGCACTGTTCCTGCTCCTGAACGTGACGGCGGGCCTGGTTCGCATCGCTCGCGGTCCCACGGCGCCGGACCGGATGCTGGCAGCCCAGCTCTTCGGGACCACCGGCGTCGCCATCCTGCTGGTGCTGGCGGAAGCGCTGGACGTGCGTGCGCTGCGGGACGTGGCCCTGGTCTTCGCGCTGCTGGCCGCCGTCCTGGCCGTTGCCTTCGTGAAGCGCGGTCGAGTCTCCGACCACGCAAGGCGGAACCGCGCATGATGGACCTGCTGGTGCTGCTGCTGCTGGCCTGCGGCGGATTCTTCTTCCTGGCGGGCACGGTTGGCCTGCTGCGCTTCCCCGACGTGCTCACGCGCATCCACACGCTGACGAAGGCGGACAACCTCGGGCTGGGCTTCACCGTGCTGGCGCTGGCGCTGCTGGCGGACTCGTGGATCGTGCGTGCGAAGCTCGTGCTCATCTGGCTGCTGGTCATCGGCGCGACCGCCACCACCGGCCATCTCATCGCCCGGGCCGGGCTGGAAGCCCGGGACGGGCTGGAGGGCCGGGACGAGACCGGGCTGGAAGCCCGGGACGGGGCCCGTCTGGGAGCCGGAGACCACTGATGGCGTTCGACGTCGCGCTCTGTGTCCTCGTGGCCGGGCTGGCCCTGCGCCTGCTCACCACCCGGGACCTGTTCGAGGCGGTCATCCTCTTCGTCTCGTTCGGCCTGGCGCTGGCGCTGGTCTGGGTCCGTATCGGCGCGGTGGACGTTGCGCTGGCTGAGGTTGCGCTGGGCGCCGGCGTAACGGGTGCCCTGCTCGTCAATGCCCGCCGGCGCCTAGAGCAGAAGGCACCGGAATGGCTGGAGGCGGCCCACTACCGACCGGCCGCGGCGGTGCTGCCTGCGCTGTGCGGTGCATTCGCCGGCGTCGCCGGGCTGGTGGCGCTGACGGCGCCGCGGGCCGTGCAGCCGCTGGCGCCGCGGATCCTGGAGCGGGTCCCCGATGCCGCCGCCACCAACCCCGTGACGGCGGTGCTGCTGGATTTTCGTGCCTACGACACGCTGCTGGAGATCGGCGTGCTGGTGGCCGGCATCACCGCCGTGTGGGCACTGGAGCGCGGGCGCCCCGCCGTACCCCCCGCCGCCACCGCCGAGGACGAGCCTGTACTGGCGGAGCTGGTGCGCTGGATCGTGCCGCTGACGGTGATGACGGCCATCTACCTGACGTGGCTCGGCGCATACGAGCCCGGCGGCGCGTTCCAGGCCGGTGCATTGCTGGCGGGCGCTGGCGTGCTCATGCTGGCCAGTGGCTTCCTCCGACCGTACGCCCCGCATTCGCCGGTGCTCCGCACCGTGGTGGCGGCGGGCCTGTTCGTCTTTGCCGCTGCCGCCCTGGCCACGGTGTTCGCAGAGGGTGCACTGCTCCGCTACCCCGCTGCCGGCGGCTACGTCTGGGTCCTCGCCATCGAGGCCGTCCTCACCGTGTCCATCGCGGCGATCCTGGCCGAGTTCTTCGTGGACGTGCCCTCCGCGCCGCAGCAGGCGTCAGGGGAACAACGATGAGCGACGACGTCGTCTTCCCCCTCCTCGGCGTGTTCCTGTTCGGCGTGGGCTTCGCCGCCTTCGTCGGGCGGCGGCACCTGCTGTGGAAGATCATCGCGGTCAACGTCATGGCAAGCGGTGTGTCCGTGCTGCTGCTCACGCTGCCGCGCCGCGCTGGCGAAGGGGTGGACCCCGTGCCGCAGGCCATGGTCCTCACCGGCATCGTCGTCATGGTCGCCGCCACGGCGCTGGCCCTGGCACTGGCGGTGCGCCTGGCCGGCCTCTCGCCTGGTGACGGGCGCCACCGGCACACCCGCGAATGAGCGACATCCTGTCGCCCGACGTGCTGCTGCCCGCGGTGGTGCTCGTGCCACTGCTCGGGGCTGCCGTTGCCGTGGCCTCCGCACGCGCCGCCGCGGCCACGGCCGTCATCACCGCGCTGCTCACGGCCGCCATCGCCGTCCTGCTGGGCCGTGCAGTCGTTGCCGGTGGCGCTGTCACGCACGCAGCCGGCGCGTGGGGCGCGCCCCTGGGCATCGAGATGCACGCCGACGGCGTGGCCGTGCTGCTGCTCGTCGTCACCGCCGCCATCGGCATCTGCATCACCGTGTATGCGACGTCGTACTTCCGACCCATCTTCGAGGACGAGGAGGACCGGGGCGTCCGCTTCTTCTGGCCGCTGTGGCTGCTCATCTGGGCGGCGCTGAACGCCATCTTCGTGGCGACGGACCTGTTCAACCTGTACGTCTGTCTGGAGCTGCTCACGCTGCCCGCGGTGGCGATGGTGGCGCTGGACGGCGACCGCGAGGCCGTCGCCGCCGCCACGCGCTACCTGCTGCTGTCCATCGCGGGATCGCTGCTCTTCCTGCTGGGCGTCGCCATTGTCTACAGCGGCAGCGGCACCCTCGCGCTGGCGGCCATCCGCGAGAGCGGCATGGACGCCCGCGCCGCAGCCACCGCGCTGACACTGATGACCACCGGCCTCGCCGTGAAGGCCGCGCTGGTGCCGCTGCACGTGTGGCTGCCACCCGCCCACGCCGGCGCGCCGGCGCCGGGCAGCGCCGTGCTGTCGGGGCTCGTGGTGAAGGCGGCGTTCATCATCGTGCTGCGACTGTGGACGGAGGCGTTCCCCGGTTCGCTACTGGCGCCGGGCGCGGACCTGCTGGGCGTGCTCGGTGCCATCGCCGTGCTGTGGGGCTCGCTGCTGGCGCTGCGTCAGCAGCGTGTGAAGCTGGTCATTGCCTACTCGACGGTGGCCCAGGTCGGCTACCTGTTCCTCGTCTTCCCGCTGCTACTGGAGGCCCCCGGCCCGGCCTGGAGCGGGACCATGTACCACCTGCTCTCCCACGCCCTCGCCAAGGCGGCCCTGTTCCTGGCGGCGGGCGCCATGCTCCGGGCCATGGGCTCCGACCGCCTCGACGACATAGCCGGCGTCGGCCAGAAGCTGCCCATGACGTTCGCCGCGTTCGGCATCGCGGGGCTCAACCTGGCCGGCATGCCGCCGTCCGGCGGCTTCATCGGCAAGTGGCTGCTGCTGACGGCCGCGCTTTCGTCCGGGCAGTGGTGGTGGGCCGTGGTCATTGCCATCGGCAGCCTGCTCGCCGCGGCATACGTGCTGCTGGTGCTGCGCGCCGCGTTCCTCCAGCCGCGCGCCCGCCCGCTGCGACACCAGCCGCCATGGCAACTGACGGCGCCGGCGCTGGCACTGGCACTGCTGTCCGTGGTCCTGGGCGTATGGGCGGAGCCGCCGCTGCTCCTGCTGGGCGCCACGGCGCCGGACCTGGCGCCGTGACATGAACCTGATCATGGCGTCGTCCTGGCTGCCGCTGCTGGTACTGCTCAGCTCACTCGTGCCCGGTCTCATCATCGTGTTCCTGGAGGAGGAACGGGTACAACTGCGCACCGCGCTGAACATCACCGGCGCCGTCGCGAAGATCGTGTTCGTGGCGCTGATGCTTTACGGCGTGACGCACGGGCATACATACGCGTGGTCGCTCCCGGTCATGCCGGGGCTGCGCCTGAACCTGGTGGCCGATCCGCTGGCACTGCTGTTCGTGGCGCTGTCCGCCGCGCTCTGGCTGGTGACCACCATCTATGCCATCGGCTACCTGGAGGGCTCGCCGAACAGAAGCCGGTTCTTCGCGTTCTTCTCCCTCTGCGTGACTGCCACCGCCGGCATTGCACTGGCCGGCGACCTGTTCACGTTCATCGTCTTCTACGAGGCGCTCACCTGGGCGACGTACCCGCTGGTCGTCCACCGCGGCACGCCCGCGTCCGTCCGCGCCGGGCGCACGTACCTGGCGTATACCATCACCGGCGGCACGGTCCTGCTCGTCGGCATCGTGTGGCTCTACGCCCTGACAGGCACGGTCACGTTCGTGGACGGCGGCTTCGTCGAGGCCGCCGCCGGCGGTGCCGTCACGGAGACGCGCATCATCTTCGGCGTGCTCATTGCCGGCCTCGCCGTGAAGGCGGCCATCGTGCCGCTGCACGGATGGCTGCCCGTTGCCATGGTCGCGCCCGCGCCCGTGTCCGCGCTGCTGCATGCCGTGGCCGTGGTGAAGGCCGGCGCGTTCGGCATCGTGCGCATCCTGTACAGCGTGTATGGTGTCGAGTACGCCACACTCATCGGCGCTGCGCAGGTGCTGGCCGTAGCGGCGGGCATCACCATCATCTACGGCTCATTGCGGGCCCTGGCCCAGGACGACCTCAAGAAGCGGCTCGCCTACTCCACCGTCAGCCAGGTCTCGTACATTACCCTTGGCGTCGCCATTGTGGGCCCCGTCGCCACACTCGGCGGGCTGGTGCACCTCATGCACCAGGGCATCATGAAAATCACGCTGTTCTTCTGCGCTGGTAACCTGGCCGAGGTCCACGGCGTGAAGAAGGTCTCGGAACTCGCCGGCGCCGGCCGTCGCATGCCGTTCACGATGGCGGCGTTCACCATTGCCGCGTTCGGCATGATCGGCCTGCCACCCACGGCCGGCTTCATCAGCAAGCTGTACCTCGGCATCGGCGCCGTGCAGGCAGAGCACACGTGGATCGTCGGCGTCCTCGTCGTCAGCAGCATGCTCAACGCTGCGTACTTCCTGCCTATCGTCTACCGCGCCTGGTTCGAGGATGCGCCCACCGGCGCAACGATGGGTGAAGCGCCGTGGAAGCTGCTGGTACCCGCGGCCATTACCGCCGCACTGTCGCTGGGCGCCGGCCTGTTCGCCGCCATGCCGGTCAGCCCGCTGGAACTGGCGCGCCTCATCATCCAGCGAAGGTACGGCCTGTGACCGCCGCGCTGCTGCTCGCGACCGCCATCGCGTGGCCCGTGGTGCTGACGGCGGCATTCATGGTGCGCCGGCTCCGCGCCGCCGTCGTGGTCCTCGCACCCACGCTGGCGCTGCCCGCGCTGGCACTGGGATTTGCCGGAGAACCCGCCCTGGAGCTTCAGGTACCCGGCCTGTTCACCAGCATGCGCCTGGGCGTGGACGGCATCGGCCGCGCGTTCCTGCTGCTGACGGCACTGCTGTGGACGTGCGCCGTGTGGCACACCGCGTCGTACATGCGTGCGGATCCGCGCCGACGCGCGTTCACGGGATTCCTGCTGGCCACAGGCACCGGCAACATCGGGCTCACTCTCGTGCAGGATACGCTGTCCTTCTACCTGTTCTTCGCCCTCATGACGTTCGCCGCGTACGGCCTGGTCGTGCACACGCGCACGGCGGACGCGCTGCGGGCGGGGCGCGTGTACATCGTCATGGCAGTGCTGGGCGAGGCGCTGATTCTGGCGGGGTTGTTCGGCATCACTGCCCTCGCCACCGACGCGACCTTCGCCGCGGTGCCCGATGCGTTTGCCGTCATGACCCGGCCCGGTCTGGTGGCGACGGTGCTGCTCCTCGGCTTCGGCGTAAAGGCCGGCCTCGTGCCCCTGCACCTGTGGCTGCCGCTGGCGCATCCCGTGGCGCCTACACCCGCCAGCGCCCTCCTCAGCGGTGCCATGATCAAGGCCGGCGTCCTCGGGTGGCTGCGCTTCGTGCCCGCCGGCGAGATGAGCTTCAGCGCTGCCGGCATCACCGCCATGACACTGGGCATCACAGCCACCCTGGCCGCCGCCGTTGCAGGCACACTGCAGCGGGACGTGAAGACGGTGCTTGCGTACTCGAGCATCAGCCAGATGGGCTTCGTGGCCACCGGCTTTGGCGCGGCGCTGCTGGTGCCCACCGCCGCGCCGCTGATGGTCCTCGCCGTCGCCGTCTACGCCGTCCACCACGCCCTCGCCAAGGCCGCCCTCTTCCTGGCCATACCTGTCGCCGAGGGCAGCCGCCGGCCCCTCATGCTGGTCACCGCCGCACTGCCCGGCCTGGTCCTGGCCGGCGCGCCGTTCACCAGCGGGGCCATGGCCAAGGCGGCGCTGAAGTCAGCGCTCGGCGGCGAGACCTGGCCCGTGCCGGTGGACCTGCTGCTGTCCGTGGCCGCCGTCGGGACAACGCTGCTCATCGCCCGCTACGTGTCCCTGCTGGCCCTGGCACCGGCACGAATCCCGGCCACCGGCTCGAACCGTGGCGGCCAGTCGAGCCGGGAACTGACTGTCGGGCTGGTGGCGCCGTGGGCGCTCCTCGTGGCGCTGTCCGTGGTCGGCGCCCTGTGGCTGCCCTGGGTGCTGGCGCCGCTGGGCGAACTGCCCCTTGCCACGCAGCCGGCCTATGTCGCGGGCGCTCTCTGGCCGGTGGCGCTGGGCGTAGTGCTGGCGGGTGGCGCGCTGCTGCTCCGCCGCCGCTACCCGGCGTGGACGGTACCGTCCGTCCCTGCCGGCGACGTGCTGGCCGTCGTGGAGCGCGCCGCCCGAACGCTGCACTCCGTGGGCGCGCCACTCGCCCGTATCGCCCCCGGGCACGCCGCCGCCCGGGGCTGGTACTGGCTGGAGGCGCGGACGGGCGCCGGGCTGGATCGTGCGGCCGCGGCCTATGATCGGGCGGCGGCGGGCCCGGCGCTGGGGGCCATCATGGTGATCCTGGCGGTGCTGCTGTTCCTGGCACTGCGCTGAGACCTGCCTGTTCACTGCCGTGGCGCGACCGGCGTTCCCGGCCGTACTATGGATCCATGAACGACTCGTCGAAGGAAAGGGACCAGAGGGAGAAGCTGCGGCTGTCGCAGCTCTCCCATGGCGCCGGCTGAGCCTGCAAACTCGGCTCTGCCGAGCTGTCGCAGGTTCTGCGTCACCTGGTCCCGTACGAGGACCCCGCCGTGCTCGTGGACGCGAGCACTTCCGACGACGCCGCCGTGTACCGCATCAGCGATGAGCGGGCGCTGGTGGCGACGGTGGACTTTTTCACGCCCATTGTAGACGATCCGTACGACTTCGGCCGCATCGCCGCAGCCAATGCGCTGTCGGACATCTACGCCATGGGCGCCCGACCCCTCTTTGCCCTGAACCTCATCGGCTTCCCCCGGGACCTGCTGCACACCGGCGCGCTGGAGGAAATCGTGCGCGGCGGCGGCGGGGTGGCGCTGGAGGCGGGAATCGCGGTCATCGGCGGCCACTCCATTGACGACAGCGAGCCAAAGTTCGGCATGTGCGTTATCGGCGAGGGGCACCCGGAGATGCTGACGCGCAACAGCGGGGCGCAGCCCGGCGATGTCCTGGTCCTCACCAAGCCCATCGGCACCGGCATCATTGCCACCGCCATCAAGCGCGGCGTGGCGCCGGAGGACGTGGTCAGCACCGCCGTCGCGTGCATGACGACGCTGAACCGCGGCGCCGCCGAGGCCATGATCCGCACCGGTGTGTCCGCCGCCACGGATGTCACCGGCTTCGGTCTGCCGGGCCACCTGCGCAACATGCTCAGGGGCAGTGGCGTGGCAGCGGAGATCAGTGCCGCGACGGTGCCACTGCTGCCCGGCGTCGCGGACCTGGCCGGGGCCGGCTGTGTCCCCGGCGGCACGAAGCGGAACCTGGAGGACCTGGGACAGGATGTGATGTGGGACGACGGCCTGTCCGAACTCCAGCGCATCATTCTGTGCGACGCCCAGACGTCCGGCGGCCTCCTCATCGCCGTGCCCGCCGCCCGCGCAGAAAGGCTGCTGGCCGAACTCGCCGTGGAGGCCACTCCTGCCGCTGCCGTCATCGGCCGCGTGGTAGAGGGGCCCGCAGGCCAGATCACCGTGCAGAGTTAGCGCGGCGCGGCGCGGCTGCGCGAATGCCTGGGGGGCAGTAATGAGCCGGGATCCAGGCTTACCCTCTCCGCAGAATCATGCACAATTGCACAATTGCACAATTCTGCAATTGTGCACGGCCCTCTGGACACGCCACCGACAACCGGCGCGACTCCCTGAAAACCCCCAAGGCACCGTTCCGCGAGGCGGAAGCAGGTGGTCCGGTTCTTGACCTCTACTCCAGCAGTGAACCGGCAACCAGGGAGGACCCGTGAGCGAGGATCGGCAGCATACCGGCACCGGTGGCGACGAGCAGGAGCAGGACGAGCGACGCGACGTAGCTGAACGGCACGCCCGCGAGGGACGTCGCATCGACGAGGAGGAGACAGCGGACGGCAAGGACGTGGTCGAGGAGGCGTCAGACGACTCGTTCCCTGCCAGCGACCCGCCGTCCTGGACGCCTACCACCGGCGCCGGCGGCGAAGAGGACAACCGGTAGCGCTGTCGCCGGCCTCGGCGAGCCCCCCGGGAACTGCCGAGGCCCGGCGCCTGCGGCGGCCGACCTGCGACTGGTTTCGGCCGCCGCGGCACCTGCTGACAGCTACCGCCGCGTCAGCCGGTAGCTGTGGACGTACTCCACGTCCATCTCGTCGCGGTACACGCCGGCCACAAAGTCCTCGCCGACGGCCAGCGGCGCGAACCGGGCGGGTAGCTGCACCCGCCCGACGATGACGCCGTCCGGCGCCATGACCAGCCACCGCGCCTGTTCCACCGGCGCGCGGACGAACCCACCGATGGTCTGCTCATTGGGCAGGAATTCCCGCAGCCATACGTGGTCCGCATCGTCCACCCGCATGCCCGCGAACGCGGGGAGGTGCGGCGCGTACGTCCACGTGTCGGCGATGTCCTGCCGCTGCTGCCGCATCTGTGCCGGCATGGGGTTGCCGCCCTCACCGCTGCCGCCGGTGAACAGCTCCCGGTCCCGGTCCTTCACCGCCTGGGTGATGGGCTCGAACGTCCAGTCGGTGTGGGCCAGCACCCTCACCCCACCGCCCGTGTCCAGGAAGCGAACCTCGAACATCATCGGGTCCGCGATGACCAGGCCGTCACTCAGCAGAGCTGTATGCGTGCGCCCGTCGAGCCGGACAAGATGGGCGCCACCGCGCCAGCCGGGAACCAGCCGGATCGTCTCGAACACGCCCACCGTGTCCAGCACGTTCAACTCGAGGGCATCGCCCGGACCGTGCGCGAACACGGCGCGGTGATACATGGCGGTCATCGTGTGCGGCTCCGACAGCATCTGCGGGCTCGGCGATGTCGTTCGGGCCACCATCGTGCCGTCCCGCCAGCTACCCGCGGGTCGGGTCTGTTCATCGATAGGCGAGCCCGGCAGACGCAGTACGCCGTCGAACGCGCCGTCGGCGGACAGCAGGTGCACGCGGTTGGGGAAGTCGTCGATGA
>DATHVP010000093.1:0-26268 GCA_035461245.1 Longimicrobiales bacterium | reverse complement strand
GTCGGGCGCTTCGCTTTTTCAAGTGACCGTCATTCCAGTGGCGCATCCATCGACTGCGCCGGCGCTTCAGTCGTCCTTCCGCACCGTTTCAGAATCCTGCCGCGCTGCCGGCTTGACCTGCGGCCGGGATGCAGGGTCTTCGATCTGCCCCGGCGGCGGATCGGGGCGGCTGATCTCGTCGTTCACGTCCTTGATGGATCGCTTGAACTCGCGGATCCCCTTGCCGAGCCCGCTGCCGAGTTCGGGAAGCTTCTTCGCGCCGAACAGCAGCAGCAGCACCGCCAGCACGAACAGCAGTTCCACCGGGCTCAGATTGAATGGCATGTGAATCTCCGTGTCACTAGAACCAGGAGCGCATCACCAGCGCTACCAGGATTACGCCCACCAGGCTCAGAGCGTTCAGGCTCAGCGTCAGGGGGCCGAGGACCATGGCCACCGCAATCAGGTCCAGGCTCAGCGGGCCGAGGGACGCCGATATCGACGTCGTCAGAAACTCCCGCGCGGCGCTATCCGGCATGAACAGCACCGCCATCTTTGTGAATAACGCGCCCAGGAACAGGCCGACCAGCACGGCCCACACCATGCGCGGCACCGCATCGCGTCGCGGCCCCATCATCGTACTTCCCGGATCTGCACAGGTTCCATCGGATTCCGTCCGCCGCTAGTTGTTCCGCTCAATCACATAGGCGACGGCTGCATGCAGTGCTTCCGCCGGCTCGCCTTCCGGCAGCTTCAGCAGCGCATCGGCAGCCATACCACCGAACTCGTCGGCCCGGTTACGGGCATACTCCAGGCCACCGTGCTGGCGGACCAGCTGCGAGATCGCCTCAATGCCATCGTCCGAGGGCACGGGATCCGCGAAGAAATCCCGGACCACCCGAAGCTTCGCTGCGTCCATCTCCCGCATGGCCGCGATCAGCGGGAGCGTAACCTTGTGCTCGCGCAGATCCTGGCCCACAGGCTTGCCTACCACCGATGCCGACTGCGTATAGTCCAGCAGGTCGTCGGCGATCTGGAACGCCATGCCCAGGGCGTGGCCGTACCGGGCCAGTTGCCCGCGATACGCTTCGGCGCCCGCGGCAGCACCGAGTTCACACGCCGCCGACATGAGCGATGCCGTCTTGCTGCTGATGAGGCGATCGTAGTCCTCCTCGCCGAAGTCCAGCGCATCGCAGGACGAAAGCTGCCGCAGTTCGCCGACGCTCATTTCGTTCGCCGCGCGGGACAGCACCGCGATGTAATCCACACGGCCCAGCTCTGCCAGTGCGCTGATGGATCGGCTGTACAGATAATCGCCCATGATGACCGCCGTCTGGTGGTTCCAGAGGGCATTCACGGTCGGCATGCCGCGACGCAAGACCGAATGATCCACGGCATCGTCATGCACCAGCGTCGCGAGGTGCACGAGTTCAACGATGGCGGCCAGCGTCACCGCCCGCGGATGCGGATTGTCGCCGATACGATTGCTCAGCAGGAGCAGGGCGGGTCGGAACAGCTTGCCCCGGGCCCAGAGCAGGTGGTCGTTCACCTCGCCAATGGCCGGGAAATCGGACAGGACAATCCGTCGCAGCTCGTCGACAACCCCGTCGAGATCCGCGCGAACTGGTGCCTGGATTTGCGACAGTTGCGGCGTTCGCGTGCGCAGCATGAAACCCCGGGATGCGCCTTACATTCAGTCAGCCGGCAACTTACGCCGGCGCAGGAGAGGTGTCAAAGTCGCGACAGCCTGTGCGCCACGTCCCGGAAACTGATGTCCATGCCCAGCACACGCTCGAAGGCGTCCCGGGCCTCATCCCGCCGGCCCAGTTCCTCGTAGGCCCTGCCGAGGTAATAATAAACGCCCAGCAGGTCGTGTTCGTCCTCCGGTCGAGCGTCCAGGGCCCGGCGCAGCACCTTCTCGGCGATGTTGAACTGACCCTTCTGCAGGAAGCAATCGCCAAGCTCCTCATACACCTTCAGGCGCATGGGTCCCGTGCGCAGCGCGATCTGGAACTCGGTGATGGCCTCATCCAGCAGGCCCATCTCCTTGAACGCCAGGCCCAGGTCATAATGGGCCGCCGAATCTTCCGCAGGTACGTGCGCTGAGACCTTTTCCTTGAACTGGTTCAGCAGCTCAGCAAAGTCCCGGTCCTCGTCGCCTGTAGGCGACTTCTCCTGCACGCGAAAGCGTGTCGTTTCCTCGACCTCGTCCGCCAGCAGGGCGCCCAGGTCCACGAAACCTTCGTCTGCCGGCGGACCCGCCCGCGGTGACTCGACGGGCGGCTGGCCGCCCCCCGCTACCGGCCCGTCTTCCTCCGGCGGCATCACGTCAGCTGGTGACCAGCCGCCGGTCCCGGCCGACGCATCGGCATCCACCCGGGGCTCCGCAGGCACCGGGGATTCATCCATCGCCGCTTCGGTTTCGCCCGCGACCGTTTCAGCATTCCGGTCGCCCACAGCAGGCTGGCTGTCCTGGCCGGCCGCCGCCACCGGCTCGTCCACATCGAGGCCCGCCGTCGGCTCCACCGGCTGAAGTCCCGTCGCCTCGTCCACATCGGCCGAGCTATCCGCTCCAGGGTACTCAAAGGCAAGGCCTGCTTCATCGGGCGATGCGGCGTCCGCCCACTCGCCGTCCCAGGCCAGGAGCGGCCCAGGCTCGGCATCCGCCGCTTCATCCACACCGGTCTCTTGCCCGGTCGGGTCTACCACCCATTCGGGAGGCTGTGGCCAGTCCTCTACGTCCTCTACGTCCTCTACGTCCTCGAATGGGGCGACAGCGCCGGTCCTGCCCGGCTCGGCCTCCGCCTCAACGGCTTCGCCAGGTTCACCCTCCACCGCGGGCAACTCAATGACTGGTGGCTCGGTGGACTCGGTTCCCGCCTCGTCCCCGGCTGGCGCTGGCAACTCGTGACCCATCTCGGCACTGTCGTCAACGTCCTGCGGGGCGAGCAGGTCGAGGGGCTCGGTCAGGCCCGTGTCCGCGTCATCGCCCAGCATGGGCAACGGGATGAAATCCTCATCGGCGTCTGGTGCGACGTCGGCGTCGTTCGCCAGCCTGGCCGGATCCGGGTCATCTGCACGGCTCGCGTCGTCGTATACCGGCAGTTCGAAGGATGGTGCGTCTGATGCGTCATCGAGTACCGGAAGGTCAAAGGGCGGCGCGATGCCCGCGTCCACGTCATCCAGTGTGGGCAGGTCGAAGGCTGGCCCGTCGATGTCGGGGTCGTCGTTGTCCGCGAACGAAGGTGGCTCATCTTCGTTCCATATGGACGGCAGTTCCAGAGCACCCTCCGCCTCCGGCGCTCCAGTGCCGGTGTCGTCAGCGGTACCCATGTCCGGGGATCCGAATGACGTCTCGTCCCGCTGCAGATCCAGGCCGAAGTCCGTGGCCTCGACGTCAAGGTCGATGTCGCCAAAGTCAAGCGCCGTGGATTCCAGGCCTTCGATCACATCAACGTCGCCGGGCTCGATGTCATCGCTGTCGATGCCCGTGATCTCCAGACCGTCCGGCATGACCGGCCCCGCCGTCACCTCATCGGTCCCGCCACCCATCGGCTCGGCCGCCGGCTCGCCGCCCGGCTCGAAGGACGGCGTTATGTCCAGGTCGTGAAGCGACGGGTCCGCCGGTGCGTCCGCCGTGGCATCGGCAACCACCGGGGGGTCGGCCGCAAAATCCAGGTCCGCAAGCTGCGGCAATTCATCGGTGACGTCGGCGGCCCCGGCATCCGGGGCCCGGGATCCAGGTATGTCGCCTGCGCCGACGAGCGTCACGTCCGGGTCGATGCCGCGCATCTCGGCAA
Source organism: Longimicrobiales bacterium (assembly GCA_035461245.1). GTDB lineage: Bacteria > Gemmatimonadota > Gemmatimonadetes > Longimicrobiales > RSA9 > SH-MAG3. The sequence goes on along the minus strand of DATHVP010000093.1, from coordinate 22,489 downwards.
GTACGCTGGCAGCACGATCGTCCAGCCCTTCCTTCAGGAACAGCCGATGCGCCTTCTGCAGTTCCTCCAGCGCCTCGGCCGTCCGACCCCGGGCCGCAAGGCGAAGGCCCAGCAGCTCGAGGATCTCCGGGTCGTCGGCGACATCGGCGAAATCCTTCAGCGCAGTGATGGCCTCATCAGCGGCGCCCGCGACGAACTGCTTCTCCGCGTACTCGAGAAAATAGCGCCGAGCATCTATGAAGAAGCCCTGGGATGCGCTGTACTCGCCGAGCTTGCGCAGCAGCCCCAGGTTGTCCGGCCGATAGCGCAGCGCCTTGTTGCAGAGGGCAATGGCATTGTTGTACAGCCCCGACTCGGCGTACCGATCGGCTGCCTGCTCGTAGTAGGTGACCGCGTCATTCGGCCGGCCCAGCCGCAGGTAGAGGTCGCCGACGCGATTGTACAGCGGCAGCTCCAGCTCGCCCTCACCATCCTCGCCTGCACGGAGCGCGTGGAGGTAGGCCTGGATGGCCTTCTCCCACTCTTCCTTCAACTCGTGCCTGCGAGCGTCGTCCTTGAGCTTGCTGATTGCCTTCATGCTTCCGGTGGCGACTCGGGTTGTGCTGTAATCAGGTGCAGCAGACGCCGGGACAGCAGTCGCGACGTCGTCTGTGGTGCAAGCTTCAGCCGATCCTCTGCCGCGGCCAGGACCAGCTCATCGGGGACCATGCCGATGACTTCCGTCTCCTCGATGGTGCCGCCGGCAGCCGCGACCTGCGCTTCGACGGCGCGGAACACGTCCATGGGACGTGCCTGATCGACGTTTTCGACATTCATCGAAATCTGCAGACGGCCCGACTCCGGCAGGTCCAGCGCAAGGGCGCGCACACCCTGCATGCCGCCCGAGGTCTCCCGAATGTTGCGAGCAACTGTGACAGCGGCGGCGTGATCCATGCCCGACACGATCACGTTCCACGCCAGCAGCAGTTCACGGGCTCCCACGCATGTCACTCCGGCTGTGGGATGCGCACCCGCATGCAGCCATTCCCGGGGCAGCAGGTCAGGCCTCCGGTCCGGAGGCCATGAAGCCTGCAGCGTCTCGAAGCCACCCCGGCGAAGCACGGCCAGTGGCCGGCCAGGCGGCTCGGATGCAGCGCCATAGAAGTAGACTGGCAGTCCGAGTTCTGCCGCGAGCCGGTCGCCGACCCGGCGAGCGCTCTGCCGGGCATCTGCGAGGCTGAGACCGGCCAGTGGCACGAACGGCAGCACGTCCAGAGCGCCGACCCTGGGATGCACGCCATGATGCCGTGTCAGATCAATGCGATCCCGGGCCACGCGTGCCGCGGCGACGGTGGCCTCTTCGACCGTGGCCGGTTCACCGACAATGGTGACGACTGAACGATGGTGATCGACGTCCGCTGACCAGTCGAGGACGTGCGCACCAGCGCCGCGTACGGCTGCGACGATGGCATCGACCACCGTCGGGTCGCGTCCCTCGCTGAAGTTCGGCACGGCCTCCAGCAGCCGGGCCGGGCTCATGAGGATCGAAGATACAGGCACGTAACCGGGGTCACAAGCGTGAATACACCTGGACACCACGCTTCCACACACTGCGCAGTGGTGCCGCGCCGAAGCGATAGGGCAGCTCCCGGTGGTCCTCCATGTCCCACACCAGCAGGTCAGCGGGAGCGCCGGGCCGCAGGGTGCCGGTCCCATCGGCAAGGCGCAGGGCCCGGGCCCCTCCCGCAGTGGCAGCGACGATCGCCTCCAGCGGGTCCATCCCCATGAGCGAGCATGCCAGTGTCAGGACCAGCGGCATGCTGGGCGTGGGTGAGGAGCCGGGATTGAAGTCGGTGGCCAGGGCGACGGTGGCGCCGGCATCCATCAGCCGGCGAGCCGGCGCATAGCGTCGTTTTCCAAGGAACAGCAACGTGGCGGGCAGCAGCGTGGCCACGGTACCGGACCTCGCCAGCGCGCTGATGCCGGTGTCACTGATGGCGCCCAGGTGATCGGCCGAAGCAGCGCCCATCTCCACCGCCAGCTCCGCCGCGCCCGAGTTCTCCAGCTCATCGGCATGCAGTTTCGGGGTGAGGCCGTGCTGCAGGCCGGCTTCCAGCACCCGGCGCGTCTGGCTGGCGGTGAAGACGCCGGGTTCCATGAACACGTCGCAGAACACGGCGAGGCCTTCATCTGCGACAGCGGGGATCATCTCATCCACCAGCAGGTCCACGTACCGTTCCCGGTCATACCGGTATTCCGGTGGGAACTCGTGGGCGCCCAGGAAGGTGGGGACCAGGTCCTGCTGCACTTCTCCCTGGAGGCGTCGCACCACACGCAGCTGCTTCAGCTCGCTTTCCGTGTCCAGGCCGTACCCGCTCTTTACCTCCACCGTGGTCGTACCGTTCATCAGCAACAGCTCGAGCCGGGTGCGCGTCAGTTCAACCAGTTCGTCTTCCGAGCGGCTCCGGATGTCCCGCACGGACGCATTGATGCCCCCACCCCTTCGCGCGATCTCCATATACGGCACCCCCTGGCTGCGCAGCGCGTACTCCGCCGCCCGCCAGCCGCCAAACACGGCATGGGTGTGGGAGTCCACGAACCCGGGGGTGATGAGACAGCCGTCGCACACTACGGGCGTGATGTCGTCCCGGCCGGCAGCGATCTCAGCACTGGCTCCGACCGCTGTGACGATACCGTCCTCGACCAGAACTGCGGACCCCCTGCGGACCTGGTTGTCGGGGCCACCTGTCGCCGTGACGATTTCAGCGGCACCGGTGAACAGGAATGCGTTCATGCAGGGGGCAGCGTCTGCCAGATGTCTGAGAACACGCCGTCACGGACCAGGGCCTCCAGAGCACGGATGTCGTCGGCCAGGACACGGTCCGCCTGCAGCGGGCGCACATGCTGCCGCACCGCCGTATAGGCGCGCTCCACACCACGCCCGGGCCGCAGTGGCCGGAGAAACTCCAGGGCCTGCGCCGCGGTCAGAAGTTCGAGAGCCGCCATGGTTTCCAGCAGTCCCGCCGCCTCCAGCGCCTTGCGCGCCGCCGCAACGCCCATGGAAACGTGGTCTTCCTTGTTGGCGTCCGTCGGCACGCTGTCCACACTCGCCGGCTGGGCGCACAGGCGCAGGTCAGTGACCAGCGAAGCCGCCACGATCTGAGCCATCATCAGGCCCGAATTGACACCCGCGTCGGGCGTCAGGAACGCTGGCAGACCGGACAACGCCGGGTCCACCAGCCGCGCCATGCGCCGTTCCGCTATGGAGCCCAGGTCCGCGCAGGCGATGGACAGCAGGTCCAGCACCTGCGCCACCGGCTGCCCGTGGAAGTTCCCACCACTGATGACCTGGCCCGTCTCCACGAAGATCAGCGGATTGTCTGTAACACTGTTGACCTCCACCTCCAGGACTTCCCGTATGAATCCCAGCGCCTGTCGGGCCGCGCCGTGGACCTGCGGCATGCAACGGAGGGAGTACGCGTCCTGTACCCGTGGATCACCGTGGCGGTGCGACTCCCGGATCTCCGAGCCCGCCAGCAGTGCCCGCAGACGGGCAGCACTGGTAAGCTGACCGCGCTGGGGCCGCGCCTGATGCAACTGCGGATCGAAGGCGTCCGGCGTGCCGCGCAGGGCCTCCAGGCTCATTGCGCCTGCCACTTCCAGCGTCTCCAGCACACGCTCCGCCCTGAGCAGCGCCAGTACGCCCAGCCCCGTGAGGACCTGGGTGCCATTGTTCAGCGCCAGCCCTTCCTTTGCCTCCAGAACCACCGGCGTCAGCCCCGCCGCTGCCAGCGCCGCACCGCCAGCCATGCGCTCGCCCCCGTAAATCGCAACGCCCTCGCCCATGAGCACCAGGGCCAGGTGCGAGAGCGGCGCCAGATCGCCGGACGCGCCGACACTGCCGCGGCCGGGGATCTCCGGGTGCACACCGCGGTTCAGGCATTCCAGCAGTAGTTCTATGACCTGTTCCCTTACGCCCGACCGGCCAATGGCCAGCACATTGGCGCGCAGCAGCATGATAGCCCGGGTCTCGGCCTCGCCCAGGGGCTCGCCCACGCCGGCGGCGTGACTGCGGATCAGGTTGGCCTGCAGTTCCCGGATGCGGTGAGGCGGAATGACGACCTCGGACAGGGCGCCGAAGCCGGTGGTGATGCCGTAAACCACCCGTTCCTCCCGCACCACCGTGTCCACCAGCTCACGGGCGGCACGGACCCGCGCCCTCGAGTCCGGGTCAAGGACGACGCGCGCGGCACCGTCCCGGGCGATCCGTTCGACGTCCTCGAGGCTGAGCCCCCCGCGGATCGGTATGGTCTCGCTCATGGGACGCCAAGATAGACGGGCCCGGAGGACGCGACAAGCGTACCCCCGGGCCCGTCAGTCACCGCTTTGCTCAGGACTCAGAATGCCCGCTCGCGCACCGCCGGCACGTCGCTCTGCGAGTAATCCACCTTGACATCCGGGTTCGCCCGCAGGTGCACCCGGAACTGGAAGCTGAAGTTACCGTTCTGCGCCCGTACGAAGTCGAAGTTCGCGTCCCAGTCGTGGAGCCGTCGCGTCAACGTCATGACATGGTCCGTGAAGCCGGTCCCGCCAAACCGGTAACTGGTGCTCCAGTGCATGCTCCAGTGCTCCGTTGGCTGGTACTGTACGCGACCCCGCAGCATCTGGTTGTCCTGATCGGGACGGGGATCCCGCGGCCGGGTCAGCGAATAATCCAGGCTCGCGCTCCATGAACCTACCGGCCCGCTGGCGGCACCGCTCGTCCCCGTCCGGCGGCCGGTGCCGACCATGCCGAACTCCGTCTGCGTACGGTCCACCGCCGGCCCGCCCACATTCGGGTCGCCTTCCTGCAGCGGCGCACCGCCCGTGGTGGCCGGCGTCCCGCCGCGGCCCAGGCGCAGGAAGCGGAACAGCCACGAGTCCCCGTTGATGGTGAACGACGCGTTCACGTTGCTCAGGTGGGGCGCGAACACCCGCCCGCCGCCACCCGGCACGGGTTCGCCATCGGCGCCGGTGCCCGGCTGCTGCCGGAACAGGTCATGCATGACGCGCAACTCAAAGCCCTGCAACAGTTCCGAGCGCAGGCTGTTGCCAATCTGCGTCGTCCTCAGACCCTCCCCCTCCTGCCGGGCCCGTACGAAATCATACATGATGGCATCAGTGTTGATGGCCAGCAGCGTGACCGTGCGCGCCCGCTCCACGCGCCGCGGTTCGCCGGGCCCGGCCGGGGGCGTTCCGGCCTCCCCGCCCGCAGCCGCCGCCCCCTCCTCGCCGGGCTCCGCACCGGCGCCAGGCGCCGCGGCAGGAGTCAGGGTCTCATCCTGTTCTGCCCGGTACCGTGCCTCGAACGTCTGCGACAGGCTCAGCGAGATGGTGTTGCGCTCCGACGCACTGCGCGCCGAAAAGATGCGCTCCTGCAGTGAATCAGCACGCACCGCGGGCGAATAGGAATACGAAACACCCGGTGAGAGCCGGTGCCGCATGCGGTCAAACGGGCCGACGCCGCCCCAGAACCCGAAAATCTCGGTGCGTATGCCTGCGCCGAAATCCACGCGCGTGGGGGCGTGTATGAGTGCGTCGTCGGACTCGTCGCCGCGCAGGAACTCGCCGGCAAACGTCACGCTCGGCGTCAGCGTGCTGGTGCCGATGAGCCGCTGCTGGAAACTGACACTTGAACTCCAGCGTCCCCGCTGCTCCGCAAACGCGTCCCGGGACGGCACCGAATCGCCCGGCAGCAGGCGCTCCTCACGCTGCTCGTCCCGGAAATCGAACCGCTGGCTCAATGACAGCCGGCCCAGGTTGAGCCCCGCATTGGCGCCGGACACTACGGTGCGCGTGCTCTGCGCCCCGGGGTTCAGGTTCTCGGCGCCCACATCCAGTTGCTCCACCCGGACATTGCTGCCCGCCTGGAGCGTCGCATTGCTGTACCACCGGTCCTCGCCAGGCATCGCTTCGAACAGCGTGACCGGCGAGAAGGACAGGTCCACGCTCGGCAGCAACCAGCGGGTGGTGTTGTCGCTGATCTGCTGACGCCGGCTCGCCCCGGCTGATACGTTCGCCCAGTCGAAGCGCCGGCGCACCGACAGGTTCGAGTCGATGCTCCGGTTCAGCTCCTGCGGATCGAATGAGCGTTCCTGCACGAAGCGCGTGGACGTGCTGTAGTTGGCCTGCAGGTTCAGGGACGTCCGCTCATCCATCTGCCAGCTGTTCTGCGAGGAGAGCGTGAACTGGCGGCCGCCTTCATCCGGCCAGAAATATCGGTACGTGACGCCGCCCCGCAGAAAGCGCTGCGGTATGTTGTAGTCGAGGCTGCCGCGCAGGGCCGTCCAGTTGTCGGAAAACCAGTCCAGGGCCAGCTCCGCACCGGCATAGTCGTTGATCGCCCAGAACATCCCGACATCCTCGATACGCCGACTGTATCGTGCACTGGTCCGGGCGATGTCGTTGATACCGAACCGCGGCATGAGGATGCCGCTGCGCCGGCCGTCCGCCAGACTCTGCACCATGAACGGCAGCCAGAACACGGGCACGTCCGCGAAGTTGAGAGTAACGCCTCTTGCCACCAGCACGTTCTCGCGGACGACCTTGACTTCACGGGCGCCGAAATGGTAGTGGACGTGCGGCCATGGCAGATCGCAGTCGGTGAATACGACCTGGTGGCAGTAGAAGTCGTCAGCATGTGCGCATACCTCACCGCGCATGTTCCACGTTGCGCCTTCCGTCACCGTGGTCTGCGCGCCTCGGGCATAGCCGACCTGTCGTTCCACGTCAAAGCAGACCGTGTCGCTCACCAGCGGGTTCGTCATGCCGGGGGCGTGCAGCACCGGCTGGCCGTAGCCGCACGCCCGGGAGACTCGCTCGTCATACACGATGAGCGAATCCGCCTGGAGCTGCAGTCCCTCCCGGGCCACCTGCGGGCTGCCGCGCAGTTCCAGCCGATTGATATCCGTCTCAAATCGGGCAGTATCGCCCTGGTACTCGGTGGCGATGTAGTCGGGAATGCCCAGCAGCAGCGCCATGATGGAGTCCCGCTGGATGCCGGCCGGGGCTGGCGTCTCCACGCGGACGCGCTGTACACGCGTCGTGTCCACCGGCCCGCGCAGCGAGTCCGGCTCTGACACGCCGCCCAGCGCACGCAGCCGGTCGAGCGCCCGCTGTTCGGGCGTCCGCGCCGTGTCCTGGGCCGGGGGTTGCTGCTGCGCAGCCGCCGGCAGAGCCACGGCCATCAGGCACAGCACGGCAGTCAGGAGGCGGACCATCAGCCTACCCCCGCGCCCGCGTCGGCCTCTGCGGCCGCTGCGTTCGCCTCAGCGGCAGCCTCTTCAGCCGCGTCCTCCGCCTCCCTGCGGGCGCGGTTCCGCTCAACCAGTCGCGTAAGCGCGATGCTCACCTCGTAAAGGAACCAGAGTGGCCCCATCATCAGGATGGTAGACGTCACGTCGCCAGGCGTGATCAGGGCCGCGCCGATGGTCATGGCCGCATATGCGTAGCGCCTCTTGTCCGCCAGGAACTTCGAGGAAGCCAGCCCCAGTGTCGCCAGGATCAGGATGACGACCGGCAACTGGAAAACAAGTCCAAACGCCAGCAGCAGCCGGATGACGAACCCGAAGTAGGCCGCGCCGGTCAGCGACATGCGCAGGCTTTCCGTCTGGAACCCCGCCAGGAACTTGGCCGTCAGCGGCAGCACATAGAAGTAGCCCATGGCCACGCCGGCACAGAACAGGACGACGCCCATGTACAGCGCCGGCACGATGGCGCGCTTCTCCCGCTTCGTCAGAGCCGGCGCCAGGAATGCCCAGACCTGGTAGACGATGATGGGCGAGGCGAAGATGAAGCCCAGCGTGAGGGCGAGCTTGAACGTGATCATGAACGGATCGGTGATGGACAGCGCGATGAGCTGGTCACCACCGATGTGCGGGTCGAGGGGACGCTTCAGGTGCCCCAGCAGGTCAAAGTGCAGCGCGAGCCAGAAGCCGAACCCCGTCGCCACGACGAGGGCCAGCAGGCCGTAGATGATGCGCCAGCGCAGCTCCTCGAGGTGGTCGAAGAACGGCATCTCCGCCGACGGGCTGTCGGGCCGTCGGAACCGGTTCCGCAGTAGCTGCTTCATCTCACTTCAACGGCAGCTCAACCTGACTTCGGCTGAGTGCTGCCCTCGCCTGCTTGTCGCTGAGGTCCTTCAGTTCCTCGTAGAACTCGTCCAGATCCTGAAAGTTCCGGTAGACGGACGCGTACCGCACGTACGCCACGTAGTCCCGGGTGCGCAGCTGCTCCATGACGAGTTCGCCGATGCGGTCACTGTCCACCTCGTCCACGTTCAGACGCGACAGCTCGTCCTCGACGGCATTGACCATGAGCTCGATCTCCGAGCCCGTGATGGGCCGCTTCGCACACGGCAGCTGGACGGATTTCACGACCTTCTGCCGGTCGTACGGCTGGGAAGAACCGTCCCGCTTTACGATGAGCAGCGGCCGCTCCTCCACGTACTCATAGGTCGTGAAGCGCTTGCCGCAGGCCACGCACTCCCGGCGCCGGCGGACGGCCCGGCCTTCCTGGCTGGTACGCGAGTCGACGACGCGATCCTCCAGGTCGTGGCAGTACGGGCAGCGCATGGATCAGCTCGAGGGCAGGCTGCGCAGCCGCTGCTGCGCCTGCCGTGCCTCGTCGGAGCCGGGGTAGCCCTCCCGGACCTGCGTATAGTAGCGACGCGCCCGCGGCACGTCCCGACGCTCCTCCGCAATGGCGCCGGCCCGGAACAGGGCCCCGGCCGCACGTGGCGCATCCGGCCACCGCTCCGCTACCTGCTCGAGGGCGGCATACGCCTCGTCCCACTGCTCCTGGCGATAGAACGTCTCACCCAGCTGGAACTGCGCGTCCGGCGCGCGTTCGTGGTCCGGGAACTCCGCGAGGAGCTGCTCAAACGCCATCCGCGCCGTGGCATACGAACCCGCCGCCATCATCTGGACGCCCGTGTCGTAGTACTCCGCGGCCGTGCCGCCACCACGCGTCGCGCCCCCCGGAGCACCCGCAGGCGCCCCGCCACCCGGCGGGCCCGCGACGGCCGGACGCTGCTCCAGCGTGGTCAGACGCTGCTCGATACGGCCGAGGCTACCCATGATCTGGCCGACCAGCTCCCCAAACCGGTTCAGGCTCTGGTCGAACTGCCGGAGCTGGTTGGCCGTCGTGCCGCGGGCGTCAACCGTGAGTGCCATCGTCTGGCGGATGGAGTCCAGCAGCAGACGGTTCTGCAGCTGGATCTCCGCAAGGACCGAATCCTGGTGATGCTGCATGCGCAGCATGTCCATCTGCAGGTTCCGAACATCGCCCTTGGTGGCGCACGCACTCAGCGCGATGACGGCCGCGGCCAGCAGCAGGCCCGTGCGGCGCGGGCTGGTCCACATCCCCATCATGACCCCGGCAGGATGAGGGTCTGGCCGCCGGCGACGGTGAACTCGGCCCTGCGGTTCAGTGCCCATGCGCGCTCATTGCTGCCCGGGTCCAGCGGCACGTCCTCGCCCATGCTTGTCGTGACGAAGCGACTGGCATCAATGCCGAAGCCCGCCAGGTAGTCGCGCACGGCGTTGGCCCGCCGCATGCCCAGCGCGAGGTTGTACTCGACAGAACCACGCTCATCCGTGTGACCGACCACGCGGAGTTGCACACCCGGGTTCGCCCGGAGGATGGGAACCTTGCGCGCCAGCGCCTCCTGGGCATCTGCACGGATGGTGGACTCGTCGTAGTCGAAATGCACGATCTCCTCGAGGATCGCCAGCGCCCGTGCCGATTCCTCGGCCCGGCGGCGCGCCTCGGCGTCCGGATCAGCGGCAGGCGGCTGCGGCTGCGTGGTGGGTGGCTGCGTCGCCGGCGGCGGCGGGTCCGGCTCCGGCTGCGGCGGCGGCTGCCGCCGTGAGCACGCGCTCAGCGGGATGGTGGCGAACAGGGACGCGAGGAGCAGGCGTCGCATCATGTTTCGGTCTCCAGGTCTACTGGGCCACCAGGTCGGCCGCCCGGAGCAGCGGCGGCGACCATTCGGCCATCCTCAGGTTCGCACCGCCCGCCAGCAGCCGGCGCGTCTTCGTCTCCACGTCAATAATGTACAGCCCTGCCGCACCGTCGCCCGTGGAGGTATAGACGACGTGGCGGCCATCCGGCGCCCAGCTCGGATCCCGGTTGTTGCCCCGGGCCGTGATCTGCTCGATCTGGGCGCTCGGCCGACCTGCGTCCGCGACCATGATCTGCGCCCGGTCGTACATCTGCCGGCTCCACCAGCCGGCGAAGGCCACCTTCGACCCTGTCGGCGACCATGAAGGCCCGGTGTACGAACTGCCCTGGCTGAACGGTGACAGCTGAACCGGATTCCCCGACCCGTCCGCCGGCATGATGAAGATGGCGTTGCCGCCGATCCTGTCGGAATTGAAGGCGATCTGGCGGCCGTCCGGCGAATACTCCGGGTTCATGCTGATGGACCGGCTCGAGCCAGTCAGCCGTGTCAGGCAGCATTGCTGGCGCAGATCGTAATTGAATATCTGCGTCCCGTCATCGCTCCAGCTGGCCAGCGCGATGCGGTTGCCGTCGGGCGCATACGTCGGTGTCATGAGCATGTCACCGCCCGGATCAATCACACGCTGGCTGCCGGACCGGATGTCCCGCTCCACCAGCACCCAGCCGCGGTTCTCATCATTGAAGGCATACAGCACGCGACGCCCGTCCGGCGACCACGAAGGCGAATAGAGCTGCACGCCCGCGCCGGCTATGCGACGCATGCCGAAACCGTCGGAATCCACCAGCAGCAGGTCGTAGCTCCCTCCCCCATTCTGCCGGGTCATGACTATCCGCGTGGCCGCACTGCCCGGCTGGTTCAGCGTCCAGCGCACCACCTCGTCGGAGATGGCATGCACCGCCATGCGGAAATCGGGGTCTGTCGCCGGCGGAAGCATGAAGCGTCGCTCGCTCACCACGCGGCCGTAGACCACGTCGTGCACCGCCAGCGCCAGGGTATAGCCGGCAGCGCTGGCCTGCACGTCGCCTGCGACCAGGTAGACTACGTTCAGTGCGTTCCACGGGCCATACTCGACTTCACCCGCCCGGAGCTGCTGTGGCACCGGGTCCAGGATGCTGAACCGATTGCTGTAGCGCAGGTCCCGCTGGATGATCCGAGTCATTGAATCCACAGCCTCGGCAATGGGCCCGGCACCGGCCAGCGGCCGCACAGCGAGCAGTGGCCGCTGCACGTTGTATGGCGCCCCCAGCCGGATCCCCGCCGGCTGGTCCTGGGCCATGACTGGGGCCGGGCCGGCCAGCAGGCTGACCGCGACGGCCAGCAGACCTACCGAGATGACTGGCTTGCGTTGCATCGATCCCCGTTTCTGCGGTATGTCCGGCCTCAGCGAGGCCGTTCGAAGGTGTATGCGATGTAGAGGCGATCCCGCTGCCAGTCGGCAGGCAGCGGCCCGAACGCCCTGGCACGACCGGCCTGCTCCACCGCCTGCATCGCCTGCGCGTTGAACGCGAAGCTGCCCGACGTCTGCGAGATCCGGATGCCGCCCACGGAACCGTCGCGGTTTATGTAGAACACCACCTCAGCTTCCAGGTTCTCCTGCCCCGGCGGCGGCCGCATGTACCGGGTGAGCTGCCGCATGATGTTTTCCAGGTACTCCGGATACTGGAACTCCCGACCGTCCTGCTCGATGCGCAGGTTCTCACCGCCGACGCTGGACGGCACGGGATCCGGGCCCCGGGCCGGCGGTGGGTCCGGCCGCCGCTCCGGTGGCTGCGGTGTCGGCGCCTGCGTACGGGGCGGTGTCGGCGGCGGCTCGACCCGGGGTTCGGGCTGCGGCGGCGCCGGTTCCGGCTCCGGCGGCGGCGGCGTAACCACCGGCGTCGTCGTCACTACCGGCTCCGGTTCGCCCGCCTCCGTGGGGGGCGGCGATATCAGGTGCACGCGGTAGGTCTCGAACTCCGGCACGCGCGTCTGGTACAGGCCACTGAGGTACGCGACGGCTACAAGCACGGCGTGCAGGCCGATGGAGTACGCGACAAAGCGCCGCGGCGGCCGGCTCTGCCGCCGCCTGAGTCTCGTGCCCCATGTGCCCTGCTGGTCCCTCAACTCAGACTCCTCCACTCGTGAACCCGGACTGTGCCCCTCCACCGGCAGTTACCTGCGAGCCCCGCCCTGCCGCGGTGGCAGCGGGTTCACCGGCAGGGAGACATCATTGATCCCTCGTGACGCCATGATACCGAGAAACTGTGCCACAGGTTCGTATGTCGCCCGGGCGTCCACCTTGAGGGCGACGTAGTCGCCGGGACGCCGTTCCAGGTGCGATGCCACCAGGTCGCCCACTTCATCCATGGTGACCTGGGTTTCCTCGAAGAAGAGGCGGCTGTTCTCGTCGATGGACACCGTGACAGCCTCCGACTGCGTGAGCGGCGCCGCCTGCGCCTCCGGCAGCTGCACCTCGATGCCACCCTGCATGATCGGCGCCGTGATCATGAAGATGATGAGCAGGACGAACGCGACATCAATCAGGTTGGTGAAGTTGATCTCGGCGTTGACCCGCATGGCGTTGCGCCGGGACCGGCGGATGCTCTGCATCACAGGCGCCCCTCCCGGGCAAGCGTGCCCACGAACTCGCTGGCAAAGCCGTCCAGCTCGCCACTGAACCGGTCCAGGCGGGTGACATAATAGTTGTAGGCGATGGCGGCCGGGATCGCGGCCACGAGGCCGAACGCCGTCGTCGTGAGCGCCTCGGCGATGCCCGGCGCCACCGACGCAATGTTCGCTGCGCCCGTGCGGGAAATTCCGATGAACGCGTTCATCACACCCAGCACAGTGCCCAGGAGCCCGAGCAGCGGTGAGACGACGCCGATGATCGCAAGCCAGACCAGACCGCCGGAAATACTGTCGCGCTCCTCATCCTGTACCTTCTCCAGCACAAGCCACAGCGCGTGCAGCTGCGTTTCCGACAGGCCCGGCTGCGGCGCGGCATTCTCCCGCAAGGCCCCTGGCCGAAGTTCACTGAAGAAGTTGGCGCCCTGCCGGAAGATCCGTGTATACGGCGTCTCCGGCAGACGCATGGCGGTCTTGTAGGCGTCTTCCAGCCGCTGCGCCCGCTCGATGGCCTGCACGAAACGGACGCCGTCGCGCCGCAGCGTGCGGAACTGCCACCACTTCCAGACAATGAGTACCCAGCTCGCTATGGAAAACAGCGTGAGTACGACGAGGACAACCCGGGTGGACGTCGAACCGCCCAGCAGGATCCTCATGTTGTCCGGCATGGTACCCACCCCTGCCTGCAGAACCGCGATCACAGCAGCTGCCTCCTCGGATAACGTCGTTCGTTGGTGAGATACTCAACCGCCATCGCGGCCCTCCAGGTCGAACAGGTACCGGGCCACAGGTGTTACGTCGCCCTCCCGCCCCTGCGCTGCCGCCTCCCGCAACCGGGTCATGGGCGAGTGCAGCACCTTGTTCATGAGCTGCCGCGTCAGACCCTCCACCGCCGCCCGGTCCTCCGGCGCCAGGTGCTGCAGCGCCCGCAGCGCCCGCTGCGTCTCGGCATCCCGGACTTCCTCCAGCCGGCCGCGCAGCTCGCGGATGAGCGGCACGACCGCACGGCCCCGGTACCACGTCCAGAAATCGTCAATGCCCTCGCGGATGATGGCCTCCGCCACCGCGATCTCGGACCGGCGCCGCTCCAGCGTACCCTCCACGACCTGACTCAGGTCATCAATGTCGTACAGGAACACGTTCGGGAGTTCCCCGACCTCCGGCTCCACATCCCGGGGCAACGCTATGTCCAGTATCAGCAGTGGCGCCTTCCGGCTCCGACCCATGGCCTGGCGAACCAGAGCGGTCGTGAGGATCGCGTGGGGCGCGGCAGTGGCAGAAGCCACAATGTCCGCCCCTGACAGCAGGGCAGGCATGTCGTCCAGCAGTGCGGGCGTGGCGTCCAGCCGGCGGGCCACCTCCTCGGCCCGCGCCGCCGTACGGCTGGCCACCGTGATGTCCTGCACGCCCTCCCCGCGCAGGCATTCCATGGTCAGCTCGCTCATCTCACCGGCGCCCAGCACCAGCGCCCGCCTGCCGCGCAGGTCGCCGAAGATCTTGCGGGCCAGTTCGATGGACGCCGACGGCACGGATGCCGCACCCGTGCCGAGTTTCGTCTCACTGCGCACGCGCCCACCCACCCGCAGCGCCGTCTCGAAGAGCCTGGACAGGACCGGGCCCACGACGAAGTCGCCGTTGTTCGTGGACACGGCCCGCTCGTACGCGGCCTTGACCTGGCCCTGGATCTGGGCCTCGCCCAGGACCATGGAGTCGAGACTTGCCACCACGCGGAACAGGTGCTCGACTGCGCCGTTCTCATGCAGCGTGTACAGGTAGCGCTCGGCGTCCGACGATTCCATCCCTGCGTGCTGCGAAAGGAACTGCGCACCGATCACGCCGGCGTCCGGCTGGTCGCCCGGCGCCCGCATATACAGCTCGGTGCGGTTGCATGTGGACAGGAGCACCGCCTCGGTGCAACCCACAGTTGCCAGATGCCGCAGTGCCTGCGCACCGATCTGTGCGTCCACGACAAAGCGCTCCCGCACGTTCAGCGGCGCCGTCCGGTGGCTGATACCGACGACCGCTAGCGACATCCGCCCCCAGCCCCGGTCACAGGAACACTCGGCCGCCGGTGATGAAAACCCGCAGCATCAGGTAAGAGACCACGACCAGCACGAAACCCAGCACCGTGCCGAGTGCCGCACGGCGCTGCACATCCGCCGACTGGTAACTCCGCAGCGCCAGCAGTACCGCGAACACGATCCAGGTGATGATGCCCCAGATGACCTGGGGCTCCGACAGCCCGAAGCTCGGCTGGAAGCGCGCCGACCAGGCACCGCCCAGCAGCAACGCCAGCGTGAGGGCCGGGAAGCCGATGGTCAGCGCCTTGCGATTCAGTTCGTCCAGCACGGGCAGCGATGGGAAGAACCGGTAGATGCGACCCAGTCGCTTGTCCTTGAGTTCACGGAACTGCAGCAGGTAGAGGAGCCCGGCGGCGAACGCAATGGCAAGGCCGGCATATCCCACGAAAGCCAGTACCACATGGAGGTAGAACCAGAGCCCGCGGAAGGCCACTGCCTCGCCCGTGGGCACGACGCCCAGGACCAGCGCAACGGCAAGCAGCACCGCAATGAGCGGGACGAGCACCAGGCCGATGGGACGGGACTCCGCCGTCAGGGCCGTCGCCAGCAGGAACAATGCAATGAGGAACGCCAGCGTGATGAGTGACGGCGCCAGCCCCACCAGCGGCAGCTCGCCGTGCTGCCATGCAAACGCCAGCAGCGCCAGCCCGTGCAGGACCACCGCACCGGCGGTCATACCCGCACCCGTGCGTGACGCCACACCGCGGCCGCCGGCGAAGGATGCCACCAGCGTGCCCGATGCGCCCAGGTACAGCACCAGCGCTATTGCCAGCAGTGTCGTCGCAATCATAGCCTATAAAGGTACGGGCGCCTGGCGGCGCCCGTACAGAGCTCTCTGGAACTTCCGTACAGCCGCGGGTGTCACGGCATCCGCTTCACCATGCGGATGGGCAGGCCATCCCGCAGCGTCGTGCCGGTCACGCTGATGACACGCGCCGTCGCCGTGCGCTCGTCAACCCGGACGATCCGGACCGTGCCCACCTGCGACGCAGGAATACCACCGCTGGCAGGTACATACACTGCGAACTCGTCGCCGATCCCTATGCCGTCGGCGCGGCCCAGCGAGACGAAGGCCAGATCCGTTGTGCCGTACAGGGACCGCTCCTCCAGGAACTCCAGGATCCGGCCCTCCGGTCCGCCTGCCACCGGCTCCGCCTCGCCCTCACCCACGGGCGGCATGGGCCGCACCGGCATCACCACGTCACCCACCCGTGCGTCACCGAACTGGCTGACGATCCGGGCCGTGACCGTGCCGCCATTCACGCTGTCCACCCGCAGCAGCGCCAATGGCTCCACCACGAAGCCCTGCGTGCCAACGCGCCGGCCGGACCGTACCGCCATGAGGGTATCACCCGGCGCAGCCGTTCCCGACGTGACGGTCACGTAAACGTCCTGGTTGGGATACAGCGCCGGCTCGATCCTGGCCGCCGCCTGCTCCGCGTCAACCTGCCGCTGGATGCGACCTGTCGCCCCCGGGTTCTCTGCGGGACTGAGCCAGGGCAGGCGCACGTACTCACCTTCCGTCAGCACGGGCTGCCGCACGTCCGGTGTCGTCAGTACGGTGGGGGTCCGCTCACCGGCGGCCGTGTCGGTCGGCGGCGGCTGCACCTGCGGCAGCGGCTGATGTCCGATGGGCTCCGGCTGGCGGAACGGTGGCTGCTCCTGCTGCAGCACGGGTGGGATGATGAGCCTTTCCGCTGGATAGATCCAGTGCGGGTTCTCCACCACGTTGCGGTTGGCCTCGAAAATCATCGGCCACAGGAACGGGTTGCTCAGATACTGGCGGGCCAGATCCCAAAGCGTGTCACCGCGGCGCACCACGTGTTCACGCTGCTGCTGGCCGGGCTCCGGCTGCTGTGCAGCGACCGGTCCGGCGGCCAGCGCCAGGATCAGGGCGGGGAGAGCGAGGCGGGTCGTGTCTGCGACCGTTCTGTTCAGCAAGCGTGTCTCCTCGAAAAGGACATTATGTGCCTGGTGACTTGCGGCCGTCCGTGCCTCCGGCAGGCCGGCGGTTTCCACGGCTGGCAGGTTGCGCGTCATCGTCACCAGTGCTGTCGTCTCTCCGGGGTCGCCCAAAGATAATGCCCGGCACCGCCCCGTCAAAGCTCGCCGTTCCGGACTCGCCGAGCGAACTCCGTGGCCCAGTACGTCACGATGAGATCGGCACCCGCCCGACGGATTCCCATCAGCGTTTCCACCATGGCCCGGTCGCCGTCGATCCAGCCCATCCGCCCGGCCGCCAGGATGGCAGCGTACTCGCCTGAAACGTGATACGCCACAAGCGGATAGCCCGTGTCCTGCTTCACCCGCCAGATGATGTCCAGGTACGCGTGCGCCGGCTTGACCATGATCATGTCAGCGCCCTCGGCGATGTCCTGCGCCGCCTCCCGCAGGGCCTCCGCGCCGTTGCCGAAGTCCATCTGGTAGCCTTTGCGATCGCCGTGCTGCGGCGTGCTCTCAGCAGCGTCACGGAACGGGCCGTAGAACGCGGACGCGTATTTCGCCGCGTACGAGAGGATGGCTACGTCGTTGAAGCCCCCTCCATCCAGCGCGCGCCGGATGGCGGCCACGCGGCCATCCATCATGTCGCTCGGCGCGACGATGTCCGCGCCGGCGCGGGCGTGACTCAGCGCCTGGCTGGCCAGCAGCTCCAGCGTGGCGTCGTTGTCCACCGAGCCGTCCTTCAGCACGCCGCAGTGCCCGTGGCTGGTATACTCGCACAGGCACACATCGGTGATGACCACCAGGTCCGGCAGTTCCCGCTTCAGCAGCCGGACGGCCTGCTGTACGACACCGTCGTCGGCGTGTCCACTGCTGCCCGAGTCGTCCTTCGATTCGGGCACGCCGAAGAGAAGCACCGCAGGCACGCCGAGATCCCGTGCCGTCCGCGCATCGGCCAGCAACTCATCCGCCGACGTCTGGAACACGCCGGGCATGGAGGCGACCTCCCGGCGCACACCGCTGCCGGGCACGACGAACAGGGGCAGAATCAGGTCATCCACGGAGAGCGCTGTCTCCCTGACCATGCGGCGCAGTGCGGGGGTCCTGCGCAGGCGGCGCATGCGGTACTCTGGGAATCGGGCCATGTCAGTCCTGCGGGTTGAGTGGGAGCCCGGCTCTCAGGGGGCGCCGCAGCACGAGGGCGTCCTCAACTGGGCTCTGGTAGTAATTGCGCCGCCGGCCCACCTGGGCGAAGCCGAACCGCTCGTACAGGCGGCGCGCCGCCGCGTTGGACGGCCGCACCTCGAGAAACACCTCGCGCACGCCCGCCTGCCCCGCCCGGCGGACGACCTCGGCCACCAGCATGTCGCCGATACCCCGACCCCGCCAGGCCGGTGCCACCGCCACGTTGCCCAGTTCGCTCTGGTCCAGCACAGTCCAGTAGACGGCATAGCCAACGACCGCGCTGTCCGCTTCGGCAACGATCAGTTCCGCATCACGCCGCCGCAGCAGCCCGCGAAACGTGCTTTCGCTCCACGGGACCGAGTAGGACTCCTTCTCGATCCTCATGACCGTCGGCAGGTCCGACGCCGCCATCGGGCGGAGCGCCACGTCGCTCATCCTGCGATCCCGCGCTCCGCACCGGACTCGCGGACGTAGCCGGGCTCCCACGCCGACGCGTGAGACACCGGCCCGCCGCCGGCGGCACCGGACGTCGCCAGCCGCAGCAACGCCGAAGCCCGGGGCGGTACCGGCGCCGGCGCCTCCAGCCCCAGTTCCTCTGCGTAGCGGACGGCGCCCTCGCCCACGAAATATGGGGACAGTGAGCCCAACCGGGCCCGGACGTCCGCCACGGGGCCGGCCATCGGTTCCATGAGCGTGCTCCGGATCGTGCCACCCCTCACGTCATAGCAGGCCGCATAGACCTCGCCCCGCCGCGCGTCGAACAGCGCACAGACCGGCCCATCCACCGTGCTGGCTGCCGCCAGCACCGCCAGGCTGGACCACGCAAAAAGCGGCACGCCCAGCCCATGGCACAGTCCGCGGCCAGTCGCGGCGGCCACCCGCACGCCGGTGAAGGAGCCAGGGCCGCTGCCAACGACGACACCGGTGATGTCACGCCGTTCCAGCCGGCTCGTGCGGAGCAGGAAGTCCAGCGCCGGCAGCAGCGACTCTGCATGGCGGCTGCGCATGCCGATGAGCATCTCGCCCAGCAACTCGTCGCCGGCACCCACCGCAATGGAGCCCAGATCCGTGGACGTCTCGATAGCGACGAGGTGCCTCAAGTCTCCCGCTCCGGTACTGGCAGCGGGATCTGGCGCGGTGCGCCGCGCGGCACCATGCGCACCTCGCGCAGCCGGGGGCCCGCTTCTGTCAGAGTGATGTCCCAGCGATCGGGCGGCAGCAGGTCGCCGGCGCGGTCCGGCCACTCCACGAGCACGATCTCGTCGCCTGCGCCCAGTTCCCGCCAACCCAGCGCCATCACGTCCCCAGGCCGTTCCAGGCGGTACAGGTCGATGTGCACGACGCTGGAGCGACCCACCTCGTAGCGGAACAGCAGGTTGAACGTCGGCGACGGCATGGCCTGCCTGACGCCAGCGCCCCGGGCCACGGCCCGGGCCAGTACCGACTTGCCGGCGCCCAGGTCCCCACGCAGGGCCAGGAAGAGCGGGGCGCCAACCTCTCTGCCGATGCGTTCGCCCCACCCCACCAGTTGCTCCTCGGTCAGCCTCATGACGAGCCGGCGCCACTGCCCAGCTGCGCCCGCACCTCAAGCAGTTGGTCCCGCAGCGTGGCCGCCCGTTCAAAGTCCATGGCTGCGGAGGCGTCCTTCATCTCCTGCTCCAGGATCTTCACCCACTCCTCGAGGTTGACTTCTGCCGCGTAACTTGCCCGCGGCTCCGCCACACGGGTGCCTCGCTGACGCGGGTCCAGACGCGCGTCGGCAACGCGGGTACTCAACATCAGCTCCTCGATACTCTTCACGATAGTGCGCGGCTCTATGCCGTGCTCCTCGTTGTACTGACGCTGTACCTCCCGACGGCGGTTGGTCTCATCCAGCGCCTTCTGCATGGAGCCGGTGATGCGGTCGGCATACATGATGGCCATGCCGCGTGCATTGCGTGCTGCGCGCCCGATGGTCTGGATCAATGAGCGCTCATTGCGCAGGAACCCTTCCTTGTCGGCATCCAGGATCGCAACCAGCGATACCTCCGGCAGGTCCAGGCCCTCGCGCAGCAGGTTTATGCCAACCAGCACGTCAAACCGGCCGAGACGCAGGTCCCGGAGAATCTCGATGCGCTCGATGGCATCGATGTCGGCGTGCATGTAGCGGACCCTGATCCCGATCTGCTGCAGGTAGTCCGTCAGGTCCTCCGCCATCCGCTTGGTCAGCGTCGTCACCAGCACGCGCTCGCCGCGCGTTTCCCGCTCCCGGATCTCCGCGATGAGGTCGTCCACCTGGCCCTTCACCGGCCGCACATGGACCTCCGGGTCCAGCAGGCCTGTCGGCCGGATGAGCTGTTCCACGACGACCCCGCCGGACTGGCCCAGTTCGTAGTCGCCGGGGGTGGCGGAAACGAAGATGGCCTTCGGCACCAGGTCCTGCCATTCGTCGAACGTCAGCGGCCGGTTGTCCAGTGCACTCGGCAGGCGGAACCCGTGCTCCACCAGCGTCAGCTTGCGAGCACGGTCGCCATTGTACATGCCCCTTATCTGCGGCACCGACACGTGGGACTCGTCCACCAGTAGCAGGAAGTCCTCGGGAAAGTAGTCGTACAGGCAGGCTGGCCGTTCCCCCGCCTCGCGCCCGGCGATGTGCCTCGAGTAGTTTTCCACGCCCGGGCACGTGCCGATTTCCAGCAGCATCTCGACGTCGAAATTCGTGCGCTGCTCCAGCCGCTGCGCCTCCAGCAGCCTGCCGGCACCGCGCAACTCAAGTAGTCGCGCCTCCAGCTCCGCCCGGATGCGGTGGACGGCTCGCTCCACCGTGCTGCGCTGGGACACGAAGTGCGTGGCGGGGTAGATTGCCGTGCGGTTCAGCCGGGCAATGGTATTCCCTGTCAGCGGGTCGAACCGCGTGATCCGCTCGATCTCGTCGCCCCACAGCTCGATGCGAATGGCCTGTTCCTCGTACGCCGGGAACACCTCGACCACGTCACCACGCACCCGGAACGTGCCGCGCTCGAAGGTGGCATCGTTGCGGGAGTACTGCACTCGCACCAGCGCCTGCAGGATGTCGCGCCGCTCCATCTGCTGGCCGGTCTCCAGCACCAGCATCAGCTCTCTGTATTCGCGCGGGTCGCCCAATCCGTAGATACAGGAGACGGACGCGACGATGATGACATCCTCCCGTTCCATCAGCGACGATGTCGCCCGCAGCCGCAACCGCTCGATGTCCTCATTGATGGAGGAATCCTTCTCGATGTACGTGTCCGTCGTCGGCACGTACGCTTCCGGCTGGTAGTAGTCGTAATACGAGACGAAGTACTCCACGGCATTGCTCGGGAAGAACTGCTTCAGCTCACCGTAGAGCTGCGCGGCCAGCGTCTTGTTATGGCTCATCACGAGCGTCGGCCTGCCGTGGTTTGCAATGACCGAGGCCATGGTCACCGTCTTGCCCGAGCCCGTCACGCCCAGCAGTGTCTGGAAGCGCTGCTCCTCCGCCAAGCCCTGGCTCAGCTCGCGGATGGCCTGCGGCTGGTCGCCGGCCAGCTCAAACGGGAGGTGCAGGTCGAAACTGCTCATTGCCCGCCTCAGTCCCGGTAGTCGGATCCCGCGAAGTGCTCCCGCCGCTCCGCGGACAGCACGCCGTTCACCCGCCGGATCTGCTTCATGACCTTCTTGAGATGGCTCAGGTCCTGGACCTCCACCACGAAGGCGCCGGTCATGCCGCCTTCCTTCGACTTGATCTCAGCCGAGGAAATGTTGGTGCCCGTCGTGGTGATGGCCGAGGCAATATCCGACAGCAGCCCGCGCCGGTCATTGCCCTCCACGATGATCCGTACGAAGAAACGCTCGCCTGACTCAGCTTCCCACTCGATCTCGATGCGCCGCTCGGGGTGCTGGGACAGGTTCAGCACGTTCGGGCAGTCCGTCCGGTGGATGGAGATGCCACGGCCGCGGGTGATATAGCCGATGACTTCATCACCGGGCACCGGCTGGCAGCACTGGGAGTACCGCACCAGCGTGTTGTCCACGCCGTGGATGCGCACGCCGCGGCCGTTGCCGCGTACGCGCTCGACCAGCCGTTCCAGCGCCGTAGGTGCTCGCGGGGGCGGCGCCTCCTCGCCCGGGAACAGTTCCTTCAGGATGGCCGATGGCCCGATCTCACCCCGACCGAGCGCCGCGAGCACGCCGTCGAAGTCCACATAGTTCAGGGCGACGGCCGCCTGCTGCAGCATGTCGTCCGCGGGCCGGACCTTCCGCGCCTTCCGCAGTTCCCGGCCAAACAGCTCGTTGCCCAGGCTGAGGGCCGACTCCGACTCCGCCGACTTGATGAAGTGCCGGATCTTCTGCCGTGCCCGTGCCGTCTTGACAAAGGCAAGCCAGTCCCGTGACGGCTTCTGCCGCGCGTCCGTGTTGACCTCCACGGTATCGCCGTTCTTCAGTTCCCGGGACAGCGGTGCGATACGGCCGTTGATGCGTGCGCCTGAGCAGTGCAGCCCCACCTCTGTGTGGACCGCAAACGCGAAGTCGATGGGCGTCGCCCCGCGCGGCAGCTGCTTCACGTCGCCCTTTGGCGTGAACACGAAGATCTCGTCCTGGAACAGGTCGATGCGGAGGAACTCCATGAACTCCTCCGGTTCCCGCGTGTCCTGCTGCCACTCCAGCACCTGCCGGAACCAGCTCAGCGTCTCATCCACCTCATCGCCGGGCCGCT
>DATHVP010000092.1:0-9249 GCA_035461245.1 Longimicrobiales bacterium | reverse complement strand
TGAAGCTGTGCGCCATGGCAGCGGCGGCGGTGGGCCTGCCCGCGAGCGCCGGTCGTGCGTTCGCGGAAAGCGCCATGGCGGGCGCGAAGCCGTCGGTGATCTGGCTGCACTTCTCGGAGTGCACGGGCTGCACGGAGACATTGCTGCGGCCGAGCCATCCGGGGCTGGACGAGCTGATCCTGGACCTGATCTCACTGGACTACCACGAGACGCTGTTCGTGGCGGCGGGCCACCAGTTCCACGCGGCGAAGAAGGCGGCGATGGCGGCCAACGCCGGGAAGTACGTGCTGGTGGTGGAGGGCGCCATCCCGACGAAGGACGGCGGCATCTACTGCAAGATCGGCGGCCAGACGGCGGTGGAGATCATCAATGAAGCGGCGGCGGACGCCGGCGCCATCATCGCCATCGGCAGCTGCGCGTCGTGGGGCGGGGTGCCGAGCGCGGACCCGAACCCGACGGGCTGCACGGGCGCGCCCATGGTGCTGGACGGGAAGACCGTGGTGACGATCCCGGGCTGCCCGCCGAACCCGTACAACTTCCTGGGCGTGGTGCTGCAGTATGCGACGTTCGGCACGCTGCCGGAGCTGGACGGGCAGGGCCGGCCGAAGTTCGCGTACGGCCGGACCATCCACGAGCACTGCCCGCGCCGGCCGCACTTCGATGCCGGCCGCTTCGCGAAGGTGTACGGCGATGACGGCCACCGCCTCGGCTATTGCCTGTATGAGCTGGGCTGCAAGGGGCCGCAGACCCATGCCAACTGCTCGACGCTGCACTTCAACGAAGTCAATGACGCCTGGCCTATCGGCCTGGGTCACCCCTGTTTCGGCTGCACGGAGCCCGCCATGGCGTTCCGCCTGCCACAGCATGCCACAGTGCCCATCATCAACAGGACGCCATCCATGGCATACGCGCCGATCCGCTCGGACCAGCAAACGAGGATCAGCCCGGTGGCCACGGGTATTGCCGGTTTCATCGGCGGCGTGCTGACAGGTGCCGGGCTGCGGATCGCGGACCACCTGCGCGACGGGGAGCCCGCTGCGCAGGCCAACACGGAGGTTTGACATGTCGCTCGATCGTCGTGAAGCCCTGAAGGTGCTGGCGACGGCAGGCGCCGCCACCGCCGCCGCCGCGGCACCCGCCGCAGCCCGGCCCCGCAAGGTCGCACCCGATGATGCCGTCGGCATGCTGTTCGACGCGACGAAGTGCGTCGGCTGCAAGGCGTGCATGGTCGCGTGCAAGCAGGCCAATGACCTCGCCTACGACGACCCCGACGGCCTCTGGGACGCGCCCGTTGACCTGACGGGCAACATCAAGACCGTCATCAAGCTGTACGACGACGGCTCCAGCAGCTCGTTCATGAAGGCCCAGTGCCTCCATTGCATTGATCCGGCGTGCGCCAGTGCCTGCATGCTGGGCGCCTACAAGAAGCGCGAGTTCGGCATCGTCACATGGGACGGCTCCAAGTGCGTCGGCTGCCGCTACTGCCAGATCGCATGTCCGTACGGCGTGCCCCGCTTCGAGTGGGACAAGGCCCTGCCGAAGATGGTCAAGTGTGAGATGTGCAACCACCGGCTGGCCGAGGGCAGGGAGCCGGCGTGCACCGAGGTCTGTCCGCGCCAGGCCGTCATATTCGGCAGGTACACCGACCTCCTCGCCGATGCGAAGCAACGCGTGGCCTCCGATCCGGAACGCTACTACCAGAAGGTCTTCGGCGAGAAGGACGGCGGTGGGACCCAGGTGCTCTACCTGGCCGGTGCCGGCGTCGATTTCCAGAAGCTCGGCCTGCCGGACCTGGGCGAGCTGTCCGTGCCGCACCTGCCCGAGACCGTGCAGCACTTCATCTACAAGGGATTCGTTGCGCCGGTCGCCCTCTATGCGGCACTGGCAGCGGTCATGTGGCGGAACCGCCGTAACGAGGACCAGTCCGCCGCTGCACCAGAGGAGGTGTGATCATGTCGCACGCTGCGACTCCCGTAGGCGGCCGCATAGTCACCCGGCCGTTCCTGGTCCTGGCCGCGTTCGCGGCTATCGGTGCCGCGCTGCTGGCGTGGCGGTTCCTGTTCGGGATCGGCGCCGTCACCAACCTCAATGACGGCTACCCGTGGGGCATCTGGATCGCCTTCGACGTCGTCGTCGGCACTGCCATCGCCTGCGGTGGCTACGCCGTCGCTCTCGTCGTCTACATCATGAACAGGGGCAGGTATCATCCCCTCATTCGCTCGGCAATCATTACCAGCGCCCTGGGCTATACGCTGGCCGGCTTCAGTGTGGTCATTGACCTCGGCCGGTGGTGGAACGTCTACGGCGTGCCCCTCCAGTTCTGGAACTGGAACCTGAACTCCATCCTCCTCGAGGTGGCCCTCTGCATCATGCTGTACATGCTGGTGCTCTGGCTGGAGATCTCCCCCGCATTCCTCGAGAAGGGGCAGACCGCCGCCAGCCCCCGTGTAA
Source organism: Longimicrobiales bacterium (assembly GCA_035461245.1). GTDB lineage: Bacteria > Gemmatimonadota > Gemmatimonadetes > Longimicrobiales > RSA9 > SH-MAG3. Next base: position 6,798 of record DATHVP010000092.1, on the reverse strand, counting down.
GGAACTTCTCCGAGAAGGCGCTGCCGAAGGTGAACCGGGCCATGCCGTGGCTCATCGCGCTTGGCATGGTGCTGCCCACCATGCACCAATCCTCCCTGGGCAGCCTCATGATGCTCGCGGGACCGCGGCTGCACGAACTCTGGCTGTCGCCACTGCTGCCCCTCATGTTCCTGATGACCTGCCTGTCCATGGGGTACGCAGCCGTCATCCTCGAGTCCACACTCTCCACACGGGCGTTCCGCAGGCCGTCAGAAACGCCGCTGCTGGCCCGGCTGGCGCGTCCCGCCGCCATCCTCTTCGTCGCCTATGTCGTCGTCCGGTTCGCGGACCTGGCCTACCAGGGGAAGGCGGGGATCCTGTTCCAGCCGGATCGGTACGTCCTGCTGTTCTGGACGGAGATAGTACTGTTCCTTGCGGCGGCCGCCATGCTGCTGCGTGCCAATCACCGCGTCAGTACCGCCATCCTGTTCCGGGCCGCGGCCGTGACCCTCGCCGCCGGCGCCCTCTACCGGTTCTCCACGTTCCTGTTCGTCTTTGACCCCGGACCCGGCTGGTCCTACTTCCCGGGCGTCGCCGAGATCATGATCACCGTCGGTGTCGTCTCCGCTGAGATCATGGCCTACATCGCACTCGTGAAGACGTTCCCCATCCTGGCCGGCGTCAGGGCTGCGCCCGCCGTCGGTCCCGTGCCGCAGCACGTAATTGAGGATATGTCGGAAGAAAAAAAGGCCACGCCCGCAGGTAGCGGCGACTGATGGGAATCCCGGGTGCAGCGCCGTGCCGCCTAGGCCGCGTCGGCGCTGCACCAGTGACCACCAGGGTCCTGGTCAATGAGCACCCCGTATCGCAACCGGAACAGCGGTGCCATCCGCTCGCACCACGCCTCCTCCGTCCCGCCCCGCGCCACCCAGCGCGCGAGCAGCGCATGCTGCAGGCGCATATAGGCCCCGAACCCACTGCCGCTGCGCGCCCTGTACACGTCCGCAAGGACCATCATGTCCCCACCTCCCTGTCTCCAGTGTGCCATACTCCAGTTGCGACCTCCGTGCCCGATCTGAGGAAAAGATGCATAGCATTGCGGCGCAACGGTTTACGAGGCTCTGGCCACCGTTCCCGTGGGCGCCTGGCCTCTGACTGTGTCACCAGCATGGGACACCTCCTGGGGGCGGGGCAGGACAGTCAAGACGACCGTTTCTGCTGGCACCCTTCTTCCATATGGAAGCAACCACTACAGCAGTTCCAGCATGGAGCAGAACCGGGCATGAGTAGCAAGCCGCTGTACGAGGTTTTGGAGAAGGAGACGGGCTGGGTTTTGCGGCGGGCGGACCGGACGCCACTCGTCGAGTTTCCCACCAGGGGTCAGGCGTTGCGTGCAGGGATAGCGGTGTGCCGGGACGAGGGGCTGGCGAGCCTGCGGATCCGGCGAGCCGACGGCCGCTTCGAGGACGTGGACCCTTTCATGTATTCGCTGGACACGATCAGGGCATAGGCCGTCATTCCTTCGGCCCGAACTACTTTCCGCCCGGCGGAACGCAGCGCGTCCCGCCGGGCGGTTTCCGTGTCAGTCGCGGAAGATGGCGGTGAACGTGCGGCCGTCCGGGCCGACGTACCCGCGATACATCCCCGTGGAATTGAAGGGCATGGTGTAGTTGCCGCGTGAGTCAATGGCGATGATGCCGCCGTCGGCGCCCTGCTGCACGAGGCGGTTCATGACGACGTCGTCGGCTGCCTGTTCCAGGGAGATGTTCATGTATTCCATGCGCGCGCAGATGTCGTGGGCGACGACGTTACGGATGAAGAACTCGCCGTGGCCTGTGGCGGAGACTGCGCAGCGCTGGTTGGCGTAGGTGCCGCCGCCGATGACGGGCACGTCGCCGACGCGGCCGAAGCGCTTGTTGGTCATGCCGCCTGTGGATGTGGCGGCGGCCAGGTTGCCGTGGCGGTCCAGGGCCACGGCGCCGACGGTGCCGAACTTGTGCTCGGGGTCATCATCGATGGCGGCATCTTCCTGCTCTGCGCCGGGCACGCCTGCGGGCCTGGCCGGTACCGGCCGGCCTTCCGCCTCGAGGGCGCGGACCAGGGCGTTCCAGCGGGCCTCCGTGAAGAAGTAGCTTTCGGGCACCATCTCCACGTGGTGCTCCCTGCCGAAGACCTCGGCGCCCTCGCGGATCATCATGACGTGAGGCGACTGCTCCATCACGAGCCGCGCGAGGCCGATGGGGTTGCGGACCCGCGTGACGCCGGCAATGGCACCTGCCTCCAGCGTCCGCCCGTCCATGATGGCCGCGTCCAGCTCGTTGCGGCCCTCACTGGTGAACACGGCGCCGCGGCCGGCGTTGAACAGGGGCTCGTCCTCGAGGATGCGCACGGCGGCCTCCACGGCGTCGAGGCTCGTGCCGCCGTCCGCCAGGATGCGGTGCCCGGCCTGCAGTGCCCGCTCCAGTGCGCCGTGGTACTGGGCCTCCAGCTCGGGCGTGAGGTTCGCCCGGTTGATGGTGCCGGCGCCGCCGTGGATGACCATGCCGAAGGACGTGCCGACCGGCGCCGGAATGGCACCCGGCTCGGCTCCGCCTGTGGCACACGCTCCCATCACCAGCGCTGCCATGAACAGCGCGCCTGTGCTGCGTATCATTTCCCTACCTCCTGGTGAACCCGGGCGCGTTGCCTGGCGCCCCCGATCACTGGCAACCGTGGCGTATAGTAAGACTGCGGCGTCGTACGCGCGAGCAGCAGTGCGGAGACTGTTGCATCATGTTCATGTTCATCAGGCCGGTGCTGGGCCTGCTCATCGCATTCGAGACGTGGCGGTGGAGCATGTACATGCCGGAGGGCGGACAGAAGCGCTTCGCGTTCCTGCCCGAGTAGCATACCGATTTCATATTCAGCGTGGTGGGCGAGGAGGCTGGCTTCATCGGCGGCATGGCCGTCGTGCTCGGCTTTGCGCTTATCCTGTGGCGACTCGTGCGCATAGCGGAGCGTAGCGCAGATCCGTCTGCCTCAATTATCGAGCCGGCAGGGGGACGCGCCGATAGCGTCCACCCTGCCGGATCGCGACGGTCGAGTGCCTCAGGCGCCCGGCCGCCGGGGCTGGTTCCGTTCCTCCAGCAGCCGGCGGGCCGTTGCCTGCTGTGTCTCGTTCAGGTGCTTCATCGCCTCGTCCACGGCCTTGCGGTCATCCTCCACCAGCTTCTGGATGACGCCCGCCATCTCCTGGAACCGCTGCATCATGGCCTGGCGGTCGCCGCCGCCCATGCCGCCGGGCCCTGCCTGACCCGGTTGCGGCAGCAGGGGACGGACCTGCTCCCGTGCTTCCTTCGTTTCCGCGTCCCAGCGCTCGGCGATGACGCGCAGGGCCGCCGACTGCTCAGCCGTCAGCTGCATTTCCGACCGGCCCGCAAGGAACGCCACATTGCCCTGCTCGACGAGGTTGCGGGCGGCCATCAGGCCGGCCATGCCCTGGCCGCCCATGCCGCCGCGGCCCATGCCGCCCTGCCCGCCGCCCTGCTGTGCGAAGGCCGATGTGGGGACCAGCGCGGCGACGGCCAGCGCCAGGACCAGTGTACGAGTGCGCATCATACCATGACTCCGGAGTTTACGGGTGACCCATCCCAGCGGAGCCGGGCTCATCCGGCCGCTACCTGGTACAGAGTGCCCGGCCGAGGCGTTCGTTAGGTGGCGCTGGTTCTGGCCGCAGCCGCGTCCGGCCAGTATTGTCCGCGTGAACAGTGACGCAACAGGTCCCGGAGGAGGCGGACCAGGTGAAGTTTCTGACTGCCCAGTTCGTGGCGCTGCGGGAGGGCACCAGCCGCCGCAACCTTCGCATCCTTGGGGCGTTCCTGCTCCTGCTGGTGACGCTCATCACCCTGTATGGCGTCACCTTCCATGTAATCATGGATCTCGAGGGCCAGGAACATTCCTGGGTTTCCGGCTTCTACTGGGTCTTCGTGGTCATGTCGACGCTGGGGTTCGGCGACATCACGTTCCAGAGCGACACCGGCCGCATCTTCTCCGTCGTCGTCCTCATGTCCGGCGTGCTGTTCCTGCTGGTAATGCTGCCGTTCACGTTCATCGAGTTCTTCTACTCGCCGTGGCTCGCGGCACAACGCCAGGCCCGGGCGCCCAGGGCCGTTCCCATGGGCGTGTCCGGGCACGTGATACTGACGCATTACGACGCCGTTGCGGCCGCGCTCATTGACCGGCTCAAGGCGTTCAACCGGCCGTACTTCCTGCTGGAACCCGACCTGAACCGGGCCCTGGAGCTGTACGACGAAGGTGTCTCCGTCCTGCTGGGGCCTCCTGACGACCTGGTGACATATGCGTCCGCGCGGGCCGCGGACGCGGCCATGGTTGTGGCAACGGACGACGATTACCGCAACTCCAACATCGCATTCACCGTCCGCGAGGTGAGCGAGGACGTACCCATCGTCGCCATCGCCCGTGCCCCTGAATCCGTGGACGTGCTTGAGCTCGCCGGCTCGTCACACGTACTGCAGCTCACGGAGATGCTGGGCCGGTCCCTGGCCCGACGGGCGGTGGCCGGCGACGTCCGCGCGAATGTCATCGGCCAGTTCGGCGAGCTGCTCATTGCCGAGGCGCCGGTGAGCGGCACGCCCATGGTCGGCCGGACGCTGAGGGACGGGTGGCTCCGCAAGGCCACGGGGCTGACGGTCGTCGGCCTCTGGGAACGGGGCCAGTTTCACGCCGCCCTGCCGGACCGGGAGCTGGAGGCATCCACGGTGCTGGTGTTTGCCGGCTCCAGCGAGCAGCTCGACCTGTTTACCGAGCTCACCGCCATCTATAACCTGCAGGACGCGCCCGTCCTGATCCTCGGCGGTGGCCGCGTGGGCCGTGCCGTCGCGACAGCGCTCCGGGAGCGTGAGATCGATTATCGCATCGTCGAGAAGGACCCGAGCCGGGTGAAGGATCCCGACCGGACCATCGTAGGTAACGCCGCCGACCTCTTCGTCCTGGAGAGCGCCGGCATCCGGGAGGCGCCCACGACCATGGTCACCACCAGCGATGACGCGACGAACATCTACCTGACAATCTATTGCCGCCGGCTGCGCCCGGAGATGCAGATCATCAGCCGGTCGAACCTGGAGAAGAACGTATCGACGCTGCACCGGGCCGGTGCAGACTTCGTCATGTCCTACGCGTCCATGGGCGCCAACGCCGTGTTCAACATCCTGGAGAAGGATGACATCGTCATGGTCGCCGAGGGGCTTGACGTGTTCCGCTGCCCCGTGCCGGCGAAGCTCGCCGGCCGGAACCTCATCGAGGCAGACGTACGCCGCCGGACCGGCTGCAGCGTCGTCGCCATAGAGCAGGACGGCGAGACGATCGTCAACCCGGACCCCACGCAGCCGCTGCCGGGCGGCGGCGAGGCGGAACTCATCGTCATCGGCAACACGGAGGGGGAACGGCAGTTCCTCAAGGTGTTTGCACCCGAGTCCCACGACCGGTCGAACCGCAAGAAGTAGTTCGCCCGGGACGCTGCGCCCGCGTCCGCGTTGCCGACGGCGCGGGAGCGGGCCGCAACGGATCCCGGGGCCCGTCCCGCTTGTACTACTGCACCGGCTCCGGCATATTCGCACGCCGGAACAGCCTACACCCGAATTATGGTGGTCCTATGAGACTCCTCCTCACAGCGGCACTGCTGCTGGGCTCGGCACTGCCGGCCCTGGCACAGGGCCGGATCAGCGTGCCGTACGAGCAGTTCCAGCTCGATAACGGCCTGACCGTCATCCTGCACCGGGACGCGACGACGCCCAGCATCGCCACCAACATCTGGTACCATGTGGGCAGCAGCCACGAGGTGCCGGGCCGGTCCGGCTTCGCCCACCTCTTCGAGCACATCCTGTTCGAGGGCTCGGCCAACGTGCCGGAGGGGAAGATCGACGAGTGGTTCGAGGAGGTGGGCGGCTCGCCCAACGGCTCCACCAGCCGGGACCGCACCAACTACATGCAGACGTTCTCCAGCAACGCCCTGGACCTGGCGCTCTTCATCGAGAGCGACCGGATGGGGCACCTGCTGCCCGCCATGTCGCCGGCCAGCGTGGACGGGCAGCGGGACGTGGTGAAGAACGAGCGGCGCCAGAGCTATGACAACCGGCCGTACGGCCTGGCCAGCCAGCTCATCACCGAGGAGATCTACCCGCAGACGCACCCGTACTCTTGGCCGGTCATCGGCTACATGGACCACCTGTCGGCGGCCACGTACGACGACGTCGTTCACTTCTTCGAGACGTACTACGCACCCAACAACGCCAGCATCGCCATCGTCGGGGACATCGACATGGCCGAGGCCCGGCGCCTGGCGGAGAAGTGGTTTGCCGATGTGCCCCGGGGCGAGCCTGTCCCCGAGCAGCAGGTCACGCCGCCGACGATCACCGAGACGCGTCGCATCATGCTGGAGGACCGGGTGCAGTTGCCGCGCCTGTACATGACGTGGGTCAGCACCGGCGCCTACCAGCCCGATGACGCCGCCCTGACCGCCCTGTCCAGGCTCCTCGCCGGCGGCCGCAACTCGCGGCTGTACAACCGCCTCGTGTATGAGCTCCAGATCGCCGATGACGTGTCGGCCTCCCAGAGCGGCGGCCGCCTGGGCGGCGAGTTCCAGATCTCCGCCACGGCCCGCCGGGGCGTGACGCTGCCCCAGCTCGAGCAGGTCATCCTGGAGGAGATCGAGAAGGTGACGAACGAGGCGCCGCAGGCCCGGGAGCTGGAGCGCATCCTCAACCAGTACGAGGTCTCGTTCCTGGAGCGGCTGGAGCTCATCTCCGCGAAGGCGGACCAGCT
>DATHVP010000091.1:0-43356 GCA_035461245.1 Longimicrobiales bacterium | reverse complement strand
TGGAGGTCCTGTGCAATGCGGCGGGCACGGTCGATGGGGATGGCGAAGCCGAGGCCGACACTGCCGCCGCCGCCCGAGATTATGCTGGAGTTCACGCCGATGACCTCGCCCAGCGCGTTCACCAGCGGGCCGCCGCTGTTGCCGGGGTTGATGCTGGCGTCCGTCTGGATCATGTCCAGGTACCAGCCGCCGCCCTGGCCGCCCTCGGGGATGATGTTGCGGTTCACGCCGCTGACCACGCCGGCGGTGACGGTGGCCTCCGCGTTGGCCAGCATGAAGCCGAACGGGTTGCCGATGGCGACGACCCACTCGCCGATGATCAGGTTCGATGACCGGCCCAGCGGCGCCACCGGCAGCGTGCCGCGCACGTCGCGCAGTCGCAGCAGCGCCAGGTCGGTGACCTCGTCGGAACCCACCAGCTCGGCGTCGAAGTCCCGGCCGTCACGCAGCGTCACCACCAGTTCTGTGGCGCCGCGGACGACGTGCTCGTTGGTGAGGACGAGGCCGCTGCCGTCGATGATGAAGCCGCTGCCCAGGCCGGGCACCTCCCGCGCCACGCCCGGTGGCATGAAGAAGCTCTCCCACATGCTGCGCGGCTGGAACGTCTCCCGGCGGATGACATTGACACTGACCACCGCCGGTGCCACCCGCTCCGCCGCCACCACAATGGCCGTGCGACGGGACGCGTCCACCGCCTGCTGCACGCCGTCTTCGTTCGTCGGCTCCGCCACCGGCGCCGGCAAAGGCAGCCCCAGGATGTCAGACGTGACGACGTCGCCCTCCACCGCCGGTGCGGAGCGTGCCGCGTCGTCGTCATCGACCCGCAGTGCCAGTGCCGGCGCGAGGCCGAGCAGGACGAGGAGCGGGAGGCCGAGGAGCCAGCGCTTCATGGTCAGGTCTTCCGCACAGCCGGGGCGGCCGCCGTCATGGGGTCCTCATCAGATCTTCCGTGCCGACTCCGGCAGCTTCGCCCAGTCCGCGAGGAACGCGTCCAGGCCCTTGTCCGTCAGCGGGTGGTGCATGAGCTGGTGCAGCACCTTTGCCGGTACCGTGACCACGTCGGCGCCGAGCAGCGCCGCCTGTACCACATGGATGGGGTGCCGCACCGACGCCACCAGGACCTCCGTGTCGAACACGTAGTTCTGGTAGATCTGCACGATCTGCTCGATGAGCTGCATGCCGTCCTGGCCGATGTCGTCCAGCCGCCCCACGAACGGCGAGATGAACGACGCGCCGGCCTTTGCCGCCAGCAGCGCCTGCGCCGGCGAGAAACACAGCGTCACGTTGACGCCGATGCCGTCAGCCCGGAACTGGCGGCACGCCATGAGGCCCGCCTCCGTGAGGGGCACCTTCACGACGATGTTGTCGGCGATCTTCGCGAGGGTGCGACCCTCGCGGACCATCTCGTCCTTCGTCGTCGCCACGACCTCGGCGCTGATGGGGCCCGGCACCAGGTCCGCGATCTCCTTCATCAGGTCACGGGGATCCCGCTCGCCCGCCACCTTCGCCACCAGCGACGGGTTCGTCGTGATGCCGTCAATGAGCCCGGCGTCCATGGCCCGCCGGATCTCGTTCAGGTCCGCACTGTCAAGAAAGAATTTCATCCGCTGCGTCCTCGCCACTCCATTGATGTCCGTCCACGACGTCGTCGCCGTAGAATACCCGTGTCAGAAATAACCCCTCCGGTGGCGCCGGCGGCGACGTCTCCAGCCCCGGCTCGTTCGCCAGCAGCCGGTCGATCTCGTCCAGCCCGCGCCGGCCCCGCGCCACGTCCACCATCGTGCCCACCAGGTACCGCACCATGTGGTGCAGGAACCGGTTAGCCACCACCCGGAAATGCAGGCCCGCCGGCGGCCACGGCACCCAGTCGGCAGCGTATACCGTGCAGCGCTCCCCCCGTTCCGGCTGGCCCGCCCGGGCGAACGCCCGGAACGAGTGGTCGCCCACGATCCGGGCCGCCGCCGCGTTCAGCACGTCCAGCGGCAGGGCGGCCGCTCCGGGAGTGCCGCCGCCCGGCGCAGTGGCGCCCGGAGCGGCCCCGTCCCGGGCACCACTGCCCGGAGCGATGCCGCCCGGAGCACCGCGGCCCGGAGCACCGCCGCCGGGAGCGGCACCGCCGGCCCCCGCCAGCGGCCAGCAGGTCCGCCGGAAAAAAGGCGAGCGCGATACGGGCGCCGTGCCCAGGCGGTAGGTATACCCCCGAGCCACGGCATCGTACCGCGCATGAAAATCGTCCCTCGTCTCGGCCGCCCCGGCCACCCACACGTCGTCCGGCAGGACCGCGTTCAGCGCCCGCCGCAGCTCCGTCGCCGACCATTTCCGCGGTACCACCGCCCCGACGACCTGGCCGGTGGCGTGGACGCCGCTGTCCGTCCGGCCCGCTGCCGTGACCCGGGCCGCGCCGGTGCCGCGTGCGGAACCACCAGTGCTGCGTCCGGAACTACCAGTGCTGCGTCCAGAACTACCAGTGCTGCCGGTGGTGCGTGCGCCCCCCGTGAGGCGGTGCAGGGCCGCTTCCAGTTCGCCCTGCACGGTGCGCTCCCCGGGCTGCACCTGCCAGCCGGCGAAACCGCTGCCGTCATAATGCAGCCTCAGCCGGATCTGGTGCTCGTCTGGACCCACGCGCGCGCTCACGCGGCGATAAGCTAGGGCGGGCGGGATGGAAGTCAACGGCGCGGAAAGTACCGGGCCCGGAGGCGGCAGGCGACTTGGAGCGGGCGACTTGAGGCGGGTTCAGGCGCCAGGCGGCGCCGCTGCCGGTGCTGCGGGAGCGCACGCTGCAATTGGGCGAACTTCCCGTCCGCCGGACCCGCGCGCCTGAATCCGTGCCACGTGCGACCCAGTGTACCGGCCGCGGCCCCGTCCGTGGCCGTGTCGGTGGCGCCGTCCGTGGCCGTGTCGGTGGCGCCGTCCGGGCGGCCGCCCGTCGCCGTCTGCACAATTTTCCTTGCATTCCGTCGAGTGTGCAGTCGGCGACGGTGTTATGTGGCAGAACCGCGCCAAATCGCGTCGTCAACTGCACAATCGCCGCGAAACACTTGAGTTTGTGCACTCCACAACGTGCCGGCGAACGCCGAACATTGTCCGATCACGACGCCCGCCGTCCGGTCGTCCGCCGAACGAAGCCGACCACTTCACCCCGCCGGACGCCGCCGATCATGTCGCCCCGCCGAAGACGCTCGACCACGTCACCCCGCCGAACGCCGCCCGCGGTCAGGCTTCAAACCGCGTCAGCACTTCCAGCACGGCGTCAATATCCGACTCGGTATGATCGGCGTTGACCTGGAACCGGATCTCCTCGTCGCCCTTCGGCACGACGGGGAACGCCAGTCCCGTCGCCAGCACGCCGTTGGCGCGGAGATGCTTCACGAGGGAGCGCGTGCGCGCGGTGTCCCGGACCATGAGCGGCACGACGGGGTGCTCGCCGGGGATGATCTCGAAGCCGAGCTCGACCAGCCCGTTCTCGAACCGCTTCGTCAGGGAGCGCAGCCGCTGCAGCAGCGCCACGCCCTCGGCGCTGTCCAGCATCTCCAGTGCGGCGAGGGCAGCGGCCGCCTCGGCGGGTGTGATGGGGTTCGAGTAGATGTACATGGGCGACGTCTCGCGCAGGAACTGCACGACCGCGGCATTGGACGTGACGTAGCCGCCGTTCACGCCGAAGGCCTTGCCGAGTGTGCCCACCAGCACGTCGCACGGCGGGCAGTCGCAGTACTCCTCGGTGCCTCGGCCCGTGCGGCCGAAGGCGCCCACGCCGTGGGAGTCGTCCACGACGACGACGACGTTCTCCTCGAAGCGGGCGTCGAACTCCTCTGCCAGCGCCATCACCTCGTCCAGCGGCGCGTGGTCACCGCGCATGCTGAAGATGCCGTCGGTGACGACGATGGCCCGGGCCGCGCCCGTCTGCGACGCCCGTTCCAGCGCTGAGCGCAGCTCCGCCATGTCCGAGTGCCGGTAGACTTCCTTGCCCAGCGGCCGCGCCAGCCGCATGGCGTTGATGATGCAGTTGTGGTTCAGCTCGTCGGAGATGAGGACGGTCCGGTCCGTCGTCAGCGGGACGATGGTGCTGAGCACCGTCGCGTACGCGGAGCTGAAGATCATGGCCGCGTCCCGGCCGTGGAACCCGGCCAGCCTCTGCTCCAGCGCGGTGTGCGAGTCGTATGTGCCACTGATGAAGCGGACGGCGCCGGGCCCCGCACCATACTTCGACGCGGCCTTCTCCTCCGCCTCGATGATCGCCGGCCGCAGCGACATGCCCAGGTACGAGTTGCTGTTCATGCGGATGAACTCCCGCTCGCCCTCGCCTTCCAGCCGGAAGCGGGGGCCGCGCTCGCCCTGCGGCGGGATGACCTCGGCGACAACGCTCTCCGCGCCCTTCGCCGTGCCCTTCTCCTCCAGGTCCGCCACGTGCGTGCGCAGTACGTCAGTGATGCGGTTCAACGGCATGGCTCAATCCCTCGCGTATGGCTGTGTCGCGCGCATCGTCCGGTGGGTCGGACTCGCGCCTGGTTCATTCCGGCGACGACGTCGTGTCGATGACGACGTCATTCCGACGACGACGTCGCGTTACCCGCCAGCTTCCGGGTGAGCTGCGCGATCATGTCGTCAGTCATGGCGTTTACATCATATTCCGGCTGCCAGCCCCACTCCTCGCGGGCGGCGCTGTCATCAATGCGCAGCGGCCACGAGTCGGCGATGGCCTGGCGCACCGGGTCCACGTCGTAGTCCAGCTCGAAGCCCGGGATGTGGCGGCGGATGACGTCGCCGAGCACCGCCGGCGAGAGCTGCATGGCCGTCACGTTGAACGCGTTGCGGTGGCGCAACCGCGCGGGGTCCGCCTCCATCACCTCGATGGCGGCGCGGATGGCATCTGGCATGTACATCATGTCGAGCTGCGCGTCGGCCTTCAGGAAGCAGGTGTAGCGACCATGCTCGATGGCGTGATAGAAGATGTCCACCGCCCAGTCCGTGGTGCCGCCGCCCGGCGGTGCGACATATGAGATCAGCCCCGGGAAGCGCAGCCCCCGCGTGTCCACGCCGAAGCGGGTGTGGTAGTAGTCGCACAGCAGCTCGCCGGCAACCTTCGTCACGCCGTACATGGTAGACGGTCGCTGGATGGTGTCCTGGGGCGCAGGGTCACGGGGCGTCGTCGGGCCGAACGCGCCGATGGACGACGGCGTGAACACCGCGCACCCCGTCTCCCGCGCCGCCTCCAGCACGTTTACCAGCGTGCCCATGTTCACTTCATACGCCAACTGCGGCTTCCGCTCCGCCGACGCCGACAGGAGCGCCGCCAGGTGGTAGATGGTGTCCGGCCGGTGCGTGCCGATGACGTCGCGCAGGGCATTGGCGTCCAGGCAGTCCAGGACTTCGAAGCGCCCGTCCTGAAGGGGGCCGCCCGTCGGCTGCTTCACGTCCGTCGCCAGCACCGCATCTTCGCCATATGCCGTGCGCAGCGCCGGCACCAGCTCCGTGCCCACCTGGCCCGCCGCGCCCGTCACAAGTATCCGCTTCATCGTTGCTCCCGTATGCATAACGCCGCCGGCCCGCCGGCCGCAGGCCGCTTAGATTAGGGCTTCGATGGCCGACGGCAAGGCCGCGGCAGAGGCCGCTTCGCCACGGCACGCGTGGCGGGCTCCAGGCTCGACGGCCGGAAGCCCCTTGGCCGGAGGCGCCCTTAGCGAGGCGGAGCCCTCGCGGCCTTAGCCGGCAGGCGGCCTTGGCCGGGGCGCAACCCCGGCGGCCTCCGGCGCAGCCGGCCTTGCAATTTGCACACAATCCGGCTACATGGCGGGGATGAGCGAGCTGATTGAGGACGAGGGGCCGGACCTGGCAGAGCTGCTCGTACGCGCCACGAGTCCGGAGCCGCTGAGCGCCGAGGACACCGAGGCGGCCTTCTCGGTGGTCATGGAAGGCCGGGCGACGCCGGTGCAGATCGCGGCGCTGCTGACGGCGCTGCGGACCCGCCGGGAAACGCCCGGTGTGGTGGCCGGCGGCGTGCGTGCATTGCGGCGGGCGATGGTGCCGGTTCCGGCCACGGACGTGGACGCGCTGGTTGACACGTGCGGCACGGGTGGTGGTGTGCTCACCACGTTCAACATCTCGACGGCGGCCGCCATCGTGGCGGCGGGCGCGGGCGTGCGCATCGCGAAGCACGGCAACCGGTCGTTCTCGTCCCGCTGCGGCAGTGCGGACATTCTCGAAGCGCTGGGGGTTCGCATCGAACTGACGCCGGAGGGCATGGGCGAGGTGCTGAAGGAAGCGGGCATCGTGTTCATGTTCGCGCCGCTGCTGCATCCGGCCATGCGCCATGTGGCGCCGGTCCGTCGGGAACTGCGCATGCCCACCGTCATGAACATGCTGGGTCCCCTGACCAACCCGGCCGGCGCCCGGCGCCAGGTGGTGGGCGTCGCCGATCCGGGCCTGGTGGAACTGATCGCGGGCGCGCTGCAGCAGCTGGGACACCTCCGCGCACTGGTGGTGCATGGCGAGCCCGGCATTGATGAGCTGAGCCCGCTGGGCCCGACCCGCATCGTGGAGCTGCGCGACGGCGTTCTGTCCGACGCCACCGTGGACCTGAGGGATCACCTGCCGGGCTGGAATCTGGATCCCGCGTCGCTGGCAGGGGGCGACCCAGCGGACAATGCCCGTATCATGCTGGAGATTCTGGAGGGCAGTGCGCCGGACGCCGCACGCGCGGCCGTTGTCATCAATGCCGCAGCCGCCATCTACCTGGGAGACCGGGCGCCGTCGCTGGTGGACGGTATCGCCGTCGCTGAAGACAGCATCACGAGTGGCGCGGCACTGGGTGTGCTGGAACGGCTTCGGGCGGCTTCCGCCCGGGCGTCATGAGGGGCGATGGAATGGACAGGTGCAATAGCCCCGTATCGAGTGGATCAAGGGAGACAACATGAAGATACAGGTTAATACCGACCGAAACGTTCATGGCGGGGAGCAGTTGAAGGACGAGGTCCGCCAGGTCGTGGGCGCCACGCTCGATCGGTTCAGTGACCGGCTGACCCGCGTCGAGGCCCACCTCTCGGACGACAACAGCAGCGCAAAGGGCGGTGCCGACGACATGCGCTGCGTGCTGGAAGCGCGAGTGGCCGGCGCGAACCCGATGTCTGTCTCCCATTCCGCGGCCACCCTGAAGGAAGCGGTGGCGGGAGCGGCTGACAAGCTGGAAACCGTGCTGCAGCGGCACTTCGACCGGCAGGGCCAGGTGAAGGGTCGCCTGTCCTACGGAGGCGCCGAAGCCGACTAGCGGCTCGGCGCGGTGCGGCCGTCTCGCGGGGCCGCACTGTTACTCCGAACGCAACGCCTCTGTGGGCTGGACGGCGAGGCCCCGGCGAGCCGGCCCCAGTGCGGCCAGCAGCGCCACCGTCGCCATGGCCACGGCCAGCGCCGGTACGATGATGCCGTGCCGCCCGTGGAGCAGACTGCCACCGCTGACGGTGTCCAGCAGCACGGCCGCGCTCACGCCAGCGACCAGGCCGGCGCCGACCTGTGCGCCGGCGCGACGGAACACGGCGGCCAGCACCTGGCGCGGCTGCGCGCCGAGGGCGGAGCGGATGCCGATCTCGCGCTGTCGCCGGGTGACGGTGAATGACATCAGCGCGTAGATCCCGGCGGCAGAGAGCAGCAGCACGGTCACCAGCACGAGGAGGGTGACCAGGGCGATGAGTCGCGTGGCAAGTTCCTGCTGCGAGTCGAAATCGGCCAGGGAGCGGACGGTGCCCATACGCAGCCCGGGGTTCACGGCGGCAACGTGCTCGCGGATGCGCACCGCCATCCCGGCGGGAGTGACGCCCGGCTGCATGCGCACTGCCAGCGTTGCGTCGGTGAGGTCGCCGGGAGCCACCGGGTAGATCAGGCCAGGCGGCACGTGAGCGGGGTTCAGTCGGTTCACCACCATATTGCGCGCGACGCCCACCACCTCGTACCACTGGTGCGACGCCCCGTCGTCGGCGGCACCGGGCTCCACGTGGCGGATGCGCCGGCCCAGTGCATCGCCGCCGCCCAGCACCTGCTCCGCAAACGCCTCGTTCACCAACACCGCACGGCTGTTGCCCTCCGCTTCGCCGGGCAGAAAGCCGCGACCCGCGACGATGTCGATGGCGAAGACGTCGAGCATGTTCGCGTCCACGCCCATGGCACGTACGCGATGTCCGCCGGGCGACGTCGCAGGAGGCGGCACGTCCTCGACGCGCACCATGTCGGGGCGACCGCTCCCGCTGGCACGGAACGTCACGGCGGCCACGGTGGGATCCGCCTCCAGCCGCGCCATTACTTCGGTAAGTGCTGCGCCAAAGTCACTGCCTTGCGACGTCGCCGCCTCCGAATCCCGGCCGAGGCTGACGTCCACGTACTCCGCCGCCTCATAGGCCGGCCGGGTCGCGCCGCGCTCGATCTCGATCCAGCCCGTGGCCACGGCTGCGGGCAGCACAGCCACGGCGATGGCGACCTGTGCCACGATGAGGGCCGTCCACGTGCGCCCGAGATCGGCGCCGTTGCTGCCGACCTGATGCAGCTGTACCCCCCGCCGCGTGGCGTACAGGCCCGGCAGGACGCCGATGATGGCGGCGGTCATAACCGCCAGCGCCATGGTGAAGAGAACCGTCGTCGTGTTCAACCCCGTGTCCAGCCAGAACGGCATGCCACCGTTCATCTCCGACGCCAGAATGCCGTTGCCCATCGCGATACCGAAGTCGGCGAGGACCAGTCCGGCGGCGGCGGCGAGCGTGGCGAGGACCAGGGCCTCGGCGAAGAGTTGCGCCACGATCCGGGCACGGCTGGCGCCGAGGGCGCTGCGCACTGCGATCTCCCGCTGCCGCGCGGCGGTGCGAGCATAGACAAGGATGCCCACGTTGAATGCCACGACGACCAGCAGCAGTGACATCAGGAACTGCATCTGCGCCACTTCCCACAACGTGATCCCCTGGACGTCAGTGAGGGAGTGGATGTAGGGCATGACCACGGGCCGCAGCCTCCCATTGGTGGCAGGGTGCTCCCGCGCCGTGTGCTCGCCGATGGCGGTCAGTTCCGCCTGCGCCTGCCTCATGGACACGCCGTCGGCCAGCCGGCCGAAGATGAACAGCGCCGGGCCGGTGCCGCGCTCGAACGAGGCCGGTTGCGCCCGCAACGGCAGCCAGAAGCGGTCATTATTGGGGAACGCGAAGCCGTCGGGCATGACGCCCACGACAGTGTGCGGCACGTCGTTCACGCGGAGTTCCCGGCCAACGACGTCGGAGGCGCCTGCGAAGCGCGTCTGCCAGACGTCTTCGCCAATGACTATGACAGCGGGTGCCCCCGGTACCTCATCCTCTGCCACCAGCGTCCGGCCCTGCAGCGGCGCGATGCGCGCCACGCGGAACGCTGACGCCGTGACCTCCGCCATGACCACTGGCTCCGGGGGGCCGCCCGCCGCTGCGACGTTGCGTGTGACGCGACGGAACGCCGACAGGTCCGTGAGGGTGCTGACCTCCTCTCGCCAGACAAAGAAGTCGTGCAGCGCGGCCCGGTCCTCGTCGTTCAGGTCCAGGTGCCGGTTCTCCACGGCGACGACACGGTGACCCTCGTCCAGCGGCAGCACGGGGTAGATCCAGGCCCGGGAAAACGCGAAGAACCCTGCGCTCAGCGCCACCGCAACCGCCAGGCCCAGCCCGCCTACCAGCGTGAGGGCAGGGTGCTTGACCAGCATGCGCACGCCAAGTCTGACGTCCAGCCATGAAATGGACATGGTCCCCCCCGTTAATGGACCGGATGCAACGGTCGGCAGCGCGCTGCCCGCGCTGGCGCCGGTGCCTTAGCCGCTGAACAGGCACACGCCGGTCCCGCCGGGGCAGGGATGGCTAACCTACTGTCGAATCGTTGCCTGGGCGGATCGGCGTGCCCGGGCGCACAGCCGTTGACTGACCACTATCGGAACGGTCGTCCCACAGGCGGACAGGAGGGACCCGGCCCACTAGTTCGACGAGACCACCGCCTCCACTGTCCACGGCCCGATGATGGGGCTCGGCTGCACAGGGGCCACGTATATGACGACGGTCTTTTGGCCCAGCCGCCGACCCACTACAAAGGTGCTCTTCCGCATCAGTACCTCCGGATCACGCCCACCACCACGCCCTGCACCATCACTTCGTGCGAGGGGAAGTACATGGGGCCCATGGTCGGATTGGCCGGCTGAAGGCGGATCTTCTCACCCTCCCGGTAGAACTTCTTCACGGTGGCCGACTCGCCGTTCACCAGCGCCACGACCATCTCGCCATTGTTCGCCGTGTTCCGCGAATTGACCACCACGTAGTCGCCATCCCGGATCTGCTCGTCGATCATGGAGTCGCCCCGGACTCTCAGCACGTAGTGGCGGCCGCCCTTGCTGATGAAGTCCTCCGGCACCGTCACCGACTCCTGATCCTGGATCGCCTCGATGGGCTGGCCCGCCGCCACCAGCCCCAGCAGCGGCAGTTCCACTGCCGCCGCGCCGCCGTTGCCCGTGGGCACCAGCTCGATGCTCCGGCTCGCATTGTAGCCCTTTCGGATATACCCCTTCTGCTCCAGATTCTCGAGGTGCTCGTGCACGGTGGCGAGGGAAGTGTATCCGAAGTTGCGTGCGATCTCCTCGTAGCTCGGCGGATAGCCGTACTCCGTTACGAACAGTTCGAGAAAATCCAGGATCTGCTTCTGTCGCTTGGTGAGCGGCATGGCACCCGTCTCCGGCAGAGGGATCTGGCGCTGCCTTCGGCGTGTCTCAGGGAGAGGCCGAAGATTGACCGAACCCCAGTATAAACCGAAAGTGAACCGAAGCGCAAGAGTGATGTCAGTACTGGACCGGATTGTGGCGACGAAGGGCGAGGAGGTGACGCGACTGCGTCGTGATCGTCAGAGGATCATGGGCGCGGCGGCGGGTGCGGCGGCGCGAGGGGACTTCGAGGCGGCGCTGCGGTCAGGCCCGCACGTGCGCGTCATTGCGGAGGTGAAGCGGCGCTCGCCGTCCGCCGGGGAGATCCGGGGCCAGGCCTCGGCGGCGGACGTGGCGCGGGTGTATGCCGACGCCGGCGTCGCGTGCATCAGCGTGCTGACGGACGGGGACTATTTCGGGGGGGCGCTGGCGGACCTGGAAACAGTGGCAGCGGCGGTGGATGTGCCGCTGTTGCGGAAGGATTTCACCATTGACGAACTTCAGGTGTACGAGGCGAAGGCCGCCGGTGCGTCGGCGGTGCTGCTCATCGTGCGGATCCTGGATGACGTGCGGCTGCGTGAGTTCCGCGAACTGGCGGAGTCCCTGGGCATGGCGGCGCTGGTGGAAGTCCACGACGAAGGGGAGTTGTCGCGTGCGACGGCTTCGGGTGCTCGCATCATTGGCGTGAACAACCGGGACCTGGCCACCTTCGAGACGGACCTGGCGGTGACGGAGCGGCTGGCCGGGCTGGCGCCGCGGGACGCGGTGCTGGTGGGTGAGAGCGGGATCCGGCAGGCGAGTGACGTGGCGCGGCTTGCTGCGGCCGGCGTGGATGCGGTGCTGGTGGGGGAGGCACTCATGCGCGCGGCGGATGTGGCCGGCGCTGCCCGGGAAATGGGTTCTGTGCGACGCCACCAGCGGTCGGGTGCAGGCCGGTGGACGTAAAGATATGCGGCGTGTGCACGCCGGCCGACGCGGAGCTTGTGGCGTCGTCGGGGGCAGACTGGCTGGGTGTGATCCTGGCGCCGGGCCGGAGTCGGAGCCGCACGGTGGCGGAAGCGGCTGCCATTTATGCGGCCGGCGACGGTGTGCGGCGGGTGGGCGTGTTCGTGAACGCCGGCGTCGAGGAGATGGTCGAGGCGTCGGACGCCCTGCGGCTGGACTGCGTGCAGCTGCACGGAGACGAGGCTCCGGAGGTGGGCGCGCGACTGGCGCGTGCCCTGGACCGGTCCGGCCGGCGGGTGGCCATCTGGAAGGCGGTGGCAGTGCAACAGGCGGACGATCCCGCCCGCGTTGCCGGGGTATGGCAGGGGGTGGCCCACGGGTTGTTGCTGGAGGGCTGGTCAGCCGCCGGTCACGGCGGTGTCGGCGCGCGCTTCGACTGGGCCGCCGCCGCCGGCACGGGTGCAGCGCTGCCGTCGGGGATGCAGCTGGTGCTTGCCGGCGGTCTGGACCCGGACAACGTTGGGACTGCGATCCGGCTGTTGCGCCCGGACGTGGTGGACGTGAGCTCGGGCGTGGAGCAGGCGCTCTGCCGGAAGTCGGCGGAGCGGGTACGTGCATTCATTGCCGCCGCCCGGGCGGCGGCGGGCTGAAGGATTCGGATGGCAGACGAGATAAGGGACGTGGACGTGACCCGCTTCGGCCGGTTCGGCGGCCGGTTCGTTCCCGAGACGCTGGTGGCGGCGCTGGACGAACTGACGGCGGCGTACGACGTCGTGCGGGACGACGCCGGTTTTCATGCCGAACTCGACGGGCTCCTCCACGATTACGTCGGGCGCCCCACGCCGCTGTATCACGCGGCGCGGCTCAGCGAGGCGGCGGGTGCAAGGGTCTACCTGAAGCGGGAAGACCTGAACCACACGGGCGCCCACAAGATCAACAACACCCTCGGCCAGATCCTGCTGGCCCGGCGGATGGGCAAGGGGCGCATCATCGCCGAGACGGGCGCCGGCCAGCACGGCGTTGCCACGGCCACGGCGTGCGCGCTGTTCGGCCTGGAATGCGTGGTCTACATGGGCGCCGAGGACGTGCGACGACAGGCACTGAACGTGTACCGGATGCGGCTGCTGGGCGCGGAGGTCCGGCCGGTGGAATCGGGCACGCGTACGCTGAAGGACGCGACGAACGAGGCGCTGCGGGACTGGGTAGCAAGTGTCCAGGACACGCACTATATTATCGGCTCGGTAGTGGGTCCGGCCCCGTACCCTCGCATGGTGCGGGATTTCCAGGCGGTCATCGGACGGGAAACCAGGTCACAGATTCTCGAGCGCGAGGGCCGTCTGCCCGTGGCAGTCGTCGCCTGTGTGGGCGGCGGATCCAACGCCATGGGCATGTTCCATGACTTTGCAGGGGAGCCCGGCGTGGAGCTGGTGGGCGTGGAAGCCGCGGGTGCGGGCCTGGACAGCGGTCGCCATTCTGCGTCGCTCAGCGCCGGCCGGCCGGGCGTGCTGCACGGGGCCATGAGCTACCTGCTCCAGGATGCCGACGGCCAGGTGGCGCCGGCCCACTCCATCTCGGCTGGCCTCGACTACCCGGGCGTAGGCCCGGAGCACGCGTATCTCAAGGACGCCGGGCTGGCGCGTTACGAGAGCGTTACGGATGGGGAAGCGCTGGCTGCGTTCCGGTCGCTGGCCCGGCTGGAAGGCATCATCCCGGCCCTGGAAAGCGCCCACGCCGTCGCATACGTGTTGAGACAAGGTGCACAGTGGAACAACCGCGGCCCGGTGGTCATCTGCCTGAGCGGGCGCGGCGACAAGGACGTGGCGGAAGTAGCGGAACTCGAGAACAGCATGGGGTCCTCTCACTCATGACGAACGCAGGCAACGGCAGCAGCGCCGCATCCGCGGATGCGCCGCCGGATCCGATGACGGATCAGGCGGATGTCGCACTGCCGTACGCCGAGGTCGCCGAGGTCTTCGGCACGCTGGACAAGGCCGCCCGCTCGCAGCGGCTGTACCAGGCCAACAACCCCGTTTATCACGGCTTCATCCGCACGGCGCAGCAGGCGTTCAGTGCACTCTGGGACCGGGTCCCATCGCTGAGTGCGAACGTGGAGGAGCAGGGGTTCCGCTGGCAGGGCCGTGACATTGCCGGTATCGAGGGTCGCGAGTCACTGCCGTTCCTCTTCTACAAGGACGGCATCCGGGTCATCACCTTCCTGCCGGGCTTCGAGGAGGAGCTGGAGAAGTTCCTGGACGTGGTGAACCGTGCCCGCTCGCAGGACCAGCAGCGCGGCGAGGACGACATGGTGACGCTGCTCTGGCACCACCAGTTCGACCGCTTCCGCTACAGCTACGTGGACGCGCTGGCCGAGGGGCTGCAGGTCCCCCAGTCCCGGGTGCCGCAGCTGGCCGGCCTGGAGCTGACGCTGGTGCCCGAGGACCAGCAGGTGGAGGGCGGGCCGCGCCCCGATCAGCCGCCATCGCCGGCGCCTTCGGCCGTTGAATCCGGTGAGCCGACGGTTGCGGGGCTGGTCAGCCGGGACGACTTCGAGGAGACCCTCTATTTCCTGGAGCCCGGGGAGCTGGAACAGGTCCGTGCCGAGCTGGCGGCGGAGATGCGGCGGGACCTGAAGGCTGACGTACTCAACGCCCTCTTCGACCGCCTTGAGGACGGCCTGCCCGAATGGAAGCGGGAGGCACTCCGCATCCTGCGCCAGCTCCTGCCGGTGTTCCTGGGCAGTGGCGACCTGCGGGCGGCCACGAAAGTCCTCGTGGAACTGAACGCGCTGCTGGAAGCGGGCAAGCTGGACGAGGAGTACCGAGCCGATGCCGAGGCGCTGTTCCGGGAATTGAGTGAGCCCGCCGTCCTGTCACAGCTGCTTCACACCCTCGAGAACGGCAACATCGACCCGAAGGGCAGGGACCTGGGCATCTTCCTTCAGCACCTCGGCCCTGCCGCGATGCCTGTACTGCTGGCATCCATCGAGCGCAACGTTGCCGGCGCGTTGCAGGAGCGCCTTCGCACGGCAATGGAAGGACTGGCTGATGCGCACCGCGGCGAGGTGCTGGCGTTGCTGCGGCACGGCGAAACGGAGGTGGTGCGGGGCGCCGCGCGCCTGGCGGGTCAGCTGGGTCAGGCGGAGGCTGCACCCGCCCTCACGGAGCTCATGCAGCGTTCCGACCCGACAGTGCGGCGCGTCGCCGTGGAGGCCCTGGTCCGGATCCGGAACTCGACGGCCCTCGAGGCGGTGCAGCGGGCACTGACCGACGTGGATCGGGAAGTCCGCATTGCCGCGGCCCGGGGCATCAGTTCGCTGCGGTTCGCCCCCGCCCGTACCCGGCTGGAGGAACTGCTGGACAGCCGGACGCTCCGGGAGGCGGACCTGACGGAGAAGATCGCGTTCTTCGAGGCGTACGGTTCGCTGGCCAATGCCGAGAGCGTCGCCATGCTGGATCGCATGCTCAACGGCCGGCGGCTGTTGTCGAAGGAGAACCCGGAGGTCCGCGCGTGCGCGGCCATGGCGCTGGGCCGGGTGGGGTCGCCGGCTGCGCGCGCGTCGCTGGAGCGCGCCCGTGAGGACGCGAACCCCATGGTCCGTAACGCGGTGCTCAAGTCGCTGCGGCAGGAGCGCACATGACGCAAGCGCGAGCCGCCGAGCCACTCGTCCAGAGCGACAAGATGCTCCAGCCCATGGGTCGGAGCCTGGTCATTGCCACATATGCCGCCGCCCAGTCCCTGCGCATCTACCCCCTGGAGAACGCCACCGTCCAGAAGACGCTGGACGAGCTGTACAACGTCGTCCGCAGGATACTGGAACGGGAGGGTGTGCTGGAGCTGCGGGTCGTTGGCGACTTCCTGTTCCTCAACGATGCGCGGCTGCGCCTCGAACTGTCCGACTACGCCGCGTTCGCCTACGTGCTGGGCGCACTCAGCCGCCATGGCATCGGCCGCGTGGAGATGGGTGCGGGGCTGGCCCGGCAGGACCTGGCGCCGCTGCTCTCGCTGCTCCTGCAGGACGGTGACAGCGACGAGGAGTCCTTTGACAGGTTCCGCAGCCGGCTGGCGGCTACCGGTGTGACGCACGTGGAGGTCGAACCGGTCCGCGGAGCGGGCGATCAGCCGGATGCGGATGAGGACGATCAGGCGAAGGAAGCCGCCAAGCTCACCTACTTCCAGTCCGTGCACGTGGCCAAGGAAGTACTCGGCGACGTACGCCTCGGCCGCGCGCTGAACCTGCGCAGGGTGAAGCGGGCGGTGCAGTCCATCGTTGACCAGGTGCTGAACAACGAGACGTCCATGCTCGGCATGACGGCGCTGCGAGACTATGACGAGTACACCTTCACGCATTGCGTGAATGTCTGCATCATCAGCGTCATCATGGGCCAGAAGCTCGGGCTGAGCCGGCCGGAACTGTACGAGCTGGGTCTTGGTGCGCTCTTCCACGACATTGGCAAGCAGCGGATTCCCGCCGAGATCACGAACAAGCCCGGCAGCCTGAACCGCGAGGAATGGGCGGCCATGCAACGCCACCCGACGGAGGGGTTGCTGGCGCTGTTCGGGATGCGCGGCCTGTCCGAGGCGCCGTACCGGGCCATGCTCATGGCGTATGAGCACCACATGAAGGTGGACCTGACTGGCTACCCGCAGAACATCCGGCCACGGAAACCGACGCTGTTCAGCCGTATCGTGGGGGTGGCCGACGGATTCGACGCGGCCACTTCGAGGCGCAGCTACCAGCAGCAACCATGGCCGCCGGACGAAGTGCTGCGGGAGATGAAGGAGAATCCGCGGCGCGGGTTTGACCCTGTGCTGGTCAAGGCGCTCATCAACGTCACCGGCGTGTTCCCCGTGGGCACCCTCGCCATTCTGGACACCATGGAACTGGCGGTGGTCACAGCCCGCAACCCGGACCCTGCACGGGTGCACCAGCCCATCGTCAAGCTCATCTCCGATTCGAACGGTGTCATGCTCGCGGAGCCGCGGACCGTGGACCTGGCGGAGACCGACATGGATACCGGCAGCCCCCGGCGGACTGTCGTGAAGACCATTGATCCGGATACCTATGGCATCACCATCTCCGACTATTTCGTCTGAGCACGACCGCCTCGCCGCGCCCCTTGGGGAACTGCGCCGGCGGGGGCGCCGCGCGCTCATCCCCTACCTGACCGCGGGGTATCCATCGCCTGGCGACACGGCGGGCCTGCTGGATACGCTGGCGGACGCCGGGGCTGACGTCATCGAGCTGGGTGTGCCTTTCAGCGATCCGGTGGCCGATGGGCCAACCATCCAGCGTGCATCCTTCGCGGCCCTCGAGCAGGGCGTAACGCTCGCGTGGACACTGGACACGCTGGCCGCGTTCCGGCAGCGGCGCGACGTGCCGGTGGTCATCTTCAGCTACCTGAACCCCGTGCTGGGTTACGGCGTGGAGCGATTCATCGCCGATGCGGTTGCCGCCGGCGCATCGGGCGTGCTGCTGACGGACCTGCCCGCAGGGGCGGACCCCGCCCTCGAGGCGGCGTTCCAGGACTCGCCGCTGGCGTTCATCCGACTCGTCGCGCCGACCACGCCCCGGGATCGTCTGGGTGAAATCGCGGCGGCGGCGCAGGGATTCCTGTACTATGTGGGGCGTATGGGCGTCACCGGCGCCAGTGCGGCACTACGCACCGAGACGCTGGAAGAGGTGCAGGCCTTGCGGGCGATGACTGACGTGCCCGTGGCCGTCGGATTCGGCGTGGCAACGGCGGAGCATGCCGCCCGGCTCGCTGCCGTCGCCGACGGCGTCATCGTCGGGAGCGCCATCATCGACGCCCTGGACCGGGACGGCCGCCCGGGCGTGGCGCGGCTGATGAAGGAGTTGCGCGCGGCGGTGTGACCGCCAGGGAGCAGCCGGCACGATCACCGTCACGGCTCCCGCATCCGTTCCTCCAGGGCCTCGTCGGGCTCAACAAATAGCGTCCGAACACGCTCCGGGATGACCAGTCCCGGCCCCGCCTTGCGCGGCTTGCGCACGTACTTGCGCCGCGTCCAGTCCACGGGCACGGTGCCCGAGGTGCGGGCCCGGCTGTGCAGCGCCGCCAGGACCGCCGCCTCGTGCAGGTCCGCCGCCGGCGGGTTCGCGTCCTTGTCCGCCCAGCGCAGGATCACGTGGGCGCCAGCCACGTCCCGGGCGTGCAGCCAGATGTCACTGGGGCTGGAATGGCGGAACGTCAGGTCGTCATTCGCCTTCGAGCCGCGGCCCACGCGCACCTCCAGCCCCCGTGTGGTGCGGTATTCCCGATAGGGCAGCAGCGGCGGGGACGCACCCTTGCCCTGCGCCGCCTGCCCACGCTGCAGCTTCTCCACCTCGCCGGCGTCCGCCGTGCCCTCCCGAATGCGCCCGGCCAGCGCTTCGAGACTCGCCAGTTCCCGGCGGGCCCTGGCCAGCAGCTCCGGTATGCGTGCCGCCGCCCGCTCGCGCTTGCGCGCCGTGTCGTACAGGCGGGTGGCGTTGTCCGCAGGGGTCAGTGCCGGGTCGAGCTGGATAATCACCGGCGTGCCCTCGAAATCGTACAGCTGCACCTCCGCCATGCCGCGCTTCACCACGTGCAGCTGGCTGAGCAGGATGTCGCCCAGGGTACGGAGGCGCCGGGCGTCCTGCGCCGCGCCGGATTCTTCCTCCGTGAGGCGGGCCAGCCGCTTGTGCACGTTTTCCATTCGCCGTGCGACGGCGTCCAGGGCTTCCTCCGTGGAGACGCCTCCTGCCGGCGCGGCCTCGGCCCGCTCCGCCGCCGCCGTGAAGGCGTCCAGCAGGGAGGCGAACCCGTCCCCGGCGGCGTCCGCGGAAGGAGCTGCCACGTAGGGCTGCCAGCGGCCGTCCTCCTGCAGCAGCAGCGGCCGCGGCGGCGCGCCGTGGACCAGCGCGCTGTAACGCTCCCAGGCGCGTTGCAGGGCTGCAGGATTGTCGCTGGTGTCGGCGTCGCCCAGGATCCAGGCGGCGTTCTGCGGGCTCGCCAGCGCCGCCAGGCGCGGCAGGGCGGCCAGGCGCTCCCCCGGCGCAACGGGGCCCAGGGCTTTCTGCCACGACTCCAGCGACAGCGGCGCGATGGCGCCCGGCCGGCCGGATGGGCGGGGAGCGGTCCACGCCGCCCCTGGCTTCAGCGTCCGCTCCCGCGCCTGTCGCTCGCGCAGCACCGCGGCAATGCGTCCGTCGCCGCCCACCACCACGGCGTTCCACTGGTTGGTGATCAACTCCACCACGAGCCGGCGCGGCATGCCGGCTGATGCCTCGGCGTCCAGCTCAAAAACGATGATGCGCTCGTCCGGCGGCGCTGCCACGCTACGGATCACCGTCCGCTCCGCCAGCTGGACGCGTGCGCCTGCGGGATCGCCGGGTGCGGCCGTCAGATGGCCGCTGTTGGGGTGCAGTTGCCAGAGCAGGGACGGTGCCGGCGCGCCGCGCCGCCGCGGTCGCGTGAGCAGCGTCAGGCGGAGCCTGTCCCGGTCCAGCCAGATGCCGTCCAGGCGGGCTCCGGCAAAGGCGTCATTCAGGGCCCGGGCCAGCTCCCGGACCAGCAGCGAATCGTAGCGGATTGCGTTTGACACCCCTGCATCATGCGGCTACGTTGCCGCCATCGTCAAACGGACGATTCTCCGGTCGGCACAGGGCGAAATGAGTACGCAGCAGGGCGGCGGCCGCAGGCGCGTCACGGTGCGCGATCTGCTGGACATGAAGCAGCAGGGGCGCAGGATCGTCTCACTGACTGCATACGACTACCTCTTCGCCCGTCTCGTGGACGACGCCGAGGTGGACATGATCCTCGTCGGCGATTCCGTCGGCCAGGTCTTCTCCGGCTACGACTCGACGCTGCCCGTTACCATCGACGACATGATCTACCACACCCGCGCCGTGCGCCGCGGGGTGAAGCACGCGCTGCTCGTGGTGGACATGCCATTCATGTCGTTCCAGGTCTCGCCCGAGGAAACGCTGCGCAATGCCGGTCGCCTGCTCAAGGAAAGCGGCGCCGAGGCCGTGAAGCTGGAAGGTGGCGACGAGGACGCAGCGCGCCACGTACAGACCCTTGTCCGCGCGGGCATCCCCGTGCTCGGTCACATCGGCCTGACGCCCCAGTCGGTGCACGCCCTCGGTGGCTACCGCGTCCAGGGACGGGAGGCGACCGAGTCCGAGCGGCTCCATGAGGAGGCCGGGCGGCTGGAGGCCAGCGGCGCTTTCGGCATCGTGCTGGAACTGTTGCCGGCGGCACTGGCGCAGGAGATCACCAGCATCGTCTCCATCCCCACCATCGGCATTGGCGCCGGCCCCGGCGTGGACGGCCAGATCCTCGTCCTCCCCGACATGCTCGGCCTCAACGAGTCGTTCCGTCCGCGCTTCCTGCGGCGCTTCGCCGAGCTCGGCGAGGCCGCCCGCAACGGCATCAGGGATTACGCGGAAGCCGTGCGCAACGGCTCCTATCCCGACCAGGAACACTCATTCGAGTGATTCGGACGCCACGGTCGTGATTCGCATCGAGACCAGCGCGGAGCTGCGGGAGGTGCTCGGCCGGTTCCGCGCGGACGGGCGCACCATCGGCTTCGTGCCCACCATGGGCTATCTGCACGAAGGGCACCTGGCCCTGTGCGACGCCGCGAACGCCGCCGCCGACGTCGTCGTCATGTCCATCTTCGTCAATCCCCTCCAGTTCGGTGAGGGCGAGGACCTGGACCGCTACCCACGGGACCTGGAACGGGACGCCTCCCTGGCGGCGGGCCGGGACGTGGACATCCTCTTCACGCCGGATGCCGGGGAGATCTATCCCCACGGGCCCGTCGCTGTTCGCGTTCGGGCACCAGGGCTCGAGGACCGCCTGTGCGGCGCCTTCCGGCCGGGCCATTTCGAGGGCGTCCTCACCGTCGTCGCCAAGCTGTTCAACATCGTCCGGCCGGACGTCGCCGTATTCGGACAGAAGGACCTGCAGCAGGCGGCACTGATCCGCCGCATGGCGCAGGACCTGAACTTTCCTGTCGCCATTGAGATCGCCCCCGTGGTCCGCGAGCCGGACGGTCTGGCACTGAGTTCCCGGAACGTGTACCTCTCGCCCGCCGAGCGGGCGTCGGCGCTGGCACTGAGCCGGGCACTGGCGGCGGCGCAGGCGGCGTTCGCGGCGGGGCAGGTGGAAGCAGGTGCCGTCGTTGCGGCCGCCCGGGCGACCCTGGACGCCGTGCCGGGGGTAGAAGTGCAGTACGTCGAGCTGGTGGACACGCAGACGCTCGACACGCCGGCGCAGGCGCGGGTCGGCGACGCCGTCGCGGTGGCGGCGTTCGTCGGCGCGACGCGCCTCATCGACAACCACGTGCTGGACCACAGCGACAACCAGGTGCCGTGGCACGACGGAGATCGTGCAGCGGGGCAGAGCAGGGAGCCGTCATGAAGCGCATCATGTGCAAGTCGAAGATTCATCGCTGCACCGTCACGGACGCGAACCTCGCCTACGAGGGCTCCATCACTGTTGACGGGACGCTGCTGGATGCTGCAGATATCCTGGAGTACGAGCAGGTCCACGTGGTGAACATCGCCAACGGGGCCCGCTTCGAGACGTACGCCATGCGTGGCGGGAACGACAGTGGCGAGATCGTCGTGAACGGCGCCGCCGCCCGCCTGGTGCAGCCGGGCGACGAGGTCATCATCTTCAGTTACGGCAGCTTCGCGCAGGATGAGCTGGAGGGGTTCCAGCCGACCTTCGTATTCGTCGATGCCGACAATCGGATCAAGCCACTTGCCGCCAGACGCACTGCTTGAGGAGGCCGCAGCCGGCAGGCTGCCCGACTGGGCTCGCATGAGCCGAGCCCGCCGGGCGCACGCCGAGCGCGTCGCCGCGCTGCTCGGTGAATGGGCGGCCAGCCTCGGCCTGGGCCCGCAGGAGACGACCCGGTGGGTCGCCGCCGGCATGTTGCACGACGGGCTGCGGGAAGCGCCGCCGGAGGAGCTCCGGCCCCTGGTGCCGGCCACCTTCCGCCACCTGACCGGCGGGCTGCTCCACGGGCCCGCTGCCGCCGAGCGCCTGCGCCTGGACGGCGTAACGGACGAACCGGTGTTGCAGGCCATAGCCTACCACACCATCGGCCACCCGGACCTGGATGAACTGGGCCGGGCCCTCTTCATTGCCGACTATATCGAGCCAGGCCGCCGTCACGATCAGGCCCGCCTCGCGAAGCTACGGGGCCGCATGCCGGACCAGCGCAATGCCGTCCTCGTGGATGTGCTCCGCGCCCGCATGGAGCGCACCCTCTCCGAGGGGCGCAGCATCCGCTCCGAAACCGCCGCCTTCTGGAACCGGGTCGGGACCCACGCCGCCGGGCGGGCACAGGATGTCGAGAGCCGCCAGGCTTGAGGGAGCCGCCCTGCTCGCGGCATTCCTCGTGTGTGCCGCGTTCGTGGCGTCCTTTGCCCTGGGACTTCGGCACCATGCGCCCGCCGCTGGCCCCGCCGCAGCCGGCGCAGGATCAGCACGCACGCCGACCGCGGAAAGACCCGCCATCCGAGCCGCCGGGCGAGTGGAGGTGCTCAACGCATCGGGTCGGACCGGGCTGGCCCGCGCCGCCACAGACCGCCTGCGGGGCGGCGGGTTCGACGTTGTCTACTTCGGCAACGCGTCCGGCTTCTCCGGCGACTCGACCCTGATCCTCGACCGCACCGGTGACGACGCAGTGGCCCACGCCGTCGCCCGCTTCCTGGGGGCCGGCATCGTCAGGACCGAGCGGGACACCACCCGCTTCGTGGACGCCACCGTCATCATCGGCCGCGACTGGCGATAGTCGGCCGCCGCAACGCCATATCCAGTGCGCAACCCATGCACAATTGCACAATTGCCCATTTGTGCAATTGGGCAATTGTGCACGGGCTCGCGAGACGGAGCGGACGCCTCGGCGAGAATCGTGGCCCCGATGGCAGCCACGGCCGCGTTCCCAGGGCCGGGATCCCCGTGATTCGGGGTCCCGAGTCCATGTTCAGCGGGCTCCTGTCTCCCGGGTTCCTGCCTCCCGGGTTCCTGCCTCCCGGGTTCCTGCCTCCCGGGCTCCTGTCTCCCGGGCTCCTGTCTCCCGGGTTCCTGCCTCCCGGGCTCCTGTCTCCCGGGCTCCTGTCTCCCGGGCTCCTGTCTCCCGGGCTCCTGTCTCCCGGGCGCCCGTCTCGCCGGACTCGGCTCCGACGGAGCCGGGTTCACGACGGCGCGCGGCAGTAAGGCCGACCAGGGTGAGGTATGGTTTCGGTGGCTTCGTCTCGTGCTCAGCGCGGAGCTGGCCGCAGGCGGCGGCGATGTCGCGGCCCCTGGGCGTACGGATGGTGGCAGGCACGCCCAGCTCTTCGAGGACCCTGGCGAAGGACTTCAGCCGATCCGGCGGCGTCGGCTTCCAGTCCGTGCCGGGGATGGGATTGAAGGGGATCAGGTTCACGTGGGACTGGAACCGACGGACCAGCGCCGCCAGTTGCCGGGCATGCTCCAGCTCATCGTTGACGCCGTGAATCATGACGTACTCGAACGTGATGCGGCGTCCACCCGCCTCTTCGAACCGGTCCAGCGCGTCCATCAGTTCCGGGAGCGGGTGCTTCTTCTCCAGCGGGATCAGCTTGCGGCGCAACTCCTCGTTGGGCGCGTGGAGCGAGACCGCCAGCCGGAACTGCTCCGGCCTTTCCGCCAGCTCGAGGATGCCTGGCACCACGCCCACCGTGGAAACGGTGATGCGCCGGGCGCCCAGTTCGTAGGCGTGGTTGAGCAGCGTCAGCGCCGGCATCACCGCCGCCCGGTTTGCCAGCGGTTCGCCCATGCCCATGAAAACGATGTTCGTGATTGGGCCCATCCCATGTTCCCGTGCCCATCGGCGGGCACCGCGGTACTGGGCCACGATCTCGCCCGTGGTGAGCTGCCGCCTGTAGCCTGACCAGCCCGTCGCACAGAAGACGCACGCCATCGCACAGCCGGCCTGGGATGAGACGCACAGTGTGAGTCGGTCCGGCGAGGGGATGAGCACGCTCTCCAGCAGCTCGGCGTCGTCCATCTTCCACAGGTGCTTCACGGTGCCGTCGGTGGACTGCTCCACGCGGGCAGTCTCCGGCGCCGCGAGGGTGAACGCAGCGGCGAGGGACTGGCGCAGCGCCAGCGACAGGTCAGTCATCTCGTCGAAGGACATGGCGTCCCGCTGGTACAGCCAAGCCAGCGCCTGACGGACCCGGTAGGGCCGTTCGCCGTGCGCGGCGAAGTGGTCCGTGAGCCTGGCCACCACTTCCTCCTGTGCCAGGCTCAGCAGGTCCGGCCGCTGTATCGTGTCGGTCATTGTGCTCCGTGTCTCCCGCGCTTACCGTGCTGCCACGACTGTCACAGTGAATACCGTGCGCCACGGCTGTTGTGGGGCCGTGAACAGGCAGTTAACTTAACCGGATTGCACTTTTCATGGTAATCCTCAGTGTCGCAGTAGAGGCGGTCCAGTGCTGTTGACGGAACTGCTCAGCGCCGAGCGGATACGGATCCCGCTGACGGGCCAGACCAAGGATGAGCTGCTGGAAGAGCTCGTGGGCGTCTGCGCCGACGGCAACGACATCGACGATCGCGCTGACGTGCTGCGTGCGGTGCGCGAGCGGGAGGCGGTGCTCTCCACGGGCATCGGCCACGGCGTCGCCATCCCTCACGGCAAGTCCGGCGCAGTGTCGGAACTGCGCATGGCGGCCGGCCGGTCCAGCGAGCCGGTGGACTTCGATGCGCTGGATGGCGAGCCGGTCAACCTGTTCTTCCTGCTGGTGGGCCCGGAGTCGGCAGCGGGCCCGCACATCAAGGCGCTGAGCCGGATCTCGCGACTGGTCCGGCAGGACGAGGTGCGGCAGCGGCTGATGACGGCGCAGTCGGCGGAGGAATTCCTGGAGGCACTGCGGGAGGCGGAGACCTGGCAGAACACGTGAGGCGTGCCGGCGGCGTCAGCCGCCTGAGCCACGCTCCAGCCGTGCCTGCTGCTCTGCCTCCGCGACCTTCTTCTGCTGCGTGGCCGCATCCTCGCTGATGATGGCGCGCTGTGCCATTTCGAGCTGGAACCGGAGTGAGCCGACGCCCTCCCGCAGGATGCGTGTCTTGGAGCTCGGCGGCAGCCCTCGCTTGGCGGCGATTTCCATGGAGCCGGCAAGCTGGGACATGGCGTCGAGTCCCGCCCCCATGAAGTTCATCTTCAGCTGCGAGAATACCCGGCTCATGGGGAGCAGGTACTGGTCCGGATTCGTCCTGACCGTGGCGTACTGCTCCACCAGGCCATGGACGCGCTGTACCTTGTCCTGGAGCAACGCCAGGTCATTGAGCCTGCCCTGCGCCGCAGGGCTGAGTTTGCCAGCCATGCGGCAAGATAACGGCTGGTCCCGTGCGCCGGGAGCGCGGGCGGTCGCTTGTCGCGTATCGGGCGGCGCACCATCTTTCGCGGGCCCGGCGCGGCCGTGACGGGCGCGGGTGGGATGCGGCGGCTGATGGCGTACGCGCCAGCGCTGGTGTGGGCGGCGGTGCTGGTACTCCTGGCAGGCGCGACGGATCTTCCCTCAACGCCCGGGATCCGGCATTTCGACAAGCTGGCGCACTTCGGCGCCTATGCCGTCCTGGGTGTGCTGCTGGGGCTGGGCTGGCGACATGGCGGCCGCCGCCCGCGTCGAGGCTGGCTGCTGGTGTTCGCCCTGCTGCTGGGGGCCAGCGACGAGATCCGCCACTCCCGGATGCCCCAGCGCAGCGGCGAGCTGGGCGACTGGATGGCGGATGCCCTGGGCGCCGCCACCGGACTTTACCTCGCCACCGGCACGGGCCGGCGGCGAGACGACGAAGAGCGACAGGAACCCTGATGACCGATACATCGACGTCGTACCGCACCCTGGCCGCCGGCGCCCTGCGGGCGGAACACGCTGGCCAGCGGGTCCGCCTGGCGGGCTGGGTGCACCGCCGCCGGGACCTGGGCGGCCTCATCTTCATTGACCTGCGGGACCGGGCGGGCCGGGCGCAGCTTTCCTTCGACCCTGCGTTCACGCCTGCGCCGGTGCTGGAGCGTGGGAAGCGGCTGGGCGCCGAGTTCGTCATCGCCGTGGAAGGCGAGGTGGTGGCGCGGCCGGCAGGGCAGGCAAACCCGGACATGCCCACCGGCGAGGTGGAGGTCCACGTGGTCGCGCTGGAGGTGCTGTCGGAGGCGGTGACGCCGCCGATTCCCGTGGCGCGGACAGGTGACGACGAGCTGCCGGCGGAGGACCTGCGGCTGCGCTACCGGTATCTCGACCTCAGGCGGGAGGAGCTCCAGCATTTCATGGGCGTTCGACACCGGGCGTTCCAGGCGGTGCGGCGACACCTGACCGACGCCGGCTTCTGGGAGATGGACACGCCGATGCTGACCCGGCGGACACCGGAGGGCGCCCGGGACTACCTGGTGCCGAGCCGCGTGCATCCCGGCGAATTCTACGCGCTGCCGCAGTCGCCGCAGATCTACAAGCAGCTCCTCATGGTGAGCGGCTACGACCGCTACTTCCAGATCGCCCGCTGCCTGCGGGACGAGGACCTGCGCGCGGACCGGCAGCCGGAGTTCACGCAGATCGACGCGGAGATGTCGTTCGTATCGGAGGAGGACGTCTTTGCCGTGGGCGAGGCGATGATCGCCGGGCTGTGGCGGGAAGTGCTGGGCGTGGAGTTGCCGGTGCCGTTCCCCCGGCTGTCCTACGCCGAGGCGCTGGACCGGTACGGCACTGACAAGCCGGACCTGCGCTTCGGCATGCCGTTCATGGACGTGACCGACCTGATGCGCGAGTCGGAGTTCCGGCTGTTCCGCGACAGCGCCGAATCCGGCGCCCGTGTGCGGGGTATCGTCGTGGACGGCGGTGCGGAGCTGTCGCGGAAGGAACTGGACGAGCTGGCGAATGTCGCGAAGGCCGCCGGCGCCGCGGGCGCGCTCTGGGTGAAGCGGACGCCGGACGGCCTCACCGGGCAGTTCGCGAAGGGACTGGACGAGGGTTTGCAGCAGCGATTCTTCCAGGCGACGTCGCTGTCGGAGGGTGACCTGTTCGTCGCCGTCGTCGGGCATTTCCGGTCCGCGGTGCCGGGGGCCGGGCCACGAGACCGGGCGCTGGGCGGCGCGGAAGCGGCACTGGACGCGCTGCGGCGGCACCTGGGCGACCGGCGTGGCCTGCGCCGGCAGGGCGACCACGCCTGGGCCTGGATCACCGGGTTCCCCCTCTTCGAATGGGACGGCGACAGCGAGCGGCTGGTCGCCGCCCATCACCCGTTCACGGCGCCGGCACCGGAAGACGTGCAGGCGCTGCTGGACGCCACGGCTGAGGGTCCGCCGGCCGGCGACGCCGCGTGGCAGCTCTATTCCCGGGGCCTGCGATCCAGGGCGTATGACGCGGTGTACAACGGTAACGAACTGGCCAGCGGCTCCATCCGCATTCACGACCCGGCGCTGCAGCGCGCCATGTTCGCGGCGCTGGGTATCGCGCCGGACGAGGCGGAGCGGCGCTTCGGCTTCCTGCTGGAGGCCTTCCGCTACGGCGTGCCGCCCCATGGCGGCTTCGCCTTCGGCTTCGACCGCCTGGTCATGCTCATGGTGGGGGCGCAGAGCCTGCGTGACGTGATCGCGTTCCCGAAGACGACAGCAGCCCGGGCGCTGTTCGAGGGCGCACCGTCACCCGTGGAGGCCGACGAACTGGCGGAACTGCACATCGGGACCATCTCCATGAAGGGAGCAGAAGCAACGAGTGGATAGCACGACTGTCGAACATCGGCTCGCCGCTGAAGGCGCGGACTACCTCCTGCTGGCAGGCGTCAATGATGCGCACCTGCTGGAACTGGCCCGCCTGTCCGGCTGCCGGGTCATCCTCCGGGGCGACGACCTGATCCTGTCCGGCGACGTGAACGACGTCGAGCGGGCGTTGCCGGTGGCGGAGCAACTGGTGCAGCAGGCCCGCATCGGCCAGCCGTTCGACGCAGACGACATCCGCCGATCGTTCCACACGGCGGGCGGTCGACCGCGAGGCGGGGCGGCCGGCGGCACGGCCGGCGGCACGGCCGGCCGGGATGGTGCGCCCGCGGAGGAGCAGGTATTGCTGGCGGGGCTGAAGAAGCTCATCGGCTCGAAGTCCGAGGGCCAGCGCCGCTACCTGGACGCCATTGTCAACAACGACATCGTCATCGGCATCGGCCCCGCGGGCACGGGCAAGACCTACCTCGCCGTGGCGGCGGCGGTGGACGCGCTGCGGAAGAACCGCGTGAAACGGATCATCCTGGCCCGGCCGGCGGTTGAGGCAGGCGAGAACCTGGGCTTCCTGCCGGGCGACCTGCAGGAGAAGGTGGACCCCTACCTGCGCCCGCTGTATGACGCGCTTGAGGACATCATGCCCGCGGACTGGGTGCGCCGGGCACTGGAGTCCCGTACCATCGAGATCGCGCCGCTGGCATACATGCGTGGCCGCACGCTGGCGGATGCCTTCGTGATCCTGGACGAGGCGCAGAACGCCACGAACGCCCAGATGAAGATGTTCCTGACGCGCCTCGGCCTGAACTCCCGCGTCATCATCACCGGCGACAAGACGCAGATCGACCTGCCGCGGCGGGACGATTCCGGCCTGCTGGACGTGGAGCGGATCCTGCGCGGCATCGATGGCATCGCGTTCGTCTACCTCGATGAGGTGGACGTGGTGCGCCATCGCCTGGTGAAGGACATCATCAAGGCGTACGCCACAGCCGACGACGAGCGGCGGGAGGCCTGACGTGAACATGGACTGGTGGAAGGACCTGTGGCGGGCACTGGGCACGAAGCCCGAGCACGCGTGGCCGGACGGCGTGATCCATCACGGATTCCGCGTGGTGCTGCTCGTCGGGCTCGTCCTGCTCATGCAGGTCCTTTTCCCGGTCGCGGCGGTGCCCGATTTCCCCCAGTTCGAGCGGGGCGACGTGCCGCCACAGGATGTCATCGCGGATGCGCGGTTCACCATCCCCAAGTCCGAGGGGGAACTCGAGGCGGAGCGGGAGCAGGCGGCCCAGACTGTCGCACCCATCTTCCGCTACGACCCCGCCGCCGAGGACACGATGGTGGCGCGGGTCCGGCGCTTCTTCGCACACATCGACAGTGCAGTCGCCCGTCCGGAAACGGACCTGGAACGCCGGGAGGACGTGCGCACGCTGCTCATGGCCTATGGGTTCCAGGTCAGTGCCGCGTCCCTGGACATGTTGCTGGAACGCCAGAACCGGATGCTGCTGCAGCAGTCGCTGGAACGTGCTATCCGGACCGAGCTGCCGCTGGGTGTAGTCGCGCCAGCGGACTACGAGGACAGCCCGAACCCCGTTTGGCTCATCGTGCAGGAGGGCACCGAACGGCTGGTGCCGCGGGACTCGGTGCACCGGGAAATACATGTCATGAACCGGGCGGCGACGAACCTGCCGCCGGCGTCACCGGCGGGCATGACCGAGTTCCAGCGCCTGTCCATCATCCTGTTCATCGAGGGCAGCTACAAGCTCGATCGCGTGGCGACGGAGATGGCCCGGGAGCAGGCACGCCAGGCCGTGCCGGAGAACCGTGGGGAGGTCGCCCGTGGTGAGCGCGTGGTGGCGGCCCACGAACAGATCCGCGAGCGAGAGATCGAGCGCCTCAACGCGTACCGCGAGCATCTGATCGCGACGGGCCAGCTCGGGGACGGCAGTCGCGCACCTGCCGTGGGCATGTTCATCCTGAACCTGCTGGTGCTGTCGCTGTTCGGCGGGCTGTTGTACTTCTACCGTGCGCAGGTCTACCGGAACGTGCGCCACGTGCTGCTGCTGACAGCGCTGATCGCCGCCACTGCGGCGGCGGCGGCTGTCGTAGGCGGCACCGGCTCGCCGGCGGAACTGGTGCCCGTGGCAGTACCCGCCCTCGTGGTGGCGGCGTTGTGGGACGGCCGGATGGCACTGAACCTGGCGCTGGTGCTGGCAGCCCTGCTGGCGCTGCAGGCGCCGTTCGGCAGCATGACGTCGCGGGTGCTGCTGCTCATGGGCGGTGGTGCTGCGGCGCTCAGTGTGCGCGTGGTGAACCGTCGGGCGCAGGGCCTGGTCCTGGGCGTCGTCATCGCACTGGTATACGCACTGACGGCCATCGGCCTGGGCCTGCTCCGGGGGCACGAGGCTACAGACGTCCTGACGGGCATCATGTGGGGCGCCGCCAACGGCATGGCGAGTGCCCTCATTGCCATGGGCTTCCTGCCGGTATTCGAGTCCTGGACGCGCATCACCACTGACCAGACGCTGCTGGAACTGGCAGACCTGAACCGGCCGCTGCTGAAGCGCCTGTCGCTGGAAGCCAGCGGCACGTACGCCCATTCCATCAACGTGGCGAACCTGGCCGAAGCCGCGGCCCGGGCGGTGGACGCGAACCCGCTGCTGGTCCGGGTGGGCGCGTACTATCACGACGTTGGCAAGATCAAGATGCCGCAGTACTTCATCGAGAACCAGGCGCGGGGGCGGAACGCCCACGACCAACTCGACCCGCGGCGTTCGGCGCAGATCGTCAAGGCGCACGTGCATGAGGGTGTCAAGCTGGCGGAGCAGGCGAAGCTGCCAGACAGCGTGCGCATGTTCATACCCGAGCATCATGGCACGCACGTCATCGCCTTTTTCTACGACCAGGCGAAGAAGGCGAACCCGGATGCGGAGATCGACCGGTCCCAGTTCTCCTACGATGGGCCGAAGCCGCAATCCAAGGAGACGGCCATCCTCATGGTGGCCGACTCGGTGGAGTCCGCGGCGAAGGTGCTCCAGGATCCGACGCCGGAGAACATCCGCGCCCTGGTGGACCGGATCATGGATGGCAAGATCGCCGAGAATCAGCTCGATGAGGCGCCCCTGACCATGCGTGATATCACGCGCATCAAGGAGCAGTTCACCACGGTGCTCACCGGCATGTATCACCACCGCATCGACTACCCGCCGGCCCGGCTGGCGGACGGTGGCGCCGCACGGGGTGATGGCAGCGGCCTCGACGGAACCGGCGGCGGCGGCACTGGCGGGAGCGGCAGCGACGGCACCGGTGGCGCACACGCCCCCGTGGATAATCGCATTACGGACCCTACGGCCGCTGGCGGCCGGGGCTGATGCCCGCCGCCGTTCGGGTCCAGTACGGCGCCGCCCTGACTGCCCGGAACCCTGATTACGTCGATGGCGCCGCCCTGCGTCGCCTGCTGCGTCGTGCGGTCCGGTGGGCGCTGCGCCATGAGAGCGTGGATGCAGGCGAGGTCTCGGTCACGCTCCTGGACAACGCCGAGATCGCCGACATGAACGCGTCATTCCTCCAGCATGAGGGGCCGACGGACGTCATCTCGTTCGCCCTGTACGAGGAAGAGGAGGACGTCGTTGGCGATGTCTATGTCGGTTTCGATGTCGCCCGTCGGCAGGCGCTCGCCGCCGGCATCCCGCTGGAGGAGGAACTCGTGCGGCTCACCGTGCACGGCACGCTGCACGTACTCGGCTACGACCACCCCGAGGGCGAGGACCGGCTGGACTCCGAGATGTGGGACGTGCAGGAGCAGGTGGTGGCCCGGGTGCTGACAGTATGAGCCGCGGCCTGCGCGGATCACTGAAGCGCAACGTCATTGCCGGGCTCATCGTCATTGCGCCGGTGACGGCCACGCTCTTCGTGCTGTGGTACATCTTCCAGCTGCTGGACGGGCTCCTGGGCCGGTTCCTGTATCCGGCCCTCGGCGACGTGACCGGCCGGGAGACGTTCTTCGTTCCAGGCCTCGGCCTGCTCACGCTGTTCCTGATCCTGGTCACGGTGGGGTGGCTTGCGCAGCGTGCCATCGGCGGCCGCTTCATCGCCTTCGGCCACACGATCCTGGAGCGGCTGCCCCTGACCCGGCGCATCTACAGCGCCGCCAACCGAATCGTGCGCACGGTGTTCGGGCAGGAGGCGGCACGCCCGTTCAAGAAGGTGGTGCTGGTGCAGTATCCGTCCGAGGGCCGGTACGCCGTCGGGTTCCTGTCGGGCACGGCGCCGGAGGCCATACGCCGGCACGTGCCGGACGCGGTGTCGGTGCTGATCCCGACGTCGCCCAACCCGACGACGGGTTTTCTCATCATCGTGCCGCCAGCCCACGTGCGGGAGCTGGACATGAGCATTGACGAGGCATTCACGTACGTGCTGTCCGCGGGCGCGGTGACGCCGGAGCAGGCGGCGCGCCTCAACGCGTGAGTTGACCTGAACCGGGGAGGCGTGTGAGCAGGTGGCGGCGGTCAGCCGTAATCATGGTGCGGGTGCTGCCCTTCGTGCTGGCGTTCCTCCGGGACCGGCGCCGCTGGCTGCTCTTCGGCGCGCCCGCCAGGCGCTCCACTGAGGACCACGCCCGCCGGGCTGCCAGGTTGACTGCCACCATCGCGTCCCTGGGTCCGACCTTCATCAAGCTCGCCCAGGTCTTCAGCGCCCGGGCGGACATCATCGCCGAGCCGTACCTCTCGGCCATCGGCACGCTGCAGGACCAGGTCCCGCCCGTACCGTTCGACGACATCTGCGCCGTCATCGAGGCCGAACTCGGCTGCTCGGTGGACGCCGTCTTCACCACGCTGGATGCTACGCCCGTCGCGGCGGCCAGCCTGGGGCAGGTACACGGCGGCCGTATAGGTGACGAGCGCGTGGCGGTGAAGGTGCTGCGGCCGGGGGTCGAGGCCCTTGTCGCCCTGGACCTGGACATCTCGTTCCGCGTCCTGTTCATCCTGAACGTGCTGTTCCCGAACCACCACGTCCGCGGCCTTACCAACGTCTTCCGGGAATTCAGCGTGCGCGTGCGTGAGGAGATGGATTTCCGGGAGGAGTCCAGGCACGTACAGCTGTTCCAGAAGCACTTCGCCCATGACGCCCGCGTGCGGGCGCCCCGGGTCCATGACGAGTATACCCGCCAGCGCGTGCTGGTGATGGAGTGGGTCAGCGGTGACAAGGTGGACCGGCTGCAGGAGCGGTTCGCCAGCGGCGACCTCGAGTTCCAGCGGGTCATGGAGACCCTCATCGAGGTCTACATCCGCATGCTGCTGGTGGAAGGGTTCATGCACGCCGATCCGCATCCGGGTAACATCCTCGTGGATGAGGCGGGCACCATCGTCCTGCTGGACTGGGGTATGGCGCTGCAGCTCGGACGGCGCACCCGTGAGAACATCCTGCGCGTGACCGTCGCCGCCGGCCGGGACGACATCGACGCCATGATCAGCGGCATGTACACGCTGGGCATGATCGACCCGGAGATCTCACGGGCCGAGATCCGCGAGGCGGCCACGGAGATCCTGACAGTGGTGGGGCGGGTGCGGGAGCTGGGCGTGCGCCGGGTCCAGGAATCCATCCGCGATATCATGGACACGTTCTACACGTGGCCGCTCATGCTGCCCAGGGAACTCGTCTACTTCTTCCGGGCCGCAGCGCTGCTGGAAGGCATCGGCTTCCGATATGACGCCGCGTTCAACGGCCTGGAGACAGTGAAGCCGGTGGTGAACCGGATGCGGAGCGAGCTGCTGGCGACCATGGCGCAGGCGCCCGGCGAGGTTGCCCGCAACGTGTGGGACGAGGCCCGCGCCGGCTTCGTCGCGGTTCGGGACCTGGTGACGCGCGCCGAGCGGGAGGAGTTCCGTGTCCGTATCCACCCGCGGGACATCCTCCAGGCGGAGCGGTTCATGACGCTCCAGGTCCGTCGCATCCTGCTGAGTATCTTCGCGCTCACCACGGCACTCATCACGGCCATCACGTTCCTGGCCCTGCGCAACGTGTGGCTCCTCGTCCTGGGACTGCTGGCTGCGCTCGTCATGTTCCTCCTCGTGCTGTTCCTGCCCGTGCACCTGCTGGAGAACCCGCTGCGGCACGCGAGGGGGATGGAGCGAAGGCGGTGATGGTGGATGGTGAGCGCTCGCTTTGAGCGCGCGGGCTGGATGGTGGAGCGTTGACCGGGCGGGCGGGCGAGGCGATTATCCGCGCCATGACCATCGAGGAGCTATCGCCGGAGCAGCATGAGCTGCTGGCCGGCTTCAGGGACGGCCGGCGTGTGGCGCTGACGCGCGTCATCAGCATCGTCGAGAACCAGCGGCCGGGCTTCCGCGCGGTGCTCAACGCACTGCACGAGCGCGTGGGCCGGGGGCATCGCATCGGCATCACGGGGCCGCCGGGCGCGGGGAAGTCCACCCTCACGGCGGCCCTGATCGCGCACTACCGTGCCCAGGGCGAGACGGTGGGGGTGATCGCGGTGGACCCGACGTCCCCGTTCACCGGCGGTGCGCTGCTGGGCGACCGCATCCGGATGAACGAGATCGCCATGGACAGCGGCGTCTTCATCCGCTCCATGGCCACGCGGGGTTCGCTGGGCGGGCTGGCGCTGACCACCAAGGAAGTGGCGGACGTGATGGACGCCTACGGCTTCGATCGTATCCTTGTGGAGACGGTGGGCGTGGGGCAGTCGGAGCTGGATATCGCGTCCGCGGCGGACAGCACCGTGGTGGTGCTGGTGCCCGAGTCCGGTGACGGCATCCAGGCCATGAAGGCGGGCCTCATGGAGGCGGCCGACCTGTTCGTCATCAACAAGGCCGACCGCCCGGGCGCCGACCGCCTGGCCCGGGAGGTGTCCATGATGCTGCACATGCGCAGTGGCCAGGTCATGCGCAACATCCCGGCCCACCACGGCGTGGACAGGGCACGGGTGCGGGCCAGGCGTTCCGGCTCCGCCGCCGCCACAGCCGCCACAGCCGCCGCCGCCGCCACAGCCGCCACAGCCCCTGCCGGGACGGCGACGGCGCCGCCGGAAGGCGCTGCGCCGTGGGAGATCCCCGTGCTCAAGACCATGGCCGAGAAGGCCGAGGGCGTGCCGGAACTGGCGGATACGCTGGAGCGGCACCGGGGCTGGCTGCAGGAGAGCGGGGAACTCGGCACGCGCCGCCGGCACCGCCTGGCGGAGCGGGTCCGGGACGAGGTCGCCCGCTCCCTCCTGCGCCGGGCGTGGGTGGAGCGCGGCGGGCAGGAAGCGCTCAGCGAAGCGCTGCCCGCCCTGGAATCCGGCGAGACGACGCCGTACGAGGTCGCCGCCCGGATCGTCCGCGACGCCTGATCAGCCGCGTCGTCGCACGTCCACCGTGACGCTGTTGCGGAGCATGTCCAGCACCGGCGACGTGCGCTGCACATGCTCACAGAGTTCGTCAATGGCTGCCGGCGATGCGTCGGTAGCCACGCGGTAGTCCAGCTGGACGCTGGAGTAGCCGGCCCGGGTCTCGGGGTCGAGACCGAGGAAACCGTGCAGGTCGAGCTCGCCCTCGGCCGTCAGTTCCAGCCCGCGCAGCTCGATGCCGCGTGCCGCCGCGTTGTACGCCATGCCCACCGCGATGCACGAGGACAGCGCGTGCAGCAGCGTTTCCACCGCATTGGGCGCCGTGTTGTCGCCCAGCAGGACGGCCGGCTCGTCGCCGGTGAGCACGAAGGGCTCCGCCCGGGACGTGTCCTCCTGACCGACGCCGTGGAAGCCCTGTATGCGCGTGCGGGCGGCGCCGCCACCCTGCCATTCGGTGGCAGCCCGGAAGCGGAACCGTGCCAGTTCCGGCTGCTTCTTCACCGCTTCAATGGTGTCCATCAACTGCTGTACGTCCACGCCGTTTACCTGGTCCGATGCTGTCGTGCCCATGGATTATCCTCCCGTTCAGGCATGAGTATGGCTATGGCCGCTCGGGAAACGGGCGGCCCGGTTGGTTACGCGTCTGTTGCGGGATTCGCCTTGTGGCGGCCCTGGCTTCAGGCCGCCTTGACCGCCCGCAGCACCACGCTGTGGGCGCCGAAGCCGCCAGCCGTGCGGCGGGTGGACTCGCTGCTGCTGGCCGCGAAGTAATCCCGCTGGTCCAGCCGCTCGACCACCGCAAACCCGGTGTTGAGGAAGAGGTCGGCGTACTCCTCGAGGGTAGTGGCGCCGACGATGCACTCCGCCCACAGCTGCGGCTGCGCGCGGCAGGCTTCCGAAGGCATGTTCTCAACCACGATGTCGGCGAGCTGTACCCGGCCGCCCGGCCGCAGGACACGGAAGATCTCGCCGATGGCGGCGCCCTTGTCCGGCACCAGGTTGATGACGCCATTGCTCGTCACCACGTCCACCGATGCATCTGGCAGGGGGATCTGCTCGGCGTTGCCGTCCAGCACCGTCACGTTGCTGACGCCGAGGCGGGCGGCGTTCTCCAGGCACTTGGCACGCATGGCCGGCGTCATGTCCAGCCCGATGACACTGCCCGTGGGCCCTGTTTCAAGGGCCGCGATGAGGGCATCCGTGCCGGCGCCGCAGCCGATGTCCAGGACGGTGTCGCCCGCCTCGATGACGTCCGCGGCAAACGGGTAGCCGACACCCGCGAACGATTCCACGGCCGTGGCAGGGATGGCGTCGAGCTGGTTCGCGGGATACCCCACGTACTCGCAGGCCGGCCGGCCCGTGGGAAAATGGAAGGTCTGGTCCGGCTGGTCGGCAACCGCCGTATACATCTCCTGGACGGCGTTGAAGATGACTTCCCGCTGCGTGGATGTGATGACAACCATGGATGTGCCTCCTGTCGGGGTGGTGGTGAAAGTCAGGGCGTCGTGGCCGGCGGGAACCCGGCGATGAGCTGGCGGACGCGTCGCTGCAGGGCGTCGCCTGCCGGCTCACAGCAGAGCCGCGCCACAGCCTGCCGCAGCTGCCGCTCGAACTCCGCTCGCGAATAGCAGGTCCGGCAGCGGGCCAGGTGACGTTCCACCTCGCCGGCCGTGTCCGCGTCCAGCTCACCATCGAGGAGGGTCGCCAGCTGACGCAGCGCCTCCTCGCAGCTCATCACGTCATTCGTCATGTTCATCCTCGGTATGGTTCGGCGAGGGCGGCCGCAGGCCGGCCTCCACGGCGTGTTGCCAGAGCTGCTCCTGCAGCTGGCTGCGACCCCGGGCCAGCCGCGAGCGAACGGTGCCCACCGGTACGTCCAGCAGGTCAGCCACTTCCCGGTAGGCCAGCCCCTGGATGTCCACCAGGACCACGACGCTGCGGAACGGGTCCGGCAGTGCATCAATGGCCCGCGCCAGGTCCGCGCGGAGCATCCGGTTCAGAAACTCCAGTTCGGGGTTGCCGCCCCACAGCAGCACCGGCCGGTGCAGGCGGTCGAACAGGGAGAACGGCTCCTCGTCGGTGGCGTCCAGCGATTCGTGCACCGCCTGGCCGCGGGCCGACCGCCAGCGGGAGATCCAGAGATTGTTCAGGATCCTGAACAGCCAGGCCCGCACCGCAGTCCGGTCCGTCAGGCTCGCCAGCGCCGCCCACCCCTTCGCCACCGCCTCCGCGACCAGGTCCTCCGCTTCCGTCTCATTGCCCGCCAGGCGGCGCGCCGTGCCGTACAGTTCGGGCAGCAGCAGCTCCACCTGGGCGGCGTACCAGGCCCGGTCGGCAGCGGAGTGGGGAACTGTGGAGGCGTTTGTCGCCATGCGCGCTCCAGCGGTTGATAGTGGGGTTCACCCGGGATGACGCAGCAGCCGGCAAAAGGTTCCCGGGCGGCCTCCGCCCCGGCACCCGGCACCGGGGTCGTCCACTCCGAAGGATCGCCCGCCGGCATCGGGCGCGCCGGCCCCGGGGAACGGTTATCAGCGCCGGCCGTTTCTGATGATGCCTGAGGTCGCTATATTGGCGGCATGGTGCGTGCCGCAGGTGCGTACAGGAGATATTCGTCGGCTCGGGGGTAGGAACCGGCGTGGGTTGTACCGGGCGATTGCCTGAACGGAAGGGTACGGATGGGCGTAACAAGGTCTGACGCCAGCGAAAGCCGCGTGATGACGCCGGAACTGCTGGAGCGCATGGAGGCCCAGGAACGGGAGCTGGCGGAGCTGCGGCAGCGGCTGGCCACCTGGGAGGCCGCATTCGGCAGGCAGGCCGCCCGGGAGCCGTCGTTCACGACCGTCTCCGGCGTACCGGTGGAGCCGCTGTACACGCCCGCGGAGCAGGAGGCGGGCTGGGACTACCTGGAGAAGCTGGGGCTGCCGGGCGAGTTCCCGTTCACGCGGGGGCCATACACGTCCATGTACCG
Source organism: Longimicrobiales bacterium (assembly GCA_035461245.1). Lineage (GTDB taxonomy): Bacteria > Gemmatimonadota > Gemmatimonadetes > Longimicrobiales > RSA9 > SH-MAG3. The sequence goes on along the minus strand of DATHVP010000091.1, from coordinate 5,703 downwards.
CACGCGGCTCTGGACCATGCGGCAGTTCGCGGGCTTCGGCACGTCGGAGGAGACGAACCGCCGCTACAAGTACCTGCTGGCCCATGGCCAGACGGGGCTGAGCGTGGCGTTCGACTTCCCCACGCTCATGGGTTACGACTCCGACCATCCGCGCTCGCTGGGCGAGGTGGGCAAGTGCGGTGTGGCCATATCGTCGCTGGCGGACATGGAGACGCTGTTCGACGGGATCCCGCTGGGCGACGTCTCCGTCTCAATGACCATCAACGGCCCGGCCATCATCCTGTTCGCCTTCTACGTCGTGGCGGCGGAGAAGCAGGGCGTCTCGGCTGACCAGCTGCGCGGCACCGTCCAGAACGACATCCTGAAGGAGTTCCAGGCCCAGCACGCATGGGTCTACCCGCCGGAGCCGGCGCTGAAGCTCATCGTGGACATGTTCGAGTGGTGCGCGCAGAACGCGCAGAAGTACAACCCGGTGAGCATCAGTGGCTACCACATCCGGGAAGCGGGCGCGACGGCGGCGCAGGAACTGGCGTACACGCTGCGCAACGGCTTCGAGTATGTGGAGCGGGGCATCGAGCGGGGGCTGGACGTGGACGAGTTCGCGCCGCGCCTGTCGTTCTTCTTCGACGTGCACAACGATTTCTTCGAGGAGATCGCCAAGTTCCGGGCGGCGCGCCGCATATGGGCGAAGCGGTTGCGGGACGTGTACGGCGCGAAGAACCCGGAGTCGTGGCGGCTGCGCACCCACGCCCAGACGGCGGGGGTGACGCTGGTGGCGCCGCAGCCGGAGAACAACATCGTCCGGGTCGCGTACCAGGCCATGGCAGCGGTGCTGGGCGGCACGCAGTCGCTGCACACCAACTCCATGGACGAGACGCTGGCGCTGCCCACGGAGAAGTCGGTACGCATCGCGCTGCGGACACAGCAGATCCTGGCGTACGAGACGGGCGTGGCCAACACCATCGACCCGCTGGCCGGCTCCTACTTCGTCGAGGCCACCACCGACCGGCTGGAGCGGGAGGCGGAGGAGATCTTCGAGGAGATCGAGCGGCTGGGCGGCGTGGTCCGCGGCATCGAGGCCGGCTACTTCCAGCGGGAGATCGCACTGTCGGCGGAGCGCCAGCAGCGGGAGATCGAGCAGGGTGACCGCGTCCTCGTCGGGCTGAACGAGTTCACTGACGGCGGCGACGACAGTGACCTGGATATCCTGAAGATCGGCGACCAGCCTGAGAAGCGGCAGCGGGAGCGTCTTGCCTCGCTGCGGCATGACCGCGACGATGACCGCGTGCGCCAGTCGCTGGAGCGCCTCAGGCAGGCCGGCGAGAATGGCGAGAACGTCATCGAGCCGATGCTCGACTGCGTGCGCTCCTACTGCACGCTGTTCGAGATCCGCAACGCGCTGGAACAGGTGTACGGCGCGTACAGGGAACCGATTTTCTTCTAGTGGGCAGATCAGACTTATCCGACGGCGCACGACAGCGGCGCGCCGTCCGCGCGGTGTTCCTCGACGCGGGCGGCACGCTCATCCACCTCGATCGCGCCCTCATCCGCCGCGGTGCTGACAGCACCGCCGACTGCCGCCGGACCCGCGGCATCGCCGGGTCCCCGGACCGGCAGGCCGCCGCATGAGTACCATCGCGCGACTGCTGTCCCTGTTGTCAGGCAGGCCGGACACACGCCGGCCAGCCGCTGACGGCAACGGCAGCCTGCACCCGGACGAGCTGCAGGAACTCATTACGCAGACGTTCGAGCAGGGCGAGATCAGCGGTGAGCCGGCGGAGATGATCCGCGGCGTCGTCGGCCTGTTCGAGACGACGGCGGCGGAGGTCATGACCCCGCGCACGGACCTCATCGCGCTGCAGGTGGACATGCCGCTGGACGAGGCTGCCGCGTTCATCCTCGACCAGGGCCATTCCCGCTACCCGCTGTACGAGGAGTCCATCGACCATATCATCGGTCTCGTCCTGGCCCGCGACGTATGGAAGGCCCAGGCGAAGGAGGAGGGCGCCACGCTCCGCGGCATCATGCGCCAGCCGCTGTTCGTGCCCGACACCAAGCCGCTGGCGACGCTGCTCCGGGAGATGCGCCGGGACCGGGCGCACATGGCGGTGGTCATTGACGAATTCGGCGGCACGGAGGGCATCGTCACCATCGAGGACGTGGTCGAGGAGATCGTCGGCGAGATCGACGACGAGCTGGACGAGGCCGAGCCCGTAATGGAGGAGGGGCCCGACGGCGAACTGCTGCTCAGCGGCGGCTACTCCATCTCCGAACTGAACGACCGCTTCGAGCTGGACCTGCCCGACGAAGACTACACCACCGTCGGCGGCTTCGTCCTCGGCCGCCTGGGCCGCGTCGCGGAAGTGGGCGACGAGGTCGCCGTGCGGGGTGGTGTAATCCGCGTGCTGGAGATGCAGAACCGGCGCATCGTGCGCCTGTCCCTCGCACTGCACGAGGAGCCGCGCCTGCCCGGGGGCAGCGCCGCCGACGAGGACGAGGACGAGGAGTGGGAGTGACGCCGTGGTGGCGGTCGTACTTCGACGACCGCTACTTCGAGATGCACGATCCGCTCTTTTCCGAGGCCCGCAGCCGCGTCGAGGTGGCCGGCATGCGCGAACTGCTGGGGCTGCACCATGGCGCGCGCATCCTCGACGCACCGTGCGGCTGGGGGCGTCACGCCATACTCCTGGCCGAGGCCGGACTCGACGTGTTCGGCGCCGACATCTCCGCGGACCTGCTGCGCCGGGCGCCGAGAGCGGTCGCTGACGCCGGGAACGTCGAGGGCGACGTCGCCCTGCCACCGCTCTATGCCGCCGCCGACATCCGGGCACTGCCGTACGCCGACGCATCCTTCGACGCCGTCATCAACGTGTTCACGAGCCTCGGCCTGTTCCTGAGCGATGACGAGGACATCGCCGCGTTGCGGGAGGCGCGCCGCGTGCTGCGGCCCGGCGGCGTGCTGCTGCTGGAGTCCATGCACCGCGACGATGTCATCGCCCAGTTCGCGGAACGCGACCGCTGGACGCTGCCGGACGGGACGGAGGTGCGGGTGCGCCGTCGCTTTGATCCCGTTGCCGGCATCAGCCACGAGCGGCTCCAGTGGCGGCGCGGCGAGGAGACCGGCAGGAAGCGGCACGCCTTGCGGCTGCGCACGGCGACGGAGATGGACGGGCTGCTCCGCGCTGCCGGGTTCGTCCGCGTCGACTGGTACGGCACGTGGGACGGTGAGCCGTTCACGCACCGGCACGAGAGCGCCATCGCCGTCGCTCGCGGCGCGCAGGACTGAGCCACCCGCAGCGTCAGGCAACCGTGGCGGCGGTCGCGGCATCTCACAGACCGCCCGCGCCTCACCACGGACCCAGCCGGAGACCTGCCTATGCCGATCCCGACGCGTCGTGTATCGCCCCTGCTCCTGTTGCCGGTCTGCCTCGCGACGCTGCAGGCATGCGGCGGTGCAGACTCGCCCGACCTGGTCGTACGCACGGACTCCGCCGGCATCACCATCGTCAGCAATGGCGGCGCGGACCTGCCGCCGCCCATCGTCCTGCACGAGGACTTCCGCCTGGGCGGCGATGACAGCCGGCCGGAGCACGCGTTCTACCAGGTGAACGCCGGCAACATCGGCGTGGATGACGCGGGCAACATCCACGTGCTGGACGCGTCATCGCATCGCGTCGTCTCCTTTGACGGCCAGGGCCGCCACCTGCGGACGGTGGGCGGGCGCGGCGGCGGCCCTGGCGAGATGGGCATGCCGTTCGGCCTGGTGGTCGAGCCCGACGGCGCTGTGGGCGTGGTGGACATCTCCAAGCGCGCCCTGGTCCGCTTCGGACCGGATGGCAGTGTGCTCGAACAGCAGCCGCTGCCCGAAGGCTATCGGGGCGGCAACCTGGTCGCTTACGCCGGCGGCATGATCGCGCCCTCCAGCCGGGCGGACGACGGCCGCATGGTCAGCACCGTCGTCCACACGACGGCTGCTGACAGCCGGGAACTGGTGGACATGACCATGGCGGAGATGAAACCGGTGCAGCTTGCCAGCTGCGGCATGGGCTTCAGCGGCATGCCGCCGGTGTTCTCGCCCTCACTCCGGTGGGCAGCCAATGGCGACCGCCTGGTGGTGGTCCGATCGGATGGCTACGACATCGAGGTCTTCGACGACGGCGTGCCCACCTTCCGCATCCGGCGCGACATGGCGCCCACGCCGGCGACTACGGCGCTGGCCGTCCAGGAGCAGGGCGAAGGCATGCGCGTCGGCACCGAGGGCGGATACCGGGTGTGTGAGCCGCAGGAAGTGGTGGAACAACTCGGCGTGGCGCCCACCATCCCAGCGATCGGCCAGCTGGCCGTGGCGCCGGATGGCAGCATCGCGGTGCGGCGCGGCGGCGTCCGCGACACACCCCGGGCCATCGACCTGTTCGCCGCCGACGGCGAGTACCTGGGAACGCTCCCGCCCGGGAGCCCGTTTCCGCTGGCGTTCCTGCCGGACGGCCGGATCGCGGCGGCGGATACGGACGCGCTGGACGTGACGCGGTTGGTGGTGTATCGGGTGGACTGGCGGGACAATGTGAAGTCGGGTGAGGGTGGGGGTTGAGTGACTGCGGGTGGGGGAACGGCGGGTGGGGGAACGGCGGGTGGGGGACGGCGAGACTGGGGCGGGGGGTTAGGTGCGGGATTGGAGGGTCTTGCAGGCGCTGGTTAGCATGCCGATCAGGGCGCCGGCGAGGTTAACGGCTCTGGCGGCTTGCTCCCGGGCTATCACCTGCCTTCTCACGGCGAGATGGATTATGGCCCGGGCTTCATGGGCTTCCTTCTTCGCGACTTCGTAGGCGGCGATCTTGACGCGCGGTCGGTACGCCCCTGCGCCTTCGGCAGTGTTGAACAGGGCGGACTCAGCCGAGCGTTGCAGGTTATCACCGGCATGTGCCATCGCGCTCCGGATCCCGGGCAACAGCACGTCGACTTCCGCGACAAAGTCCTCCGCCGCCACCACCATCCGCATCTTCTCAGCAGCCATGCCCGCAACCTGCAGGGAACCCCGGGGCATTCCGATAGCAGAAGGAGTCAATCTGAACAGCTTGGCACATAGGTAACACTTTAGACCGGCCACATAGGTAACACCTACCTATGGGCCGCTCGGGGCTTGAGGCGACCACACCAAGCGGACGCAAAACCCCTTCTGCTTCATCAAGGTCTGCCAGCAGCGCCGGTCCGAAGTACACCTGCCACACGCCGCCGTCGGTGAGCCGAAGACCCACCGCTTGGCGGACGAGGGTTTCGCTCAGGAAGTAGCGACGCTGGCGCACCACGTCGGGTGCGCCCTCCTGAGTTCCAGGATCTGGCTGATCACCTCCGGTGGCGTCGCCCCCGCCTGCACCCGGCGCGCGCGGGAGTGGTCTTCCAAGGCTGACAGACCGCCACGCTGGAAGCGCTTCAGCCACTTGTAGCCAACCCGGCGGCTGATCCCATACCGCCGACACAACTCGCTCACTGGCGTCCAACCCTCGGACGCCTCCAGGACAAACCGTGCTCTCTCATTCACGGCTCTGGTCTCACTCCAAGGCATCGGGTACCCCCTTCGGTGGTGCCCTAGTCTGCACTCGAGTGTTACCTATGTGCCCGGTCTACCTTGTTACCCATGTGCCCGGTCTGAACCCCCGCCATTCCCCCACCCGCCATTCCCCCACCCGCCATTCCCCCACCCGCCAT
>DATHVP010000090.1:0-36930 GCA_035461245.1 Longimicrobiales bacterium | reverse complement strand
CACGCCGCCGTACTTCACCGGCTTCTGCATCTCGTAGAGCAGGTTGGACTGCAGCCACGGGATGTCCGAGTTCAGCGACGTGAGTACGCCCCTGTCGTGCATGATCTTCATGTTCCACGGCGTGGCCTCGAACGCCTCGAGCTTGTACATCCACCAGTCGGAGAAAGTGGACGCCGCGGCGCCGTGGGCCGCCATCTCGTCGGCTACACGGTAGCCTTCCAGCACGTGGGTGAACGCGTCGATGCGGAATCCGTGGCGCTCCGCCACACGCATGAGCATGAGGATCTCGTCGGCGCGGTAGGAGTGGGCGTGCACGCGGATGCGGCCCTCCATGATGTCCACCAGCGCCTCCAGCCGCAGGTCCCGGCGCGGCGGCACCGGCTGCGCCCGCGGGTTGCGGTTGTATTCCGCCCATGCGTCCCGGTACTCGGCAGCGGCGTTGAACGCCTGCTCGTACACGGCCTCCACACCGGCGCGGGAGCCGGGGAACCGCTCCGTCGGCGTGCTGCGGTTCTTCTGCGTCACGTTCTCGCCCAGCGCGAACTTCACCGTACGCGGCGCGCCCTCCACCAGCAGCTGGAGCGCGTCGTCCACGCCCCAGCGCGTCTTGATGATGGCACTCTGGCCGCCGATGGGGTTCGCGCTGCCGTGCAGGATCATGGCTGTCGTCACGCCGCCGGACAGCGCCTGGTAGACGCCGAAGTCCCGGGGGTCCAGCGAGTCGATGACGCGGACTTCCGGCACCACCGGCGCACTGCCCTCATTGGAGCCGCCGCCCATGGCGATGTGCGAGTGCTCGTCCACGATGCCGGGCATGGCCGTCAGCCCGCGGCCGTCGATCTCCACGGCGCCGGCTGGCGCCTGGACGTCCGGACCGATGGCCGTGATGCGGCCATCGCGCACCGCGATGGACACGCCGTTCAGTACCTCACCCGTGCCCGTCCACAGCGCATCCAGGTTGCGGACGACCAGCGAACCCGTCCGCGCAGGCACCGCCTCCGACTGCAGGAAGAACTGCTGGACTGGCGGCATGTGATCCGTCTGCCGGGTGGAGACAGGCTGCTGCGCACTCGCCGCGCGCTGCCCGTGCGCCGGCTGCACCAGAGCTGCGCCCGGGACCGCGCCCACCACCGCGAACGCTGCCAGCGCCGTCGCGCGCCGCCGCACCGTGCCGGTCACACGCGACGTCGTGTTCATCAGGATCCTGTTCATTCCCATGTTCCTCGTCATGAGCGCGCTCCCGGGTCGCCGGTGCGCGTCGCCGTCCAGTCCATGTCACCCATGGGCGTGGAGATGGTGCCCCGGGCCGTGTCGCCGTCCACTGTGCCGCTGAAGCTGAGGGGGATGCTCTGGCCGCCCATGGTCAGCGTTGCGCTCAGCGACAGCCGGTCGCCCTCGATGGTGCCGTTCACCGGCAGCGAGCCCTGCGGGCTGTCCATGCTGCCCGTGAGCGTGGTGCCCTCCTGCGTGAGGCGCAGGTTGAACGTCTGCGCGCCCATGGGGCCGGTCATGCTCACACTCCAGGTACCGGCCACGTTCACGATGTCGCCGGCGGGCGCATCGCCGCCGGTAGGCGCCGTGCCTGCCGCCCGTCCGGCCGGCCTGGCCTCGGCGCCGCGCTCCAGGGAGCCCTCCACGAACGTGTAGCGGACACGGGTCTCACTGTCGAACAGGGCACCGTCGGTGACCACGAACGTGGCAGGCATGCCCTGCTCCACGCGCACCACGTGGGGGATGCCGTAGAGCGACGCCGGCGTCGCCGTCACCGCGCGCACCGCGGCGTCCTCGGCGAGGCCGTATTCAATGGCGCGGCGGATGCCCGCACGGATGTCACCCCGGCCGCCACTCACCAGCGCGAACGTCACGCCGGCTGCCGCCAGCCTGCCGGCATTGGCATACGCCTCCTGGAACTGGATGCGCTCCCGCTCGACGGCGGGATCCACGTCTGCGCCCGTGGTGTCCGCCGCTGCGTCCGGCCGCCAGCGGCGCGGGTTCTGGAAGTCCACGTTCACCAGCACCGGCACGTTCGCCGCGCGCAACTCACTGCTCACGCGCCACGCGTCCCGGCCGCCCACGATGACCGGGCGCAGCCCGAACTCCTGGGACAGACGCAGCACGCGCCGGATGTCATCGGCATCGTCGGCGGCAAAGAAGACCCGGCCGTCGCTCAATGCCGCCTGCACCACCGCCATGTCGGCGTCGTGCGCCGGCGGCGTCACCACCCGGGGATCACTGCTGGCGACCTGCGCGAGCTGCGCCAGGCGACGGGCGTCCATGAACGTCTGGCGGTACCACTGCTGCACGGCCATGCTCGTGCCCGGGTACGCGCCGCGCCCACCGCGCAGCGTCATGAGCGGCGCCAGTGTCGGTGTGATGACCAGCTGCTGCGGCGTCGCCGCGGCCCGCCGCAGCATGAGCAGCGTGCCCTGGCCGGGCATGAGCGGGTCCGTCGGACTCGGGTGCACCGCCACCGCCACCACGCCGCGCCGACGCTGGTCGGCCACGCCGCTGCCCGTGGCGCTCAGGTGATCCACCACGCGGCGCGAGGGCATGAAGCCCATCACGCTCCGCGGCGGGTCCCACGAGCGCACGTTTGCCCGGTTCGTCGTGTCCCGGGGGAACTCCCACGGCACCGAACCGAAGCCGTCCACCATGCCGGGGTAGACGAACAGCGAATCGCCGTCCAGCACCCGCGCATCGCCGGGGACGGCGACGCCGGCGCCAATGGCCTCGATGCGGCCGGCGCGCACGATCACCGTCTGGCCGGCCGTGCGCGTGCCGTCCGCACGCACCACCGTCACGTTCTGGAGCGCGTACGCCGCTGGCGGCGGTGGCTCGACGAACTGCGCCTGCGCGGACGCGGGCGGCAGCAGCAGCGCCGCCGCCACGAGCGCTGGCCCTGCTGTCCGGAAGGTTGTTCGCGTCACGCCGGCCCCAGGCCTCCGGCTCTGGACACGGACCTCGTGTCTGGAAGTCATCCGTCTGGTTCCTGTTGGAGAGACGATCCCTGCAGAGAGCACTTCCCAAGGAGGGAGTGTCGCAAAATCGCCCGGCGCGGCAGACCGTGTCAACCCGGCAGGCGGCGCCCGCCGTTCGGCCCGAGCGGCGCCCGCGGCCCAGCCGCTCGCCGGATGCGGACGATTACAGTGCTGGCCGGGGCTCGCCGCGCTCCAGGACCTCCACGTCGTCGCCCACGGCCAGCCAGCCGGTGGCCCGGTGGATGGCGTTCTGCGCAAACCACACCAGGCCGTCCTGGCGACGGTATGCGGCCAGCGTTCGCAGCGGCTCCACGCCGGCGACGGCCGTGGCCTGGTCCACGGTGGTGACGACGCAGCGGGCGCACGGCTTTACCACGTCGCACGGCACCGATCCCAGCCGGATCCGGCGCCACGTATCCTCGTCGTGAGGCGACGGCGCGTCGTCCACCACCACGTTGGGACGGAACCGGTGCATGGGCACCGGCTCAGGGAGGCGACGGTTCAGTTCATCCAGCGACTGCTGCGTCACCACCAGCAGCGGGAAACCGTCGGCGAAGGAGACGCGGTCGCCGGGACGGGCATGGGCCGGTGACACCTGGCGCAGCGTGGAGTCCGGCATGTACACCAGTCGGAGCCCGTCGCCTTCAGCGCCCAGGTGCCGGCCCACCAGGTCTGCCGCCTCATCGCCGGCGTCCAGCGCCTCCACGACGTCGTCCCAGATACGCACCAGCCTCACCGGCGCAGCGCCCTCCGGACCAGCCAGCGGCACACGGGCCTCCCCCGCCGTCCGGGAGCGCAGGACCAGCGCGTTCGCCTCCAGCGCCGTCTCCAGCAGCGCCAGCTGCGGCGTGCCACGCTGCGTCACGAAATCGCCATCAGGCCGCGCGATCATCCAGCGGCGGTCATGACGGACGCCAAACGAGTCCAGCTCCGCCTGCTCCAGCGCCACGCCCGCACAGCCCTTCACCGGGTACACCGTCAACTCGGATACTCGCATGCCCCAACCTGCACCCAACCCACCCTCCCCTGCAATCACCCCCATGAACCATAAGCCGCTGGACCATACACAGTTCGTCGTAGTCCAATTCCCCCCTCTCGGTAGGTAATCTTCCCTGGCGCCCCGGGCCCCGCCCGACGACGAATCATGCTTCTCCCGACACCTGCCTGACAGGACGGCGGCTAGTATTTCAGGAGCAGGTGACCCCGAAAGGAGAACTGCCATGACACGGGACATTCTGGTACCACTCGACGGCTCGACATTCAGCGAGCACGCGGTGCCGGTGGCGCTGGACCTGGCCCGGCGTACTGGCGGCCGCCTGCACCTGGTTCAGGTTCACGAGCCGGTGACGACACAGGTGCATGCCGACGGCCTGCCCATGTATGACGAGAGATGGGACGGCGCACTGCGGGCGCAGGAGGAGGAGTACCTGCGGTCGCTGGCAGGCACGTGCATGGAGCACGCGGGCGTGAGCCCGGTAGTGGAACTACTGGACGGCCCGGTCGTCCCTGCGCTGACGTCGTACGCGCTGGAAACAGGCGCCGGTCACATCGTGATGACAACACATGGCCGTGGCGGCATCAGTCGGGTCTGGATGGGCAGCGTGGCAGACGCCCTGGTACGCCGGGCGGCGGTGCCGGTCCTGCTGGTCCGCCCGAAGACGGACGACGTGACATGGACCCGGGGCCTGGCGCCGCGGCACATCCTGATCCCGCTGGACGGATCGGAACTGGCCGAGGGCATCCTGGATCCGGCGCAGGAGCTGGGCGCCCTGAGCGATGCCCGTTACACGCTGCTCCGCGTGGTGCTGCCATTGCCATTCATCATGCCGCCCGCGGCCATGGGTGCGGTTTACAGCGAGGCCGGTGCGGAAGCGTCAAAAGATACGGCGGCGAAGTACCTGACGTCGGTGGCAAACCGCATGCGGGCGCGCGGCGCTCGCGTGGACGTGGCGACGGTGTTCCACACATCGCCGGCGCTGGGCATCCTCGACTTCGCAGCGACCCACGCCGTGGACATGGTCGCCATGGCCACCCACGGCCGGGGCGGCTGGTCCCGCGTCGCCCTGGGGAGCGTGGCCGACAAGGTCATGCGGGGCACCATGATGCCGGTCCTGCTGCTGCGCCCGGAGAAGGCAGCCGCCACGCCACAGGTACAGGCCGGCCGCGAGGGAGGCGCCGCCACGGAGCCCGGCGCTCCTGAAGACATGACCGGGCAGCAGAGAAGAGAGAAGGTGATCCTGTGAACGCACCAGCAGTCGGACGCGCGATGACGCTGGCGATGCTCGGACCCGGGGAATCGGCCCGGGTGGAACACATCCTGTTCGGCGCACTGCGCACGCTGTGCGGGGACCTGGGCATCAGGGAGGGCGGCGCCGTGCGCTGCCGTGCCGGCACCGGCGGTGTCCTGGTGCTCGACACGGATGACGGCCACGTCGTTTCTGTCGCTCGCGACTGGGCCCGGTTCATCCGGATTGCGACTCCGGTCCCCGGGCTGGTGCCCGGGCCGGTCACCGTTTCCCCGGTGGTCTCCGAACCCGTGGCGTGATGGGCCGGACCGGGGCCCGGCCAACAGCCTGGCGCTACCCGTCCTGCGCCGGCAGCGTGAAGCGGAACGCGCTGCCGGCCCCCACTTCACTCTCTACCCAGATCCGGCCGCCGTGGGCCTCGACGATGCCCCGGGCTATGGCCAGGCCGAGGCCCAGTCCCTTGTGTCCCCCGCGCCGGGCCTGCCAGAACCGGTCAAAGACGTGGCCCACGTTCTCCGGGGGTATCCCGATGCCCGTATCCTCCACGCTGAGCAGGACCTGCGAGTCCCACCGGGTGGCATGCACGGTGACTGAACCCGAGTCCGTGAATTTCAGCGCGTTCGCCACCAGGTTACTCAGCACCTGCACGATGCGGCGATAATCCCCTTCCGCCGGGGGCAGGTCCGCGTCCAGCCGGACGTGCAGCGCCAGTTCCCGGTCCTCGGCGATGGGCGTGAACATGCGAACGACTTCGTCCACGGCCGACCTCACATCCATGGGCCTGGCATCCACCGTCAGGGTCCCGCTCTCCAGACGCTTCACGTCCAGCAGGTCGTTGACCAGGTTCTCCATCTGCCGGGCGCTCTCCCGGATGAAGGCCACCTGCCGACGGTTCGTGCCCGCCATGTCATCGGCCTCAGCTTCCGGCAACGTGCGGAGCAGCAGCGTCGTGGCAATGCGGATGGCGCTGAGGGGGTTGCCCAGGTCGTGGGACACGACGGCCATCATGTCGTCCCGCGCCTGCACCGCCGCCCGGGCGTCCCGGTAGAGACGGGCGTTGTCCACCGCCAGCGCCGCCACCAGCGCCAGCTCCGTCGCCAGCGTGACGTCATCGGCGGTGTAGCGGTGCGGCTTGGTGGCGAAAAAGCCCATGGCACCATGGATTTCGCTCCGCGCCACCAGCGGGACCATGAGCACCGATGCCGTACCCAGCTCCTCCAGCAGCGCCCGATGCTCCGCGTCGTGGGAGATGGCGTCCACGAAGGCCGGAGTCGCATGCGGCACGAGTTCCGGTGCCCCCGTCTCCATCACCACCAGTGCCGGGTGACGACTCCCCGGCTCGAGCGGGAAGCGCATGAGTGCGTCCGCCCGCCCCTGCAGGGCTGGATCGTGGTGCGCCACGGCGAGCTTGCGGATGCTGCCGTCGTCCGCCTTCATGTAGACGACAGCCCAGTCTCCCAGCTCCGGCACCATCAGTTCGGCTACGCTGACCAGCGTCTTCTCGTACTCCAGCGATGTGGCCAGGATGGTGCCCGCCCGGGCCAGGAACCGCTGCGACCGCTCCACGCGCTTGCGCTCCGTGATGTCCCGGAGCACGACCGTGAAGACGGCCGAGCCGAACAGGTCGAGCTTGGAGATGGACGCCTCGGCCGGGAACTCGGTGCCGTCCTTGCGCCGGCCCGAGATCTCCTGCCGCTCACCCATGCGCCGCGCCGCCACGGGCGAGGCCGCGAAGTGACCGACGTGGACGTCGTGGTGCGCCCGGAACCGCTCCGGCAGCAGGACCGACAGCGGCTGGCCCAGCACCTCGTCGGCAGTGTACCCGAAGATCGCCTCAGCGCCCTGGTTGAACAGCGTGATGGCGAAGTTCTCGTCTATGCTGATGATGGCGTCCGACGAGATGCCGATGATGCCGGCGAACTTCGCTTCGCTGACCCGCAGCGCGCGCTCGGCCCACTTCGCCTCCGTGACGTCCCTGGCCTCAGCGATGATCATGGCCACGCCGCCGTCGTCGCCATGCACGGGCTTCAGCGAGAAGTCCAGCGTACGCGCCAGGCCGTCGGCGCCCTCCAGGACGACGTCATACCGGACGAAACCGCCTGCCGCGGCCTGCCGGACAGCCCGCCGCAACGCCACCTGCTCGTCCGGCGACGCGCGCCACCAGGGCGTCTCCCAGAACGGCTGTCCCACCACATCGTCCAGGTCCGCACCGGCGAAATCCAGCGCAGTGCGGTTCGCGTCCAGCAATTCGCCGGCAGGGGTCAGGACGCCCAGGAAGTGAACGGTATGGTCGAAGATGGCGCGCAGGCGCTCGGCCGGCCCCGCCTGCGACACGGCCGATATGGATGGACGCGGTCCAGCGGCGCGCACGTCGCCGCGCGCGCCTTCACCGCCTCCAGCAGGCTTGTTCAACTGGTCCATGTCCGCGCCCGGAGTGATGCCTCGCTGGTCTGAAGCTAGCCGGGCCGCGCCCCGCCTTCAAGGCGGAGACGGGTGTGGCGACGGGCTCGGTCAGGCGTGTCGGTGCGGGCGCTCCCGGCGGCCCAGCCCCAGGGCGCGGTAGAGAGGACAGAAGCCCGCGCTCGCCGTGAAGACGCCCACGGAGCCCAGGATCACCGCAGCGATCTTCCACACGCCGACAACGGCGCCCAGACCCGTCACAACGATGAGTCCGGCGCCGACCACACCTCTCACGATCTGTTCCGATTGCCCCAGGTTCATCTGCACGGCCCGCCTCCCTGTTCCGGTCATTGCTCCCGGCATCAGTCTACCTGCCGGAAACAGGCGCCGGTGTCGGGCATTGCCGGAAATGAGGTGGGGGACAATGCCACGCGCCGTGGGGGACTCCGCCACCGAAGCCGATTGCGGCCCCACCGCGCATCACTGCTCGGCCGGCTTCAGCAGGCCCGTGTTAAGCGCGAACCGCACCAGTTCCGAGCGGTGGTTCAGCGACAGCTTCTCCATGATGCGGGACCGGTACGTGTCCACCGTCTTCGGCGAGATGAACAGCTTCTCGCCGATCTCGCTCGAACTGAATCCCTCCGCCGTCATGGCCAGAACGTCACGCTCCCGCTCCGTCAGCTTCGCCAGCGGGTCCGGACGGTCGTCGTCACCCTTCACGCGGAAGCCCTGCAGCAGCAGCTTCGCCGCGTTGGGATAGAGGAAGACCTCATCCCGGGCCACAGTACGAATGGCGTTGGTCAGGTCCTCATCGGCGCTCGTCTTCTTCACGTAGCCGCTGCCGCCGGCTTCCAGCACCGGCAACAGGTACTCCTCCTCGCTGTGCATGGTCAGCACGAGCACCTTGCACTGCGTCTCCGACGTCAGCCGACGCGTGGCTTCCAGCCCGCCCATGCCCGGCATGGACAGGTCCATGACCACCACGTCCGGCCGCAACTGCTGCGCCTTCTCCAGCGCCTCCTCGCCCGTGGCGGCCTCGCCCACCACGCGGAAGTCCTTTTCCACCTCCAGCAGCGCCTTCAGGCCGGCCCGCAGTACCAGGTGGTCATCCGTCAGCAGAATCCGAATCGTCTCAGGCATAGCGCGCCGTCTCCACTACCGGGATGGTGGCCCGGACCGTGGTGCCACGGTCCGGCGAACTCTCGATGTTCACTGTACCGCCAACATAGCCGGCACGCTCCTGCATGCCAAACAGGCCCAGACCGCCACGGGACATTTCCGCCGCAACGTCAAAGCCACGACCGTCATCCTCCACGACGGCCTCTACCCCACCGCTCCGGCGCCCCAGCCGCACCCGGACCCTCGCCGCACCCGCATGGCGCGACGCGTTCGACAGCGCCTCCTGCACGATCCGGTACAGCACCAGCTCCGCCTCCGGCGACAGCAGGCCCTCCACGGCCTCCACTTCCACATCCAGCTCCAGCGCCGTGCCCGCCCCGCCCATGCCCCGGGCGCAGGACTCGATGGCCGGCGCCAGGCCCAGCATGTCCAGCGCCGGCGGCCGCAGGCCCTGCGCGATCCGGCGCACCTCCTCGATGGCCTCGCCCAGCTCCGCGCCAACCCGCTCCACCAGCTGGTCACGGACCGTGCTGTCCTCCAGCGCACGCGCTACCCGCAACCGGACCCGCAGCGCCGCCATGGTCTGCGCAATACCGTCGTGCAGCTCCTGCGCGATGCGCTTGCGCTCCTCTTCCTGCGCCGCCAGCGCCCGCTGGGCCGTCTCGCGCAAACGCCGCCGGTACGACTCACTGCTCGCCAGCATGCTGTTGAATGTCTCGGTCAGTCGCTCCAGCTCCCGGTCCGCCAGCCGCGACGACTCCGCACGCGCCGCCATGTCCCCCGCGTGCACTCGTTCCGCCGCCTCCTGCAGCCGCTTCACCGGCTGCAGCGCCAGGCGCAGGATCACCGCGTTCGTGGCCACGCTCGCCATCAGCGCCAGGCCAAACAGCCCCAGGACACGCCAGCCGTTACCCTCGCCGCCAACCTGGACCAGCGCGCCCGCGGCAAATACCGCCGCGCCCATGAGGACGGCGTTGGCAATCAGGATCTTGTAGAACAGCGGGAATCGCAGCAGCGATCGGATCACGCCATTCAGGCCGTCCTCCTCGCGCCGGGGTTCCCGGCTCCTGCTAGGATCGATCACCTTCAAGTGAGGTCGCGTGGGAGTCGCCATCGTGAATGCTCAATTTCGGTATGCCGCACAGTCCGCGCCCGGCCTGTATGGCTCGCCGCCCGTGCAAGTTACGCCACACCCCGCACACGTCTGTCAGGCCACGGCTGGCGGGTTTGTAGGGAAATCCCCCACATATCAGGCGCCGGCCGGACTGGCCTGTATCAGGACCACGAGGTCGCTTGTTCCGACGCTGTCACGGTAACCGGCAGGGGCCCCGCCGTGCGTCGGGCGCAGCCCGCGATATCTGTGGGGAAATGGAGGAAATTCGATGGGCGAAGGTCCGTCGTGACGCTATTCCGCCGCCGCGGTGGTGCCAGCGAGTTCGTGGAGCAGTGAGCACATGGCCAGGTCATTGACGTCGGCAGTGGCGTCGTCGTCCGCTACATCGTAATCGGCCTGCGGCGTCTCGAGGATGAGCGGCACGCCGCGACTGCGGGGATCCCGGAGCAGCCACCGGAACGGCTCCACGCCGATCCGGCCCTCGCCCAGCAGTGCGTGACGGTCCCGGTTGGTGCCCAGGTCGCCCTCACTGTCGTTCAGGTGAAAGAAGGATGGGGCCTCGCCGGTGGCGGCCTCGAACTCGTCGAGGATGGCCCGGAACCGGTCGTCGGACGTGTGGATGTCGTAGCCGGACGCGAAAAGGTGACAGGTGTCGAGTCCGTACCCGGCGCGGCTGCGGAGGTCGGCGGGGATGTGAGACAGTATGTCGCCCACCTCGGCGGCAGTGCGGCCCAGGGTCTTTCCGGCGCCGGCGGTGTTCTCCACCAGCAGGCGGGTCGAGCTGTCGCAGGACTCCAGCGCCCGTGTCATGGCCCGGGCCACGCGCTCAGCCGCGGCGGCGGGGTCGCCGTCGCTGGCGGAGCCCGGATGGAAGCACACCCCGCCCACGCCCAGGGCGCTGGATCGTTCGAGCTCTTTGGCCAGGCCGGCAGCCGCACGAGACCACTTCTCCGGCTCCGCCGTCGCACAGCTCAGGACATAGGCCGCGTGCACGACCACGTGCTCCGGCCGGACACCCGTCTCCTCCAGCGCCGCCCGGAACCGCTGCACCCGCTCCGGCCGGATCGTTGACTTGTCGCCGTAGAACTTGGGGATGGCGGTGAAAAGCTGGAGCGTCTCAAGGCCGGCATTGGCCGCCCGCCGCACCGCCATGTCGATGCCGCCGTTGTCCACGGTGTGGGATCCGAAAATGTGCGCCATGTGCCTACCGGTCGGGTCGTTCACGGGACAGCGAGCGATAATACTCCTCCACCAGCCTCCGGAACCCTTCCGGTACGTCGCCGGTTCCCGACAGGTACATGCCCGCCCGGCCGGCGCCCAGCAGTTCGCGGCGAATGCCGAACTCGTACTGCCGGACGCCGTCCAGCAGCGCCGCCTGGAGCCGCTGCAGGTCCTCCATGTTGCGCCACAGCCCCTCACCCTCCAGCCGGCGCAGGTCCCGGATGATCTCGTCCAGTGGGGCGACGTCCTGGCCTGTCCGCTGCAACTCTTCCCTCAGCGCCCGGGCGTCCTCGAGGCGCGCGCCGACCTCGCCGCGCAGCTGCCGGACCTGGTCGGCCTGCAGGGCGCCCGCGTTCAGGCGGCCCCCGCCACCACCGGGGCCGTCCTGCTGCCCCTGCTGCCCCTGCTGACCCTGCTGACCCTGCTGCCCCTGCTGCCCCTGCTGCCCCTGCTGCCCCTGCTGCCCCTGCCCCTGTTGTTGCTGTTGTTGCTGTTGTTGCTGTTGTTGCTGTTGTTGCTGCTGTTGCTGCTGCTGCTGCGCCAGCCGGCGGGCCTGCTCCGTTCGTTCCTGCAGGGATTCGAGGCCCCGGGACAGGTTGCGGAGCCGGTCCAGCGCTTCCTCCGCCCGCCGTTCCGGCGACTCGCCGAACGAGCCTGCCGCCCGGGCCACCCGCTGCTGCAGGGAATCCAGCTGCTGCGTGATACGTTCCTCCATCATCCTGCGCCGGTCATCCTGGCCGGGGAACGCAGCCAGGCGCTGTGACTGGCTGATGATCTCTCCCAGCTGCGCGTCCCGCGACGCGTTGGCCGCCTGCTGCAGCTGGCGCGCCGCATCCCGCTGGTCCTCGCCGCGGGCGGCGGCGGCCAGGCGATCGATCTGGCGCTGCAGGTCAGCCAGCTCCTGCGCCTGTTCGTCCTTGCGTTCGATGAGGTCCCGGGCCGCCTGGTTCCGGTCGTCGGTCCGATTGCGCAGTTCCTCCGACTCACGGGCGATGTCCTGCTGCTGCCGGGCGAGCCGGGCCGCCCGCTGGGCTGCGTCCCGGGTCTGCTCCTCCAGCGCTGCATCCCGGTTCCGCTCCAGGCGACGGCGGGCCTGCTCCAGCCGCTCCAGGGCGGCATTGGCCTCGGCGGTGTTGCCGTTGCGGTTGGCAGCTGCGGCGCGGCGCATGTCCTCCGCCGCCTGGCGCAACTCCCTGGCGGCCTCCGCCAGCTGCGGTTGCTGCTGCTCGCGGGACAGGCGCTCGAGCTGACGGGCCGCCTCCTCAGTCTCGTCGGCGAGCTGGCGCTGGTTCTGGGGCGTGCCGGCACCGCCCTGCTGGTTCTGCCGTGCCTGGAGCTGCCGCTGCAGTCGCTCGTTTTCCTGTTCCTGGCGGCGCGCCAGTTCCCGGAGCCGTTCCAGGGCCTCGTCCACCTCGTTCTGCGCCTGGGCCTGCTGCCGCTCGCCGCGCTGCACCGTCTCGTACTGGTTCTGAAGCTGGTCCCGCTGCAGTTCGAACAGGTCTGCCAGGTCATCGGCAGCCGGTGTGTTGCCACCGCCGGCGCCACCGCCGCCGCCGCCCTGCTGCTGCATGGAAATCTGGACCTCGCGGTACAGCGCCTCCGCCCGCTGGAGCTGTTGCAGGGCACGCTGCTCGGCGGGCATGGCGTCCAGGGCCCGGGAGGCGCGCAGTTCGACCAGCGCCGAGTCCATGGCCTCCGCCGCCGCTGGCAGGATCTCCGCAATGGCGGCGAACATGCTGTCACGCGTGACCTGCCGCGCCCGCATGCGGTCGTGCAGCGTGCTGACCTGTTCCCGCAGCCGCTCCTGCATGAGCGTGATGGTGTTCAGGTTCTCTGCATAGTTCCGCGCCTCATACCGGGCGCTGTCCCGCATGAGATTGAACGTGGCGGTGATGATCTCCCGCTGCCTCTGGGACAGCTCGCCGGGGTTGTCGCCCTGGTCGCCGCCGCCTCCTCCCCCACCGCCACCGCCGCCTCCCTGGTCCGCCTGCCGGTAATCCCGGCCGAACGGGCGGATGTTCATGAAGAACATGTCGCTGGTGGCTGCCTGGTTCCCACCGCTGTTGTCGGTGGCCCTGGCGTAATAGGACACGAGGTCGCCAGGCTGCAGGTCGTACTCCTCGAGGTAGAACGTGTGACTCGCCGTCACTTCGGTGAGGGGGCGCCCGCCGTCCAGCAGCGTGATGGTCCGCTCCGCACCGCCATTCACCGAAAAGACGATCTCCAGTCGCGTCACGCCGAAGTCATCCTCGGCCTCGGCCTCGACGAAGACCTCCTCGATGGTCGTGGGCCGGACGTCGTGGCCGGGTCGGGCGATGCGCACGCCGGGACCGCGGTCGTCCAGGACATCGATGTGGAAGCGCGGCGACCCGGTGTGCGTCACGTCGCCCGCTGTCAGTTCGATGGTGTAGAAGCCGTCATTGGTGACGCGGATACCACCCTCCAGCACCCCGTCCGCACGCGGCTCCATGGCCACTGTCCGCCCGTCCTCGAGCACGATCCTGCCACCGGTGACGGGGATCGTCGTCGTCGCCCGGACCATGACGAGCGTGCCTCGCAACGCGACGATGTCGCCGCCGTCCTCCACGGTCTCCGCTGGCAGCCCGGTGTAGTCCGGGTACCGGTACTCGAGCTGGACCGTCTCCACGTAGGGCAGGTCCGCCACGTCCAGGCGGAAGAGTTGCGACGTGACGCCATCCGCCTCGATGTAGTATTCCGTGGGCGCTGCGACGTCGAACAGCAGTACGTCGTACGCCTCCGACTCCTCACCGGGCATCAGCGGCACGCGCTGCCATGCACTGTCCCCGACGGTGCGCAGCCGGATTTCCACGGTCCGGGCCGCGGCATCGGCAGCGGTGCCTTCGGGCCAGCCGCGCAGGCGCGCCGTGACGACCTGGTCCGCGCCCCGGGGTATGGTTGCACTACCCGGTTCGACGCTGATGCTCATCCGTGCGGCATCGCCGCGCAGCGGCTGAACCAGCAGCTCCGCGCCCGTCCACAGCACGGACGGCGCAAAGGCGCTCAGCGCCAGGCCCGCCACGGCCACGACTGCGGCCGCGGTGGCGAAGCGATTCAGTTGCGTGCGCTCCACGCGCTGGCCGTACTCAATGGAACGGCACCGCTCGATGGCGTCCTCGAGGGTGCGCCGGGCGAACGCCGGGGACAGTGTGTGCGCGTCCGACTCCAGCGCGCTGATGAGCGTGCTCTCCAGCGTCGGCTCGTGCTCCTCCAGGTAGAGCGCCACCTGCGTGTCCGTGACCTGGCGGCGGAGCGGGCGGATCAGGTAGCGCCACGCCAGCACAGCCGTAACGAGGGCGCCAGCGCCAGCCAGCACCCATGCCACGCCCGGGGCCCCGCGGGTTACCGCAAGCAGCGCCCCGCCGCCGGCGGCGATGGCGGCCCCACCGGCGATGACCAGCCCGCGCAACGCCACCCGTGTGCGCCAGCGCCTGCGCACCCCGGCGATGACCTCCAGCAGCCGGGAGCGTGCATCGGATCCACCGTTCTGTCCACCCATGTTCACCCCTCGGTCAGGCGGGACGGCGGGACCGGCGATTCGCCAGGACCGCCTCCACCGTCAACAGTACAAAAGCCGTCAGCAGCAGATACCACCAGATGGACTGGCGTCGCTCCTGTTCATTCCCGGGCAGTGTGATGGCCGACGCACGCTGCGCGCCGGGCGACCTTGGCCGTGTCACGCTCGCCACTACCTCCGCCGCATCCATGGCAACGAGGCCGGACTCTGCGACGTCCACGTTGACTGCGTGGAGTGCCACCGTCGGGCCGCCCGCCCGGGCTTCCCGCACGTCGT
The DNA here is from genome assembly GCA_035461245.1 of Longimicrobiales bacterium. Lineage (GTDB taxonomy): Bacteria > Gemmatimonadota > Gemmatimonadetes > Longimicrobiales > RSA9 > SH-MAG3. Next base: position 22,041 of record DATHVP010000090.1, on the reverse strand, counting down.
AGACACCCTGTTCGGCCAGGCGCAGCAGCGTGCCGCCCGGCGCAGCTGTCGTGCGCTGGCCCGACGGCGCGGTCACCAGCAGGTCCGCCTGCGCCACCCGGCCGACGTCCACGATCTGGCCGGCGGTGTGGTATGCCCGGGGCGCCGCCAGCGACGCCGCATGCGTGACGAGCTGGTGCAGCAGCGGCAGGTAGACGGGCTCCAGCGGCAGGCTGCTCCAGTGCGTATCCAGCGTACTGCCCCAGGCCAGCACCCGGCCCGCGCCGATGCGTCGCTCCACCAGCGCGGCACTGCCGTCGTCGAAGCGGGCCAGCACCGTGGCCGCCGGTGCCGCCGTGTCCGCGGCCGGCGTGCGTGCGTCTGCCGCGGGCATGGCGCGGTAGCGGTAGAACCGGGGAGCGCTGAAAGCCCCGGCACGGGGCGCACGGAACGGCTCGAAGACGGGATGCGAATAGTCGATGTAGCCCAGGCGCGCGCCGCCCACGTCTACCCGGTCGGTTACACTGGCGGGCACCCCGCCGGCCATGCGCCGGCTGACATCACCCCATGTCGCCGTCAGGGTGCGATCGCCCGCCGCGAGGATGACGCCGCCGCCATTGCCGACCCACTCCAGCAGGCGACGCCCGGCCTCGTCGTCGCCAGGTACCATGTCGTGCAGCAGCACTACATCGGCCCGCGCCAGCTCCGCGGCGCTGGGCATGCCGCCCCGACGAACCGTCACCTGGACCGGTGGCTCCTGCGCCAGCTCGAGGGCGCGACGGGCGTAGAGTGTGCCATCGCCGGCCGACGGCTCCACCACCAGCACGCGCAGCCCGGGATCCGGCGAGAGTACGAAATGGAACACGTTGTCCGCGGGCAGCGCGTCGTCGCCGGCCCGGACGGCAGCGCTCACCTCCGCCTCCGCCAGCGTCAGCGGCGGGAACGTGGCGCGCGCCGTGCCGCCGGCGGGCACACTCACGGGCACCGACTGAACCACGCGCCCGTCCACCTCCAGGCGGGCAGTCACTTCGCCGTCGCCGGCGCCATGCCTGGCCAGTTGTGCGTGGACCGTAACCCGCTCACGCCCGGAAACGCGTGTCCGCTCCAGTTCGACGCCCGCGACGACGAGGTTCGATACGTCGTCGTCGAGGACCGGCACCGTCTTCAGCAGCGCACCGGGCGGGAACGTTACGCCCGCATCACCGGTCCAGCCGGTCCTCGGGAAATCGGAGATGAGCACGGCCTCCAGGCGGGTCAGGTCTGAGCCGGCCAGCACGCCCTCCGCAATGCGCAGCGCGGGGGCGAGCCGCGTGCCCGCCGCCGACGGCGCGGCCGCGTCCAGTGCAGCGCGCAGCCGGGCCCGGTCCGTGGTGGCACTCACCGCCACCTCCGCGCCGGTGTCGAAGAAGACCAGCGTCGCCCGGTCATTGCTGCCCAGCGCGTCCACCGCCGCCCGCGCCGCGGCCAGCGCCCGCTGCCAGCGGTCGCCATACCCCATGGTGTACGAGCGGTCCACCATGATCACGACCTCTCCCGCATGGTCGCTCAGCGTGAACGCCTCGGGCGGCCGCTCCAGGAACGGCCGCGCGAAGGCGCCAACCAGCAGGATCACGGCCAGCGAGCGCAGCGCGAACAGCCACCAGTTCCGGATGGTCCGGCGCTTCACCGTCGGCTGGGGTATGCGGCTCATGAACATGAGCGACGGGAACTCCACGGCGTCCTGCCGCTCCCGCCGGATCAGGTGCACCAGCAACGGCACGGCCAGCGCCGCCAGGCCGGCCAGGAACGCGGGCGTCAGGAACGTGAGCATCAGCGCCTCCCCGCCCGCGCACTGCCCCGCGTGAGCCGTTCCCGGGCGGCAAGGTACGTGAACAGCGCGTGATCCAGGGGCTGGGTCGTGTCCAGCAGCGCGTAGTCCACGCGTACTTCCGTGAGCAGCTTGCGCAACGCCGCAATGTGCTGCTGCACCAGTTCACGGTAGCGCTCGCGCACCTTCGGCGTCAGCACGGGCATGCGCTCGCCGCTCTCCAGGTCCTCCAGGCTCGTGGCGTCGTCCAGCGCCACCCCGCCGACCTCACCGTCCAGTTCGATCTCGCTGCGGTCCAGGACATGGAAGACAATGACGTCGTGGCCCCGGTGCCGCAGCAGGCCCGCTGCCTGCTGCACCCGCTCCGGCTCCTCGTACAGGTCGGAGATAAGCACGACGATGCCGCGCCGGCGCAGCAGCTCAGTGGCCTTCGACAGCGAGCCGTACAGCGCGCCGGGCCGCTCGGCCTGCGCCCGGTCCAGCGTGTGCAGCACCACATCCAGGTGCTTGGCCGAGGCCGGCACGTAATCAACGATGTCCGTGTCGAACGACAGCATGCCCACCCGGTCCCGCTGCTCCCGCGAAAACCAGGAGAGGGACGCCGCCAGGTACTTCGCATACTCCAGCTTCGCGATGCCCGTACCGGCGTAGCGCATGGAGCGGGACACGTCCAGCAGCACCATGAAGTTCGCGTTGGTGTCGGCCTCGAACTCCTTCACGTAGTAGCGCTCGGTCCGGGCGAACACGCGCCAGTCGATGCGGCGGATATCGTCGCCCGGGTAGTACGCGCGGTGCTCGGCGAAGTCCAGCGACATGCCCAGCCACGGCGCCCGGTGCAGCCCATTGATGAAGCCGTCCACCACCGTTCGCGCCAGCAGCTCCAGGTTGCCGATGCGTGCCAGGACCGCGGGGTCGATGAACCCCGTCCCGGGCACGGGCTGGACCGAGTTGCGCAGTCGCATGGGCTACATTCCCGACCGCGGCACGGGCACGGCCTCCACCAGCCGGCCGATGATGTGGTCAGTCGTGACGCGCTCGGACTCGGCGTGGAAGTTCAGCAGGATGCGGTGCCGCAGCACCGGCGCCGCCAGGGCCCGGACGTCCTCGAAGGAGACGTGCGTCCGGCCGTGCATCAGTGCCCGGGCCTTGCCACCCAGGATCAGGTACTGGGCAGCCCGGACACTGGCACCGTGGGAGACCCAGCTCCGGATGAAGTCCGGCGCTGCCCCCGGCATCAGGCTCGCGCTGCTGGCCTCGCCCGGCCGGGTCGCCCGCACCAGGTTCACGGCGTACCGCAATACCGGGTCGGAGACGGGCACCCGCCGCACCAGCCGCTGGTAGGCCACCAGGTCCGCACCCGAGACGGCGTGCTCAAAGACGTGTTCCTGCACTGCCGTCGTGGACCTGACCACCGTCATCTCCTCCTCTTCCGGGAGGTGGTCAATGACGATCTGGAACATGAACCGGTCGAGCTGCGCCTCCGGCAGCGGGTACGTCCCTTCCAGCTCGATGGGGTTCTGCGTGGCGAACACGTGGAACGGCTCCTCCAGCGTGTACGTGCGACCCTGTACCGTGACCCGGTGCTCCTGCATGGCCTCCAGCAGCGCGGCCTGCGTCTTGGGCGGCGTGCGGTTGATCTCGTCGGCCAGCACGATGTTCGAGAAGATGGGGCCCGGCGAGAACACCATCTGGCGACGTCCCGTCTCCGAATCCTCCTGGATGATGTCCGTGCCGGTGATGTCCGATGGCATCAGGTCCGGCGTGAACTGGATGCGCGAGAACTTCAGGCTCAGCACCTGCGCCAGCGAGTGGACGAGCAGCGTCTTGGCCAGGCCCGGCACGCCTATGAGCAGCGAGTTGCCACCCACGAACAGCGACATGAGCATGTGCTCGACGACCTGGTCCTGCCCGATGATCAGCTTGCGCAGTTCCGCCTGGATGCGGTCCGCGCCATCCTTCATCCGCTCCGCAAGCTCGATGTCGTCCGACTCCTGCAGTGCAGCGCCCTCGATAACCGTTGCCAAACCCGCCCCCTGTCTAGTGCACCATGGTGTAGAAGAAGTAGTTCACGGCCAGCCGGTACGCCTCGTTGGTCACGTCCACAGGCGCAAAGCCGGTGGCGCTGTACTCCATGAACTCGCCGATGTCACCGTTGTAGTTGATCATCGCAAGCTGGCGCTTCGTCGGGTCGTTGTCCTCGAAGATGCCGTAGAACTCCGGCGTGTATCCGCGATACACGATGTTCAGCGCATGGATGTCAATGTCGAAGAACGACCGGAACACCGGCTCGCTGCCCGTCAGGCGGATGGGCCGCAGCTCGGGCAGCACCCGCGCCATCTGCCGGGAGAAGTTGACCCAGTGCTGGTCGAAGAAGTCGTCAAAGATGATGAAGCCGCCCTTCTCCAGGTACGCCCTCAGCGCCAGCACCTGCTCGTCGGTGGGCACCCAGTAGCCGGGCTCCGCCAGCCACAGCACCGGGTGCCGGAAGATCTCCGGATCGTCCAGCGCGAACACGTTGCCGCCATGCCAGCCGTCGAACGTGCGCATGTAGGAGATCTCGCGGATGATGCTGCTCAGGTTCCGCTCCGCCCACGGCCGGTCGTGGTGCCAGGGCGGCTCGCCGAACCCGCCCATCATGCCGCTGCCGCCGCCGGCCGGGAAATAGACCCGGGCGAACGTAACGCGACCGTCGTAAGGGGCGCGGGGGCATTGCTCCGGCACGTAGCAGTCCGCGCTCCGGTCGCCGCGCCGGCCCTGCTGCGCGTCCAGCACCGCCACCGTCCCCGCCGTGGCCAGCAGTCCGAGCCCCAGGGTGGCGCGCCACCGTGCCCGCCTGCTCAAGCGCCACCTCCCCGCAGCCGGAGCAGCAGGTCCTGGGCGTCGGCAAAGTTGGGCGCGATCTCGAGGGCGCGCAGCACTTGGCGGCGCGCCTCCGTCATGTCGCCGGCGTCCGTCAGCGCCAGCGCCAGCCGGTACAGCGCGTCTGCCCGGTTCACCGGGTCCAGCGCCAGCACCGCCCGCCGTTCCCGCACGGCCTTCGCGTGCTGGCCCGTGGCGCTGTACAGCCCGGCCAGGCGGACGTGCACCTGCGGGTCGAAGGGGTCAATGAACATGGCCCGCTCCAGGATGTCCGCAGCACCGGCCGGGTCGTCCAGTTCCTCGAGGGCGTCAGCCAGGGCGACATGCGCGGCATAATCCGTCTCGTCCCGGTCCACCAGCTCCCGCAGCGCTGCCGCGGCACGCCGGGCGTCGCCGCGCCCTGAGTGGATGCGGTGCATGAGGCGGTACGGGCTGTCCGCGCCGGTGTATTCCGGGAACAGCTGCTGCGCCCGTTCCGCCTCCGCCAGCGCCTGGTCCGGCTGGCCGTTCTCCAGGTGCTGCCGCGCCGACCGGATGGCGTCAATGAACGGGCCGCCCACGCCCCTTCCCCCGGCCATCGCTGACCCCCCGGCCATCGCTGCCCCCCCGGCCGCCGCGGTGCCAGCCGGCCCGCCGGCGTCAATGGCGGCGAGGTGCGTGGCGAAACGCTGCCGTATCCAGGTGTCGAAGCCGTCGTCGAAGGCGTCCGGCTCCGTGCGGAGGACCTGACGGAACACCTCGTCGTTGCTGCGGCCGGCGCGATACGCCTGGAGCATGCGCCGCAGCGCACCGTCGCCGTGCTGCGCCTCGATGAACTCCGCCACCAGCGACGCCTGGTAATACGCATGCATGACCTGCTGCGGGTAGGTCGGCCGTACGAATCCCGCGTTGAGCTGGCTGACCGGCAGGATGGCGCCCTGCTTCAGGGCGACGACGAAGTCCACCGTCACGTCCAGTCCCCAGCCGACGCGGGCCCGCCGCTCCTCGAGCACCGATATGCCTTCCGTCAGCCAGCGCGGCACGCGGTGGTCGGACGCCGCCAGCGTCACGGCATGGGCGATCTCGTGCCAGAGCGTGGACCCCCAGTTGAACGCGCCCGGCTCCCGGGCCGACGGCGAGTCCATGGCGAGGATGTTGCCAAACGCCACGCCCAGCGCGCCGAGACCGGCCAGGCCCACGGTCCGCACGCTGAAGTCCGCGTGGCGCGGGTAGACCTCGACGCGGATGGGCAGCTCCGGTTGTGCGCCGTAGCGCCGGGTCAGGTCGTCATACGCCTCCTCGGCGAGCTCCGCCATGTACAGCGACAGCACGCCCGCTTCGTCGCCGTGCAGGAAGAGCTCGAACCGGTCCGTCGCTTCACTGACGTAGCGCGGGTACGTGTCCAGCAGGTCCAGCGTGTTCTTCACCCAGACGTTGTACGGATCGCCGGCGAAGGAGGCCTCGAGGCTGGACCGCGCGGCAGCGACGTCGCCCAGCCGCAGTTGCGTCAGCCCCGCGAACGCCCTCACGCCCCAGCCCAGCGAATCCGTGGCCGCGCCCTCCTGCGCGATGCGCAGCGCCTCCCCGTAGCGGCGCTGCTGGCCGAGCATCTCGGCGACGGCGAGGTGGAACGCCGAGTTCACCGGCTCCGCTGCCAGCGCGCGGGCGCGTGCGTCGTCGTAACCGCGGCGGTCCCCGGACACCAGGGCAGCGGCGGCGAGGACGGCGTGGGCGTCCACGTGTGCGGGGTCCACGTCCAGGGCGATGCGCGCCTCGGCCCGGGCGCTGTCGAGCTGCTCGAGGCCCAGCAGCTGGCGGGCACGGAAGGCGCGGGCGTCCGGCGCGTTCGGGTTCACCGTCAGGCTGCTGTCGACAAACACGAGGGCCTCGTCGGTGCCATCGAACGCCCTGGCCTTCGCCAGGCCCAGCAGGGCCCGCGGGTGACGGGGGTTCACGGCCAGCACCTCCCGGAAGAGGGCCGAGGCTTCCGTGCTGTTGTACTTCTCCAGGAACAGCTCGCCCTCGAGGAGGCGGGACGCCGCATGGCGGGGGTCCGCACCGGCGGCCTCCTCATAGGCGCGGACTGCGTCATGGAAGAGCGCCGGGTCGGTGGCGCCCAGATACCGGACGGCCGACGCCACCGCCGTCAGGTCGTCTGCGCTGCGGGCACGGCCGTCATTGTACGCGTCAATGAACGAGTCGAACGTGGCGTGGGCCGAGTCACGGGCGCCACGCCGCCACTGGGCGACTGCGCCGTTGAGCCGCGCCGTGAGCGCGTCTGCGGCGCCGCCGGCCGCAGCCCGGGCGAACAGCGCTTCCGCCTCGGCACGCCGGCCAGTGGTGTAGAGCAGCTCCCCGGCGGTATTCGCCAGTGCCGCCGGCACAGCGGCCGGCGCTCCGCCCGCCAGCAGGACCTCCTCCGCCTCGTCGTAGCGGCCGACCTCCATGAGCACGCGGCCCAGCAGGCGGCGGGATGCGACGTCGTCCGTGGCGCGCAGGACGTTGATGGCCTCGTCGTAACGCCCCGCTCTATACAGCTCCTCCGCGGAGGCGTTCGCCCGGGCCACCGATCCGGCATCCTGCCGGGCACACGCCGGCTGCGCGGCCACCGCCGCGCCGATGGCCAGACACGTCGCTACCAGCACGGTTCGCATCACAGCCCGCCTTCCAGACGGCGGATGGCCTGCGCATTGAGCGACAATTCCACCAGCAGTTCCTCCAGCGCCGCTTCATACTGCTGCACCGGCAGACTGTCCCTGCGGGCGCGCAGGTCCGCGACCTCACGTTCGATTCGCTCCTTCTCGGCGTACAGCACGCGCAGCTCCGGTGACGCCGATGCTGCAGCCGCCGCCCCGGGCAGGCCGATGTGGAACGTGCCCGCCAGCCGTGCATGGGGCGACGACGCGTCCGCCGACGCCACGCCCTGGCCATCGCCCAGGCCATCAATGACCGCGTGCTCAGTCTGCAACCGGTTCGTGCGGTCGTACTCCCGGGCGACTTCCCGACGGGCATACTCGAATGCCTCCAGCAGCGAGACCCGGCCGTCGTTGTCCATGTCCGCTTCTGTCGCGCCCGTGAGCGCGGCAACGAAATGGCCGCCGAAGATGGTCTCGTTCCGCTCGAGGCCCGTGCGCGTCGCCGTGATCACCACGCGGTCCGGCGCCGCCAGGTCCTGGATGAAGCCACCGCTCGAACTCGCCGTATTCACCACCGCGACCCGGGCCGGGATGGCGTCGAGCATGCCGGCCAGCGCCGTGCCCCGGAGGTTCGGGCCCACGACGTTGAACAGCGTCTCGCCGTTCGCCCAGGTCCCGTGCCCGAAGAGCAGGACCAGCACCCTGTCCGCGGCGGTGGTCCGCTGGGCGATCCGGCCCAGCGCGGCCTCGACGTTCGCCAGCGTGGCCCGGCCGCCCACCGCGTCGTGCAGGTCTTGCCGTTCCGCCAGCCACGTCACGTTCGCCGGCGGCACGCCGTGCCGCTGTGTGGCTGCCTCCACCAGTGCCGCGCCCCATTCCCGGTGCTGCGCCGCGAAGCGCGGCTCGCCTGACAGTCCGGTCACGATGAGCAGGTGCGTTGAGCCGTCCTGTGCGATGGCCGGGGCCGGCACACAGAGCACGAGGGCGACAAGGACCGGGAACAGCTTCTTCATGCTAGACCCCGGGCACGGCGATAGGCCCACTCGCCGGCAAGCAGCGCGACGAGGAGCAGGAACAGGATGGGCGCGTCCCACAGGTCCTTCTCCTCCTGCAAGGTGATGCCCCGGCCGGCGTAGACCAGGTCCGCCGGCAGGCTCGCCATGTTGGCTGTGGTGTAGAACCGGCCGCCCGTCTCCGCGGCGATCCGGCGCAGCAGTGGCTCGCGCATCTGCGCGCCGACAAACTCGTCACGGCTGTCGTCAGCCACGACGAACATGGGCCGCGCCGCCACCACGCCCTCGTCATGGGCCGCCGTGACATGAACTTCGTACAGCCCGGCGCCATTGGCGGTGAACGTACCGCGATACTCGCCGTCCCGGGCCACCGTCCAGTCCAGCGCCAGCTCCGACTCGCCGCCGTCCGGCCCGACCACGCGGGCGCTGACCCGCGCGTTGTTCAGCTTCATGAAACGCTCGTCCGAGACGTCCACGCTCACGCTCACCGGCGCGCCGGGATAGACGTGCTCCGCGACGACCGACGGGACCACCCGCTCGGGCACGCCGCTCACGAGCCAGCGCAGCAGCTGGCGCCAGAAGACCTGATGGGTCTCGTCCTCCAGCGGCACGTCCGCGTGCATCTGCCAGATCCAGGTGTCCTGAACGGGCAGCGCGAAGGCCTGCCCGCGGCCGTACCGCTGCCACGCCAGCACCGGCGTGTCCTCCGCCGAGCGCCGGCCCGACCCGCTCAGCAGTGCCACCGCGCCCGGCTTCAGCGGGCCCACCCGGTTGTACGTGGTGGGCGCCGGCAGCGTACGCCAGCGGTCCGCCGACGCAGCGTCGTCCGCCGCCACCCGCAGCGCCGGCTGCCGTGCTCCTGCAGCGGTCAGGCGGACCTGCAGCGTGTCGAAGAACATGGTGTCCCGGGAGAACCGGGCGTCGAGACCCACCGGCAGCACGTCGGCCAGGGGCGTGCCGGCATAGCCGCCTTCCGCAAAGGATCGGCGCCCCCCCAGCATGAGCAGCCCGCCGCCCCGCTCCGACACGAAGTCCGCCATCATGCGGAGCTGCTCGTACGTGAAATGGCTGGCTTCCACGCTGCCCAGAACCAGGCCGCGGTAGGCAAACAGCTCCTCCCGCGTGGTCGGGAACCCGCTGTACAGTTCGCCGGCGCTGTCCACGTCCAGCCGCATGTACCTGCCATCCGCCGTACGCTGCAGCACGACGAGTTGCAGGCTGCTGTCCCGGGCCACTGCCCGCCGCAGGAACGCCACCTCGTAGCGCGGCTCGCCCTCGAAATACAGGATCTTCTCCCGGCCCGACTTCACGTCAATGAGCGCTTCCTGGGCGTTGTTCTCCACAACGCGCTCACCATCCTGGACCGGGATCCGGAAGCGGAACCGGCGGATGCCGGCGTCGTCCGCTTGAAAGTGCACCCGCACCGGGGTTGGCTCCGCCGAGCGAGGCAGGGTGATCTCCTCGCTGCCCACGATGCGGCCGTCGTCCTCCACCAGTACCGTCACGCTCCGGCCGTTGAACCCCGTCTGCGTGACGACGAGGTCCACCACCAGCGACGTGCCCTGCAGAGCCTCCCGTGGCGCCGCCACCCGGCTCAGCTCGATGTCCCGGTCGAATGACTGCTGGCCGACACCCACCGGGAATACCGGCACGCCCGCCGCCCGCAGCGACAACAGCGCGTCGCCCAGCGGAGATGCCGGCCCGTTCGGCTGCCCGGCCTCCAGGCCGTCCGCCCCATCCGTTACGAGCACGATGCCCGACAGCGGCAGTGAGCCCAGTTCCTCCTGCACCCGCCGCAGCGCCGGGGCAAGGCTGGTGCGGCCACCGTCATACGTCAGATCCGAGACCGAGGCGATCCGTTCCAGCTCCGACGAGAAGCGGAAATAGCGGACCTGGAACCGCTCCTCCAGTGCCCGCACGAGTGCCGCATCCGCACCGCCCAGATTCCCCGCCACCGCGTCCGCCCGCGTGCGCCCCTCCTCGTCGGCGATGCGCATGCTCCGGGAATCATCCACCACCACCGCCAGGTAGTTCTGCTGTGGAACCACGCTGGAAATGACCAGCGTGGGCCGCAGCAGACACAGGAACAGCACCGCCGCCGCCAGCACCCGGATCCCCAGCAGTGCCGCCCGGTCCGCCGGTCGAGCCTTCGCCAGCGGGCGCCGGTACGTCCACGCAATCAATACCAGCGCGCCGGCGACCACCACGGCCAGCAGCACAGCTGGCACCGGCGGCTGTACCACCAGTGTGCCCTGCTCGAACAGCAGCGGCCTGTACTTGAAAAGGAAGGTGAAGACCGATTCCACGACGTCGTCCTGGTTAGCCCGGCACTGCCTGCTACACAGACGCCAGACTGTCCGCGAACGTTGAATCCGGGCGCGGCGAGTGAGCGATTTGCATACGAAATCGCGGCCCGCGCCTGAGCCCCACGGTCCGGACGGTTGGGGATGACTCTCGGCAGCTTCGCGAGGGGTTACCCCGGTATCATAACCCGACGGCCGGCGCCGCCCAAGCCCCCGTCACGACGCGGCGGCTGACGCCGGTCTGAGGCAGCGGTCGGGCGGGCGGCCTGACTGGACAAGCCGGCCATGACGAGCCATAATGCGCATTATTCTGTATCCAATGGGGACCGGCGGGCTGGTCCCCGGACCCACCTCAGACATTGGAGCCGAGCGATGAACCGAGGCAGGATCCTGCCTGCGGCAGCGGCAGTGCTAGCCCTTGCCGTGGCCACAGGTTGCGCGAGCCGGGGCACTGCGGCCGCGCCCACCCCAGCACCGGCGGCGGGCCAGCAGCCGCCCGCCCAGCAGGCCGGTCCGGGCGGCCAGACGGGCGGAAGCGGGCAGCAGGCGGGCCAGCCCCGTCCCTATGCGCAGGTCATTCCTGCGCGGGCGGTCACGAAGGAGGGGCTGTTCAAGGTCCACCAGGTGAACTCGAGCCTGTTCTTCGAGATCCCGCAGTCGGAGCTGGGCAAGGACATCATGGTGCTGCGGCGGACGGTGGCGGCCGCATCGCTGCTGGGCGGTACGACGCGGGTAGTCGCGTTCGAGCGTGACGGCAACCGGATCCTGCTGCGGCAGCTGTCGCACGGCATCATCGCCGACTCGGACTCGGCGATTGCGACGGCGGTGTCGGCCATGAACGTCGGGCCCATCATCGCGGCGTTCAACGTGGAGTCGTGGGGTCCGGACAGTGCGGCGGTCATCAACGTGACGCGGCTGTTCACGACGAACATCTCGGAGTTCGTCGGCGTGCCCCAGATTCAGGCGGATCGCAGCTTCGTGGAGCGATTCGAGGCGTTCCCGGAGAACATCAACGTCGAGGCGACGCAGACGGGCACGCAGGCGGCGCAGCCCGGCGGTCCGGGCGGCGGCGGCAGCCCGGCACAGACCATATCGCCGCGGTACTCCTGGAGCTTCTACAAGCTGCCGGAGGACCCCATGCGGCCGCGGCTGCACGACCGTCGCGTGGGCATGGGCTCCATCACGCACATTGACTACAGCCTGCCGGATCACGAGGCCACGACCCGCCGCTACATCCGGCGCTACCGGCTGGAGAAGCAGAATCCGGCTGCGGAGGTCTCCGATCCCGTGAACCCCATCATCTTCTGGGTGGACCCGGCAACGCCCCAGTGGTTGATCCCCTGGGTGGTCGCAGGGATCGAGGAGTGGGAGCCGGCATACCGGGAGGCGGGGTTCAGCAACGCCATCCAGGCACGGCTGGCACCGTCCCCGGAGGAGGACCCGACGTGGTCCATGCATGACGCCCGTCACTCCATGATCTACTGGCGCCCGTCCACGACGGCGAACGCCACCGGCGGGCAGGTGGTGGACCCGCGCACGGGCGAGATCATCAAGGCGGAAGTGAACATGTACCACAACGTGATGAACCTGCTGCGCAACTGGTACTTCACGCAGGTCTCGCCGCTGGACCCGCGGGCGCAGTCGCTGCCGCTGCCGGACTCGCTCATGGGCCGGCTGGTGCAGTACGTCGTCGCCCACGAGGTGGGCCACGCGGTGGGCTTCCCGCACAACTTCAAGGCGAGCGCCATGTACCCGGCGGATTCGCTGCGCAGCCGGACGTTCCTGGAGCGGATGGGCGGCCACGTGGCCACGCTCATGGACTACTCGCGCTTCAACTACGTGGCCCAGCCGGAGGATAACATCCCGCCGCACCTGCTGATCCCGGGCGTCGGCCCCTATGACCGGTTCGCCATCATGTGGCAGAACAAGCCCATCCCGGGCGCGGCCACGCCGGACGACGAGTGGGCGACGCTGGACTCCTGGTCCCGCATGCAGGACACCATCCCCTGGTTCCGGTGGACCACGGGCGACGCGTCGGCGGACCCGCACAGCGTCACGGAGGCCGTGGGCAACGAGGACGCAGTCAAGTCCAGCACGCTGGGCATGCGCAACCTGGAGCGGGTCACGGCCTCCATCCTGCGCGTGGCGGAGCGGCCCGGCCAGCCGTACGACCTGCTCAGCGAGCTGTACGGCAACGTGGTCTCCCAGTGGGGCCGCTACAACGGGCACGTGGCGGCGGTCATTGCCGGTGCCGAGACGTGGGAACGCTACGGCACGGGCCCGCGGTTCGAGCCCATGTCCCGGGCGAAGCAGCGGGAGGCCATGGAGTACCTGAACCGGAACGCGTTCCAGGTGCCGTCCATGTTCCTGGACCGGGAGATCCTGCGGCGTATCGAGCAGGAGGGCGTGGTGCAGCGCATCCGTGCGCAGCAGGGCAACCTGCTGAACGGCATGCTGAACGTGCAGCGGCTGAACCGGATGGTGGAGTTCGAGGCGCTGGCGGCGGTGCCGTCGCAGGTCTACAGCGTGGGTGAATACCTGTCCGACCTGCGCAGTGGGATCTGGAGCGAGTTGAGCCAGTCCAACCCGAACATCAATGTCTATCGGCGGAACCTGCAGCGGGCCTACATCGAGGCGGCCAACACGGCGATCAACCCGCCGGCGCCGGCGGCCAACGCGTCTGCGGCCCAGCAGCAGGCGTACACGGCGGCGCGGTTCAGCGACGCCCGGGCCCTGCTCCGTGGCGAACTGGTGGAGCTGCAGCGGCTGATCCAGACCGCGACCACGCGGACCAGCGACACCATGACCCGGCTGCACCTGCGGGACCTGGACCTGGAGATCACGAGGCTGCTGGATCCGTCGCGCTGAGCGACTGCAGAACGGATGAAACAGAGGGCCGGGGCGCGACTGCGCTCCGGCCCTTCTTCCTGACAACCCCATCATCCCTCAGTGGCTGCCGGATTCCTTCAGCAGGGCACCGGCGGCGGTGTGGTCCAGCGGCAGGGAGAAGAGGAAGCCCTGGGCAAAGCGGGTGCCCAGGCGACGGAGTTCGTCGAGCTGCTCCGGCGTTTCCACCCCCTCGGCGATGGCATCGATGGCCATGCTTCGACCCAGCGCTATGATGGACTGGACGACCTCGCGGCCCTCGTCCCCGGTATTGAGGCGGCGCACGAACGAGCTGTCGATCTTGATGCCGGAGATGGGCAACTCGCGGAGCTGCGGCAGCGACGAGTAGCCGGTGCCGAAGTCGTCGAGGCAGATACGAATGCCCCGCTCCCGCAGTTCACCCAGCAGCCGTGTGGCCAGCTCCGCATTCTGCATTACCACCGCCTCGGTGAGGTCCAGCCGCAGGCACGCTGGATCGAGCCCTGTTTCCTCCAGGATCTCATCGATCCTCGTCACGAGTTCCGGATGCACGAACTGCCGTGCGGACAGGTTCACGCTCATGGTCAGGCGGAGCGCAGTGTCAGGGAACTCATCGTGCCAGGCGCGCATCTGGCGGCAGGCCTCCCGCAGCACCCACCAGCCCAGTTCGACAATCAGGCCCGTCTGCTCGGCCAGCGGCATGAACTCCGCCGGCAGCAGGATACCCCGCTGGGGATGCGCCCAGCGCAGCAGCGCCTCCATGCCCGTGACACTGCCGGTGTCGAGCTGGACCACCGGGTGGTAGTGCACGGCGAGCTGCTGCCGTGCCACGGCGCCCCGGAGCTCGGCCTCCAGCTGCCGCTGGGCTACGGACCGCTCATGCATCTCGCCGTCGAAGAGCACGTAGCGGTCCCGGCCCGACGCCTTCGCCCGGTACATGGCCGTGTCGGCGTCGCGCAGCAGGTCCTCAGCCTCGTCGTAGTTGGTCATGCAGATGGCCACGCCCATGCTCGCGGAGGTGCCCGCCCTACGGCCCTCGGCCCGGAACGGCTCCGCCAGGGCATCCCGGATCCGGTCCAGCACGATGGTCACGCTGGTGACATCCTGGACCATGTCCAGCAGCAGGGCGAACTCGTCGCCGCCGATGCGGGCAACCGTGTCCTCCTGCCGGATGCACGTCTCCAGCCGCCGGGCAACGCTCACCAGCAGCTGGTCGCCGGCCAGGTGGCCCAGCGTGTCGTTGATCTGCTTGAAGTTGTCCAGGTCCAGGAAGACGACGGCAAAGCCGTGGGCAGGACGTCGCCGGGAATGCTGCTGCAGCAGCCGCTCCAGGCGATCCATGAAGACCAGCCGGTTGGGCAGCTGTGTCAGCGGGTCCTGGAACGCCGTCCGCACCAGCTCCTCCTGCGCCCGCTTCTGCGCCGTGTTGTCCCGCAGCGAGCCGTGGTACACTGCGCCACCCACCGACGGCTGCGCCGTGACGCTGACCATGCACGAGAGTTCTGCGCCCGACGCGTCAGTGAACGCAATCTCGACCTCGCCGACGGTGCCCTGCGCCTGCAACTCGGCGATCATCCCGTCGAAGGCGTCGGGATCCGCCGCGAACTGGCCCAGCCGTCGTCGCAACAGCTCATCCCGGCCCCGCCCGAGAAGCTGGGCAAGTGCGTGGTTCGCCTCGAGCAGCATCCCATCCGCCGCCATCACGAACAGCGGTGTGCGGGATTCCTCGAAGAGGCGGCGATAGCGGGCCTCGCGTCCCCGCAGCGCTTCCTGCGCCGCCCGACGGCCGCTGACGTCCCGCAGCTGCAGCGCAGCTCCACCGTCGTCCGTGGGCCACGAACGGACCTCCAGCCACGCACCTGCCGAGTGGCAGTAGTCCTCCACCTCGCACGGCTGCCGCTGCACCATCGAGCGCTGGCACTCCCGGTGAAAGGCACTGCCCACCAGACCGGGGAACAGTTCCCACAGGCTTTGCGCCGAGGTCTCGCCCGGCAGCCGGAGCAGCGACTGCGCCCGATCGTTGGACCACGTGATCCGCCAGCGCCCGTCCACCGCCAGCAGCCCATCGGGCAAGGTCAGGGCTGGCGGTGCCGATGCCGCCCGCACCGCCGGACCCGTCGTGGGCGCCGGGCGGGCCATGAGCTCCAGCTCCCGGGCAGCCGTATCCGCCAGGTCTCGCAGCAGCGAGGCATCTGCGACGCTCCAGCGCCGCGGCCGCTCATCCGCCACCGACAGCACCGCCACTACCTCGCCCCCAACCACCACCGGCGTGCCCGCGTACGCGGCGCGCGGAAAATCCTCCAGCTGCTCCACCACCTGGCCAACGGGATGCAGCGACGCGTCCTCCACCGACAGCGCGGTACCCGAGGCCTGCACATGACGGCAGAACGTCGCGCTCAACGGCAGAACACCAGCACGCCGCCACCGCTCCGGCACGCCGTGCTGGCTCACTACCGTCATGCTGTCATCCTCGATCACGCCCAGGATGGCCACCGGCGAACGCAGCGCCGTGCCCACCACGCGAATCAGCCGGTCAAACGCCTCCCGGACCGCTGTCGTATGCAGCAGGCGACGGGCGTCGTCGCCGGACAGCGGCAGCGCGCCGACGGGTCCCACCCTGGACGATCCCGGCTCTGTTTCGTGCATCGATTCTCGACTGCCGCGCGAAGGCCACGCGTATTTTTCCATCGGGATCCTGATCATGGATAGCTGGACCAGGTAATGCAGTTTTGCTGTACCCCGGGGCGGATGTCAACAAAAACTTTGCCGGACGGGAAACTGGTTGCACAAGCTGTTGAGAATGCATAACTTCTGGGTTGATGTACGCCGGCGTTCCCCGCGCCTGCATGGAGACAAGGTGCTGCACGCCCACCACAGGTGCGGCGTGCCGGCACGGTTCCTGACGCAACACGCCTGACAGTCGAGCCCCTTGAGGAGGAGCGGAACCGGATGCCCGGATGGGATGTGTGGAGGAAGGCCAGCGGCCTGGCTGCGCTCGTGGTGGTCCTTGTGCCGGCTCTGGCGGCGGGCCAGCTGGCGCGGGATCTGGGCCTGATCCCGGCGGATACCGACGCGCCGCTGGTGGCGCTGCTGCCGACGGAGACGTCGTTCGCGCTGGAGCAGCTGCGGTATGAGCGGGTGGAACAGGCCCGAGTGGCGACGCGCCACAACATCAAGCTGCTGTTCCACGAGCGTGGCATCCCATACCCGGCGGCGGAGATATTTCTGCGGGTGTTCAAGCGGGAGCGGTCACTGGAACTGTGGGTCCGGGGCCAGGACCGGGATCGATTCGAACTGCTGAAGATCTACGACATCTGCGCCATGGCAGGCGCGTTGGGTCCGAAGCGCAAGCAGGGCGACAACCAGACGCCGGAAGGCTTCTACCATATCTCGTTCTTCAACCCTCGCAGCGAGTATCACCTGTCGCTGCACGTGAACTATCCGAACGCCCGTGACCGTGCGGCGGGGCTGGCGGGTATCAGTCTCGGGGGCGACATCTATATCCACGGCGGCTGCAGCTCCGAGGGGTGCCTGGCCATCACGGATGAAGGCATCCGCGAGCTGTACTGGCTGAGCGTGGAGGCCCGTTCCGGCGGACAGCAGCGCATCCCGGTGCACATCTTCCCTGCCCGACTGGAGACGCGGGACCTGCAGATCCTGCAGCAGACATTCGGCGAAGAGCCCGAACTGGGCCGTTTCTGGGCGACGTTGAAGCCGGCCTACGACTACTTCGAGGAGCACCGTCAGCTTCCGGGCGTGGTGGTGAACGGGCGCGGGGAGTACGCACTGGTCGGTTCTGCCGACGATGTGGTAGCGGAACAGGAATCGGCCGCGCCAGCGGTTAGGGTGCCTGCGGGACCGCGGCCGCTCGGTTCGCCGGTGGGCGGCGGTAGCCCGCACTGACGGGCCACTGACCGGGACGGCGCCGAGGAGACGGCGCCGAGGGCGTCTGGCCGGCGCGGGCGGCGCTGATGTGCGTGGCGCGGGCGTCAGGCGTCGGGACGGTCAGCGCCTTCAGGCAGCGTGACCCGTGCCTCCGCACCGGGGCCGTCCGTGCGGTTGGCCACTGTGAGGGAGCCACCATGGGCATCGGCGATCTGGCGTGACAGCGTCAGCCCGATGCCGGACCCTTCGGGCTTCGTTGTAAAGAACGGCACGAACAGGTTCAGCGTGTCGGCCAGCCCCGGCCCCTCATCCTTCACGACGACCGTCACCCCTCCGGCGCGACGGGACCACCCTACGCTCACGCGGCCGCCCGTCTCCAGGGATGCGTCCACGGCATTGCGGATGAGGTTGATGAGCAGCTGATCGAGCTGGTCGCCGTCGGCGGCGATGCTCACGTCCGGTCCCTCCATCACGTCCACGGCCAGCCGGGTCTCAAGGGCGGCGACGCGGCTGACCCAGTCGGCCACGCGCAGCGGCGCCAGCCGCGGCGCCGGCAGGCGAGCGAGCCGCGCGTAGGACGCCATGAAGCGCTGGAGCGCGTCAGACCGGCCGGCAATGATGGCGAGGCCCCGTTCCAGGTCCTCGTCCAGGTCGTCCGCCCGGCTCTCCCGGGCAAGGGCGGACTGAAGGCTGCCGGCAATGGACTTGATGGGCGCCAGCGAGTTGTTGATCTCATGGGACAGCACGCGGATCAGGCGCTGCCACGCCTGCAGCTCCTCCTCGCGCAGGGTCCGGCTCAGATCGGACAGCACGAGCAGGCTGTGCGGCGCGCCGCCCTGGCGGAAGGTGGACCGGCGGAGCTGCCAGCGGCCGGTGCCGCCGGCGAAGGACGCGTCTACAATGCGTTGCTCATCACCCTCCAGCAGTTCCTGCAAAGCCAGCGCTTCGGCGGTACGGCCGGTCATCCGTTCAGCCGGCATGTCCATGAGCCGCTCGCCGGCGCGGTTGACGAGACGCAGCCGCAACTCCGCGTCGAAGGCGAAGACGGCGACGTCGATCTCCTCCATCACCTTGCGCAGCAGGGCGGACGCCTCCAGCGCGCCGAGGCGCTGTTCCCGGAGCGTCTGGCCCAGGGCATTCACCTCCAGCAGCGCCAGGCCCAGGGCATCATGACTGGTGGCCCCTCGTGAGCGGATGGAGTAGTCGCCTTCCAGCAGGGCGGCAATGAGGTTGGAGAGTGTCTGCAGCGGGCGCACGACGCGCTCGCGCAATGTGAACGCGAAGAAGACCCAGGACCCGACGACCAGCACCCCGAATGTCCACACGACGCGGGCGCTGTATTCCTCGATGATGAGCAGGCCGAGGGCCATGGCGGTCCCCGGCAGCCCGGCGAGGAGAGCCAGCAGCAGGACGCGGCTCTCGAAGCTGAGCCGGCGGGGGGGCTCCAGCCCCGGTTGCGGGCTCATGCGCTCCGGCGCATCGCCGGGGGGTGCGGTGTCACGGTTCGATGCCGTACTGCTGAAGGCGCCGGTACAGCGCGCTGCGAGACAGGCCGAGCATGCCGGCAGCGCGGCTGACGTTGCCCTGGCAGCGGCCCAGTGCCTTCTGGATGAGGTACTTCTCGGCGTCCTCCAGCGTCATCTCCTCCAGCCGGTTGGCGCCGCCGTCGCCGCGGCCGCGCAGTCCCAGGTCATCCGGCCGGACCTGCGTGCCCTGGGCCATGAGCACCGCCCGCTCCATGGTGTGCTCCAGCTCGCGGATGTTGCCGGGCCAGGTGTGTTCCATGAGTGACTGCATGGCGTCCCGGTCCAGCCCCGCCACCTTCGGCTTGCCGTAGCGCACGGCCTGGCGCTTCAGGAAGTGCAGTGCCAGCGGCGCGATGTCCTCCGGCCGGTCCCGCAGCGGCGGCAACTGGATCTCGACGGTATTCAGCCGGTACAGCAGGTCCTCCCGGAACCGGCCCTCGGCGACTTCGTTGCGGATGTCCACGTTCGTCGCGGAGATGACGCGTACATCCACTCGTCGCGTCTTGGACGAGCCGACGCGCTGGAACTCGCCGGTCTGGAGTACGCGCAGGAGCTTCGACTGCTGCTTCGCCGGCATGTTCCCGATCTCGTCGAGGAAGAGGGTACCGCCGTCGGCCAGTTCGAAATAGCCGACGCGGTCCGTCTTTGCGTCAGTGAACGCGCCTTTCACGTGGCCGAACAGCTCGCTCTCGAACACGCCCTCGGACAGGCCGCCGGCGTTGACGATGATGAGCGGATTCGACGCCCGCGGTGAGGCGGCGTGCAGCCAGCGGGCTACGATCTCCTTGCCCGTGCCGTGCTCGCCGGTGACCAGCACATTCGCCTCCGACGGGCCGATGCGCTCGAGCATGGTCAGGACCGGCTGCATGGAACGAGCGGTGGCGATGAGTTCCGGCACGCCGTCCCTGCGGAGCATGCGGTTCTCCGACTCCAGCCGCGCGCCCTCCCGCAGCGCCCGGCCCAGTTCGCAGTGGGTGCGCAGAACGGACAGGAGCCGGTGGTTGTCCCACGGCTTCTCGACGTAGTCGCGGGCGCCGCGGCGCATGGCCTCCACAGCGCTCTGGATACTGCCCCACGCCGTCATGACGATGACGGGCAGCGTGCTGTCCAGTTCCTGGAGTCGGGTAAGCAACTCCAGGCCTTCCCTGCCCGACGTCGTGTCACGGGTGTAGTTCAGGTCCATGAGCACGGCGTCGAAGTCGCTGGCTTCCACGGCCTGCAGGACGCCCGCCGGCGACGCCGCCGTCTCGATCTGGAATCCTTCGCCCTTCAGCAGCAGACGGAGCGCCTCGAGGACGTCCTGCTGGTCGTCGGCGATGAGGACGCGCCGGATCCGTTCGGTCATGCCGGCTACCAGGCCAGTCCGTAGGCTTCCCGCCGCGGGTCCGCGCCCGTGCGCAATACGCCGGACACGGGATCCACGAGGATGACCTGGACACCGCCGAACGTGGCCGTCCAGCCGGGCACCGCGGACACATCATGGCCCAGCGCCCGCAGCGCATCCAGCACGTCTTCGGCGATACGGTCCTCGAGCTGGGAACGCATGCCGCTGCTGTGGATGAAGCGCGGCGCCTCCACCGCCTGCTGCGGGGACATGCCGAAGCTGAAGATGTTGTGGTAGACCTGCATGAGGAACTGGGGCTGGCCGTGGCCGCCCGGCGTGCCGATGGTCATGCGCAGGCCGCCCCCATCGGTAACGAGCATGGGCGTCAGCGTGTGGAACGGCCGCTTGCCTGGTGCGATCACGTTGGGATGGCGTGGGTCGAGGGTAAAGCCGCCGCCCCGGTTCTGCAGCACGATGCCGGTCTGCGGCTCCACCAGCATGGAGCCCCAGCTCGAGAACAGGCTCTGGATCCAGCTGACGGCGTTGCCGTCGGCGTCCACGGCCATCAGGTAGACCGTATCACCGGTGCCGTCGGCCTGGTCCGTGTCCAGGCGCTCGCCGAAGCCGTGCGTGACAGTCGGCGCCGCGGCATCGCCAACGAGCGCCGCCCGCTGGCGCAGGTAGTTCGCGTCCAGCAATCGGCTGACGGGCACCTCGACCTGGCGCGGATCCGCCACCCAGCGGTCCCGGTCGGCGAAGGCGAGCCGCTTGGTCTCGATGAGCGTGTGCAGATACTCGGGGGTGTTGTGCCCGAGCCCTGCCGGGTCCCGGCCGTCCAGCATGCCAAGCATCTGCAGCTGCACCACGCCCTGGCTGTTCGGCGGCATGGCATACACGCTACGACCGCCCGCCAGTGGCAGGGAAAGCGGCGCCAGCCACTCCACGGCATGCGACTGGAAATCGCCTGCTCGCAGGTACCCACCCTCCGCCTCGATGAAGCGGGCGAGCGTTTCGGCAATGGCGCCACGATAGAAGGCGTCCGCGCCGCCCTCGGCGATGGCGCGCAGTGTCGCGGCCAGCGGCGCGTTGCGCAGGCGTGCCCCCACTGGCGGCAGCGAGCCGTCGGGTGCGAAGATCTGCCGGCCACCCTCATTCAGGCGACGCACGCTTGACGCGACGTCGCGCTCCAGCGTGCTCGTGACGACCCAACCCTCCTCGGCGATGCGTATGGCCGGCCCCAGCGCCTCGGCGAGGGTTATGGTGCCGTGGCGCTCGAGGGCCGCTGCCCATGCCGAGACGGCGCCGGGCACAGTCACCGCGAGTGCGCCCGACTGGGGCATCCGCGTGACGTCGCGCTCTGCAAAGAACGCCGGCGTCGCCAGTGCGCCCGCCCGCCCGCTGCCGTTCAGGGCCGTGACGTCCCCCGACGCGCCGTCGTAGAACAGGGCAAAGGCGTCCCCGCCGATGCCGTTCATGTGCGGGCGCACAACCGCCAGCACCCCGGCCATGGTGACAGCGGCGTCCACGGCATTGCCACCACGGCGCAGCACTTCGTAGCCGGCAGCCGATGCCAGCGGATGGTCGGAGACGACGGCGCCATGAAGGCCGGCCACGTCAGGTCGGTTCTGCGGCGCCCATTCCTGGGCGTGCGCGGCTCCAGGCCCCGCCATGGCCAGCACAAATATGGCCAGCCAGCCAGCGAGGCGTCGCAACATTGAGCGGTCGGTCGTGGTCGTTATCGTGTGCGCCATCACATCCCCCTGTTCCTCGCCTGGTCGGCTGCCATCGAACGTTTCGCGCCCATCCACCATCCACCATCCACCATCCACCATCCACCATCCACCATCCACCATCCACCATCCACC
>DATHVP010000089.1:0-21329 GCA_035461245.1 Longimicrobiales bacterium | reverse complement strand
TCGTCCGCGCCCTGACGCGTCCTGGCCCACCAGTCCAGGCGCCCCCTCATTCGTCCGCGCCCTGACGCTTCCTGGCCCACCAGTCCAGCCGCTTGCGGATGTCCTTCTCGAAGCCGTACGCGCCGGGCTCATAGAACTTCTCGTCCTTCAGCTCGTCCGGCAGGTGCTGCTGGGCGACGACGCCTTCGTCGTAGTCATGTGCGTACCGGTAGCCCTCGTGGTAGCCGAGGTCCTTCATCAGCTCCGTGGGCGCGTTGCGGATGTGCATGGGCACGGGCGCCGCAGGAGTCCGGCGGGCAGCGTCACGAGCCGCATTCAGTGCACGGTACGCAGCGTTGGACTTGGGCGCCGTGGCCAGGTAGATGGTCATCTCCGCCAGCGGCAGGAACCCCTCGGGCGGGCCCAGCACACGGAACGCCTCCCGCGCCGCCACCGCCATCTGCAGTGCATTGGGGTCCGCCATGCCGATGTCCTCGGCAGCCATGGCCAGGGCCCTGCGGAAGATGATGAGGGGGTCCTGGCCGCCCTCGATCATGCGCGCCATCCAGTACAGCGCCGCGTCCACGTCACTGCCCCGCAGCGACTTGTGGTATGCCGACAGGATGTTGAAGTGCTCCTCGCCGCCCTTGTCGTAGCGGGCGAAGCGCAACTGCATGGCCTCCCGCGCCGTTTCCACCGTGATGGTGCCACCGTCGCCGGCGAGGGTGGCGGCGGTCTCGAGGGTGTTGAGGGCGCGACGGGCGTCGCCGTCGGCCTCGGTGGCGATGAGTGCGACAGCGTCATCATCCACCGCCAGCTTCATGGAGCCGAGCCCGCGGGTCCCGTCCTCCAGCGCCCGTCGGAGCAACTGCTCCAGTACCTCCGGCGACAGGGCCTGGAGCACGAAGACCCTGGACCGGCTGAGCAGTGCGCCGATGACCTCGAAGGAAGGGTTCTCCGTCGTCGCGCCGATGAGGGCGATGGTGCCCGCCTCCACGTGGGGCAGGAAGGCGTCCTGCTGGGCCTTGTTGAAGCGGTGGATCTCGTCACAGAAGAGGATGGTCCGGCGGCCGGTGGCCTTCAGTCGCGTACTCGCCTCGGCCACGATCTCGCGGACCCGGGCGATGCCCTCGGTGACGGCGCTGAAATGGACGAACGCGGCGTCCGTCCGCTCGGCGATGATGCGGGCCAGCGTCGTCTTGCCGGTGCCGGGCGGTCCCCAGAAGATGACGCTGCCGATGGCGTCCTTCTCGATGAGCTGGCGCAGCGCCTTGCCCGGCGCCAGCAGGTGCTCCTGGCCGACGTAGTCGTCCAGCGTACGCGGCCGCATGCGCGCCGCCAGCGGCGCCCCGGGCCCGCCCTCGGGCACGGCGCCGCCGCCGCTCGCGCCGGCCGCACCGGCACCCTTCCCGCCACCGGCACCCTTGCCGCGCCCACGGCCGCTGCCCGGAACGTCGTCGCCGAAGAGATCCATCTCGTCAGCCATCAGTGGACGTGGGGCAGCGCCAGGCTGACCAGGAAGTAGGCGACGACGCCGGCGAAAAGGCCGCCCTGCACCCACCAGCTCCGCTCATTCTGCGCTTCCGGCACCAGGTTCGACGCGGCGACGTACAGCGTAACGCCGGCAGCCAGTGGCAATCCGTAGCGGGCCATGGGCTCGATGAGCGGCGTGACCATGGCACCGATCATGGTGGCGGCCACGAGCGTGAACAGGCCGAGCACGGTCTCCCTGCGGCTGTTGCCGCTGGCGAGCATCACACTGGCCAGGGACACGCCCGTGGGCACCTTGTGCAGCAGGATCCCCACGAACACCAGGACACCCAGGGCATGGCTCTCCAGGAAGCCGGCGCTGATGGCGACGCCGTCGAAGAACGAATGCGGCAGCAGCCCGACCAGCGCGAAGACGCCCACGCCCCGGGCCACCTCATGGGTCTCCTCGCCGAAATGGAAGTGGGGCGTCAGCGAGTGCTGTGTGAGGTGCACGGCCAGGTAGCCAACCAGGACTGCCACGAATCCACCGGGCTCGTGCACGGCGTGGGGCAGCATCCCGATGAGCACGACAGCCAGGAGGAACCCGGCGCCGAAGCCTGTGAGCACCGCCAGCGCGTCACGGTCCCGGCCTGTCCGCCAGAGGACCAGCGCGCCGCCGGCCAGGTCGCCCAGGCTGGCCAGGGCGGCGTAGAGTGCCCCGATCATGGCGCACCGCTCATGACTGCGGCTCCGCCAGCTCCCGGGCCAGTTCCAGCAGCCGGTCCCGCTCGTTCAGGGATGGGTCCTCGATGACGCGGTTCAGCAGCACGCGCAGGATCTCGCCGAACTGCGGGCCGGGCTCCAGCCCCAGCGCTTTCAGGTCCCGCCCATCGATGGCCAGGTCCTGCGGTGTCAGCGCCGGCCGCTCCGCGAGCACCCGGCGGACGTGGCGCCAGCGCTGCGTGAGGTCCGCGTCACCGCGCTCCGTTGGTTCCGCGCGCCACAGCGCGGTACGCAGCCGGAACAGGTCGTTCACCAGTTCGGGCGGCACGTGCAGCAGCCAGCGTCGCACGCCGGCGTCCGGTGCGTCCGGCGGGAACAGGTCCGACTGCCGCAGCACCAGATCCGTGACGTGCTCGGTATCGGCGTTGGACGCCTTGAGGCGGCGCATGACCTGCTCCGCCTTCTCCGCGCCCATGGGCTCGTGGCCGGTGTACCGGAACCCGCCGCGCAGGTCCCGGGCCCGGGCGGCGGGCATGCCCACGGCGTGCAGCAGTGCCGCCAGGCGCAGCACCGGGCGCGTCACGGCCAGCGCATCCACCGCCCGCAGCGTGCGGGCCCACACGGGACGCAGGTCGTCCGTCGCCGTGAGGGCGTGCAGCTCCGGGTAGAGCAGCTGCAACGCACCGGACGCGTAATACAGTTCCAGGGCGGCGGACGCGTGGGGCGTCCTGGCCAGCACCTTCACCAGTTCCTCCCGGACGCGCTCCGCCGACAGCTTCGCCAGGTGGGGCACGGCCGATGTCAGCGCGTCCCAGGTGTCCGGCTCCACATCCAGTACGAAGTGGCCGGCGAAGCGCAGCGCGCGCAGCACGCGCAGGTAGTCCTCGGCGAAGCGTTCCGCCGGCTCACCCACGGTGCGCAGCGTGGCGTTCTTCAGGTCCGCCAATCCGCCGTGGGGATCCCGGATCTCGTCGTGGATGGGATGCCACGCAATGGCGTTGAACGTGAAGTCCCGGCGGGCCAGGTCCTCGTCGATGGTCTGCGCGAACTCGACGACGGCGTGCCGGCCGAACGTCTCCACGTCCCGCCGGAACGTGGTGACCTCGTACATCACGCCGTCCTTCGCCAGCACGCCCACCGTGCCGTGCTCGATGCCGATGGGCACCGTGCGCCGGAAGATGCCCCGCACCTGCTCCGGCCGGGCGCTCGTGGCCAGGTCCCAGTCCCCGCCAGGCGCGCCGATGAGGGCGTCGCGCACGGCGCCGCCCACCGCCCAGACATCATGCCCGGCATGGTTCAGCTTCTGCGCGATGTCCAGGACGGCCGCGGGGGGCTGAAGCTGCATGTCAGCCACAGAGCACGGAGCCGCCGTTCACGTTCACTACCTCGCCGGTGATGTGACGGGCCATCTCCGAACACAGGAACACCACCGGCCCGGCAATGTCCTCCGCCGTGGCGATGCGGTGCAGCGGGATGCCTGCCTCCACCTTCGACCGCGCGTCACCCCTCAGCGCAGGCGAGGCCATCTCCGTATCCACCCAGCCGGGCGCCACGCAGTTGACCGTGATGTCATGCCCGGCCATCTCCACGGCCACGCCCTTGACCAGAGAGATGATGGCGCCTTTTGACGCAGCATAGTCGCCATGCCCCGCCTCGCCCCTCTGCCCGGCCGTGGAACTGATGAGCACGATGCGGCCGCCGTCAGCCATGACGCGGGCCGCCTCACGCGTCGTGTAGAAGATGGCGTCCAGGTTGGCGGCCATGGTGTCGCGCCACTGCTGATCCGACATGAGGGCCAGCGGCACGTGATCCGGCGGCCAGACGCCGGCGTTGCCCACGAAGATGTCCAGGCCGCCAAACTCGTCCAGCGCACGGTTCATCAGGCGCTCCGCCTCCCTCGACTGCGACAGGTCCCCGGCCTGGCTCCACGCCGATACGCCCAGGGCCTCGAGGTCCCGGACCAGCTGCTCCGCGTCCTCATGCCGGCTGCGGTAGGAGATGCCCACCTGCGCACCGGCGGCGCCCAGCATCAGCGCCACAGCCCGGCCGACGCCTCGCGAGCCACCCGTGACCACCGCCCTCTTGCCCAGCAGGTCTATGCCGATCATGTCTCCGCACTCATCCACTTGCCGCCCAGCGTCTCCTGGTGATGGCGCTCGGCCTCCAGGAACTGCTCCAGCATGTTTCGCGTCTTCTCGTCCAGTTGCTCGTTCAGCAGGTGGGCGTACCGGGCGACTTCCTCCGCTTCCCTGCCCCGGGCCAGGTCCTCCCAGCCGTCGAGCACCGGCGTCTCGTCCGTCCCGGCCACCACGTCCGGTACCGGCTCCTCCAGTTCCACCAGCCGGGCGGTGAGGCGGGACAGGTGGTGCTGCTCGTCGGCGTGCAGCTCGTTCAGCCGCTCCGACAGGGCCCCGTCGTTCGCGTCCTCCGCCGCCGCCGCCAGCGCCCGGTAGAACAGCGCCTGCTTCTTCTCTGCCAGCCGCGCGTCCTGCAGCAGCCGGACCACCTGTTCGTCCATCATCGAGGCTCCGCCCCCAGGGTCATTTCCACGATATCGCAGATGATGTGGCCCACGGCCAGGTGCAGCTCCTGGGCATGGGCACCGGTGTCCGACGGCACGGCGAACGCGTGGTCCACCCGCGCCCGCAGCGGGCCGCCGTCGCCAGCGAGCATACCGACCGTGACCACGCCCCGGTCCCGGGCCGCGTCCGCCGCCGCCAGCAGGTTCGGCGACACGCCGGACGTGGTGTGCAGGAACAGCACGTCGCCGGGCAGCCCCAGCGCCGCAACCTGCCGGGCAAAGACCTGCTCGAAGCCCAGGTCATTGGCCGCCGCCGTCAGCAACGACGTGTCCGTGGTCAGCGCCAGCGCTGGCAGCGCCCGGCGGTTGCGCCGGAACCGCACCACGTACTCCGTGGCCAGGTGCTGCGCATCCGCCGCCGAGCCGCCGTTGCCGCAGAACATGAGCTTGCCGCCCCGGCGCAACGCGTCCGCTGTCAGTGCCGCAAGGGCCGCGATCTCCGCCGTCATGGTGGCCGCCACCCGCTGGGAGACCTGCGCCAGCCCGTTGAGGTGCCGCGCCGCGTGCTCCTGCGGCGTCATCATCCCGGGACCCCCGCCTGTGCGGCGATGCGGTGCACGTCATACTCGTCGCACAGCGCGCGCAACGCCTGCAGTGCCGTCGCGGGGTCGTCCACCCCGGCAGCCGCCTCGAAGGCCGCCGTCATCAGCGCGTCCGCCGCCAGCAGCGGCAGCGCCGCATCACGCACATCGCAGTCTGCCGCCGCCTCCCGGAGACAAAGGACGGCGGCCGCCGCGAGCACGTCGGCGACGCCGGCATCGTCCTGCACACCGTGATGGTCGAGGGCGACGTCGTCCACCGCACGCTCCATCCGCGCCAGCAGGCTCTCCGGCACGTCGGCGCTTCTCTCGCTCAGCCATTTCCGGGTGGCGGCCGCGGCGTACATCAGCCCGCCAGCCGGCTGCGGACGAAGGCAGGCGCCAGCTTCAGTGCGTCGGCCAGCTTCGCCGGGTCGCCGGCGCCGCCCTGGGCCATGTGCGGCCGGCCGCCGCCACTGCCGCCCGTGGCCTTCGCCACCTCCTTCATCAGGTCGCCGGCCTTCACGCCGCGGCTGATGAGGTCGTCCGTGACCACGGCGATGAGGGCGACCTTGTCCTCGCCGCGGGCGGCAATGACCGCCGCGCCGCTGCCCAGCCGCTCCCGCAGCCGGTCACCGATGGCGCGGAGCTCGTCAGCGCTCTCCGCCTCCACCTCCCGGGCGATGACCTTCACGCCGGCCACCTCTTCCGCGCCGTTTACCAGATCGCCCACGACATCGGCGCTGCCCGCCTGCCGCGCCTTGTCCAGCCGCCGGCGCAGCTCGCGGTTCTCGTCCAGCATCTGCTCCAGCCGGCGCAGCAGCGTGTCCGGCGTGGTCTTCACCGCCGCCGCCGCCTGGTTGAGCAGGTCTTCCTTCTCCACCGCGCGCCGGTACGCCACCGAGCCCGTCACCGCCTCCACCCGGCGGATACCGGCAGCGACGCCCGTCTCGCCGACAATACGGAACAGGCCGATGTCGCCCGTGTGGCGGACGTGCGTGCCGCCGCACAACTCCGTGCTGACGCCCGGCACCATGACCACGCGCACCACGTCGCCATACTTCTCGCCGAACAGCGCCATCGCGCCCATGGCGATGGCGTCATCGTACGACCGCTCCTCGATGACCACGTCCACGTCCTGGAGGATGGCCTCGTTGACCTGCTCCTCCACCGCGCGGATCTCGTCGGCTGTCATGGGCCGGGGGTGCGAGAAGTCGAAGCGCAGCCGGTCCGGCGCCACCAGCGAGCCGCGCTGGAGCACGTGATCGCCCAGCACGCTGCGCAGCGCCGCATGCAGCAGGTGCGTCGCCGTGTGGTGCCGCATGGTGTCCCGCCGATCGGCGTAGACGCGGGCCGTGACGCGCGTCGGCGCCGTCAGCTCCGGCATCTCACCGTCCACGTTGCCCAGGACGGCGGTGCGCCCGCCCACCTTGCGCACGTCATCCACGTCCACCCGCCAGCCGTCGCCCTCGATGACGCCGCGGTCACTGATCTGGCCGCCGGACTCCACGTAGAACGGGTTCTCCCGGAGCTGCACGCCCACCCGCCCGTTTTCCCGGCGCACCGCGACGATGTCCGTCTCCACGTCGAACGTGGAATAGCCCACGAACGCCTGCTCCGCGACGTCGTCCAGCACAGTCCAGCCCGTGGACAGCGACTCGCCGGCGTCCGCGCCCTGCGCCCTGCGATCGGCCCGGGACCGTTCCCGCTGTTCCTCCAGCGCCGCCTCGAAGCCCGCACTGTCCACTTCGTAGCCGCGCTCGTGTGCGATGAGTTCCGTCAGGTCCAGCGGGAAGCCGAACGTATCGTACAGCCTGAAGACCTCGTCGCCCGGCACCACCGGCGCCTTCGCCGCGCCGTCCCGGATCTGCCGCCACGCCTCCTCGTCCAGCGGCGGCGCCAGCTCATCGAAACGGGCCATGCCGCTGTCGATGGTGTCCAGGAAGCGCTGCTCCTCCTCGCGGGTGGCACGGAGCAGGTGCTCGCGACGCTGCGTGAGCTCGGGGTACGCCTCGCCCATGACGTCCACCACCCGGTCCACCACATGGACCAGCGTCGGCTCCCGCCGGCCCAGCAGCCAGGCATGCCGCACCGCCCGACGCAGGATCCGACGCAGCACGTAGCCGCGGCCGTCATTGGTGGGGAACACGCCGTCGGCCAGCAGGAACGCCACCGACCGGGCGTGGTCGGCGAGGACGCGGTAGGAGACGCCCTGGTCGGACTCGTACACGTACGGCGTGCCCACCACCTCCACGGCCCGGTCAATGAGCGACGTGAAGAGGTCTGTCCTGTAGTTGGAGTCCACGCCCTGGAGCACCGCGCACACCCGCTCGAGGCCGGCACCCGTGTCGATGGACGGCGCCGGCAGCGGCGTCAGCGTGCCGTCAGCGCTCCGGTCGTACTGCATGAAGACCAGGTTCCACAGCTCCAGGAACTCGCCCGCCTCGCCCAGCGCCTCGAACTCCTCCTGTGTGACGTCCGTGCCGCGGCCCGCCGTGCGCATGTCATAGTGGATCTCGCTGCACGGTCCGCACGGGCCCGTCTCGCCCATCTGCCAGAAGTTGTCCCTGTCGCCCAGCCGGAAGATCCGCTCCGGCGGCAGCCCGGCCACTTCTTCCCAGAGCTGCGCCGCCTCGTCGTCCGTGTAGTGGACGGTGGCCCACAGCCGCTCCTTCGGCAGCTGGTACACCTCCGTGAACAGCTCCCAGGCGTACGCGATGGCGTCGCGCTTGAAGTAGTCGCCGAAGGAGAAGTTGCCCAGCATCTCGAAGAAGGTGTGGTGCCGGCTGGTGACGCCCACCTCCTCCAGGTCATTGTGCTTGCCGGACACGCGCAGGCACTTCTGCG
This sequence comes from Longimicrobiales bacterium, assembly GCA_035461245.1. GTDB lineage: Bacteria > Gemmatimonadota > Gemmatimonadetes > Longimicrobiales > RSA9 > SH-MAG3. The sequence continues at coordinate 13,211 of DATHVP010000089.1, read as the reverse complement.
AGGTGACGGCGCGGGGCGTCTCCGGCTGCTCCTCACCCGTGAACACGCGCTTGAACTGGACCATGCCCGCGTTCGTGAACAGCAGCGTCGGGTCATCGCCCGGCACCAGTGATGAACTTGGACGGATGGTGTGGCCCTTACTGGCGAAGTAGTCCAGGAACTGCTGTCGGATCTCGGCGCTCGTCATTTCCCTTATGGCTCCCGTGGTGGCGAACCCGGGAATATACGTGCCTTGGCCCGGATGGGGTACTGACCTGATGGGAGGCCGCGGCTTCGCCCGCTAAGGGGGCGGGGCTTCGCCCGCGGAAGGGGACAGCTTTACGGCTACCGTGTATGTCGTCAAAGTCGGCAGCGACGACCGCAGCATTGCCGAATTGCGCCGTGAGGGCTCGTGCGCACTGCGTCGTGCCCGGCGATCGGTGACACTACTCCCATGCGCGACTCCTGACGCCGTCCGATAGCAGGACCTCCAGCCGGTCGCCGGCCGGTATCGGTCCCGGCAGCTCGACGGTGCCGCCGCGTCCGATGGACAGCACGTTACCGGTCTGCGGGTCGCGCACCATGACCATGGGATGGCGGGTCGCGTCCCACACGACCGCCACGCGATTGCCGGGGCGCGACTCGAGGCGCACGTCGGAGGGCGCCGGCGCGGCGCGTGCCTGCATCGTGGCATCGGGCCGGCGGGTTGCACTGCCGCGCGGCGTGACCAGCTCGATCCGTTCGATCCGCTCCTGCTCGTCGGGCCGGAGGGGGACGAAGAACGCGAAGTGCCGCTCCGCCGGGTCCTCGCTGTGGTCCACCTGTACGCCGGCGAAGCTGAGGCGGAAGACGACGGAGCCGTCGGCGGCCAGGCCGCGCAGCTCGTGGGGCCCGGCCGTCTCCGGCAGCGCCGGACGGGCGCGGAGGCTGAACGCGGGGTTGAGCGTCGCGCCGCCGGACTGTACGCGACCCCAGAGGAGCAGGCCGTCCGTGGCGTCGTCCGCGGTGTTCGCGGCAGGCGCTCCGCCTTCCGGCCGGGCGTACGGGTCGCTGCGCCGCCACTGGAGGATGCCGTCGTACGTGTAGTCGCTGGCCCACCACGGCCCGCAGTAGCCCATGTAGTCGTGGTGCGTCTCCGGTTCGATGATTTCACCGGTGATGATGTCATAGCCCGGTGAGCCGAGTGTAGCACCGACATGGGGGTATGAGTGGTCGATGCCGGCGGCATTGCCACAGGGCGCGTGGCGCCGGCCGAGGTTGTGCCCGAGTTCGTGAGCGAGCAGCCGCGACGCCGACGGGAATGCGTCGTACGTGATACCGCTGCGGGACCGGCTGGCGGGCGAGTCCGGGATGTAGGCCCACCCGCCCCACGGGGTGCCCGGGAATGCGGCCACAATGCCGTGGTAGTACTCGTCGGTGGCGCCTGCGGCGATGCGGATGGCCTGGATCTCGCCCACGAGGCGCGACCAGTTGTCGCCGACGCTGAGGTCGAGACCGGTCGTGTACGTGCTGCGGATCGTCGGCAGGACCACGTTGCCCGGCGTCCACGTGCGCGTCTCCACGAGGAACGCGTCCATGTTGGCGCTGCTGATGTTGCCCGTCCGGTTCTGCGCCGTGGTGTGCACGGGTATGAACACGACGCGCATCGGCGCGAGCGGCAGCACGTCCAGCGAGGCCGTGCCCGTGCCGCGGGGAAAGCGGTTGTCGTCCCGGTCCGTCTCGGCGATGGCGCCGTCCGGGTCCGCCACCGCTTCCACGGTCAGGCCCGCCACCACGTCCTCGGCCGATAGCTGCAGGTTCCAGGTCTGGCTGGCATCCGCGAGGTCCGGGTTCAGCGGCACGCCCAGCCGCGGCGCCGGGATGAGCGCTTCCCGCACCATCACCGCGCCGTCATAGAGCCGCACCCGCACGGTCGGCGCGTGCTGGTTCAGCTGCGTCGAGCCCCGCACGATGACGCGGAGCAGGCCCGGCCGGCCTGCTACCGCGCCGATGCTGCCCGCCCGCGTCTGGCTGCCCTGGTTCAGGTGGACGGACTCGATGTAGAGGTTGAAGGTCGAGGCCCCGGCCCGGGCGGTGAACACGACGGGCTCGATGCCGGGTAGCGTCGCCGCAAGCGTATTGACGCCCACCACCGATCCCAGCGTCCACCACGCAACGGCGGCAACGCCCGCTGCATTCGTGGCATGAACTGCACTGCTGACCGCGCCGCCACCCTCCACCACGGCGAACGCGATAGTGACGCCCTGCACCGGGTTGCCGTACCCGTCCCGCACCTGCACGGCAGGCGGCGTCGCAACCGGCGCGCCGACCTCGCCGTCCTGATCCTGCCCCGCCAGCGACACCATGGTCGCGGGTGCGGCCGCCGTGCCGTTCACCGTCACCGTGCCCATGGGCACGCCCGCCACGTGCGCCGCCAGTGTGTTCACGCCCGCCGTCGTGCCCAGCGTCCAGCGCTCCACGGCGACCTGCCCCTGGCCATCCGTCACGGTGGAGTCCGGCTCGAAGCTGCCGTTGCCGGCCCGCAGCGTGAACGACACCGTCACGCCCGGGACAGGATTGCCGTGGGCGTCCCGGACGACGAATACGGGAGGCGGGGCCGCGTCCGAACCGACCATCCCCGACGGTGGGGCCTGTCCCTGGACCGCCACTGACCGCGCTTCGCCCGGAGTCGCGGCCGCCGTGAACGTCACCCGCAGACTGCTGCTCACGGACGCCGACAGCGACTGGGTGCCCGCCGCGGTGCCCAGTGTCCAGGTGCTGCTGGCCTCACCCCTGGCGTCGGTGCTGACCGTCGCTGGCGAGACGGAGCCGTTGCCGGCGCCCGCGGCAAAACTCACGCTGGCGTTCGCCAGCGCGCCACCCTGCCCGTTCGTGACCCGCACAGTCACGGAGACAGGCGCCCCCACACTCCCGTCAATACTGGCCGGCGACACCGCCGTGATTGCTGCCGGCGTGGGCGGAGCGACAACGGAATCCCCGCACGAAACGCCGAACACGATCAGCGTGACGCAGGTGCCCGGGAGGATGCGACGGAACATTGAGGGCCTCCCGACAGTGTTTGTTGGGGCCTCCAGCGCCGAGCCGTGGAACTGGGGATGTCGCACTGCGCGTCGTGGGCGCCGGGCCGGCCAACGTGACAAGATACGCCCCCGACAGCCCCAAGATGCTCACTGCTGGCGCGTTGACGCAAACAAAATCGGGCTGCGTATTGCGGCAGCGAGCTTCGGATACCCGCGCGACCTGGCGCCGAACCGCACACACCCAAGTCCCGGCGCCGGGAATCTGCAACAGGTGCGGGCCGCCGGCCTGCGGCCCACGCTCGCCATGAGGCCCCTCATGGTCCCCGCCTTGCACCGTGATGACCTGACCTTTGGTGAATCACGCGCGGGAGAAGGAGCAGGCCCATGAAGTCAACGAATATGGATACGGCCCAGCTGGTGGCAGTGCTGAACGACCTGCTCCAGCTGGACCACGACGCGGCCCTGGCCTACGGCCTGGCCATCCGGGAACTGGAATCTGACCGGCTCCGGTCGGAACTGGAGGGTCACCTCCAGGACCATGAGCGGCACATCGAGGAGCTCGAAAACCATATCGAGCGGCTGGACGGCATGCGGATGCCCATGCCCCACCTCACAGGCGCATTCAAGCTGGCGGTCCAGGCAGCTGCGGGACCGGGCAACGACCGCGCCGTCCTCCTCGCCTTCAAGGCGAACGAGATGCAGGCCCGGGACAAGTACGTCCGGGTAGCCGACATGACGCTGCCGCCGGACGTGGCTGAGACGGTCAACCGGGCAGCCGCCGACGAGGAACGGCACTACCAGTGGGCAGTCCGGTCTCTAGAGGACATGGGCGCCAGTCGGGAGGACCGGGACGTGAAAGCGACAAAGGCGTTCGCCCACGTCCATGGCCGGACGGCCGACGCCGTGGAAGCGGCCGAGCGCGGGGCCATGCACATGACCGAGCACGCCCACCGGGCACTTCGCAACAACTCAGTACGAACCGTGGTGACGGCAGGACTGGCCCTGGTGGGAGCTGGAGTGGTCCTTCAGCAGTTCGTTCGGCGGCGCTGAGCACGGTCCAGGGACGCAGACGCGCCCGCCGTTCCTTAGACCGGCCACCGGCCGGGCGGCCTTAGCCCGACCGAAGGTTGGCGGCCTCATCCCGACCGAAGGTCGGCGGCCTCAGACGTGCCCCGCCCAGGGGCACGTCGGCCTCCTCACTCGAAGTCGTCGCCGGCGCTACTGCCACTGCTGCCGAGCCGTGCGCCATTGGCCATGAGGGCGGCACGCACCTTCTCTTCGACTTCCTTCGCCAGGTCCGGGCTCTCCTTGAGGAACAACTTGGCGTTCTCCCGACCCTGGCCCAGGCGCGTGTCCCCGTAGGAGAACCAGGCGCCGGACTTCTGCACGATCTCGTTCTCGACACCCAGATCAATGAGCAGGCCGTTGTGGCTGATGCCCTCGTTGTACATGACGTCGAACTCCGCCTGCTTGAACGGCGGTGCCAGCTTGTTCTTCACCACCTTGACGCGCGTCCTGTTGCCCGTCATGTCCTGGCCTTCCTTGATGGCGCCGATACGGCGGATGTCCAGGCGCAGCGACGCATAGAACTTCAGCGCCCGCCCGCCCGTCGTCGTCTCCGGGCTGCCGAACATGACGCCGATCTTCTCGCGAATCTGGTTGGTGAAGACCACCGATGTGTGCGAGCGGTTCACCGCACCCGTCAGCTTGCGCAGCGCCTGGCTCATGAGCCGCGCCTGCAGGCCCACGTGCGAGTCGCCCATCTCGCCCTCGATCTCCGCCCGCGGCACCAGGGCCGCCACTGAGTCGATGACCACCACGTCCACCGCGCCGCTGCGGATGAGCAGCTCGGCGATCTCCAGCGCCTGCTCCCCCGTGTCCGGCTGGCTCACCAGCAGGTTCTCCACGTCCACGCCCAGCTTCCGCGCGTACTCGATGTCCAGTGCGTGCTCCGCGTCGATGAACGCGGCCACGCCGCCCGCGCGCTGCGCATTCGCGATGACATGCAGGCACAGCGTCGTCTTGCCGCTGGACTCCGGACCGTAGATCTCCGTGATGCGGCCCCGGGGGATGCCGCCGATGCCGATGGCGGCGTCCAGGTTGATGGCACCCGTGGAAATCGCTTCCACTACCATCTTCGCGCCGTCCGCGCCCATCCGCATGATCGAGCCCTTGCCGTGGGCTCGCTCGATCTGCGCAATGGCCATGTTCAGCGCCTTGCCCCTGTCGTCCCTGGTATCCACGGTCGCCATCCGTTCACCCCGTCCTGTGTTGAACCCCGCAGGCCCCATCCCGGGGCCCGGGCCGCCGTCGCGGCGATGCACATTGGCCAATATAGGGTTTCGGTTCATCTTCGGGCAACAGTCCCGTTGCCGCGGGCCAGCCCGTGCACGACGAAGATGTCAGGGAACCACTGGAATCAGAAGGTCTTGCGGGGACTTTCTGATGTTGATACGGGACGATCTGGCCGGGAGGGAACTTGCGGGCCCACCTGCAGGTACATTCATATTCGTGTCACGCGCGTAGAAGGCGTGCGCTTCCCTCCTGTACCTGTTCCTTCGAGGTGGCATGCGACGTTTCAGGGGCGGCATCACCGCGCTCATGTTCCTGGTCCCCGGCCTGGCCGGCGGCTGGATGCTTCACGCGAACCTGCCGGAGAGCGGCTCCCGGGTCTTCGAGCAGGTCCTCCAGATCGTCGGTCGTGACGCCATCGAGGAACTCACGACAGACGAGGCTTACTACCACGCCGCCCGCGGCCTGGTGGAGCGGCTGGGCGACGAGTATGCGGAGCTGTACTCGCCGGAGGAGCTGGCCACGTTCTCCCGTGAGCAGCTTGGCTCGAACTACGGCGGGCTGGGCATGCAGATCGAGGATCAGCAGGGGCTGGTGACTGTTACCCGTGTCTTCCCGAACACGCCGGCGGAGCGGGGCGGCGTCCGCGCCGGCGACCGGATCCTGTACGTGGACGGCGAGTCCACGCAGGGCCTGAAGCTGGAGGAGGTCTCCGGCCGGCTCATCGGCGTGGCCGGCACAACGGTGGACGTGGCGTTCGGCCGTGCGGGCATGGACGAGCCGATCCGCGGCACGTTCACCCGCGCCGTCGTGCACATCCCGGCAGTGCCGTATGCCATGGTCCTGGACGATGGTATCGGCTACATCCCGCTCCAGCGCTTCAACGAGGGCGCGGCGCGGGACGTTCATGATGCGGTGCGCAAGCTGCAGGCGGACGGCGCCACGTCGTTCGTGCTGGACGTCCGTGGCAATACCGGCGGCAGCCTGGAGGAGGCGCTGATGATCAGCAACCTCTTCCTCCGTGCCGGCCAGGAGATTGCCCGGGTGGAGTACCGCAACCGGCCGGCGGACGTCTACCCGGCCCGGAACGCGACCATCCTGCCTGACGCGCCGATGGTCGTGCTGAGCGACGGCTTCTCCGCCTCCGCCTCCGAGATCGTGGCGGGCGCGCTGCAGGACCATGACCGTGCGCTGGTCATCGGCACCAGTTCATTCGGCAAGGGCCTCGTGCAGCAGATCTATCCGCTGGACGGCGGCTGGGCCATGAAGCTGACGACGGGCAAGTGGTACACGCCGGTTGGTCGGTCCATCCAGCGGGAGCGGGGCGACAACGGCGTGCCCATCGAGGATGACAACACGGAGAAGCCGGTCTACCAGTCCGCTGGCGGCCGCGTCATCTACGGTGGCGGCGGCATCACGCCGGACGTGCTGATCCGGCCGGACACCATGGACCAGGCGGAGCAGCGCTTCATGCGCGCGGTCGGTGCCGACCAGCAGAAGGTGTACGTGGCGGTCTATGACCTGGCGCTGACGGTGAAGGACGATGTCGCCACCGACTTCAACATCAGCCCGGCGTGGCGGGACCAGCTCTTCAGCCGGCTGCAGGACGCGGAGCTGGAGATCAGCCGCGCCCAGTTCGACGAGGCCCGCCCGCTCATTGACCGGCTGCTGGAGCAGCGCATCGCGGGGCTGGCCTTCGGCGACTCGGCGGGGTTCCGTCGCTTCGCGCCGTGGGACGCCCAGCTCCGGGCCGCCAGCGAGTTGCTCCGGCAGGGCTCGACGCAGCGTGAGCTGTTCGTCGCCGCGGAGCGCATGAACGCGGCCCGCCGCTCCGACTGACCGCGCCAGTCGCTCGGTGATACGGCCTCCGACGCCGGCCCTGTGCTGGTGTCGGGGGCCGTTCTGTTCAGGGACCTGGCTACGCCATGACGGCGGCCAGCGCCTCCGCCGCCCGACGCACCCCGTCGTCGTCCACATCCAGGTGCGTCACCGCCCGCACCCGGGTGGGCGTGAACGCGGTGATGAGGATGCCGTGGGCTTCCATCTCACGCACCACATCCGCTGCACTCAGCCCGGGCTTCGTGACATCCATCATGACGATGTTCGTCTCCGGATCCACCACGCGCAGGCCGGGCACGTGGGCGGCCAGGCGGGCCAGCGTCCGGGCCCGTTGATGGTCATCGGCCAGCCGCTCCCGGTGGTGGTCCAGCGCGTATAGCCCGGCGGCGGCGAGGATGCCGGCCTGGCGCATGGCGCCGCCCAGGCGCCGGCGGGCGATGCGCGCCTGCTCGATGAGCGGTGCCGGTCCGGCCAGCAGCGAGCCCGCCGGACAGCCCAGCCCCTTGGACAGCGCCACCATGACCGTGTCAGCGCACGCCGCGAACTCGGCCATGGGCACGCCCGTAGCGGCCGCCGCGTTCCACAGCCGGGCGCCGTCCAGGTGCAACCGCACGCCGGCATCCTGCGCCACCCGGAACAGTGCCCGCATCGTCTCCAGGGGCGTCACCCGGCCGCCCGCGCCGTTGTGCGTGTTCTCCAACGAGACCAGGGAGGTCTGCACCACCAGCTGCGCCTTCGGCCGGATGGCGGCGGCCACCAGTTCCGGCGTCAGGATCCCGCCCGGCCCGTGCACGCCCCGGAGCTGCACGCCGGCATTGGCCGCGGCCCCGCCCAGCTCCCAGTCCACCAGGTGGCACGTCGCCTCGCAGACGACTTCCGTGCCCGGCCGCGTCAGCACCAGCAGGGCCGCCTGGTTGGCCATGGTCCCACTGGGGAAGAAGAGGGCGGCCTCCTTGTCCAGCAGGTCGGCCACTCGCCGCTCCAGGCGCCTGACAGTCGGGTCGTCGCCCAGTGCGTCGTCGCCGACGATGGCGTCGGCGATGGCCCGGCGCATCTCCGGCACCGGCCGGGTCACCGTGTCGCTGCGCAGGTCAATCACGTCGTCGCGTTCGCTCACGGCTCAGTCGAACTCCCGGGCTTCTGCCAGTGGCAGTGCTGCACCGCAGTCGAAGCAGAATTTGCTGTCCGCCGGGTTCGCCTGGCCGCACTTCCGGCAGAGGGTCCCCGCCCGCAGTGCTGCCCGGTACCGCTGCACCTCCAGCTCCACGTCATCCACGCCGGCATCGGGGGCAGCAGGCGACGACGCTTTCGCCACCATCCCTTCGTCCGCCGGTACCGTGGTGCCCGCCGCGTCCACGGGCGTCACCGGTCCCGCCGCCATGGGCGGGACCACGCCGCGGCCGCGGACGGGGTCCACGTCCGGGAGATCAGCCTCCCCGGGCCGCGAACTGGCCGTATCCGCGCGCGTTGGCTCGACGGCCCCGGCCGCGGCGGCTTCGTCGTCGCCGGTAAATTCGTCCGGCTGGCCGGCGCCCCGGGGCGTCCGGCGGAACAGCGGCACCAGCACGAACGCGAAAGCGACAAGTGCCACCACCGCGATGATCAGCATCTCCATCAACGCACCTCACGCAACAGGAAAAACGCCGCAGCCACGCCGAGCCCGTCGGCGACCAGGTCACGGACGCTGAAACGTCCGCCGCTGCGGCGATCGTGCACTTCCTTGGCCACGCCCACCAGCGTCGCCGCCGGCACGGCAATGTGCAGCGCAGCGTCCGTCTCCGCACCTGCCATCCGCGTGCCGGCAAAGACGAACGCCGTCACGGCGTAGGACATCCAGAAGTGCTGGAACTTGTCCGCCCCCAGCCACGGGTCAGCCACCTGGACGGCTGCCGCCGTGGCCGGTCCCCGTATCGACAGTGGCGACGGCATCGTGCCGGCGTCCGGCGACGTGGCCAGCATGGCTGCCACTGCCCCCGCCCGCATGAACTCAAGCATGCCCAGTCCTCCGGGCTGCTGCGTCCAGCGCAAGCCGGACCGCGTCCGCCGCGTCCGCCGCCTCGGGCACTGGCAGGTCCCGCGCACGATCCGGCGCGAGCAACACCACCGGCTTGCCGGTCTTCATGGCCAGTGCGACTTCCGACAGCGTTCCCCAGCCACCACCTACGGCGATGACGGCGTCGGCGAAGCGAACCACCAGCGCATTGCGCATCTCGCCCATTCCCGTGGGCAGCGGGAGCACAATGTACGGGTTGGCTGCAGTGCTGTCGTTGCCGGGCAGCACGCCCACGGTCAGGCCGCCCCTGGACGCGGCTCCCCTGGCCGCCGCCTCCATGGCCCCACCCAGCCCGCCGCAGATGAGCACCGCGCCGGCCTCGGCCAGCAGTGCCCCCACCTCCCTGGCGAGTTCGGCCTCCCCGGCCGTGGCGTTGCCGGGCCCGCAGACGGCGATGCGCACCGCCGGCGTCATTGCCCGCCGGCGCCGGACCAGTGGCGGGCCGTGCCGATGGCCCTGCGCCACCCGGCCAGCATGTCCTCGCGCCAGGCGTCATCCGTGCGCGGCTCGAACACCGTTGGCTCGGCGCGCTCGACCAGGAAGTGCTCGGCATCCCGCCAGACGCCGGTGGCGATGCCGGCCAGCCCCGCGGCGCCCAGCGCCGTGGTCTCCACCATCTGCGGCCGCCTTACCGGCAGGCCCACCACATCGGCCTGGTACTGCATGAGCCAGTCGTTGAGCGACGCGCCGCCGTCCACTGCCAGCTCCGTGGCCGTGATGCCCGAGTCCTGTTCCATGGCCCGCAGCACGTCGTGGGTGCTGTACGCCATGGCCTCCAGAGCCGCGCGCACCATGTGTGCCCGGCCCGTGCCCCGGGTCAACCCGACGATGGTGCCCCGCGCCTCCGCGTCCCAGTGCGGCGCGCCCAGGCCGACGAAGGCCGGCACGAAGTACACGCCGTCGTTGGACGACAGCGACGCCGCCACGTCCGCCGTGTCCTCCGCCTGCGTCACCAGCCCGAGCCCGTCCCGCAGCCACTGCACGGCCGCGCCCGCGACGAAGATGCTGCCTTCCAGGGCATAGGCCGGCTCTCCGCGAGGGCCACACGCCAGCGTGGTCAGCAGCCCGCTGGCGGAGGCAACCCTTTCGTCGCCGGTATTCATGAGCAGGAACGCGCCAGTGCCGTACGTGTTCTTCGCGAGCCCGGCCGACACGCAGCCCTGGCCGAACAGCGCCGCCTGCTGGTCGCCGGCCATGCCCGCCACGGGGATGCTCAGGCCCAGGGCGTCCGCTGTGGTCTCGCCGTAGATCTCGGCGGAATGCCTGACCTCCGGCAGCAGCGACCGGGGCACGCCAAACAGGTCCAGCAGCTCGTCGTCCCAGCCCTGCGCATCAATGTTGTAGAGCAGCGTGCGCGACGCGTTGGTGGGCTCCGTCACGTGCACCCGGCCGCCCGTCAGTTTCCACACCAGCCACGAGTCCATGGTGCCCGCCGCCAGTTCGCCGCGTTCCGCCCGGCCGCGCAGGCCGTCCACGTTATCCAGCAGCCACTCCAGCTTGGTGCCGGAGAAGTACGGGTCGATGACCAGCCCGGTGCGTTCCCGCACCCACTCCTCCCTGCCCTGCTCCGCCAGTTCCCGGCAACGCGCGGCCGTGCGCCGGTCCTGCCAGACGATGGCATGGTGCACGGGCTGGCCGGTCTCCCGGTCCCAGACCACCACCGTCTCCCGCTGGTTGGTGATGCCCGCGCCAGCGAGCTCGAGATGCGGATGCTGCGCCCGCGCCGCCTCGATCGCCTCCAGCGCCACCCGCTGCGTGACGGCCCAGATCTCGTCGGCGTCGTGCTCCACCCAGCCGGGCTTCGGGTAGTGCTGCGTGAACTCCGAATACGCGCGGCCGATGACCGCGCATCGCTCGTCGAGAACCAGGCACGTGGATCCTGTCGTGCCCTGATCGATGGCCAGCACCGCGTTCATGATTCGATCCGGTAGGGGGGACGCAGGACGCCACGGTCCGTGACGATACCGGTGATGAGGGACGCCGGCGTCACGTCGAAGGCCGGTGCGTAGACGGCGACGTCGGCCGGCGCCGTTTGCTGGCCGAACCCGCGCCTGACTTCATCGGGATGCCGGTGCTCGATCTCGATGTCAGCACCCGTGGCCGTGGCAGCGTCCAGCGTGCTGGAGGGCGCCACCACGTAGAACGGCACACCGGCCTGCGTGGCATGGACTGCCAGTGAGTACGTGCCGACCTTGTTGGCCACGTCACCGTTGGCGGCAATCCGATCCGCGCCCGTGAACACGATATCCACCGCGCCGTCCCGGAGCAGCAGCGGCGCGGCGGAGTCAATGACCACGGTGCACGGCACGCCGGCCCGCTCCAGCTCCCACGCCGTGATGCGGCTGCCCTGCAGCAGCGGCCGCGTCTCGCACGCGTGCACCGAGACGCTGCGGCCCTGCCCCACGGCGTGGTAGACCGGGGCCAGTGCCGTGCCGATGCCGGCGGTGGCGAGGGCGCCGGCGTTGCAGATGGTGAGCACGCGGACTGGTTCGTGGTCCGGCAGCAGTGCCGCGCCGTGCTCACCCATGCGGCGGCACATGGCCTGGTCCTTCTCCAGGATGGCCGTGGCCTCACCGTACAGCTTGCACGCCACCGTGCCGGCATCGGCGTCACCCAGATCTTCAGCAAGGCGACGCATGCGGTCCACGGCCCACGCCAGGTTCACCGCCGTCGGCCGGGCGCTGCGCAACTCGCGGCACGCCGCGTCGAGCACGCTCATGAACTCGTCGCGGCTCGCTCGAGTGTGGCGCGCCGCATCCAGGGCCACGCCCATGGCCGCTGCCACGCCGATGGCCGGCGCGCCACGCACGCGCAGCGTGCGTATGGCTTCCACCACCTGCGCGCTCGTCTCAAGTCGCACGTACGTCTCCTGTGACGGCAGGAGCGTCTGGTCCAGCAGCTCGACTGCCCGGCCGTCGGCGGACCAGCGCAACGTCTGCGGCAGCGTCAGCGACACGGCATGAGTCCCCGGAAGTCGTAGCGGAAGCCCGCCTCCTCCAGCAGCGCGACGGTGCGCGCGACGGGCAGGCCCATGACCGCGAAGTAGTCGCCGGTTATGCCGTCTACCAATGTCGAGCCGACGCCCTGGATACCGTACGCACCGGCCTTGTCCAGCGGTTCGCCGGTGGCGGCGTATGCTGCGGCCGTCGCCTCATCGAACCGCCGGAACCGCACGGCCACACGCTCGACGGCGCTGTACAGCCGGCCGGCGTGCACCGCGACCCCTGTGGCAACCTCGTGTTCCCGCCCCTGGAGCTGCATCAGCATGCGGATGGCGTCCTCGTGATCCTCGGGCTTTCCCAGAACGTGGCCGTCGATGGCGACGACGGTGTCACTCCCGATAACGATGGCCTCCGGATACCGGCCTGCCATGGCCGCCGCCTTTTCACGGGCCAGCCGCTCCGCGTGCGCGCCCGGCTCCTCGCCCGGCAGGTATGTCTCATCGATGTCCGCGGGAGCCGTCTCGATGTCCAGGCCCAGCATGCGCAGGAGCTGGGCCCGGCGGGGTGACTGGGAAGCCAGGATAATGCGGGGGGCACCACTCATCTCGAAGGTCAGCGCTCCAGCAGCAGGGTCACGGGTCCGTCATTCACCAGCTCCACCTCCATCATGGCGCCGAACTCGCCCGTCTCCACCGGTCCCGGCGCCCGCTGCCGCAGCAGCTCAACAAAGCGCTCATAGAGAGGGATGGCTACCTCAGGCGGCGCCGCCTCGATGAAGCTCGGCCGCCGGCCCTTGCGGGCATCGCCGTACAGCGTGAACTGGCTCACAACCAGCAGCCCCCCACCCACGTCCTCCAGCGACAGGTTGAACTTCCCGTCCTCATCGCTGAACACGCGCAGCCCGATGACCTTGTCCGCCATCCAGCCCAGCGTCTCCTCGGTGTCGCCCGCCGTAAAGCCCACCAGCAGCACGAACCCCCGCCCGATGGCACCCGCCACCCGCCCGGCGATCCGAACCTCGCCCCGGCTCACCCGCTGCACCACCACCCTCACCTGATCACCTCGCGCGAGCAAAGCGAACGCACC
>DATHVP010000088.1:0-3760 GCA_035461245.1 Longimicrobiales bacterium | reverse complement strand
GGATCTGCGAAGCAGGACTATCCGGCGGAGTTGCTGGATACTGTCATCGCGCGTTTACGCCAATGCGGGATGCTGTAACCTCTTCTGAGGACCTGTGCCCCATGCCCGCGCCAGACTCTCCTCCGATATCTCGTCGTAGATTCGCCCGTGGAACTCCGCGACGATGCCACCGTCGGCCCTGCGCAGATGCCGTCGCCGGGCGGATTCCCTGAAGCGATCGGCGAGGACGGCGCGGGCCTGGTCCCGGTCCCGGGTCAGTGATCCGGTGTCGGCGAGGACGGTGCGGCCATTTATGGTTGCCCAGCCGTCGGGGCCGAGGGCGCACGCGGCGTCGGTGATGCCGAAACCGGCGCGCCAGAGGCGCTGCTGGGCGGTGATGAACGATGCCGTGTCAAACCGCGGCAGGTCCCGGGCATCCTCGTGGAAATGATCTGCCCGGCGCTGCTGGAGCAGCGGCCCGCGGTAGCGCAGCGTGCGGGTGCCGACATCCAGCAGGACGGAGGCTCGGGGTATCCATCGGAAGGGGGCGACGACATCTCCCACACCCGCCGCGTCAAGCTCCGCCAGGATGCGCCCCATCCTGCGGAATGAGCGGCGGCGTGCCCGACGGAGCCAGGTGCGGAGCAGTGGGCTGGCGGGTGGACGCCGGCCCAGTGTGCGAAGGACCGCTGGCCACTCCTCCGTTCGGGCCTTCACGGCGTCGCCGGGCAGGAGCGCGTCGAGGAACGCCGGCGTCTTGAAGAGCCACGTCGCCAGGTCCTCGTTGATGGGCTCGAAGACGTGCTGCGTAGCGCCGGACGCATGAAGTCGCAGCTTCACGGCGGCGGCGGGGCCACACGCAAGGCCCTGTACACGCCCCGGTCGGAGAGGAGGCGGCTGTAGAGGGACAGCGTGGCGGCGAGCTGCGCTTCCGTGGAATGACGACGTCGCACTTCCTCCTGCGCGGCGCGGCCCATGGCTTCTGCGGCGGCTCGATCTTCCAGCAGGCGGCCCATGGCGACGGCGAGGGCGGCGTCGTCGCCGGGCGGGACGATCAGGCCCGTGCAGCCGTCGTCAATGAGTTCGGCCATGCCGCCCACGGCGGTGGCCACCACGGGCCTGCCGGCGGCCATGTACTCGAGCACCGCCGTGGACAGGCCCTCCGACCGGCTGCTCAGCACGCACACGTCGGCTGCCTGCAGCCACGGCCGCACGTCCGCCTGGAGCCCGACCAGAAGGACCGTGCCGCGCTCGACGGCGTCGCGGACTTCCGGGGACGGTGTGCCGGCCCCGACGAGCGCGAGGACTGCGCCGTCGCACGACGCACGGAGCATGTCCACGGCCCGCACGGCTGTCAGGAAGTCCTTCTTCACGTTGTGCAGGTTCGCCACCATGACCACCAGTGGTGCGTTGGCAGATATGCCCTGGCTGGACCGTATTCCAGCGCCCTGGCGGTAGGCCGACGCGGCGGGCTCGCCGGGCACGGTGACGGCGTTGGGGATGACGACGGCCCGGGCGGCCGGCACGCCCTCGCGGATGAGCCGCTCCCGGAGGAACGCGCAGTTCGCGGCGATAACGTCGGCCGTGCGACACGCCGCGTGCTCCACCCGCCGCTGCATCGGCGTGAACACGTCCAGCTCCCGCCGTGACGCGACCCGTACCGGCACCCGCGCCACTGCGGCGGCGGCGAGGCCGAAGGTATTGGTGTAGAAGTCGTGGGTGTGCAGGATGTCCGCGCCCACGGCGCGCAGGTGGCGTGCAAAGGCAAGGACGTGGCCCGCGGTGGACGCCCGGGCCATACCCCGCAGGGGATACAGCGGGACGGTGACGACGCCGGCGTCGCGTAGCTCATCCAGCACAGGACCCGGCCCGCCCAGTCCGGCGGCGTGCACGTCGAACAACCCATGCTGCCGCAGCGACCGCACGATATTCAGCGCCTGGCGCTCCATCCCGCCGATGCGCATGCTGGGAAACAGGTGCACCACGACGGGCCGGCGGCCGTCCTCGCCGACGGTCTGGTCCCTTGCAGGTGCTCCACGCCTGACTGTCACACTTGCCCTGCACATTTGTCCGGGTGAATACTGGCTGCACGGCGTCAGGGCCATCCTCACCGGCCTGTCATGCGCTCCGCAGCACAATCTGCCCTGCAACCCGGGAAACAGCCATGGCCATGCGTTCCATGCTGCGCCGCGCTGCCGGCGCGCGCCTGAAGCAGTACCCGCGCGTCTGGAGCTCCCTCGTGGACATGGACCTGCGCGTGGAGCGGGCCCGTCACACGCTGGCCCGGTCGCTGCCGGTCCTGATCCGCCCGGAGCCGCGCCACCTGGAGGTGGCCATCACGGCCCACTGCAACCTCCGGTGCATCGGCTGCCGGTACGGCCGGGAGTTCATGCCCGGTTCGCAGTTGCCGCTGCCAGTCGTCCGGCAGCTACTGGACGACGCGAAGGAGGTGGGCATGTGGGACGTCCGCTTCTACGGCGGCGAGCCGCTGCTGCATCCCGACCTGCCCGCCATGGTGCGACACGCCGTGGACATCGGCCTCGGCGCCTACGTCACCACCAACGGCATGCTGCTGGAACGGCGTATTGATGAACTGTACGACGCCGGGCTCCGCACCCTCAACATCGGCTACTACGGGACTGGGGCCCACTACGACGCCTATGTCCAGCGCCGGAACCGGTTCGACCAGCTCGAGCGCAGCCTGGCGGCGCTGCGTGACGGGTACGGCGATGAGATCCGGCTGCGGCTGAACTGGCTGCTCATGCGGCCATCATGCAGCATCGAGGCGCTGCACGCGGCGTGGGCCATGGCCGAGCGCTTCGACGCCCGGTTCCAGGTGGACCTGATCCACTACTCGCTGCCGTACTTCACCGAGGGCCCCGACCGCGTCCTCCAGTTCACGCCCGATGATGAACCGGCCATCCGCGACGTCGTCGCCGAACTCGTGCGCCTCAAGGAGGCCTCCCCGGAACGCTTCAACCAGAGCATGGAGGGCATACGGTCCATCCCGGACTGGCTGCTGCTGGGCCCGGACATGCGCGTCCCGTGCGACAGCCACCAGATGCTCTGGGTCGGGGCCGACGGCACCGTGCAGCAGTGCTATGTCACCTACCACCTGGGCAACCTGCACGAGGCGCGGCTGCGGGACATGCTGTTCACGCCCGCCCACAACGGCTACGCCCGGGACAGCTTCGAGCTGGGCTGCCCCAACTGCCACTGTCATTACGACGTCAGGGTACAGAAGCATGAGCCGAGCCGCGCTCGCTACAGCCAGCCCATGAGCCGCTGACGAGGCGGAAGCGAGTCGGTTTGGCACCATCGGCGCCACGTTCGCCGCGGTTCCACCCGGTGTCGAGCGGACCGGCGGCAGCGTCGTCGCTGAAGCCGCGTTCGAGTAGCCGGAGAAGCCGCTGATATTGCGAGCACGGACGCGGTAGTAGTACGTGGTGCCGCTGATCAGCCCGGTATCCTGGAAGCTCGTCACACCTACGGCCACGGTGTCCACGGCTGTGTATGGGCCGCCGGACGTTGTGCTGCGCTCGATGTGGTAGCCGTCCACGGTGCCGGTGGAAGCCGTCCAGGTCAGCCCGATGGTGCTGGTGTCCACGGCGGTTGCGGCGAGGTCAGCGGGGGCGCTGGGCACCGGCGGTGGCGGCGGCGTTAGGGTGGTGGCTGAGGCCTCAGCGGAATAGTCGGAGAAGCCGGTGACGTTTCGGGCGCGGATGCGGTAGAAGTACGTGGTGCTACTGCTGAGCCCTGTGTCCTGGAAGCTCGTCACACC
>DATHVP010000087.1:0-16493 GCA_035461245.1 Longimicrobiales bacterium | reverse complement strand
CCGCCCGGGACCCGGTGATCAGATACCCAGGTACACGGGCACCGGCTTGTCGCCGGAGTAGTCGTAGAAGCCGCGCTTCGTCTTGCGGCCGTACATGCCCAGGGTGACCATGCGTTTCAGCAGCGGCGGCGGCGCGTAGCGCGGCTCGCGGAACTCCTCGAACATGATCTCGGCGATGTAGTACAACGTGTCGATGCCGACGAAATCGGACAGCGTGAACGGGCCCATGGGATAGCCCGTACCCAGGGTCATGCCCCGGTCGATGTCCTCGGTGCTGGCCAGCCCCTGCTCCAGGCAGCGGATGGCATCCAGCATGTACGGCACCAGCAGCCGGTTGACGATGAAGCCGGACGTGTCCTTTGCCTCCACGGGCTCCTTGCCCAGCGACTTCGCGAAGTCGTACGCCCGCGTGAACGTCTCCTGGTCCACGGCGATGGTGCGCACCACCTCGACAAGCTTCATCACCGGCACCGGGTTGAAGAAGTGGAGCCCGATGAACCGGTGTGGCCGGTTCGTTGCCGCGGCCATGTCGGCGATGGTCAGGGAACTGGTGTTGCTGGCGAAGATGGTGTCCGGCCCGCAGATGCCATCGAGTTCCCGGAACATCCCGTTCTTCAGCTCCAGGTCCTCAGTGACGGCCTCGATGATGACGTCGCAGTCCTTCAGGTCCTGCAGCGATGCCGTCATGTGGATGCGGCCGAGGATCTCGTCACGGGCTCCCGCATCGAGCCGGCCCTTGTCCACAGCACGCCCAAGACTCTTCTCGATCATGCCGCGGCCCCGGGCGATGGCGTCATCATTGATCTCGCGCACCCACGTCTCGTACCCCGCCTTCGCCGATACCTCGGCAATGCCGCTGCCCATCAGGCCGCAGCCCAGCACCGCAACCCTGCGGATCTCCGGCATGTCTCCTCCGTTGTGCCTGCCTCAGTTCTGTCGCGGGGAGAATATGCGTGGCGTGGCGGTGCCGATCAACGGCGCGGCTGAATATCAGCCGTCCTGCGGACCGAACAGCTTGCCACTCAGGCGGCGGCGCCAGGGCGCGGCGGGCGGGTCCAGCCGCTCGCCGTGCTCCAGTCGGTCAAGCAGCCCGGAGATCTCCAGGCGCGCGGCATGCACGCGACCACGGAAGCCCCGGGCCGCGCTCGTGAAGATGGCGGCGAACGTGCCAGCCAGGCCGCTGCCGAAGGCCAGCACCTCCGGTATCGGACCCAGCGCCACGGGCGTGGCCACGCCGGCGAAGTGCGCCGCGATGCCGCCCACCAGCGTGCCACCGATGACGCCGCCCCATGCAGCGCCGCTGGCGCTGCTGCGGCGCTCCTCGCTGAGGTCCACGTCCACCCGGACGTGCGTGTTGCCGTCCTCCAGTTCGTGGGCGTTTACCAGCACGCGCGTCGCCTTCGCGATATGGTGCCGGGCGCCGGAGCGGAAGAAGGTGCGGGCCAGGGATGAGATGGTGTCGTCAGCAGGGATCAGCGCGATGTTCTCACCCCGACGTCGCACGATCTGCAGGTACTCGCGGGTGACCAGGTACTCCTCCACCCGCTTCAGCGTCAGCGGCGCCTCCGACGGCACGAGGCGGCCCTCGGAGAAGACGGGACTGCCGTAATAGCGGTCGTACCACCTGGGCTGGACGTTGAGTTCCGGCAGCTCGAACAGGGCCCGGTGCACGTGGTGCGCGGGCAACCCCAGCTCGGAAGCGATGCGCACGACCTCGGCCTCCGACAACTGGTCACCGGCGTCCGCGTCACGCAGCGACAACTCCGCGGCCCGGCGGATGACCTGCTCGAACTGGGCACGGTCCACCGATCGCTGGGGCAGGCGCGAGGGCGCGCCTGCGTCCCTGTCGTTCCGCGGTTCAGGCAGGTCCTTTCCGGGCGACGTCGAATCCGCCACGCTGCGCCTTTCTCCTCCTCCGGGGCCCGCTGAACCCACGCTGGTCGCACGTGGCGGGGCCCGTGTCTACCCGAATATAGCGCCCAGCGCCCGCCACACGGACGCGGGCGTTACCCGTCGAGTCGTTCCACCACGACAGCCATCCCCTGGCCGCCGCCTATGCAGGCCGCGCCCAGGCCGTACCGGGCGCCGCGGTGCCGCAGCTCGTGCAGCAGGTTTGCCGTGATACGGGCACCGGACGCCGCCAGCGGGTGCGTGATGGCAACGGCGCCGCCATTCACGTTCGTCTTCTCCGGGTCCAGCTTCAGCTCCCGCGCGACCGCGGCGAACTGTGGCGCGAACGCCTCGTTGATGTCCACCAGGTCCATCTCGTCCAGCGACAGGCCGGCCCGCTCCAGCGCCTTCCGCGCCGCAGGCGCCGGGCCGATGCCCATGATGTCCGGGGGCACCCCGGCGATGCCCCACGAGATCAGCCGACCCAGCGGCTTCAGACCCTTCGACGCGGCCCACTCCGCGCTGGCGATGACCGTTGCCGCGGCGCCGTCACCGATGCCGCTGGCATTGCCTGCCGTGACCAGGCCGTCCTTCCTGAAGTACGGCCGCAGCGCCGACAGTGTTTCCATGGTCGTGTCCGGACGCATGTGCTCGTCGGTGTTGAACAGCGTCTCGCCCTTCCGCGTCCGGATGGTCACCGGCACCACCTCGCTCTGCATGCGTCCCTCATCCCACGCCTGCTTCGCCCGCTGCTGGGAGCGGAGCGCCACCTGGTCCGCTTCCTCACGCGTCACGCCATACTGGTCCGCCAGCTTCTCCGCCGTCTGCGCCATCGACAGGTCGCACTGCGTGTCCTTCAGTGCCGCCCACAGCATGTCCTCCATGAACTCGCCCGCCTCGCCCAGTCGCATCTCGCCCCAGCGGGCGCCGCGGATGACGTGCGGCGCCTGGCTCATGCTCTCCGCGCCGCCGCACAGCGCCACCGACGCCTCGCCCAGCAGGATCTGCTCGGCACCGCTGGCGATGGCCTGGAAGCCGGAGCCGCACAGCCGGTTCACCGTCATGGCCGGCACCTCCACCGGCAGCCCCGCCCGCAGCGCGACATGCCGCGCATGGTAGATTGCGTCCGCCGACGTCTGCAGCGCATTGCCGAAGATGACGTGGTCCACATCACCCGGCTCAACGCCCGCTCGGTCCAGCGCCGCCTTCGCCGCGTGCGCGCCCAGCTCATTGGCGCTGAACTGCTTCAGCGACCCGCCAAACGCACCAAACGGCGTCCGCACCGCCGACAGAAACACCACGTCCCGACTCGAACCCTGCGTGCCCATTTATCCCCCTTCAGATCCCCGATATCTCACCCGCCCCCATACCCCATACACCATCCCCATACCCCATACACCGACGCGCGCTCGCGCGTCACCACACCGACGCGCACTCGCGCGTCACTACACCGACGCGCACTCGCGCGTCTTACTCCATAGGTTTCTCACTCAGGTACGGCAGGAACTCCGACTTGTTATGCGCCTTGGCATACGCCTCTTCCGGCGTGATGACCTTGTTCATCAGGAAGTCGAGGATGGCCTGATCCATCATCTGCATGCCTTCCTTCCTGCCCGTCTGGATCATGCTCGGTATCTGGTGCGTCTTGCCCTCGCGGATCATGTTCCCGACGGCAGGCGTCCCCACCATGATCTCCAGTGCGGCCACGCGGCCTGCGCCGTCCGTCGTGCGGAGCAACTGCTGTGCGACGACGCCACGCAGCGTCTCACTGAGCATGGCCCGCACCTGCTCCTGCTCATCCGCGGGGAACACGTTGATGATACGGTCCACTGTCTTGGCCGCCGAGGACGTGTGCAGCGTACCGAAGACGAGGTGACCGGTCTCGGCAGCAGTCAGGCCCAGCGAGATGGTCTCCAGGTCCCGCATCTCGCCGACCAGGATGACGTCCGGGTCCTCGCGGAGCGCCGCCTTCAGCGCGGACGCGAACGACCTCGTGTGGTTGCCGATCTCCCGCTGGTTGACCAGGCCCCTCTTGTTCTGGTGCACGAACTCGATGGGATCCTCGACCGTGAGGATGTGGTCCGCCTTCGTCTCGTTGATGAGGTCGATCATGGCGGCCAGCGTCGTGGACTTGCCTGAGCCCGTGGGGCCCGTCACCAGGACCAGGCCCTTGTTCAGCTTGCAGAACCGGCGAACGCCCTCCGGCAACTTGAGCTCATCCGCACTGAGCACCTTGCTGGGAATGGTGCGGAGCACGGCTCCGATGCCCTTGCGCTGACGGAACATGTTGACGCGGAACCGCGCGACGTCCGGCACCTCGTACGCGAAGTCCGCGTCGCTGGTCTCCTCGAACTGCGCCCGCTGCGCCGGCGTCATGATCTCGTACATGAGGCCCTGCATGTCCGCCTGCGTCAGCTGCCGGAAGCGAATGCGCGTGAGCTGGCCGTGCTGCCGGATGATGGGCTCCGAGCCCACCGTCAGGTGCAGGTCGGAGCCTTTCTGCTGCACCATCAGCTTGAGGAACTGGTCTATCTGAGGCATGCTATCCGGGTCAGCGTTGGACGGCGCGCAGGTCCCAGGCATATCCATCGGCCTGGCCTGTCATCGTGAGCAGCCAGTTCACACCCTGCCGGGCGGCGGCCTCGGCAACGGCCTCGGCAACGGCACTGGCCTCAGAAGCACCGGACCCGGCTGTGCCGGCAGCGGCCGCGGCTACACCGTTCAACATGGTGAACGACAGCGGGGCCGTACGCAGCAGGGCCTGGACGGGGTAGTCCACGGGCAGGTCCACCGTGACGGCGTCCAGTTCGTAACTGGCCACGGCCTGCACGAACTCGTCGGTGGCCCGGGCCTGAAGCGTGTAGCTGCCTCCGTCGGTGCCGGTTTCGTTCATGTGCGCCGCGCGTACGCGGCTGCCCAGGGCCAGCCCCGGCAGCAGCGGCAGGACCGCACGGGCGGCTTCCGGGTCGTCGGAGAGCAGGCCGACGCGTGCAGAACCGGCGCGCCACAGCACGCGCAGTTCCGCTGCGATGCCAGGCGGCAGCGCCGCCTCGGCTGCGACGGCTGCGGCTGCCCGGCCGGTAGGCCGGAACATCAGTTCATACCCGCCGCTGCCAGTCAGGGCCCGGGCAGAGAGGGATACCTCGCCGCGGGCCCGCCCCAGGGTCGCCTGCCATTCTACCTGATCGCCGCCGGCAGGCAGCAGTTCCCGCAACGGCGGTCGCAGGGCATCGTCAAGGGCGTGCTCCCAGCCGTCCGTCAGGGGCACGCGGTGCGTCTCGCCGCGAACCCGCCACCAGCCGATGGCGTGGCCGCCCCGGGCGGAGATCCCGAAGCGCGTTGCGCCCCGGTCCAGCGCCAGACCGAAGAACTCGCCGGGCGACATCGCCGTCGCGTCCTCCATTCGGCGGGCGTGGGGCGCGTCATACACGGCGTGGATCAGTTCGCGGATGCGCGGTGCGCTGGCCAGCGCCATCTCCACCTCGCAGCCGGTCAGCGCACGCAACTCCTCGATGACGTCACCACCCGGCATGTCCGCGACGACAACGGTGAGTGTGCGACCGGCCCGGACGATGGGCACGGCCAGGTGCGCCAGCGCCCAGTCAGCGGGCACGACGTGCGCCACCGCGGGATCCACGGCTTCGGCGTCGGGAAAGATGAAGGGCACGTCGAAGTGGCTGGCCAGCGCCCAGTCTATCTCGTCCTGGCTCAGGGCACCCAGCGCCACCAGCGCCTGGCCGAAGTAGCCACCGTGGGTGCGCTGGTATTCGAGGGCGCGCTGTACATCGTCGTCATCGATCCGGCCGGACTCCAGCAGGATCGTACCGAGACGTCGCTGGGGCATGGTCACGCTCCCCGCACGCCGTGTTCGCGCAGGTGCCGGCAGACCCAGTCGCCCATGGCGCGTGTACCCATATCACCGCCCAGGTCCGGCGTGGTGTGGCCGCCCAGCACCGCCGTCCTCACACTCTCCTCCACTGCGCCCGCCGCCCGGTCCTCGCCCAGGTGGCGCAGCATGAGCGCCGCCGTCAGGATGGCGGCCAGCGGGTTCGCCCGGTCCGTGCCCACCAGGTCCGGCGCGGAACCATGGACCGGCTCGAACAGGCCCACCCGGCCGGGGTGCAGACTCGCCGACGGCGCCAGGCCGAGGCCGCCCACCAGCGCCGCGGCCACATCGCTCAGGATATCGCCGAACAGGTTCGGCGCGACGATGACGTCATAGCGCGCCGGGCGCAGCACCATGTCCATGGCCAGCGCATCGGCGTAGACGGCGTTGTGCTCCACGGCGCTGCCGTATTCCAGCGCCACGTCGGCAAAGGTGCGGCGCCAGAGGCCGCCGGCATGGGGCATGGCGTTGGCCTTGTCCGAGAGCGTGACCCGCTGCCGCCCATTGCTGCTGGCGTACTCGAAGGCTGCGCGGATGATACGCTCGGCGCCCTTCCGCGTGTTCACGTCCTCCTCGATGGCAATCTCGTCGGGCGTGCCCTTCTTGAAGTTGCCGCCCATGCCCACGTAGACGCCCTCCGTATTCTCACGGAAGATGACGATGTCCACGTCCGCCGGCTGCACGTCCCGCAGCGGTGACATGTCCGCCCGGTAGAGCTGCACGGGCCGCAGGTTGATGTAGAGGTCGAGCTGGAACCGCATGCCCAGCAGGATGTCACGGGCGTGCACGTTGTCAGGGACGCGGGCATCGCCCATGGCGCCCAGGAAGATGGCGTCGTAGTCGTCGCGCAGCTCCGCCATCTCGTCGGCGGTGATGGTGACACCCGTGTCCAGGTACCGCTGGGCACCCAGGTCCCATTCCACCAGGTCCAGCGACGCCCCCGTCTCCGCCGCAACGCATTCCAGCACCTTCACGGCTTCCGCCGTGACGTCAGCGCCAATGCCGTCACCGGGTATGATTGCTATTCTCGCCATGGTGGTGAGTATAGGCGGGCACCCTTCGGCCTGCCAGCCTGCGCCGGCACGACTACGGTTCGCGGGCGCTGATGCTCAGGTGGCCCCGCACGTTGTGTGTCGTGCAGTGGAACGGGTACTCACCGGCGGGCGCACCATCCAGGGTGATGACCCACGACGAACCTTCATCCACGAACGGCGGGCTGCGCAGCTGGCCGGTGGACTCGAGGAATTCACGGAGCCCGGGCGCGAGTTCGCCGCCCAGGAACGCCACGGCGTGGCCGGCCCTGTCACCGGACGTGAAGCGGACGACGTCGCCCTGGCGTGCCTCCACGCGCGCCGGATCGAACTCGCCGTCAGCGCCGCGCCGGATTTCCACCTCAACCAGCGTTACGCCGGACTCCAGGCGGATGGTGTCGTGAGTGAGTTCCAGTACGCGGGGACCCGCTTCGCCGCCCCCGACGCCGCCTTCGCATGCGGGAAGGGCCACGGCCGCCAGCAGCACCAGCAGGGGTCGGACGGATGGCATAACGAAAGCGCCGGCCCGCAGACGGTCGCGGGCCGGCGCCAGCGCCGGAAAGCTGGGCCGCACTCAGCCGCCGTGGCTGATGGCGTAGACGTACGCGGAGACCTGACGGATCTGGTCCTCGGACAGCTGGCCGCCGCCCATGGGCGGCATCGGCGCCGGGTACTGCACTGGCTGCGCAACACCGGTGCGCACCACGTCCATGATGCCGTCGAAGCTGCCGTCGCTGTTCAGCCAGTCCTGGTCATGGAGGCTGGGCGCCAGCGCGGTGCCGGATGCGTCCATGCCGTGGCAGGTGAAGCATGTCGTTGTCTCGAAGACCGTCTTGCCGGCCTGCACCATCTCCAGCGTCACGCCCTCCGGCAGGTCAACACCGACACCGACCTGCTGCTGAGGCGCCGCTGCCGGCGGGGTGCCGGGCTGCGCGCCGGGGGCCGGCTGGGTGTCAGGCGTGTCATCGCCGCCACACGCCGTGAACGCTACGAGGGCCGCGGCCGCAATAAGGCCGTTCCGCTTGAACATTCTCTGTGTCTCCTGGCATCGGGTTAGGCGCCCCTGCGTCCCACGCGGTGGTCCGGGCGCGCGCTTAATCTGCTGTCTTCCGTACGTGCGTCAAGGCGTCACGTCAGTGCAAGGCCCACGCCGCCAGCTGATCAGTCGGCTGACGCCGGGGCGCCGCACGCCACACAGAAGCTCCAGCCGCCCTCCAGCACCTCGCCACAGGAGCCGCATGGCCGCATCTGCTGGTCACCGCCACAGAACGGGCAGAACCGGACCTTCCGTCCCGTAGGCAGGGACGAGTCGCAGAATACGCAACTCGCCACCTGTACGGTGGGCCCATTGCCGCCGGCGCGGACCGCCGGCCGGCCCGATGCAGCCGGTCCGTGTCCTCCCCCGTCAGCGCCGGGCAGCGGACGCGGCGCCGTCACGGGGTCCGGCAACGGCGCCTTCGACGGCGCCACCTCCCCGTCGGCGGGGGCGGGTTCCGGAGCCCCGGCGGACTGGCGGCCCGGTGCGGCATCGTCCAGTTCGTCCTCGAGATCCACGAGTTCCGCAAAGGAAAACGCGCCGCCGGCCGATTGCGGGGAAGACAGCGGCGGTGCCGGCGCGCCCGCGGAGGGCGCGTTGTCAGGCGCGGCTTCCTCGTCCTCCTCCAGCGATGCCAGCCAGTCAAGCGCGTCGTCATCGGAGCCGGCACTGGTGCCGGGGGCGACGGGCATGGCTCCCGGCGGCGGCGCCTTCACCCAGACGTCGCAACCGGCGTATTCCCGGTAGATGCTGACGTTGGGGTTGGACGAGTTGAGTTCCCGCAGGATGATGTCTCGCGCCGACGCCGGTTCGAGCTGGACCCAGTCGCCGTCGCCAGCGAGCAGACGGAGCAGGGCGTGCTCATAGTCCGCGTTCATGCTGAAGCCGACCTGCTCGCGCATGGAGCGGTACGGCACCAGCTCCTGGTAGATCTCCGCCACTGTGACGGGCGCGGCGAAGGCGTCCTGCCGCGACTGCTGCAACGCATGCACCAACCGCTCGTAGAGCCTGTCCACAGCCTCGTTCGCGTCCCTGAATCGCATCCGCCTTCCTTTCGCTACCTCGTGCCTGCCGTCATGGCCGGCCCGTCCGGATCATGGCCTGCGCAGAGGCCGGCGCCCGCTGCAGCAACTCCGCCGCCAGCGGGTCGTCGGACCGGACCATCGCCTCGTACAGCCCGACCCAGCCCATGGGTTCATCGGGATCCAGTTCCACCGCCTGGCGGAACTGCTCCGCTGCCTGTTGCGGCCGCTGCAGGTCCAGGAACAGGTAGCCCAGTTCCCGGCGGACCGCCGCGTCCCGGGGCGCCAGCTCCGCCGTTCTCCGCAGCAGCTCCGCCGCCTCCTGCTGCCGGCCCTGCGCCCGCAGGATCCGGCCCAGGTACAGCCGCGCGGTGACATTGTCGTCGTCGCGCTGGAGCGCGGCCCGGAAATGCTGCTCCGCCACGCCCATCCGCCCGGCGCGGAACGCCTCCACCCCTTCCGCCATGTCACTGCTGCCGCGGCCGAACAGGAAGACCATCGCAATGGCCGCCGCCAGAAGCAGCCCGGTCGCTACGACCAGCACGACCGGGCCCCTGGCCAGGCGCCGGAGGGAGGGTCGCCCGGACGCACCGCCGGCGGCCGGCCAGTCCTCGTGGTCGCCGGCCGGGTCGGACACTGGCAGCAGCGGCGTGGACGCCGGGGAACGCCGACGGCCACCGGCGGCCGGCGCAGCCGCGTCCAGGCCGCCGGGCGCCTCCCCCGCTGATACCGTCGGCGCTGACTCCGCGCTCTGGATCTCGTCCCGCAGCTTCCGCACGACGTCGCCTGCGGTGTCCGCGTCGGAAGGTCGGACCGTCTCGGGATCGGCGTCGGCGGCACGCTGCATCAACTCGTGGATCCCACCCGCCAGCCGGAGCGAGATCAGGTTGCGACGACGCAACTCGGTGATGAGCGCATCATGCTTCAGCTCCGACCGCGACATGGCCTTCAGGCGCACCTCGTCCGGCGCACCGCCGTCGCTCCGGAGGAGGACCCGGAGCGCGGTGTCCACGGCAAGCCACGTCGCCCGCAGCGCTTCGGCAAGCTCTGCGGGCGACTCGTACGTGTCCAGCCGGTCAACGGCCGGCGCCGCGTCGTCCAGTGGTCGCAGCGCCCGGGCCCGGTCCATCATCCTATCAGTACTCCACTTCCCAGAACCCCGCCTGCGCGCCGGCCAGCACCAGGCTGCGCGGGTCCTCCGCAGGCACTGTCACACCCGCCCGCTGACGGGCCTCGTCCGCCATCCTGCGCATGAACTGTGCAACCGGCTCACCCGGCGCGCGCATCTGCCGCAGCGCCTCCACGATGTCCGTCCACGTGCCCACGATGACGCCGCCGTCCGGCAGATGGACACGGTGCGGCTCGACATCGCCGTCGGCAGCCACTGCCGGCAGTCCCTTCAGTCCCGCGCCTGCGACAGTCCCGCCCAACAGGGGTCGCTCCATCGCCCCTTCCGACTCCGGCAGCTGAGCTCCCGCCTCGATCTCCGCCAGCAATTCATCCAGCGGGTCCGCCGCCGACTCCACCTCCTCCAGCCGGCGTTCCCACACGCCCAGCTCCGGCGCGCCCGGCTGCAACCCCTCCAGCGCCCGCTTCAGTTCGATGAGCCGCCAGACGGCCAGGCTGTCCCAGTGCTCGCACACCGGGACCCGCTCAAACTCCCGGGCGGCACCCGCCCAGTCGCCCCGGTCGTAAAGGAGGTGCCCGAGGTAGATACGCGCCTCATGGTAGCCGCTGTCCAGGTGCAGTGCCCGCCGCAGCTGACGACGCCCGCCTGTCTCATCCGACAGACGGTGCAGTGTATAACCCAGCGCAGCACATGCCTCGGCGCTGTCGGGGTACTGCTCCACCGCCTCCTCCAGCACCTCCCGCGCTTCCGTGTACAGCCGCTCGCGGTACAGCGCCCGCCCCATGGTCAGCAGCAGGTCCAGGTCCCCGCCGCCGATGGCCCGGCACTGGGCGAACAGCCCCAGCGCCTCCGACCGCTGGCCGAAACGCAACAGCGCCTCGCCCAGGCCCACCAGCCCGTCCTCGTGTTCCGGGTCCAGCACCAGTGCCCGCTCAAACGCCTGCTTCGCCCACACGAACTCCTCCCGGGCAAGCCGCGTATAGCCAAGCCCGACATAGAGTTCGACAGAGTGGGGATAGAGCCGCAGCGCCTCCCGCAGGGTGTCGAGGGCCGCGTCGTAATTGCCCTCGTCGTAGTACCGGTGGGCCCGTTCGTCGTATTCCTCGGAGCTGAGGAAGGGATTGGCCATTCATCGCCTCCTGTTTCCCGACGCGTTGCGGAGCAGCCAAAGTGGTGGGATAGACCTTCGACCACAGTATAATGGGGTCAGCCCCAGAGTGCTACCCCCATATATTGTGGCGCTCGGCTGCAGGACGATGGGCAGGATGGGCGTGCGTCAGATCAGTCGGCGGGCTCCCGCAGGCGTTGCTCCTCGAACTGGGCCCTGACCCGCTTGGCGATGATGGTGGCCTGGGGCTCGTCCACTTCCATTTCGTCGAGGTAGAGTTCCAGGGCGCGGCCGGGCTTCATTTCGCCTGCCACGGCGTCCATGATGTTCAGAGCGTTGTGGACATGGGCACGGATGACGCGCTCCTCTGCCTTGGCCATGGCCACCATGAGCCGTCGCTCCACCGCCCCGCTCATCCGCTTCCTCTTCGTCAGCCACCCCAGCATCTCACGCCTCCCCTGGTTGCGTTTCCTGTGTCCAAGATGCCGGGGTCATGCCATTGCGAGCAAGCCGACGGATGGCTCCATGCAACGGTCCGGCCCTGCCACGGACCACCCATTACGGCGGGCCGCCCACGGGATCACCCAGGGGCCGGGGCTGGCCGGTGCCGGGCTGCAGGTTGGGATCGGCCTGCTGGCTGCCGGGCAGCGGGTTCGCCCGCTGCGACGGATCGCGGCGGTCGTCGGCTTCCGCGGGCGGCATGGGCGGATGTACGACCGGCAGGTTCAGGTGCGACGCGTCGTGCGGGTAGTTGTGCAGCGACGCGATGCGCGGCGTCACGTACAGGCGGAACTCACGGCCGTACTTCCGGCTCAGGTAGAAGTTGACGGCCTCGCCGACGATGCCGGACGCGATGGCGCCGCTCTCGGCGTGGGCCGTGAACATGGTGATGGCGATCTCCGGCGGCGCGCCGGGCTCCCGTGCGCCAGTGCCCACGAACCAGCCGTGGCTCGGGCGTGGTGGCACCTGGGCCGTACCGGTCTTGCCGATGAAGTCCCATACCGGGACCCGACTCCGGCCGGCCGTGCCGCCAGGTGCCGTCACCTGCCGCATGCCGGCCTCCAGGTACCAGCGGTCCCGGGCGGTGGTCCGGAACTCGAAGGTATCGGCGGGCACCCCCTTGGCGAGACGCGGCTCGGGAACCTTGCCGTTGGGGGCGGTGAGAGCGGCGTAGATGTGCGCAAGCTTGATGACCGTCATCTCCGTCGGCCCCTGCCCGATGGCGAGGGACAGGACCTCGTTGTCATACGGCGTGTAGCCGAACCGGGTCCGGTAATAGTCCAGGCCCCCGGGGAAGGTGGGCTGGATCTCGTGGGGCACGTCGATACCGGTACGGTTGCCGAAGCCCATGCGGGTGCCCGTCTCCATGAAGCGCTCCAGCCCGATGCGAACACCCACCTGATAGAAGTAGACGTTGCAGGAGTTCTGGATGCCGAGAATCAGGTTCTGGCGGCCGTGACCCGGCGCGTACCAGCAACGGGCGGTGCGGCCGTAGAAGTAGCTGCCGGTGCAGGCCTGGGGCATGTACTCGTCAGGCCGGATCACACCGAGGTCCAGCGCCATGCCGGCCACGGCCAGCTTCCAGGTGGAGGCGGCGGGCGTCCGCGAGCCTACCACCCGGTCCAGCAGCGGCAGTTCCGGATCATTGTAGAGGCGGTCATAGTCAGTCTGCGATATGCCGCCGATCCAGAGATTCGGGTCGTAGGTCGGGTAGCTGTAATAGGCCAGCACGCCGCCGGTAGCCGGATCCAGGGCGACCATGGAGCCGACCTGGCCCTCGGGCCAGATGGCGTGAATGTACTCCTGCAGGTCCAGGTCCAGATGCAGGTGCAGGTCCCGGCCCGGCACTGATGGCCGGCCCATCTCCTCGGGCAGCCACCGTTTGATCCGGCCCCATGCGTCCACCTCCAGGTACCGGCTGCCGGGCGTGCCGCCCAGGTGCTGCTCATACTGGCGCTCCAGCCCCGCCTGCCCGACCCACTGCCCCATGCGGTAGCCCTCGAAGTCAGGGCTCGCAAGCTGGCGGTCGTTGATCTCGTTGACGTAACCGATGAAGTGGGCGATGGCCTCGCCGGCGGGGTAGCGCCGCTTGGCATACTGGTGCACCAGCACGTTGGGGAACTGGTGACGGCGCTCGGCGACGGCGGCGACGGCGGTCTCCGGGGCGTCGTAAAGCAGTTCCATGGGCAGGTGCCGCTGGCGTTGCCACCGGCGGCGGGCCCGGTTGATCTGGTCCTCGGTCAGGCCGAGAAGCGGCGTGAGCTCCTCGATGGTGGGCTCCATGGCGTCGCCGGGCATGACCTGAATGATGTAGCCGGGCACGTTCTCGGCGACAACCCGGCCCGTCCGGTCGTAGATGGTGCCGCGGGGCGCGGGCACGGGCAACTCGCGCAGGCGGTTCTCCCGCGCCGTCAGCGCATACTGCTCGCCCTGCACCACCTGCAGCCGGTACAGCGCGCTGCTCAGGAATACGACGGTGGCGACGATGAGCACGCGTGCGCCGCGGCTGCGCCGGATCCGCTGGGCCCGTGGGCTGATGATCCTGCCCGTTCGCTTCATGGTTGCTGCCTCCGCAACGAAAAGGCCGCCGCGATGCTCTCGCGACGGCCACGTCTTCGTGAGCCATGACCGCCCGGGGCGGCCTGATGTGCTAGTGGCCGCCCGGCATGGGCGGATCGACCACTGGCGCCTGCAGCGCCTGCCCGTCATACGGCAGACCGTGTGCCGCCCGGTGCCGGGGCGTGTTCCAGCGGCGGTACGGGAGCCCGTATTTGCGGTCCAGGTAGAAACTTACCGCTTCTGCCACGTAGCCGGAAGCGGTGTAGCCGTGCTCGGCGTGCTCGAGAAACATGGTGATGGCGATCTCCGGCGGACCGCCGGGTTCACGGGCGCCGGTGCCCACGAACCAGGCGTGGCTTTTCCCGTGGGGGTTCTGCGCCGTGCCCGTCTTGCCGATGAAGTCCCACTGGGCCAGTCGGCTGAGGGCAGCGGTGCCGCCAGGCGCCACGACCCTGCGCATGCCCGCTTCCAGGAACCAGCGGTCCCGGGCCGTGGTGCGGAACTCGAAGGTGTCCTGCGGCGCCGACTCGCCGTGGGCCAGGCGCGGCGCCGGCACCCGTCCGCCGGGTGCGGTCAGGGCGGCGTAGATGTGGGCCACCTTTATGATCGTCATGTTGATGGGGCCCTGGCCGATGGCCAGGTTCAGCACTTCGTTGTCCTGCGGCATGTAGCCCCAGCGGCGGCGGTACCAGTCCGGACCGTCGGGAAAATTGGGCCTGACCTCGTGAGGCACGTCAATGCCGGTGCGCTCACTGAAGCCCATCCGCATGCCCGTGGCCAGGAACCGCTCGAGGCCCATGCGGGCTCCAAGCTGGTAGAAGTAGACGTTGCACGAGTTCTGAATGGCGTCGATAAGGTTCTGCCGGCCGTGGCCGGGCGCGTACCAGCAGCGCGCCGTCCGACCGTAGAAGTAACTGCCCGTGCACGCCTGTGGCATGTACTCGTCCGGCGCCACAATGCCCATGTCCAGCGCCATCCCCGCAACCGCCAGCTTCCAGGTGGACGCCGCCGGCTGGGTGGAAGCCACCACCCGGTCCAGCAGCGGCCGTTCCGGATCGCTCATGAGCGCGGAATAGCGCTCAGTACTGATACCGCCGATGAAGTCGTTGACGTCGTACGTGGGATGGCTGTAGTACGCCAGCACGCCACCCGTCTGCGGGTCCAGGGCGACGATGGCGCCGGTATATTCCCGGGGGAAGATGTCGGCGATGTACTCCTGCAGGTCCAGGTCCAGGTGCAGGTGCAGGTCCCGGCCGGGCACCGGCCGCTGGCCCAGGTCCTCCGACAGCCACCGCTGGATCCGGCCCCATGCGTCCACTTCCAGGAACCGCTTGCCCGGCTCACCAGCCAGCCATTCCTCGTACTGGCGCTCGAGGCCGGCCTTGCCTACCAGCCGACCCGGCTGGTAGCCGGCGAAACGTTCCAGCTCCAGTTCGGCTTCGCTGACCTCGCCGATGTAGCCCAGAAAATGCGCCGCCGCCCCGCCGGCCGGGTAGTGGCGCCGGGCGTACTCGCTGACGATAACCGTCGGGAACTGATGGTGGCGCTCGGCCAGCGCCGCCACGGCGGATTCCGGCGCATCGGCCATCAGGACCAGGGGCAGGTGCCGCTGTCGCTGCCAGCGCCGTCTGCCCCGTTCCACCTCCGCATCGCTGAGGCCCAGGACCGGCTTCAGCCGCTCGATCTGGGCCGCCATGCTATCCGCATGGCTCGGCATCAACTGGATGGAATAGCCCGGGATGTTCTCCGCTACAACCCGGCCGTGCCGGTCGTAGATGGTGCCCCTGGGCGCCGGCACCGGCAGCTCCCGCAGACGATTGTTCTTGGCAGTCAGTGCATACTGCTCGCCCTCGACCACCTGCAGGCGGACGAGGGCGGTAAGCAGGTATACGATGGCTGCGAAGACGAAGACGCGCGCGCCACGGCTCCGGCGCATACGCAGGTTTCGCTTCGCCGCGGGCATCGTATTGATGTACATCGAACTCCTGGACTACGTGATCTCCGGGTACGCAACGCCACACTCCGGACACACGAAATCCCTGCCGCGACGTCGCAACTGAACCAGCTTCGAATGTCGCGGGCACGTCGGTTCCGCGCCACCCTCCACGAGATCGAAAATGGTGCGACGCTCATCCTCTGTGGCAGGTGGCATCTCGAACATGCGACGCTGGGCGCAGCTCAGGCATTCGAACCAGATCTCGCCGCCCCCGTTTTCCATGGTGCTGATCCGGACGACCTCGGAGAAGCCGCCACAGCCCACCGGGCATGGGACCATCTCGCCCGCCAGGTAGTGCTTCAGCGGATCCGTCTGTTCCAGCGGCGGCGACGGACGCACCAGTTCGTCACGCTTCTTTTTCTTCTTCTTTCGCGGGCGGGTCGGCTGGCCCGGTACACCGAAGATTCCCGCACGACGCATTTTCTCCAGCCGCGCCCGCTTCTTCTTCCGGCCGACCGGTGCGTCATCGTCGTCGAAGCGGACCTTTTTCCGGGCCGCCTTGCGCCCCGTCTTCCTGGCCGTCTTGCGGGCTGAACCGGTATTGGCGTCGGTTGCCGCCGGCGCCGCTCCGGACCCGGCCTCGGCCGGAGTTGCTGCCGTTGCCTCCGTAGCGGTGCCTGCCTCCGCGGTTCCGGACGCAGCCGACTTGCGGGCGCGCTTCTTTCTCGGAGTCGCGATGGCGGCGTCAGAAGAAGGCGGAGATTCCGGCGTCGCGGCTGGCGCCTCGGCTGTCGGGGCCTTCTTCGCCGGGGCCTTCTTCGCCGGGGCCTTCTTCGCCGGGGCCTTCTTCGCCGGGGCCTTCTTCGCCGGGGCCTTCTTCGCCGGGGCCTTCTTCG
>DATHVP010000086.1:0-11981 GCA_035461245.1 Longimicrobiales bacterium | reverse complement strand
TGCGCTCGCGGATGGTGCGCGACTCGCTTCGCTCGGCGCGGGTGGGCCGCTTGCTGCGCTCGCGGATGGAGCGCGACTCGCTTCGCTCGCGCGGGGTGTGGTTCGCTGGCGGATGAAATACGGCCGCTGAACCTGCTTTGTCTGAAGGAGACGTGATGTATCGGGACGTCCTGCTCATCGGGGATTCCATCCTGGATAACCAGCCGTACACGCGGCCGTCGCCGGACACGGCGACACATCTGCGCGAGGTCCTCGGCGAGGGCTGGACGGTGGACCTCCTTGCCCGGGATGGCGCGGTCATGTCCGAGATTCCGGAGCAACTCCAGCAGGTTAAGTCGCGGGACGCGTGCGCCTTTGTCAGCATCGGCGGGAATGACCTGACGCGGCATCTCTCGCTGCTGGATCGGCCTGCCGCGAGCGCCATGGATCTGTTAGGTGCGTTGCTGGATATCGCCGAGGAGTTCTCCGCGTCGTATGAGGCGGTGGCACGCGCCGTTACCGACCGCGTTGCGCGCACCGTCCTGTGCACGATCTACGAGGTGCAGCTCGAGCCGCCGCCCTTCGCCGAGCTGGCGCGCGTGCCGCTGGGCGTGATGAACGACCGTATCATCCGTACCGCCGCGCGACTTGGCCTGGAGGTGCTGGAGTTGCGCGACGTGTGCACGGAACCCGGCGACTTCGTCATGCAGATCGAGCCGTCGGCGCAGGGCGCGCGCAGAATCGCGGACGCGATTGCGGAGGTGCTGCGCGATGACGCCACCACGGCGGCGCGCATCCATTCCACCGCGCGAACGCGGGCGTCGCGGGCGCGGTGAGCGGCACAATCGCATCAGCACGGGGCGGGCACATCGGATCATGAATCAGTGTAACCGAACGGCGGGATCTCACGGGATCGTAACCACGACGCGTGGTTTCAACGTGATTCCGTTCGCAGCGATGGCAGGGGGCTGGCTCGGCCCGCTCCTTCTCTTCTGGCTCGCGTTGTGGGGGCCGCTCAGGCCGTTCGATTATGAAGCCGGGGATCTGATGCCGCCCCTTGTGGTCCTCATCGGCCTTCTTGCCGTATCTGCGCTTCCGATAATGTTGCCCGCCAGGTACTACCATCCCGGAGGTTTCGAGCGATCAGGTCTGATCTACCGCCTTCTTGGTGTCCGGTGGTTCCGGGCAATGGTGCCGGATGGGGACATCGCAAATCGCCGCCGCCGGGCTCGAGAGCCCGGGTACCGGGTGGTCCGTAGCCGGGCATACGTCCAGGCGATGTGGGATCGAACTGTGGAGGGAGAGCGCAGTCACCTTGTGTTGCTCATTTTCGGAGCAGGTACGGCTGCCATCGCTTTCAACGTCGGGTGGACCGGCTGGGCTGTCTACCTGCTGGTGGGCAACGTCCTCGTAAACCTGTACCCGGTGCTCCTGCAGCGATACACCCGAGCCCGCTTGCTGCCGTTGCTGCGCGGCATGCCGTAGCCGCCGTCCCACTCGCGCGAGCAGAGCGAGTGCACACCCCGCGCGAGCGAAGCGATGCGCGGCACCATCCACCACCGCGCGAGCGAAGTGAGCGCGCCTGAACGCAAGAGGCCGGCGACCCGTATGGGCCACCGGCCTCTGCCACTCTGTACGGGCGTTGGATCTACTGTCCGCCGTGGCGCCGCAGCAGCTCCTGCCGGTACTCCTCGGAGGCGAAGATGGCGACCTCTACGCGACGGTTCTGCGAGCGGCCCGCCTCGGTCTCGTTGCTGGCCACCGGCTCGCGCAGGCCCATGCCCTGGGTACGGATCCGGTCGGCCGGCACGCCCTGGGAAACCAGGAAGTTGCGGGCGGAGTTCGCCCGGCGCTCCGACAGCCCCTGGTTGTACTGGGCCGAGCCCACGTTGTCGGTGTGACCGACGATGAGGACCTCGGTGTCCGGATGACGACGCAGGCTGTTGGCCAGGTTCGTCAGGTTCGTCTGCGCGGCGCCGGTCACCACATCGGAGTCGAAGCCGAAGAGCAGGCCGCTGTCGAACGTGATGAGCAGGCCCTCGCCGTAACGCTCGACGCGGGCGCCTTCCAGCTCCGCGGCCAGCTCGGCCCGCTGCCGGTCCATCTGCGCGCCGATGACGGCGCCGGCGGTACCACCGACCGCGGCACCGATGATGGCGCCACGGGCCGTCGAGCCGGTGGCGCTGCCTACCGCGGCGCCCACCGCCGCGCCCGCCGCGCCGCCGATGACGGCGCCGCGCTGGGTCTGGTTAAGTCCCGCGCAGCCGCTGAGCAGGGCGGCAATCGCGAGAACGCTCGCCGAATTGCGAATTGTGTTCGTCATTTGTCCCAACCTCTCACAGTGTCTTGTCAGGTGCTCACCTGAGCAGCCGACGCCCAACTGGGCAAACGTAATGCCAACCTCAAGCCGCGGCAGGCAGCCGCATTTCTGCTGATGCGTCCTCATTGGAGGACGCGGGACCCCGAATCGCCTGGTACAGGGCGAGGACAGCACCCAGGTGGATGGGCAGTGCCAGGGCGATAATGGGGCCGTTGACCTGGTCCACGCCCGGCACGGCGTGGAGCAGCAGCCCGACGATGGACAGGGCGGCAGGGGTAACGGCGGCCGGCCACGCGAGGCGGGACGTCGCATGGAACCGGCCGGTGGTGCGGTGCAGCACGGCGAGGGGCGCCGCCACGGCCAGCAGGAACCCCAGCGGGTTGACCTGCAGCAGGTTCAGGTTGCCGTAGGAGTAGACGTGGTTCGTCGCGGCCCAGAGCAGGGCGAGGATCAGGCCGAAGAAACCGGTGATCACGCCCCACGCGGTGAAGGCGACTGCCAGCCCGAACGCCGCGCGCCGGCCGGCCTGGCGACGCCGACCCGCGAAGTACCCCAGCGCGGCGAACGCGGCGCCGGCCAGCACGCCCACCAGCAGGAAGCCTGCGATGCGGGAGGGCGGCGCGGCGGCGGCGGGCTCGCGGGAGGACTGGTACAGGACCCGCTCCTCCGCTACCAGCGGCTGCATGCCGCCCCGGCCGTCGGGCACCTGCACGGTGCGCAGGTGGTCCATGAGCAGCATGGGGATGAAGCCCTCCTCCCACGCGTCGATGGGCTCGTCGGTGGGTGGGCCCAGCCCCAGCAGCAGGCCGGCGCTGGTGGCGGTGCTGGCGGCGGTGAGGCGCAGGCTGTGCCAGCGGAACGACGTGCCGGAGGGCACCCCCGTGAGGGCACCGCTGATGGCGCCGCCCAGTGCCCGGTCCAGCGCGTCGCGGACTCGCGTGGAGCAGTTGTCGCGGAAGTAGTCGTACAGGTACTCCCGGTTCTCCGGCAGCCAGTTCCACTCCAGGTACTCCCGCAGCGCGTGCCGCTGCGCCGGCAGCAGGTTGAGCCGCTGCACGGTGACAGTGCGGTCGAAGTAGGTGTACGCGGCGAGTTCGTCGTCTGCGTTGCGCGCGTCCATCCAGTACAGCATGTCGCCGCGCATCAGCCGCGGGATGAAACCCGCCTGGTCGAAGGAGAACATGCCGTAGTTATAGGAGATGGTCGAACCCGACGTCGCGTCATGGATCCAGATGGCGTTGTGGCCGAACTTCTCCCACACCGCGTCGCCCTGGTCGAAGACGGCGTGGTAGACCGTCAGCTCCTCGCCCGTCCGCGGGCCCGCCGGCAGCGGGTACTGCGGCCCCGCCGCGGTGTCCTCCGCCGGCAGCGGCTGCTGCGCCGCCACGGGACCCAGTGGCAGTGCGGCGGCCGTCGCCATCGTCGCGACGCACCATGCCGCGAGGCGCCGCGTCATCCATCCGTGTGTGCGCATGACGGAGATGCTACGCGCTGCAGGGGAACCGGGTCAAGCGGAGGGAGCCCCCCGGCATGACCCCGTCAGCGCCGCTGGCTGGGCGTGAACTCCTCGAGCTGGAGCTGCAGAGTGCCGAAGGACACGCGGGCCCGCAGCATGACCATCTGCCGCGCGCCATCCTCGGCAAAAAAGACTTCCGCCTCGCCGCCCTCGGCGAACAGACCACTGGTCTGGATGATGGGTCGGAGCACCAGCGTGTTGTACGTGCCGGCCGGCACCGTGACGGTCTCCCGGCGCAGCACCTGGATGCGGACGGGGTTGCCCTCCGGGTTCCAGTACCGATTGAAGGTGTATTCCCTGCCTACCTGCAGGTCGAGGGTCCGGACGAAGTAGAGGAACGACGTGTCGTCCAGCGGCTGGCCGGTGCTCAGGGAGCCACTCTCAGGCTGATCGTTCGTCTGCCCTGTCCACCGTCGGTCGGACGGGAAGAACTCCCGGGTACGACGTCGCCGGAAATTGACTTCGTGCGTGCTCTGCTCGAAGCGGTGCGAGAACACGTCGCGCACGTCGAGCCACGTCTCGAAACGGTTGTTCACGCGGGCGAAGAGCACGCGACCCTGTAACGTATTCACGATGTGGAACGCCGGCCGGCCGCGGATGGTGTCTATCCTGGTAACATTCATGACACCCGTGCCCACGCGGCCGACCACGTTGTAGCTGGCCCTGTACGTTGCCCTCTCGCCGACGCCCCACGGGATGTCCCGGACGGCCGCGGTCTCGCCCGCCACCACCGCCATGATGGGTGTGCCGGTGGCCGCCGCAGGCAACGGTTGCAGCGGCAGCGCGGCCAGTACCAGTGCGCCAGCCGCCAGGACCAGCGCTGAACTCAGCAGTGTACGGCGTCGTTCCATGGGTTTATCGGTTCCAGAACATGACGGGTGCGTCCCACCGGGCCCGTTGTGCACCGCCGAGCTCCCGCAGGGTGGCGGCATCGTGGAGCCGGCCATTGATCATTACCATGCTGATGCGTTCGCTGTTCCGGATGTCGTCCAGCGGGTTTGCATCCAGGACGACCAGGTCGGCAAGCTTGCCGGCCTCCAGCGAGCCCAGATCGTTGTCCAGCCCGATGTAGCGGGCGCCGTTGATGGTGGCCACCATCAGTGCCTCCCAGGGCGTCATCCCGCCCTGCACGAAGCTCCACAGCTCCCAGTGCGCGCCCAGGCCCTGCATCTGGCCGTGGGCGCCCAGGTTGACGAGGCCGCCGGCGTCGTGGATCTCCCTGGCGCCCTCGGCCAGCATGATGTGGTTCCAGTCGTCGTCCTCGGCCATCATGCGGCGGCGGGCCAGCGGCAGCACCACGTCGGACGGCACCCAGCGCAGCAGGTGCTCGTGGTTCCAGACCTGCTGGTGCTGGTACCAGTAGTTCTCGCCCCAGATCCCGCCGTAGCCCACCACGAGTGTCGGTGTGTAGCCGACGTCGCTCTCGGCGAAGAGCGTGACCACGTCACGATACACGTGGGGCACCGACAGCGAGTGCTCGATGCCGGTGTGGCCGTCGTGGATCATGGACATGTTGAAGTAGAACAGCGCGCCGCCCTCGGGCACCACCATCATGTCCAGTTCCCGTGCGGCCTGGATCACCCACTGGCGCTGGTCGCGCCGCTGGTAGTTGTAGCTCTTCACGGAGAACGCGCCCACCGACTTCATGCGCCGCATGTGGGACAGCGCGTCCTCGTAGCTGTTGATCTCCGCCCGGGAGCCGGACTCCGCGGCGTAGAGGATGGTGCCGGTGGAGTACAGGCGCGGGCCGAGCTTCATGCCGGCGCGGATGAGTTCGCTGTTGCTGAAGATGGTCTCGGTGTCGCTGGACGGGTCGTGGGCGGTGGTGACGCCGAACGCCAGGTTCGCCAGGAACGACCAGTTGCTCTGCCCCAGCAGGCCCGCCGACTCGCCGCCCACGTGGGCGTGCACGTCGATGATGCCGGGGATGATGGTGCGGCCGCTGACGTCAATGACCTCCACGCCGTCGGGCACCTGCACCGACGCCGCCGGCCCGATGGCGGCGATGCGGTTGCCGGAGACGAGGATGGTGCCATTCTCGATGACGCCGTCCTCGGGCATGGCCTGGCCCGGCTGCACGCCGGCCATGGTGATGATGCGGGCGCCCGTCAGCGCGATGGTGCCCGCGGGCACGTCCGTGGGCGCGCTGAAGCCGATGTGCACACCCGCCGCCTCCGGCTCCGCCGGCTGCGTCTCGCCCAGCGCCGCGTCCGGGCCGCCCAGCCAGGTGAACGTGCGGCCCAGGTCCCGGGTGAAGTAGTCGGGGCCCAGCGTCCAGTGCACCCGCTGTGAGTCGCCGGACCAGTGCACGGCGAAGCCGGCGTCACGGGAGATGCGGGCCACGGGGAAGCCGCGGACGGACGGGCCCAGGTCCACGGGCCGGCCGGTGCGCGGGAACGCCGCCACGTAGATGTGGAACCGCTCGGCGAAGGCTACCCACTGGCCGTCCGGCGAGGGCACGATCTGCGTGGCGTTGCCGGACTGGAAGTGGACGATCTCGTCGGTGCCGTTCAGGGTCACCGAGATGAGGGCCGTGCGGCCGCCCCGGTTCGCCCGCAGGTAGATGCGCTCGCCGGTGTGGTCGAAGCGCGGCTCCACACCGCCGCCGGTCACGCGCCGCGGCTCGGCGCTGCCGTCCGCCGGCACCACGTACACGCCCGTCTCGCTGCCCCAGTACGGGCCGCGGCGGGAGTCGCCGCCGATGCGGCGGTAGACGAGCCAGCGGCCGTCCGGCGAGAACGACGGCTCCACATAGTGGCCGGGCACGTTCACCACCGTGCGGACGTTGCCGCCATCGCTGTTGGCGACGCGGACGCGGCCACCTTCCTCGTCGCTCCACGTGACGTACGCAATGCGACGACTGTCCGGCGAGAACGCCGGGTAGAACTGATACTCCGTCGGCGCGCCGGCGGCCGGGCGGATGAGCGGGCGCGCCTCACCGGCGGGCATGGGCCGGACGTGGACGCGGCCGAGGGCGCTGTACGCGACGAGGCGTCCGTCAGGCGACGTCGTGGTGCTGCGCAGCAGGCGCACGTCGAACTCGTCGGGCGCCACCTCCTGCGGGAACCGGAGCGGCTCGTGGGTGCGTTGCTCCACGCGGACGCGGAACGGGATCTGCCTGTAGCTGGGCTCCGCGCCCCGTGCCACCGCGTCCACGTGCCAGATCCGGCCCTCGCCCCAGATGACCAGCGACCGGCTGTCCGGCAGCCACTCGTACTGGGTGTAGACGCCGTGGTTCGCCCAGATCTCCTGCATGTCCCGGTCGAGGCGGTGGAAGATGGGCCACTCGTGGTCCGTCTCCAGGTCCCGCAGGAACAGGACGGAGTTGGTGCCGACGCGTCGAATGAAGGCGAGGTGGCGGCCGTCGGGGGAGGGCATGGGGGCGATGGAGCCGCCGGGGCGGTTCAGGAACGCAGTCTCTTCGCCTGTCTCCAGGTCCCGGCGCATGACCGCATAGATGACGGCGTGCACGTTCTTGTTGTACTCGAACGTGGTGCCCGGCGTCACGTCCCGGCTGTAGTAGAGGTAGCGACCATCGGGCGAGATGGCGGGCTCGTTCTGGTCCTTCTGCCAGCCCTGGCGCTCCGTGACCTGCAGGCCTGCGCCGCCGCTGATGTGGTACGCCCAGATCTCGCCGGCGCCCAGCGAGCGCTGCTCGATGAAGTGCTTGCGCACGTAGATGGTGCGCCCATCCGGCGACCACGCCGGGTTGTTCACCAGCCGCTGCGTCTCCCGGGTGACCTGGCGGGCGTCACTACCGTCGGGCCGCATGAGCCAGACGTTGGTGCCGCCACCGGCATCGCTGATGAACGCCACCCACTGGCCGTCAGGGCTGAAGCGCGGCTGCATCTCGTACGCCGCACCGCCGCGGATGCGAGTGGCCAGGCCGTTGGGGGCA
The DNA here is from genome assembly GCA_035461245.1 of Longimicrobiales bacterium. Taxonomy (GTDB): domain Bacteria; phylum Gemmatimonadota; class Gemmatimonadetes; order Longimicrobiales; family RSA9; genus SH-MAG3. The sequence continues at coordinate 4,268 of DATHVP010000086.1, read as the reverse complement.
CCGCCGCCCGCCGCAGCGAAGGCGCCTGCCGGGGAGTCGGCCTCCGTGGTGGTCGCACCGGTGCCGGTGATGGGCATGGAGTAGATGTCGCCCAGGACGTCAAAGATGACCGTCCGGCCGTCGGGGCTGACAGTGACGTTGACCCAGGTGGCCTCGTCCGTCTCGAACGCGACGTCCCGTGCGGGGCCCAGGGAGTTGGAAACGTCCCAGCGGGCCGCGGCCTGGGCGCCAGCGGGCTCCTGCGCATGAAGCGGTACCGCCGCCGGCGGGAGGAGTGCAGCGGCTCCGGCCAGGGCGAACGGCAGGGCGGCGCCAGGCAGGCGCGCACGGGAGTGGATCAGGTGGATCATGGCTCGTCCTCGTCCGTATGGCTGTTCGGTCGGATCCTGAAAAATAGGCCAACCGCCATTTCTGCGCACGCGGAACGGACAGTGGATGGTGTATGGGGATGGTTTATGGGGATCGTGTATGGGGATGGTGTATGGGGATCGTGTATAGGGCATGGCAACCATACACAATCCCCATAAACCATACACCGCGGGGTACCCGCCCCCGCAACGGCGGGCGGCGCGCTCAGACTGCGTGGAACACCACGACGAACAGGATCCCGCGGTAGATGGTGACGACGAAGAAGAGCAGGAGGACGGCGGCAAGGCTGCGGGCGATGGCCGCGCCCTTCCCGTCCCCATGCACGCGGCGGAAGGCGGACGCGAGGTATGCCGCGAACCCTGCGAAGAGCACGAGGGCCACGGCGGCGTCGCTGCCGATGGCGGTCATGCCCGGCATGCCCATCGAGTGCAGCAGCAGCAGGAACGCGGGCAGTGTCATGGACAGGGCCAGCACGATGACGAAGAAGTGCAGCGAGAAGACCAGCTCCGGGATGAACGTGGTGCGACGTCGCAGCACGCGCAGCGCCAGGGCGAACATGGGCACCATGAGGATTACCAGCGAGTTCGCGTAGCGGGGCGACGCCTCGGCGAAACGCTGCCGCAGTTCCACCTGCTCCTCCGTCCAGCGGGAGGTCCAGCTCGACATGGGCTCACCGGGCCCGCGCTCGGGGAACGCGCCGACGCGCGCCTCCAGCATCTCCGCCGCCAGCGGGCCGTACAGCGGCTGCAGCGGGTGGAACGCCAGGTCCGTGGTGAACGCGGACGTGCCGATGACGGTGCCCAGGGTCAGGAAGTAGAGGACGTTGACCAGCAGGAAGAGCTGCAGCGGTTCCATGTACGGCTTGCGGCGCCCGGCCACGTACTCGCGGGTCAGCAGTCCCGGCCGCGTGACCAGGGTGCGCACGGTGCGGTAGAGGCGGGCATCGGCGTTGGTGACGGCTTCCAGCGCGTAGCCGGCAAACGCCCGCAGCGTCAGGTCCGACGCGTCGCGCTGTTTCTCGCCGCACGCGTGGCAGTAGCTGCCGGCGAGGACCGTGCCGCACGTGACACACGAGGCGGTTTCGGGTGGAGGCATCCCCAACAGTACCGTGCGCCGACTGGACACGGAAGAATGACCGGTCCTGAAAGGAGGAAGGGGGTGCCTTGCGGCACCCCCGGAAGGATCGTCCTGCGTGGAAAGTCCCCGGCCGCAGCGCCGGGAGAGAAGGTCCAGGACCGTTGCCGGTCCGTCTGAGACACACGATACACTGCCGGCAGTCGGCGGGTAATAGAGAATCCACTGAACCTCCGTAGGGGATCTGCCTACACGAAGCGCCGCCGTCGCGAGGCCAGGCCTGCCCTTCCGCCGGCATCCGGCCGTCCGTAGCTTGCCGGATCCGCCACCTGCACCGGAAAAAGTGCCATGCGACGTCGCTTCCTCGCCCTCGTGGTCCTCCTGACGGCCGCCGGCTGCGGCCGTGTCCCGACCTACGACATCATCATCCGCGGCGGCACCGTCTATGACGGCAGCGGCGCCGAACCGTTCGTCGCCGACGTCGGCATCATCGGCGACAGCATCGCCGCCATCGGCGACCTCTCCGGGGAGAGCGCCGGAGACGAGATCGACGCGACCGGGCTGGCGGTGGCGCCGGGCTTCATCAACACGCTGTCGTGGGCGAACGTCTCGCTGCTGCACGACGGCCGCTCCATGAGCAACATCCGCCAGGGCGTCACGCTGGAGGTCATGGGCGAGGGCACGTCCATGGGGCCGCTCAACGAGGACATGAAGCGCCGGATGGTGGAGGAGCAGGGGGACATCAGGTACGACGTCGCCTGGACCACGTTCGGCGAGTACATGGAGCACCTGGAACGCAGCGGGATCGCCACGAACGTGGCGTCCTTCGTCGGCGCGACAACGGTCCGCATCCACGTCCTCGGCTACGACAACCGGGCGCCGTCGGCGTCGGAGCTGGAGCGCATGCGCGGACTCGTGGCGCAGGCCATGGAGGAGGGCGCGCTGGGCGTGGGCTCGTCACTGATCTACGCGCCGGCGGCGTTCGCGTCCACCGACGAGCTGGTTGCGCTGGCGGCGGAGACCGGGCGCCATGGCGGCATGTACATCTCCCACATGCGCAGTGAGGGCGACGGCCTGCTGGAGGCGGTGGAGGAGCTGATAACGATCGCCCGGGAGGCGCATGTCCCGGCGCAGATCTACCACCTGAAGGCGGCGGGCGCTGGGAACTGGGCGAAGATGGACAGCGTCATCGCGCTGGTGGAGGGCGCCAGGCGCGAAGGCCTGGGCATCACGGCGGACATGTACACCTACACCGCCGGCGCCACGGGCCTGAACGCGGCCATGCCGCCGTGGGTGCAGGAGGGCGGGCTGCCGGAGTGGCGACGTCGCCTGCAGGACCCGACGGTGCGGGCGCGCGTGCTGCGGGAGATGCGCACGCCGTCGCCGGAGTGGGAGAGCCTGTACCTGCTGGCGGGCTCGCCGGAGCGCGTCATCCTGACGACGTTCCGCCAGGACTCGCTCAAGTACCTCACCGGCCGGACGCTGGCGGAGGTGGCCGCCATGCGCGGGACGTCGCCCGAGGAGGCGGCCATGGACCTCGTCGTCCAGGACGACAGCCGCGTGGGCGCCGTCTACTTCCTCATGTCCGAGGACAATGTGCGCCGCCAGATGCAGCTGCCGTGGATGAGCTTCGGCTCCGACGCCGCGTCCATGGCCGCCGAGGGCGAGTTCCTCCGGTCCAGCCCGCACCCCCGGGCGTACGGCAACTTCGCCCGGCTGCTGGGACGGTACGTCCGCGACGAGGGCGTGCTGCCGCTGGAGGAGGCTATTTTCCGGCTGACTACGCTGCCCGCCGAGACGTTCAACCTCGAGCGCCGCGGCGCCCTGCGGCCCGGCATGTTCGCCGACGTGGTGGTGTTCGACCCGGCCACGATTTCGGACCACGCCACGTTCGAGGACCCGCACCAGTACGCCACGGGCGTTGGGCACGTGCTGGTGAATGGCGTGCCCGTGCTGCGGGACGGGGAGCATACGGGGGCGACGCCGGGACGGTTTGTCCGGGGACCTGGGGGGCGGTAGGAGGCTGGTCTGCAGGCGACTCGCGGCGCGGCGGATAACGGACGACGGATGGCGGGCGACGGACGGCGGGCGACGGATGGCGGGCGACGGATGGCGGGCGACGGACGGGCGTTCGCCGGGCGGGAAATTGCGGGCAGATGGCCGTTCGGGAAAGCGCTGCTGGTGAGGCGGGGGGCGAACTCCGGCCGGCGAACCCGGGCGGCCAACCCGGGCGGTGAACCCGGGCGGTGAACCCGGGCGACGGACGGCGCGGCACCCGGCTGTGGGCGACCTGCCGGAGGTGACCGTCCGGGGGCGCCTCCTGGAAATGATCGACTGGGGTTGCCTTACCGCGGGCCACGGCGCGTCGCGGACTGCACAAATCCAGGTGTTTCCAGACGATTGTGCAGTCGGCGACGTCGTTTGGGCGATTCTGCTGCATAATTACGTCGTGGACTGCACACTCGACGAAAAGCGGGGAGATTTGTGCAGTCCGCGACGGCCGGCCTGGGCCCCCGCCGACGTCGCCCCGCCTTATGTCGCCCGCCGTCCGTCGCCCGCACGCCCGCAGTAAGCCGCTCGCCGTCCGTCGCTCGCCGTCCGTCGCCCGCCGTCCGTCGCTCGCCCGTCGCTCGCCCGTCGCTCGCCCGCCGTCCGCCGTCCGTCGCCCGCGTCCGTCGCCCGCAGTAAGCCACGCGCAGTAAGTCGCCCGCAGTCCTTCGCCCGCAGTAAGCCGCGCGCAGTACCTCGGCCGCAGCTTCGGCGTTACGGCTGCGCGTCCAGGTACTGGCGGAAGAACCGCACGGTCAGCGGCCAGGCCTCCCGCG
>DATHVP010000085.1:0-1777 GCA_035461245.1 Longimicrobiales bacterium | reverse complement strand
GCCTTATTGGGATGGATCGCCCGGCGGCTGGCCATGCGGTCCAGCATCGCCGAGACCTCACGGAACGCAGTCTCCGCCGTCGCCGCGTCGGGGGCGCCGAGTACCTTCTTGATCCCGGTCTTCATGCGCGACCGCTGTGCGCGGTTGTGTTCGTAGCGCTTCTGCGCCTGACGGTGTCGCTTTTCTGCGCTGGGTGAGTTCGCCAACCCGGCCTCCTGCGAGTGGAACGGATCTACCGATCACTGGTCATATGGTATTGCAACTAAGCCTTGAAACCTATGCGTGGCAGGCGGGTCCTGTCAATCCCTCGGGGCGCCGGGCAGGGGTAGCGCCGGCACGAGACCCGACATAGCTTCTCCCGCCTATGAAGTCTCCCGTCGAAGCCGTGGCAGAACCGCACAACCCGACCGCTAACGTCGACGGCGCGTTCGTCGTTGAGCTGGACCGGTTCCAGGGTCCGCTCGACCTGCTCCTGCACCTTATCCGGGAGCAGGATATCGACATATTCGACATCCCCATCGGGCAGATCACCGAGCAGTTCCTGCGGGCGATGTCGGACGTGGAGCGGCTGGGGCTGGACCGGGCCGGCGAGTTCCTGGAGATGGCGGCGACGCTGGTGCGAATCAAGGCGCAGATGCTGATGCCCCGTCGCACGGACGCGCTGGGCGAGCTGGAGGACCCGCGCGCGGAGCTGGTGCGTCGGCTGCTGGAGTACGAGCATTTCCGGGAGGCCTCGCTGCGGCTGGCGGAGGCCCAGGCGGACCGGGGCCGCCACTACGCCCGCGGGCATGTGCCGCCCCGGACGACGTCGCAGCCGGTGGTGGCTGAGCTGGAGTGCACCTGGGACGAGGTGTTTGCCGCCGCCCTGCGGGTCGGGGAGCGCCCGAAGGGGCCGGACGACCACGTCGTCGCCCAGCGGGCGGTGCCCATCGAGGAGAAGATCGGCCTCATCGTCCAGACGCTGGCGCAGCTTGCCCGCGTGGAGTTCCGGCGGCTGGTGGAGCCGTTCGGCGACAAGCTGCACGGGGTGGTCACGTTCATGGCGGGGCTGGAGCTGTCGAAGCGCCGTCAGCTCTCCATGCGGCAGAGCGAGCCGTTCGCCGACATCTGGCTGTACCGGCGGGACGACGTGGATCCGGACGAAGCAGACGTGGACGGGACAGGCATGGACGAGGCAGACACGGAAGACGCGGATGCGCCTGACGCAGATCATTGAAGCGCTGCTGTTCGCCAGCGATGCGCCCCTGTCCGCCGAGGACCTGTCCCGGGTGGACGAGCGGCTGGACGAGGACACCGTCGAGGCGGTGATCCGGGAGTTGCGCGCGGAGTACGAGCTCAGCGAGCGGTCGTTCCAGATCTATGAGGTCGCCGGCGGGTTCCAGCTCCTGACGCGCCCGGAGTTCGTATCCGTTCTGGAGCGCTACGACAGCGTGCCCCAGCCGTCGCGGCTGTCGGCGCCGGCGCTGGAGGTGCTGTCCATCATCGCGTACCGCCAGCCGCTGGGCCGCGCCGAGGTGGAGGACATCCGTGGTGTCGGCTCCAGCGGCGTGCTGCGCACCCTCGTGGAGCGGGAACTGGTGGCGCCGGTCGGCCGGGCCGAGGGCCTGGGCCGGCCGCTGCTCTATGGCACGACAAGGAAGTTCCTGGAGCATTTCGGGTTCCGTTCGCTGGATGACCTGCCCCGGCCCGAAGAACTGCCTGTCGTCCTGCGGGAGCGGCCGCAACCCCAGCAGGAAGCTGACGGCGCTGAGGGGACTGACGGTACTGACGGCACCAT